>JAZPZI010000001.1:0-3010 GCA_045544615.1 Clostridia bacterium
TATCTGGGAAATCAACTGGAATCCGAAACCGGTGACCGATGCTTCGGCATTGCCGCAAACGCGGACTTTATCCTCATCTGCACCTACGAACAGGACGGTGCAAACCCCGAGCTTGTAATCTATAAAAAACGATAAAATGTGACGCTGAGGAACCGAAATTCCTCAGCGGTGATTTCTATATTCCTATCAACGGGGATTGAAATATTAACTTTTCTGTGCTATAGTAATTGTGCAATTCAATGAAACTGAACCTTTTCAGATGTTCTGAAAACTAACCGGCTAATCTTCTGGAATGCTATTATGAGGATTGCCCTTTGAGGTTTATAGCGATAGGTCGCCCTATGGTCGGTTACATGCTTTTGTTGGATTGACTTCATCGAGGAGGCAATCGGCTTCTTTCCAAAATACTATGGGAATAAGCAAACAAAAATTTATGGACTTGAACAGAGAAACAGCAATGCGTCTTTGGAATAAGTCTTTCGGCAAAGAAACAAAAGTAAAAGACTTTGCCGGCAGAATAATAGCCAAAGGGGCATACAATGATCGCAACAGCGATTGCGGCTGGAATGTGGATCATATTCTACCGCAGAGCAGAGGTGGCGCTACCGCCGACCACAATCTTGTCTGCTGTCACATTCTCACGAATGATGAGAAAGCGGATAAGTTTCCGTGCTTTAACGCAAATGGCGTATCCTTTGAGATTATCAAGGTTCAAAACCACTATGAAATACGCCAGAAATCCAATGAGCCGAAATGGCAAAAGGACGCACCGGAAACTGTAGATTTTTATGACTCAGCAGCAGGTATCAGATTTTTCAAAAAGCTAAAAGGGGTTCAGAACCAAAAACGCTTTGTTGGTTTTGTTTATGTAATACTTAATGGTGTTACAAATACTGCGGTTGTGGATTTTATTGAGGAATTGTTTGGTGACGAAAACATATCCTTCGGTGCAAAGACGAATTATACTTCTTTTTACACCATGGGCAGCAGTGTTCGAGGACAAAATATTCAGGTAAAAATTAGCGATAATAATATGCCGCAAAAGGAAAATATAGCTGAATTACTGGATAAATGCGTACTGCTGAACACCTACTTGTCTTCGTATTTTTTGGAATGCAAGTACATAAACGGCTTCGACATATACTACCGTGTTGTTTGCTTTGGGGATAAGTCGAAAATGTACGGTGATAATTTTGAACCGGTTAATTATCCCTACGCGCAAGCAAATAACTCCATGTTTGTAAACGAACTTGTGCTTATCAATACCGATGCAGGAGAAAAAGTAGAGAAACAGCCGTATTATGAATATACCGAGTATAATTACGTGTTTCCGAATCTTTCTAAGAACTTAAAAAAGGAGGCAAACGGAAAGTAAAACTGCCATTGCCTCGCGGATGAAATAACTAAGGAGAATGACGGGCGACAGTCATTCTCCTCTTTTGTCAGCATAAAAAATACACCTCCCGGGTTTGCTCCCGGGAGGTGTCTCGGTTAAGTGACTTATTCAATTTCCAGGCGTCTGCCTTCAGGCAGGCGCTGTTCCAGCTTGGGCAGGGTCAGGCGCAGAACGCCATCCACATACTTAGCCTTGATCTTGTCGGCATCCACGCCGGAGATGTCAAAGCTTCTGGTGTAAGAGCCGTAGGAACGCTCCATGCGGATCACTTTATCCTTCTTGTCCTTTTCCTCGACCTTGGATTTGCGCTCGGCGCGGACGATCAGAGTGTCATTCTGGATGTCCAGAGTGATATCCTTCTTCTCAAAGCCGGGCAGGTCAGTCTCCAGCAGGTAGTGGTCGCCCTCGTCCGTCACATCAGTGCGGAACTGAGCAAAGGCAGGCGTGTCAAAGAAGCTGCCGAAAGGTCTTCCGAAAAAGGCTTTTTCGAATTCCTCCATCTCTCGCCAGGGGCTGTAAGAGCTTATATCCTGATTTCGTCTTGTAAGTCCAAACATAGTAATACCTCCATTGTTACAATGATATTATATGCCGACTTGTGTAGGTCATACGGCAAGGTCGGCACTTGCCGAGCCCCGGGAATCTTTGAATAAATCGCCATCGGCATCTGGCGAATCTTTTACTCCAGCTTTTGCTTATCAAAACCTTGAAATACATCCAGTATTCCTGCGGTTTTGAACACAAAATCTGAAGAAAAATCTCTCGCCATCTGCTCTCGTCGATTTCATCAGAGCTTCCCTTGTACGCGTTTTTGCTGATCAGCTTATTCTTGCTTACTGTCTGTATTATAAGCCCTCGGAGACCCAAATGTGTGACGAAACTGTAAATTTTAGCACTCTGACAACGAGAGTGCTAAATATGCGCTTGCCGTATGGAAAGATAATTACTTAGGGATAGCGGTCGCTTTTTCTACTCTAACAGTTATCACCGATTTTTATCGTCACCTTTTTTTTGAAGTTATATTTTGTCGTAAGCAACACCTCTATCTTCAGTGATGGCTAATTCTAGCTGTCAACAAAAAGTTTTACTAAATGCCAAAATACTTAGCTGACAGTGAAGGATATTTTGCAAGTTCAAGCTCTAAATCGTTATGATCCCAGCCTTTAATAATGATGTGATCAGTTTCAGAGATCTGCTTTATTCTGTCGAGTGTAGCTGGGGTGAAAAATCCACTATAGAAAAGTCCATAACAATTTGCATTAAATTCACGCAGTAAATCGCGGACTTCTGATATGTCCTTTCGGCTAACTTGCTGTTTAGTGTGTTTGTCTACATTGTAGATTTCGATAAGGGATGTGATATTGATTCAATCGTCCATGTTTACATTTGGGCTGGTAAAAACGGCGGTGGAGATAAGCGGGATCGAACCGCTGACCTCTTGAATGCCATGGCCTCAGGAGGTGGACAAAATGAATACATATGGATAAAGTAGACTAAATAGCACCAAAATCACGAATAAAAATACATTATGTGACAGTTGGTATACAGTGTTTCGTCGTAATTCAAGATTTATTCAAGATAAAAGTGTTGCGGGTAACGCAGGTGTTGCGGGCT
>JAZPZI010000002.1:0-86749 GCA_045544615.1 Clostridia bacterium
AGCCAACAACACACTATAATGTGTTGAGGGAACGTGGAATTGATACGAGGAGAGTGATAATTGACGAGGCAGCACCAATATTTCATATGGGAAATGCTGTAAGCTATCCACCTATGAAGTTTATTGTTTCGGATGACGATATGAAAAATCGCTATGAACAAACACAACTTGCCCTTTCTACGTTAAAGCATTTCGAATATGACCAGAGCAAAATATATTATCAGTTGATGCACGGTACACATTGTCATTACTCAAAGACAGTAGAGTTTGCAAAAATTGTTTGTGAATTTGTGAAAGAAACTGAAAGGTAGTTTTGGTACAAAGTATCGTAAAAGGATATCGGGTAAAGCAAAAGAGGACGGATTATGAAGATAGAAAGCATTATTTTTGATATGGACGGAACATTGGTTGATTCCCTGATGATATGGGATGTTCTGTGGAGTAAATTCGGCGAGAGATTCCTGGGTGATGCAGGATTCCGACCAAGACCGGAAGTTGACAAGGCGGTAAGAACGCTGACCTTAAAAGATGCGATGTGCCATGTCAACGAGGTTGAGAAAATCGGCAAAAACGGGGAAGAATTGCTCGATGCTGCAAATGAAATCATGATTGACTTTTATTCCAATACTGTGGAGTTGAAAAACGGTGTGAAGGAATTTCTTGATTGGGCAGACAAATGCGGAATCAAGATGTGTATTGCCTCCGCTACCGATAAAAAGCTTGTCGAGATTGCAGTATCTCACACCGGGATTGGGAAATATATATCAAAACTCTTTTCCTGTGCCGACATCGGCAAGGGTAAGGAACATCCTGATGTCTATAAAATAGCACACGAATATCTCGGAACTGACATTGACAAAACATGGGTATTTGAGGATTCTGCTGTTGCACTTTGTACCGCAAGGTCAATCGGAATGCCGACTGTGGGTATATACGACAAGTTCAATTTCGGACACGATGTTGTTGCGGAAAATTCGACCATACATATCGGCGACGGGGAAACTCTGAAAAAGGTTATCGAGATTTTATCCTGATAATTAATGAAAAAAAGCAAGCCATTGGCTTGCTTTTTTGAATTATCTCTTTATTAAAACAGTCTGATCTTTGCCGAGCATAAATCTAACGGGGTTTTTGTCTGTCTCGGTCATAAGGTTATTTTCGTCGATCAGGTAGACTGTATAATCGGATTCGAGATTTATTTCTATCTTTTCATCCTCGCCTGTATTTGTTATAAGCACGGCTTTGTTATCACCGTCTACAGCGGCTAATGCGTGTATATTTTCATTTGAAAAATCACACTTGGCTTCATTCCCGAGAGAATAGAGCTCACCGAATGCCTTGAAGGCGTAATAAACACAAGAGAGGCTATAATCAAGGTTATAAAATCCAGCATAGGCACAAGGGGAAGCGTATCTTGCATCATAATACATAAGCATTGTAGTTTTCTTGTGCTGCATTTGGCACATCATTGCAGTAACTTGTGCTGATGCATAAGAGCTTGATTTGTTTTTGTTTCTGTCGTGCGATAAGTTCCATTCGTTAAGATGAGTTTCGATATTGCTGTAACCGTATTCGTTCAATACCTTGTCAAGAAAATCTGCCTCTAATGTGATCATCTCAAATGCATCCATATCAGTTGTACCATATGTATGCCATGAAAAGAAATCTATCGGCGAGTTATGCTTCTTTATATAATCAAAAAATCCGTATAAGAAGTTCATGCGATATTCTTGTTTGGAATTGTTATATCGCTCGCCTTCAAACCGTTTGATATCCAATCCGTATTTTGAGGGATTTCCGAATATACCATAAAAACCGCATGCAGCATATCCGCCGACTTTTATTTTGTCGCCGAAACATTCTTTTAAATGCTTTGATGTTACATCATATAGCTCGTAATACTGCTCTGCTGTTCCTGTCCACATTTGATTCAGATTCGGTATATCACGGTTTTCAGGCTCGTTCCAGATTTCCCAGTATTTTATATTAAACTCAAACCCATCTGCCCAGCCCTCGTTGTAATGACGGATAACGTGTTCGCAAATCCTTGCCCATTTTGCATAATCCTTTGGTGGGTGGATGCGATAAGCTTTGATGTTACATTGATTTTCTATTGTAACACCAAGTCTGAAATATGGCTCAACACCGTATTCCATAAGACCCTTGATGAGTTCGTCGGTAAAAGCAAAATCGTATGATGCAGGATCATTTTCGTCCGCATCAAAATCACGGAAAAGGTTTGGTATATCGACATATCTGTTGCCGCCAAATGCGCCGCCGACATCGTGAAGTCGGGAATAGGGGATATTTGCATCCTTTAATATTTGAACGGGTGAAAAGTCAAGCTTATTAAAGCCTCCGGTAAATGGCGGTTGGCCGACAGCGTGCATAGGCTTGATTTTTCCTACAATTTCATCGAAATTAACGGTTATTTTTGACATAATGTTTCAGTCCTTTCTATTTTATTATTATATACAGTGTGATGCATCAAAGTCAATAGCCTTTCCCACGAAACTTTTTCGAAAAAAAATCAAAAAAATCCGAAAAAAGTATTGACAACTAAAAAAATGTGTGCTAAAATAGCCTCAATTAAATATTAAAGGCTGCGACGAAGACGGTCGGGTGTATTGCGTTTTTAGAGAGTTGGCGGTTGCTGCAAGCCAATAACGGATCATCCAATGACTTATCACTTCCGAGCCGGGGCCCGAAAGCTTTTTTGCAAGTAGGCACCCACGCGAGTTGCTGCGTTAAGGCAAAGGGCTTGTTAGAGCCTACAGAGTGGTGTATCGTAATACACAATTTGAGTGGTACCGCGGGTTTATACAAAACTCGTCTCAAAGTTTTTCTTTGGGATGAGTTTTTTTAATTTCGTCCCTGATAAAAATTTTAATAAGGAGGCGCATTGAAAATGCAAGAAAAAATGCAGGAACAACTAAAAGAGGTAGCGGCAAGAATCCGTAACTTGAGGGAAATAATGGGCATTTCACTCGAGACTATGGCAAACAATGTTGAAGTATCGGTTGCTGACTACAAGGAATACGAAAGCGGAACAAAGGATTTTAGTTTCACCTTCATTTATAAGTGTGCAAAATGCTTTAATGTTGACCCGACAGACCTTTTACAGGGAACAAGTCCAAGACTTACAAGCTATGAGGTGACAAGAAGTGGTGGAGGTCTTCCTATCACAAGAGGCGAAGGCTTAACTTACAAAAACCTCGCATCACTCTTTAAGAATAAATCGGCAGAGCCATATTGGGTAAAGATTCCGTATTCTGAAGAAGAACAGAATAAGCCTATTGTGATGTCAAAGCACAAGGGACAGGAATTTGATATAGTTATAAAGGGAACTTTGAAGGTTGTTGTCGGCGGTAACGAGGAAATCCTAACAGCCGGAGACACAATCTACTATAACAGTACAATGGAGCATGGACTTCTCGCAATCGGCGGCGAGGATGTTGAAATCTACGCTATCGTAATGAACGATGATGACGATGCGGGCTATGAGGGTAAGGTTGTTCCGTACCATGACCACTCATCAATCAGAGAGGACCAGCCACAGACAGCGGTTTATAAAAGATTCATAAAGACTGTAAAGGACGAAAACAGAGCCCTGAAGGAAATCTCGTTTGTAAATGAAGATAAGTTCAATTTTGCATTCGATGTTGTCGATGCTCTTGCAGAGAAATGCCCGAACAAGACCGCTATGGTATATGTTTCTAACGACAAGAAGGAAAGAACTTTTACTTTTGGTGAGATGTCGAGATATTCGAGCATGACTGCAAACTATTTTGCATCACTCGGCATCAAAAAGGGTGACAGGGTAATGCTTATCCTGAAGCGTCACTATCAGTTCTGGTTCTCAATCCTGGCACTGCATAAATTGGGCGCAATCGTAATCCCTGCAACAAACCAGCTTGTTGAACACGATTTAAGCTACAGATTTAAGGCAGCAGGTGTGAGTGCGATAGTTTGTACATCTGACGGTGATGTTTCGAACCAGGTTGAGCTTGCAATGGAAAAAACCGGACTTGACCTTACAAAGGTAATTGTCGGTGAGGCGAAGGACGGCTGGCATGATTTCAATACTGACCTTGAAAAATACAGCGAAACCTTTAAAAGAACAGAGGACAGTGCATCGGGTGATGATAGTATGCTTATGTTCTTCACATCAGGTACAACAGGTTATCCGAAGATTGCAACACACAGTCATAAGTATCCGCTCGGACATTTCATCACAGCAAAATACTGGCACAATGTAAATCCTGACGGCATCCACTTCACAATCTCGGATACCGGCTGGGGTAAGGCACTTTGGGGTAAGCTCTACGGACAATGGCTCTGTGAGGCGGCAGTGTTTGTATATGACTTTGACCGCTTCAACGCCGACGACATCCTGCCGATGTTTGCAAAATACAAAATCACAACCTTCTGTGCACCGCCTACAATGTACAGATTCTTCATCAAAGAGGATTTGTCAAAGTATGATTTGTCGAGCCTTGAATACTGCACAGTTGCAGGTGAGGCACTAAATCCTGAGGTTTATGAGCAGTGGAAGAAGGCAACCGGTTTAAAGCTTATGGAAGGCTTCGGTCAGACCGAAACAACTCTTGCGATTGCAAACCTTCGTGGTGCAACACCAAAGCCGGGTTCAATGGGTAAGCCAAGCCCACTCTTTGATGTTGATATCGTAGACGGCGAGGGCAAGAGCGTTGCCGACGGTGAGACAGGCGAAATCGTAATCAGAACAGACAAGAAGGTTCCATGCGGATTGTTCCTCGGCTATTATCAGGACGAGGAAAAGACAAAGGAAGCATGGTATGACGGAATCTATCACACAGGCGATACCGCTTGGCGTGACGAGGACGGATATTTCTGGTATGTTGGCAGAATCGACGATGTTATCAAGTCATCGGGCTACAGAATCGGGCCTTTCGAAATCGAGAGCGTAATCATGGAGCTACCGTATGTTTTGGAATGTGCGGTAACACCGGTTCCGGACCCTGTAAGAGGTCAGGTTGTTAAGGCTACAATCGTGCTTGTAAAGGGTACAGAGAAGAACGATGAGCTCAAAAAGGAAATCCAGAACTATGTAAAGACTAACACAGCTCCGTATAAGTATCCAAGAATCGTTGAATTTGTTGATGAACTTCCAAAGACAATCAGCGGCAAGATCAGACGAGTAGAGATCAGAGAAAACGACAATAAATAAGAGGAAAAATTCAAATGAGAATAATAGATGCACACGCTCATATTTTCCCCGAAAAGATAGTTGAGAAAGCGACTGAATCAATTTCGGCATTCTATTTTGACCGAAAGATGGCAAATGTCGCAAGCTCAAAGGCTTTGCTTGAATCGGGCTCGAAGATAGGGGTAGAGAAATACCTTGTGTTTTCAACGGCAACGGTCGAAAAACAGGTAAGGAGCATTAACGACTTTATACTAGCCGAAGCAGAGGCACATCCGGAATTTTTGCCGGTCGGCACAATGCATATCGACTTTGTGGATTTCGAGGAGGAGATTGAGAGAATTTCCGGTCTCGGAATGAAGGGAATTAAGCTTCATCCCGATTTTCAAAAATTCAATTTCGATGACGAGAAGATGCTCCCGATTTATGAAATTCTTGAAAAAAAGGATATGTTTGTTATAACCCATAGCGGTGACTACCGCTACGGCTACTCGCATCCTGAGCGTGTTAGAAATGTTGCGGAAAAATTCAAAAAGCTAAAGATTATAGCAGCGCACTGCGGCGGCTGGAGCCAATGGAAGGAAGCAAGAGAGCTTCTTGTGCTACCGAATGTGTGGGTGGATTCGTCAAGCTCGATCGGATTTGCAGATGAGGATGTCTTAAACCCTGCAATCAAGGCATTTGGCGAGGACAAAATATTCTTTGCGACCGATTTCCCGATGTGGGATCACAAGGAAGAACTCGACAGAGTGCTTGCACACAATATCCCGGATAAGGTGTTGGAGAAAATATTATACAATAATTTTGCAGAATTTTATGGACTGTAAAATTAAAAGGCTGAACATTTTAGTTCAGCCTTTTTTGTGTTATATCTCTGTTCCGCCGACAGGTCGTATCGAGAGTATATGGCACATTCCGTCACCGAGTACGGCATCAATCTTTGTCTTAACCTCTGTTAACATATCGTTAGGTACAAATGCCTGAACAGTGCCTGCAAAGCCGCCGCCGTGAACACGGTAAGTACCACGCTCGCCTAAAAGCTCATCTAAAAGTGCAAGCGAGAGCGAAACAGCCTGTGCTTTTGGCATACTTGCAGCAAAAACATTCTGCAGATACATATATGATGAGTAGCCCGACTTTTTAACAATCTTCAGGAACTTGTCAAAGTCGTTATTCTTCAGGGCATCGACCTCTTCAACGGCACGGTCTGAATCGTTGAAGTAATGAAGTGCACGGATGATTGCGCGGTCATTTGAGAGCTTTTCTCTTAAAGCTTTCAAGTTGCTCATAAAATCGTCCTTTGAAACTTCACGAAGGAAGTCTTTGCCGAAGAAATTTGCAACTTCTCTCATCTCGATTGTGATATCGGCATATTCGTTTGTCAGGTCGGCATGGTCTGCACCCGAGTCGATTATGCAAAGCGAGTGCCCTGTCTTGGTGAAGTCAAACTCAACCTTTTCAACCTTTGGCTTTTTTGTGTCCTCAAAATCGATTGCAACGATTGCACCAACCGATGATGCCATCTGGTCCATAAGTCCGCATGGTTTTCCGAAGTAAACATTTTCAGCGAACTGTCCGATTTTTGCAATCTCAACTGCATCAATTTCGTTATCGCAGAAAAGTCCGTTTATGATAGTTCCGACCAATACCTCAAATGCAGCCGATGAACTCATACCCGAGCCCTTCAAGACATCGGAAATTGTATAGGCATCAAAGCCCTGAAGCTTATATCCCATCTCAACAAACTTTGCACAAACACCGCGAATCAGTGCAGATGCTCTGTCGTATTCAGCAGGGTTTGGTTCAAGGTCATTTAAGTTGATTTCGTCCATCGGGTAGCCCTTTGATTTGATACGGACGGTATCTGTACCGTTTAATGACACAGCACCCAAAACATCAAGGTTCAGGCTTGCTGCGAGAACACAGCCGTGCTGATGGTCGGTATGGTTTCCACCAATTTCTGTTCTGCCCGGGGCAGAGAAGATGCGAACATCTTCCTTTTTGCCGAAGTTTTCTTCCAAACCGTCAATAACCTCTATAAAGCGGTCGTTATATTTTTTTGCATCGGCGATATCGCACGAATAAAGGTAGCATACCTTTTCGTTATACTCGCCATTTGTTATTTTTTCTCTGAATGTTGTTGTGTTCATATTATTCTCCTTACTCTGCCTGAATCAGTGCAGCCTTTACTGTGTTTTTCATAAGCATCGCAATAGTCATAGGTCCTACACCACCCGGAACAGGTGTGATTGCCGAGGCAACCTTTTCTGCCGACTCAAATTCAACATCGCCGACGAGCTTTTTCTCGGCAATTCTGTTGATGCCGACATCAATTACAACTGCGCCTTCTTTTATCATATCGCCTGTTATGAAGTTCGGAATACCGACTGCGGCAACCAGAATGTCTGCTTCTTTTGTTTTAGCCTTCAAATCCTTTGTTCGTGAGTGGCAGATTGTGACTGTACCGTTTTTATGGAGTAACAGCATCGCCTGAGGCTTTCCTACGATGTTGCTTCTTCCTACAACAACACATTCCTTGCCCGATACATCAATTCCTGACTCTGCAATCAGCTCCATTACACCGGCAGGGGTGCATGGGAGAAAGTCGTAGTTTCCTATCATTATTTTTCCGACATTTACCGGATGGAACGCATCAACATCCTTTTTCGGCGAGATTGCGTTGATGATTGTTTCTTCATTAATGTGTTTTGGCAGTGGAAGCTGAACGAGAATACCGTTTATCTTCTTGTCAACATTGAGTTCATCTATGAGTGATAAAAGCTCTGCCTCGGTGGTCTCCTGAGGGAGTGCATACTCTCTTGAATAAACACCGATTTCCTCGCACGCTTTCTTTTTTGAGTTTACATATACTCTGCTTGCAGGGTCATCGCCTACTATTATTACGGCAAGGCCCGGGAAAATTCCTTTATCGTTTAGAGCCTTTACCTCGTCTTTGAGTTCGTCCTTTATTCTTTGTGAAACTACCTTTCCGCTTAAAATCTGTGCCATTTTCTTCTGTCCTCCTGTAATTTTTTGGTTTTATGAGACATTTTGGGGAAAAACCGATCAGGTCGTTACGGCCTGCCTCGAGTAGTGCCTCATATACTAATTTATAATTATCCGGATTCCTGAACTGGAGCAAGGCTCTTTGCATTGCCTTTTCCTTCGGGGTTTTCGGAACATATACCTTTTCCATTGTGAATGGATTCAGACCTGTATAGAACATACAGGTCGAGATTGTGCCGGGTGTCGGGTAAAAGTCCTGTACCTGTTGCGGATTGATGCCTTGCTCTTTTAAGTAAAGTGCAAGCTCAATCGCATCGTTTAAGGTACTTCCCGGATGACTCGACATCAGATAGGGAACAAGGTATTGCTTTTTGCCTATCCTGCGGTTTATCTCGTAGAATTTTTCTGAGAATCTGTTGTAAACACTGTTTTCGGGCTTGCCCATCTGACGTAGAACATTGTCCGATACGTGTTCGGGTGCAACCTTCAGCTGACCGCTTACATGGTGCTTACAAAGTTCATAGAAAAACTCGTCGTTTTTATCGTTTATCAGATAATCGAACCGTATGCCTGAACGGATAAAGACTTTTTTGACTCCGTCGATTTTACGAAGTGCCTTTAGTAGTGATAGATACTCCGAGTGGTCGATTATCATATTTTTGCAAGGTCTTGGGAAGAGACATTGCTTATTCTTGCAGGCACCGACCTTGTCCTGATTCTTACAGGCAGGACCACGGAAGTTTGCGGTCGGGCCGCCGACATCGTGGATATAGCCTTTAAAATCGGTTTCCTTTGTCATTGCCTTTGCTTCTTCAATTATAGACTCACGGCTTCTTGCGGTAACAATTCTTCCCTGATGAAAAGCAAGTGCACAGAAGTTGCAGCTTCCGAAGCATCCTCTTGAGCTTATAAGCGAGAATTTCACCTCTTTTATTGCCTCGATTCCGCCTGCATCGTGGTATATCGGGTGATAGTCCTTGATGTAGGGAAGTGCATAAACCTCATCGAGCTCCTCGGTTGAGAGGGGAGGCATAGGTGGGTTTTGCACAAGAAATTTATCGCCGTGTTGCTGAACCAGGGTTTTACCTAAGTACGGGTTCTGTTCGAAATACTGTTCACGGCAGGAGATTGCATAATCCTTTTTTGATTTAATGCAATTCTCATATGACGGTATAACCTTTGCATTTTCAATTTCACTTGAGCTGGCAATATAACAGGTTCCCGGGATATCGGTAATTTCCGAAACCGGTTTTCCGCTATTCAGGGCATCGGCAATCGCAACAATCTGCTTTTCGCCCATACCGTACATCAGAATATCGGCACGGCTGTCAAACAGTATTGAACGCCTGATCTTATCGTCCCAGTAATCATAGTGTGCAAAGCGCCTGAGGCTTGCCTCAACGCCGCCGATTAAAATCGGGACATCGCCGAATGCCTCACGAAGACGGTTACAGTAGCAGATAGTTGCTCGGTCAGGACGTGCACCGGCCTTGTTTCCGGGTGCATATGCGTCGTCGCTTCTTCGCTTTTTGCTTGCTGTGTAGTGGTTAACCATACTGTCGATATTCCCGGCAGAAACAAGGCATGCAAGCCTTGGCTTCCCAAGCTTTGTAAAGTCTTTTATATCGTGCCAGTCGGGTAGTGAAATAATCCCGACCTTGTAGCCATGTTTTTCCAAAACTCTTGAAATGATAGCATGACCAAAGCTTGGGTGGTCTACATACGCCTCACCGACGATGTAGAGAAAATCAAGCTCTCGCCAGCCGCGCATCTGCATATCCTGACGGGATATTGGTAAAAAATCGTTTTTCATTAAAGTTTATTCCTCATCCAGTGGGGGTGCATCAAATTCACCCAAAGATAATATTCGGTTTTTGTAAACTTCACGTGGCTTTGAGCCGTTCGGACCGCTGATGAGTCCACGAAGTTCCATCTGGTCGATAATTCTTCCGGCTCTTGCGTAGCCTACCTTTAGTCGACGCTGAATCATAGCGGTTGAAATCTGACCAAGCTCAAGTGCAAGCTCGATTGCTTCCGGCAAGAGCTCGTCCGCATCGTCCTTGTCGTCATCGTCGGTAACGCCATAGTCGCCGTGCTCACAATTATCTATATGTTCTGCCAAATCTTCAGAATAATGTGTTTCTTCGTTGTTCGACTTGACATAGTCGGTAATGTCTGTTATTTCGTCATCCGAGACAAACGCACCCTGAACACGCTTTGCATTGCTGAGCCCTGCCGGGTGATAGAGCATATCGCCCTTACCGAGGAGCTTTTCTGCACCGCCCTTGTCAAGGATTGTACGGCTATCCACCTGGCTCGATACCGCAAAAGCAATTCGGCTCGGGATGTTAGCCTTGATAAGACCTGTGATAACATCAACCGACGGACGCTGTGTTGCGATTATGAGGTGAATGCCTGCTGCTCTTGCAAGCTGTGCAAGACGGCAGATGTATTCTTCGACTTCCTTTGCAGCAACCATCATGAGGTCGGCAAGCTCGTCTATAATAATAACAATCTGCGGTAATTTTTCATCACCGTTTTTCTCCATAAGGTTATTGTAACCCTCAAGATTTCTTGTTGCAGTCTGTGCAAAGAGGGAATAACGGCGCATCATTTCACCGACTGCCCAGTTGAGAGCTCCTGCTGCACGCTTCGGGTCGGTAACAACCGGAATCAGAAGATGTGGGATGCCGTTATAGACACTGAGCTCAACAACCTTCGGGTCAATCATAATAAGCTTGACTTCATCAGGCTTTGCCTTGTATAAAAGCGAAACGATAATTGTGTTTATACAAACACTCTTACCCGAGCCGGTAGAGCCTGCGATAAGCACGTGCGGCATCTTGGCAATATCGCCTACAACAACATTACCGCCGATGTCTTTACCGAATGCTGCGGTGAGCTTTGATTTGCTGTTTTTGTATTCCTCGCTCTCGATAAGTTCACGAACAGAAACTGTGTTTACACTTGTGTTCGGAACTTCAATACCGACTGCAGGCTTTCCCGGAACGGGTGCAACTAAAACTGTCGGAACGGCAAGGTTTAGTGCGATATCCTCGGCAAGCCCCTGTATTTTTGAGAGCTTAACGCCTGTGCTCGGCTGAATTTCATATCGAGTTACAGTCGGGCCCTGTGTTACCTGTTTGAGCTCTGCCTCAACACCGAAGTTTCTAAGGATGTCCATCAGTTTTTTTGCGGTTTCGGACATTTCTCTGCGCTTGTCGGCAGATGTTGCCTTTGCCCTTTTCAAAAGATTCATCGGTGGGAAGGTGTATTCACGAACCACAGTCTCGATTGCTGTGTCGATTTCCTTGTTTATCTTTGCCTTTTCTTCTTCAGATACAGGGTCGACCTTTTCGGGCTGTTCCTTTTTCGGAGCCTCGGCATCCTCAAAGGTTTCCTGAACATTGGCAGGCTTTTTGGTATCTTCTGCCGGTGTGTCAACTATTTCCTTTGGTGTATCGGTGTTTTCATAAATCAGACTCTCAATTCTCTTTTTGAGTTCTTCTTCCGATACGACCGGCTCCTTTGCGGGCTTTTTGGTTTCTTCTATATCAAAATCGAGGTCGGATGCACTGTGTGGCTTGTCGATTACGGCAAGTCCGCCTTCGTCCTCATCATCTGTGCGTTTCTTTGCTTTTTTCTCTTTAATCTTTTTAACCTTTTTGCCAACCTGTTCCGAGATGTCAACATCTTCAATATCGTCGATTTCATTCTTGATACCTTCAAACAGTGATGCAACAAGGCTTATAATCGAAATCTTGAATATCAGGCAGAGGAGAAGTACAATCAGGAAGATAACAACCACAATTGATGCAACTCTTCCGATCAGGAGCTCAAAAAGCATTCCGATACTTCCGCCCAAAAGCCCTCCGGCTCTGCCCTCGACTCCGTTTGCATAAAGCTCGGAGAACATAAGGTCGCTATCCGAGAAAAGGTGTGAAAGTGCGCCTGCTAAAACCAGAACACCGACACACATTGATAGCTTTATCATAAATCGTCTTAAATCTTTTTTCTTGAATATGTAGATTGTAAGTCCGAGCGAGATTGCCGGGATAAAATACATAGCAGACGAGAAGAGCCCTAAAAATACATAGTCGTGCAAAATCTCGCCGAGTCTTCCTGTTGCATAGGTCGGAAGATAACAGAATATTGCAAAAAGTACCGTAAGAAGCGACATCAAGAGCGCAACTGCAAAGGTGCGGTCAGAGTTCTGCTCTGTCTTTTTCGTGTATTTTTTGCCTTTGGTATTTTTTACGGTATAGTTCTTTTTTTGCGGTTTCTTTTTGTTAGCCATTTAGAAATTACCTCTTTTTCTTTTATATAAATATGTAGCTTTTTAGACACTTACTCTAATTATAACATAAAAACTTAAAGATTTCCATAGTAAAATGAAAAAAAATAAAATAAATATAAAAGCAGAATATAGGGTGTTTATATTCCAAAAAAAAGCGGAATAAATATTGACAGAAATCCAAAAATATGGTAGCATAGATATGATACAAAAGAAGAAATCTGATTGATTCGGAGGGATAAAAATGGGATTAAAATATAAAAAGATACTTTTGAAGGTCAGCGGTGAGGCTTTGGCGGGTGAAAAGCATTTCGGACTCGACGAGGCAACACTTGAGAATATTTCAAAAAGCATTAAAAAGGTAGTTGAAATGGGCATTCAAGTTTCAATCGTTGTTGGCGGCGGAAACTTCTGGCGTGGCAGAAGCGGTCAGAATATGGACCGTACCCGTGCAGACCATATGGGAATGCTTGCAACAACAATCAATGCTTTGGCACTTTGCTCAGCACTCGAAAACTGCGGAGTTGAAACAAGAGTTCAGACCGCTATCGAGATGAGATCAATCGCAGAACCATATATCAGAGGTAAGGCGGTAAGACATCTTGAAAAGGGAAGAGTTGTAATATTCGGTTGCGGAACAGGTAACCCGTTTATGTCTACCGATACAACCGCAGCACTCCGTGCAGTCGAAATGGAAGCTGAAATCATACTTTTGGCTAAAAAGGTTGATGCGGTATATGATTCTGACCCGAACCTTAACCCGAATGCAAAGAAATACGACAAGCTTTCATTTAACGATATTCTGGGCAAGGAGCTTGGGGTTATGGACTCAACTGCAGCCTCAATGTGCCGTGATAATAATATGCCGATTCTCGTGTTCGGTCTTGATGATCCGGAAAATATCGTAAAGGCTGTTTCGGGCGAAAAAATCGGTACACTCGTAACACGTGACTAATTTGAATTTTTAAATATAAGGAGGAAAAAGATATGTCAAAGTATCCTGAAATCGAAGAAAGAATGAACAGAAGAGTTGAGGCTTTTCATAACGAATTGAAAACAGTACGTGCAGGCAGAGCAAATGCGTCTGTACTTGATAAGGTTGCAATAGACTACTACGGAACAATGACCCCGATTGCACAGGTGGGTTCTATCTCGTCACCTGAACCGAGAATGCTCGTTATCCAGCCTTGGGATATGTCAGTTTTGAAGGAAATTGAAAAGGCAATTTTGCAATCAGAAGTTGGTATCACACCTCAGAACGACGGCAAGGTTATCCGTTTGAACTTCCCGCCTTTGACCGAGGAGAGAAGAAAGGAACTCGTAAAGACTGTAAAGAAGTATTCTGAAGAAGCAAAGGTACAGGTGAGAAATGTTCGCCGTGATGCTTTGGAAGATTTCAAGAAGATGAAGAAGAACTCTGAAATCACAGAGGATGATTTAAAGAATGCTGAAAAGGATATTCAGACACTTACCGATAAGTTCATCAAGGAAATTGATGACATTACAGCGGCAAAGGAAAAAGAAATTCTCGAGGTATGAGTTTAATAACTAAAGCGGACGGGGATTTTTCCGTCTGCTTTTTTTAGGAACAGGGAGTAATTGTGATGTTTTTCAAGAAAAAGAAAGCAAACAGGGAAATAGATTATAATAATCTTCCAAAACACATAGGAATAATAATGGACGGAAACGGCAGATGGGCAAAAAAACGTGGTCTTCCAAGGAGTGCAGGACATTCTGCGGGTGCGGAAAGCTTGAAAAAAATTGTAACCCACGCTAACAAAATCGGGATAAAGTACATAACCGTTTATGCCTTCTCGACCGAGAACTGGAAACGCCCGAAAGAAGAGGTTGACTATCTTATGAACCTGCTTCTTAATTATCTCCGTGATGCGGAGAAGACGTTAGCGGGCGAAAATGTAGTAATCCGTGCCATCGGCTCAAGAGCAGAACTCTCGGAAGAGATTCAGGAGCAGATTATAAAAACCGAGAACTTCACCAAGGATAATACAGGTATAATTATGAATATCGCAGTAAACTACGGCTCAAGAGAAGAGATTACAACAGCGGTAAAATCTATCTGCAGTGATGCGGTATCGGGTAGAATTTCAACAGAGGACATCACTCCTCGTATGATTTCGGATAACCTCTACACAAAAGACCAGCCCGACCCTGATTTGATTATCAGAACAAGCGGTGAGGAGAGAATCAGCAACTTCCTTTTGTGGCAGCTTGCATATTCAGAGCTCTGGTTTACCGATAAGCTCTGGCCCGATTTTACGGTAAAAGACCTCGACGAGGCAATATGTGATTTCCAGAACAGAGGAAGAAGATTCGGAGGTGTTTGATATGCTTACCCGTATATTGACGGCGGCGATTGCTCTTGTAGCGTTTTTTGCGGTATTTTTTGCAAATGAGATAATTTTCTCGCTTGCAGTTGTTGCAGTTGGTGCAATTATGGTATATGAGGCAGTAAAGGCTATAAATCCGGGAAAAACCACCTTGATTGTGAGCGTGGTTTTGAGTGTCGGGATTTTTTGCAGTATGCTTTTTGCCGAGAAGATACTATTTATCAATCTTACTTCGTCACCACGCCTTTCGGCAGTTGTTTTTGGGTTGATTGTTAGTGCATTTTTATATATGATAATCTCGGTAGCACAGTTTGGTAAGGTGGATTTTTCAAAGATTTATTCATCGGCATTTATGACATTTTATATAACTGTCTTTATGATGTTTATCATACTTTTGCGTGAGATTGGCAGATATGCAGTGATTCTGGTATTCATATTCTCGTGGATTACAGATACCGGTGCATATTTTGCAGGAAGCCTTATGGGAAAACATAAGCTTGCACCTGTGCTGAGCCCGAAAAAGACTATCGAGGGTGCTGTCGGCGGTGTAATCCTGACTGTTGTTGCATCAATCGTGTATATGGTTATTTTGAAAAACACAATGGATATAACCATCCATTTTAAGGCTCTGTTTTTAGTTGCCGCAGTAATCGGAGCACTGCTCTCCGAACTGGGTGATCTGGCGGCATCGGCACTAAAACGTCAGTGTGATGTTAAGGACTTTGGTAAGCTTTTCCCGGGTCACGGCGGAATGCTTGACAGGTTCGACAGCGTTGTATTTATCGCACCATTCGTGTATTTTGTATTTGTACTGCTGCAGATTGGACATTGATGCGGTGCATAGCACCGCAACGGGAATTCATATCGAATGATTTTTTTGATCCGGTACGAGCCTGTAAAGCAGAATGTCGGATGAAGAGCAAATATAATGGAGTGTGAGGTTAAAATGTTAATAGATTTACACGCGCATACTTCGGGGATAAGTAAATGCTGTAGAAAAGATGCGCCTTTGGTATTAGAAGAGGCGAAAAGAATTGAACTTAATGGAATAATTCTTACGAACCATTATCAGAAGTCTTATGTAGAAGATAATAATGCAAAAACTTTTGCCGAAAAATATATTAAAGAATTTGATTATACCAAGGCGTTGGGTGACAAGCTTGGCATTAAGGTTTTTTTTGGTATAGAGATTACTATGGAGCTATACCCTAATGTTCATATGCTTGTTTACGGCGTTGACACAGATTTTGTAAAAAGATATCCGTTGATTTATGATTATACCCAAAAAGAACTTTATGACACAGTAAAGAAAAACGGTGGAATACTTATACAAGCACATCCGTTTCGCAACGGTACAACGGTGCTTGACACAAGGTTTTTAGACGGTATAGAGATTAATTGCCATCCTCTTTATAAAAAATCTTATTCAAAAGAATTAATTGACATTGCAGTAAAGGAAAAATTAGCAGTAACTTGTGGTGGCGACTATCACGCAGATACATACAGACCAAAATGTGGAATGTGTTTACCTGATGATATTGAGGACGGCATAGCATTAGGAAAATATATTTCTGAGTCAAAAAGCTTTAACCTTTGTGTTCATGAGCCTAATGAAGATGAGATAAAAACAGTTGATGTTAATATTCCATTTTAAGGAAGACAAGGGATGGTTCTACTGTCTTAGTCCACAATACAATAAAATAGTTTGCCGATTTTGATATTTACATATACTATCGGATGCGAGAAAATCCAGTATTCTCGCGGGTTCTAAGAAAAAGTGTTTAAGAAAAATCTAGTGAAAAATTAAGGGACAATTATTAGGTCCTATTATTCACTGTTCTCCTGACTTGACATGAACTTTTGCCGAATAATGTATAATAATGAAAGGAAGAGGAATACATGAAAAAAGCATTATTGACTATTGTCATAGCAATCGTTATAGTTTTTTCTTTAGTCGCCCGTCAAACAAAATCGGTTACTGATGTAGAACATACGATAGGCTTTTATAATCTGTTCGGAGAAAGTAAAGATATAGTTATGAAAAACATAGATTTTGGTGATGTTGAGGGAGTTGCTGAAGGGGAACAAATAACATATACATTTGATTGCAATGATAATGAGGAGGGATTTGTAAAAAAACATCTTGTTTTTTATAATGATGTCTTAATAGCGGAAGAAACTTATTTTGAAGATATTGAAAAAGCATATAATTTTGCAAAAGGATATCGTAAAAGCTTTGAACTTAACTACGGAGAAAAAGACACATATCCTAATGTAAACTCACCCAATTCGGAATATTTTGATAATATAACGAGTGTTGATTATTTAAAAGATAATTGCAGTTATTATGAGGATTACACGGTTGAAGTAAGCGAAAAAAGAACCGAGAAACCTTGGCTAGATGCTAAAAAAGCAGAAAAAATGATTGGTAATAGAAAATATTCTCGCATTGATTTGAGATTAGAACTTCGAGTTAATAGTTCTTCTTCTGCTTCTGTGAGTGTGAAGTATATTGTTCTTCAATAATTCTCGTCTTGTTTTGATACGAAATAAACATTAGTTTACCGATTTTAATAAATCATATTATAAAGTTGAGGATTACTTATGAAAGCATTTGAAATTATGGAAGAATTGTTTGCACTGGCAGACAAAAGAGATTATTTGGGCACATGTGATACCCTAAAGGCAGGGGACCCGGATGTGGAAACCGACAAAGTTGCGGTATCTATGTTTGCGACTCCTGAGGTGGTGAGACAGGCAAAGGAATGGGGAGCACAGCTTTTAATCGTTCACGAGCCTACATATTATAACCATATGGATGAACATTCGGATGAAAAACTTGAATGTGAAAAGAGAAAGTTCATTGAAGATTCAGGGATCACGGTTTACCGTTTCCACGACCATCCGCATTTTACCACACCCGACATAATTGCTGCCGGTCAGCTTAAGGCGTTTGACTTAAAAGGCAGAATCGAATATACAGATGTTTTTGACCTTGTAAGGATTCACCTTGACGAGCCAATGGCTCCGGTTGAACTTGCCAAAAGGATTGAGGAGAGATGCGGTATAAAGCATCTTCGCATTTGTGGTGCAAGGGATGCCGAATGTTCTGTTATCTCGGGTATGTTCGGAACTCCCGGAAAGGTTTTTGAAGAGTTAAAAAGTGACAAGTGTGAGATACTTCTGACCGGTGAGGCGTGTGAGTGGATGCTGGGTGAGTATGCCCGGGATGCGGCACAGCTTGGACACAAGAAGGCGCTGATTATTATGGGACATATAGGCTCTGAGCGTGACGGGATGATATATACTGCAGAGCTGTTAGAAAAAATGCACCCTGAACTCGATGTAAAATATTTTGAGTGCGGTGAGGTTTATACATACACCGATAGCGAATAAGATTGATAAATTCATTTCATTTAATACATTCAGAAAGGAATTTTTGCATAAGATGAAGGAAAAGATAACTGTAATCGGCTCGACCGGTTCGATAGGCACCCAGACACTTGAGATTTGCCGTAACTACGGGATTAAGGTCTTGGGATTATCTTCCAATAAGAATATAGACCTGCTTGAAGAGCAAATCCGTGAATTCAAGCCTTTGGTTGCCTGCGTGGTAGACGAAAAAAGGGCAGAAGAACTGAAGGTCAGAGTCGCAGACTGTGATGTTAAAGTTGTGTCGGGAAGTGAAGGTCTGATTGATGTTGCAACAGTCTCGGGTGCAGAGGCAGTCGTTACGGCAGTTGTCGGAATATCGGGACTTTTGCCGACCATTGAGGCTATAAAATCAGGCAAGGATATTGCTCTTGCAAACAAGGAAACACTTGTTACAGGTGGACATATTGTAACAGCACTTGCAAAGGAATACGGTGTTAAGCTTTTGCCGGTAGACAGCGAGCATTCTGCAATTTTCCAGTCCTTGCAGGGGTTTGATAAAAAGGATATAAAAAGGATTTTGCTTACTGCATCGGGCGGACCGTTCTTCGGGAAAAAGAGAGAAGAATTATCCGATATCACACCCGAGCAGGCACTAAAACACCCGAACTGGGACATGGGCGCAAAGGTCACAATAGACTCATCAACGCTTGTAAATAAAGGCCTTGAGGTAATCGAAGCAAAGTGGCTTTTTGGAGTGGATGTTGATAAAATCAAGGTGCTTGTGCATCGTCAGAGCGTTATACATTCAATGGTTGAGTATGCCGACAATGGCGTAATTGCACAGCTTGGTGCACCCGATATGAAGCTCCCGATTCAGTATGCGCTGACATACCCCGAAAGACTTGATATGATGGGCAACGAGCTTGATTTTACAAAGTATTCAAACCTTACCTTTGCAGAGCCTGATTGCGATACGTTCAAGGCTTTGAGCCTTGCATACGATGCGGGCAGACGAGGCGGAAACCTTGGTGCTATATTTAATGCGGCAGACGAGGTTGCGGTTTCGATGTTTTTGAATAAGGAAATAAAATATCTGGATATTGCCGATATTATCGGTGAGGCAATGGAAAAGTTCAGATTTATTGACAATCCTACACTTGCGGAGATACTTGATACCGACCGTGAAGTGAAGGAATGGGTAAGAAAGAGGAGTTGATTGGATTTTGCTTACAACGATAGTTACTGTTGTGATTTTTCTGGTAATGATTTCGCTCCACGAGTTCGGACATTTCATAGTTTCCAAACTTGTGGGAGTAAGAGTGCATGAATTTGCAATAGGCATGGGACCTTCGATTTTGAAGTGGCAGGGAAAGGAAACGCTTTATTCTTTGAGAATCTTCCCGATAGGCGGATATTGTGCACTCGAAGGTGAGGACAAAAAAAGCGATGATGAGAAGGCGTTTTGCAATCAGAAATGGTGGAAACGGTTTCTCGTAATAGTTGCAGGTGCGGTATTGAATATAATACTTGGCTTTGCGATTATCTTTGGCATAAATGCAGGAAACGAAAAGGTTGCGACTCCGGTTGTTGATAGCGTGCTCAGCGAGGGCTATGCAGACGATGCCGGAATGTTGCCGGGCGACAGGATTATTAGAATAAACGGAAAACGAATAAATATTTATGACGATATTTCATACTACACCGACAAGCTGACAGGTGAGGATGTCGAGATTATCGTAAAGCGTGGCGATGAAAAGCTGACATTTACAGTAAAGCCGACAAGGGAAACATCAACAGTATATTATGAAGAAAACGGTGCAAGGGTAGTCTCGAGCTTAAACGGCGAGGGCGAAACCGAGGCGGTATATGAGTATATTGACAAAGCCGCCGCTAAAGAATATATCGGAACAAATGTTACGAACGAGAGATTTATTATCGGTTTTGTCGGAAGCCAGGAGGAGAACACTTTTTGGAAGAATGCAAAATACTCATTCTTCTATACCGGGTTCGTGGTGAAGGTGGTTTGCCGTGGACTTTTGGACCTGGTAACAGGCAAGGCAGGAATGGAGCAGGTTTCAGGGCCTGTCGGAATAGTATCTGCTGTAAATACTATGGTAAATTCAGGAAGTGGTTGGGTAAAGAATGTTCTTAACCTTACAGCACTTCTGACTATAAACCTCGGTGTATTTAATCTTTTACCGATACCCGCACTCGATGGCGGAAGACTTTTCTTCATGCTGATTGAGCTTATCAGAAGAAAGCCGATACCTGCCGAAAAAGAGGGAATGGTGCACGCAATCGGGTTACTTTTGTTGCTGTTGTTTGCGGTGGTTATTTCGTTTAAGGATATATGGATGCTGATAAGATAAAAAAGGGGATAAATAAAATGAAAAGAATTGTAGATGTGGGCGGTGTAAAAATCGGCGGAGACTATCCTGTGTCGATTCAGTCAATGACCAATACCGACACAAGAGATGCAAAAAGCACTATTGAGCAGATAAAACGCTTAAGTGAGGCTGGATGTGAGATTATCCGTGTTGCAGTTCCCGATATGGAGGCGGCAGAGGCGGTAGGGACAATCAAGGCGGGAATAGATATTCCGCTTGTTGTTGACATCCACTTTGACTATAAGCTTGCCTTAAAGTGTATCGAAAACGGTGCAGACAAGGTAAGAATAAATCCGGGAAACATCGGTAGTATTGACCGTGTAAAGGCGGTTGCCGATGCCGCAAAGGAAAAGGGTATTCCGATCAGAATTGGTGTAAATGGAGGCTCGCTTGAAAAGGAGCTCTTAAAAAAATACGGCGGCCCGACCGCTGATGCTCTTGTTGAGAGTGCTTTGCGCCATGTCGAGATTTTAGACAGCGTGAATTTCTCGGATATTGTTGTATCAATTAAGGTTTCATCTGTTCCGGTTATGATTGATGCGTACAGAAAGTTTAACGAAGTATCCGATATTCCGACACATATCGGCGTTACCGAGGCAGGAACAATGCGAGGCGGAATAATAAAGTCGTCAATCGGTATAGGAACACTTCTTTCGGAGGGAATCGGAAACACAATGCGAGTGTCCTTGACCGCCGACCCTGTTGAGGAAATATATGCCGCAAAGGATATCCTAAAGGCGTTGGAGATTAGAAAATCGGGTATAACACTTGTATCCTGCCCGACCTGTGGAAGAACAAAAATTGACCTGATCGGCATCGCTGAGAAGGTTGAAAAAAGGCTTTCCAATGTTGATAAAAACATAAAAGTTGCCGTTATGGGCTGTGCGGTAAACGGCCCTGGTGAGGCTCGTGAGGCTGATATCGGAATTGCCGGCGGTGACGGTGAGGGACTTATCTTCAAAAAGGGTGAAATCATAAGAAAAGTGCCCGAGGATATGATAATTGACGAATTGATGAAGGAAATTGAGAAACTTTAAAAGGGGAGATAAAAATGAAAAAGATACTTGTAGTAAACGGACCAAACCTTAATATGCTCGGAAAGCGTGAGCCGGGGATTTATGGTCTGGAAACATTGAAGGATGTTGAGGATAAGGTTAAAAAGCGTGCAGATGAGCTTGGCTGTGAGGTTGAGTTTTTCCAGTCAAACTTTGAAGGCGAGCTTATAAATAAGATTCACGAGGCTTATGAGGGCTATGACGGTGTGGTAATAAACCCGGGAGCTTTGAGCCACTATTCATATGCTATGCACGATGCCCTGACAAGCATATCAATCCCGAAGATTGAAGTACATATCTCGAACCTGCACAGAAGAGAAGAGTTCCGAAGACATTCGGTAACAGCACCGGCTTGTATCGGTCAGATTTGCGGACTCGGAACAGACGGATATGTTTATGCCCTGGAGGCACTTTTGAAATGAGTAGAGCATCAAAGCTTGCAAAAGGCTTAAATCCCGGCGAGGCGTATTATATCTCAAGCTTTGCCAATATCTTTTACTATAGCGGTTTTAAGTCGGAGGATGCAAGACTTTTAATAACCCCGAACGAGTTGATTCTCCTGACTGATTCCCGATACCGTGTTCAGGCGAAACTGCAATCTCCCGAGTTTGAGGTGGCAGATATTGCCGACTACGGGATAATAGAACGGCTTGGAATCAAGCGGATTGGATTTGAGGAAAGCAATCTGACGGTTGCCGAGCTTGCGAAAATCAACAAAAGAAATATAAGCGTTTTCCCGGCAGGGAAGACAATCTCGGCACCAAGAGAAATCAAGGACGAGGGCGAAATTTCAAGGATAAAATCAGCAGAGGAACTTGGCGATGCGGCGTTTAGTCATGTTCTGGGGCTAATAAAGCCGGGTATGACCGAGCGAGAGATTGCATTTGAGATTGAGTTTTTTATGCGGAAAAACGGTGCAGAAGCACTTTCCTTTGAAACTATTGCCGCATCGGGTGAGCGGTCATGTATGCCACACGGTGTTGCAACGGACAAGCAGATAAAACGGGGCGAGCTTTTGACACTTGATTTCGGGTGTATATTAGACGGCTACTGCTCCGATATGACAAGAACTGTTGCAATTGGTGAAATAGGCGAGCGGGAAAAGGGAATATATGATACTGTACTTTTGGCGCAAAAGACGGCACTTGATAACATCAAAAGCGGTATGAAATGCTCTGATGCTGATGCCTTTGCAAGGGACGTTATAAAAAATGCGGGCTATGGCGATAATTTCGGGCATAGCCTCGGACACAGCGTTGGAATAGAGATTCACGAAAATCCGAATTTATCACCTAAATCGGACAGGGTTTTATTACCAGGTAATGTTGTGACGGTCGAGCCGGGCATCTATATCGACGGATTTTGCGGCGTCAGAATAGAAGATTTGGTGGTAATCGGCGAGAAAAATACGGTAAATTTAACAAAATCTGAAAAAGAATTGATAATTATTTAAAAAAACCTTGTAATTTAGCGAAAAATATATTACAATATAAAATGTATAATTATAGAAATACAAATTGGAGGAGATAATAATGATTACAGCAGGAGATTTTAGAAACGGTATTACATTTGAAATGGACGGCAACGTTTATCAGGTTGTTGAATTCCAGCACGTAAAGCCGGGTAAGGGCGCAGCTTTCGTAAGAACAAAGATTAAGAACGTTATTACAGGCGGCGTTGTTGAAAAGACATTCAGACCAACTGAAAAGATGCCAAAGGCTCACATTGAAAGAAAGGATATGGAATATTCTTACAATGACGGTGACCTTTACTACTTCATGGATCAGGAAACATATGATATGATTCCTATCGGTAAGGACCAGATCGGCGATTCTTTGAAGTTCGTTAAGGAAAACATGGTTTGTAAGATTTTGTCATACAAGGGCAGTGTGTTCGGTATCGAGCCTCCTACATTCGTAGAGCTTGCTATCGCAGAAACAGAGCCTGGATTCAAGGGCGATACAGCTACAGGTGCTACAAAGCCTGCAACATTGGAAACAGGTGCAGTTATTCAGGTACCGCTTTTCGTTGACGGTTCAGATATTATCCGTGTTGATACAAGAACCGGTGAATACATGGAAAGAGTATAAGAGAGGTAAATAATATGGATACAATCGTAAGTAAGATCGCATATTTAAAGGGTCTTGCAGAAGGCCTGAAGATTGAGGAAAAGAGTGACGAGGGTAAGGTTTTGGCAAAGCTTATCGAGGTTCTCGGTGAGATGGCTGAAGAATTTGATGACCTTGCTTATGCACACGATGAACTCGATGCAAAGGTTGACGAAATAGACGAGGATTTGGCTGATGTTGAAGACTACGTTTATGAAGACGACGATGACGAAGATGATTACGATGACGATGAAGACCTTTTCGATGATGAAGACGATATGGACTTCTTCGAAATCGAATGCCCGAACTGTCACGAGGATGTTTTGATTGATTTCGACACACTCGACGACGAAGAAGGTATTGTTTGTCCAAACTGTCAGGAAGAAATCAATCTTGAATTTGATACAGACGAAGAATAATCAAAAGGAAGAATTGTAAAAGGGGTATGCTCCGAGAGCTTCGGCTTAAGGGGCAGCCCTTTTTTAAAGGAGAGAGCAGGATTGACAAGAGGATTATATATTCATATTCCGTTTTGCAAGAGGAAATGTAAATACTGTGATTTTGTGTCCTATGTCGGTTGTGAGGAAAAAATTACGGCATATCTTGATGCACTCATATCTGAGATGGAAGAGTATCAGGGAGAGGAAATCGACACAGTATTTATAGGCGGCGGAACTCCGACAATTATGAGTGCCGACGAGCTTAAAAGATTGATTTCTGCTATTTTTGAAAATTTCAAAATAACAGACGATGCCGAGTTTACGGTTGAGGCAAACCCGGGAACACTCACAGAAAAAAAACTCAAAGTCATGAGAGAGTCGGGAGTAAATCGCCTAAGCATAGGTGCGCAGAGCTTTTGCAATGCAGAACTTATAAATATAGGAAGAATCCACTCGGTAGAGGAGGCAAAGTATGCCTTTTCTCTTGCAAGGGATGCCGGATTTGACAATATAAATCTTGATATAATCTTCTCTGTGCCGGGACAGACCGAGGCGAGTTTTTCAAAAACACTTGATGAGGTAATCGAACTTGCACCCGAGCATATTTCCTGCTATAGCCTGATTTTAGAGGAGTGCACGCCACTTTTTTCAGAGGTTGAGAGCGGAAAGGTAGTCTTGCCCGATGAGGAAACCGACCGAAAAAACTATGACCTTGCAAGGGAGAAACTGAAAAAAGCAGGCTATATCCAGTATGAGATTTCAAATTTTGCAAAAGCGGGTAAAATGTGCCGTCATAATTTGAAATACTGGGATGCAAGTGAGTATATCGGAATTGGTGTTGCGGCACACTCGTATTTTAGGGAAGAACGGTTTGAAAATACCGACAACCTGGATTCGTATATAAGAGGCAAAATAGACCGTATATTTGAGGAAAAGCTCACAAGAGAAGATAAAATATCCGAGTTTATGATAATGGGATTAAGAAAAACCGACGGTGTATCAAAAAGCGAATTTTCAATGAGATTCGGAAGTGAGATAAACGAGCTTTTTGGGGATGCTATTGAAAGATTTAAAAAGCTCGGGCTTTTGGTAGAAAATGAGGACAGAATATTCCTCACACCCGAGGGTGTAAATCTTTCAAACAGCGTTTTATGTGAATTTGTATAATAAGAATTAAAAAAGATAATTTATTTTATGAATAAATTGTAAAAATCCAAAAATACTATTGACATTCACGGGTTGAAGTGGTATGGTAATATCTGTTAGCACTCAAAAGACAAGAGTGCTAACAACAAAAAAGCTATCAGGTGATTCGAGGGGGTGAGTCCGTGGAATTGAGTGATAGAAAAAAGAGGATTTTGCAGGCAGTTATAACCGAGTATATGGGTACTGCAGAACCGGTTGGTTCTCGTGCGATTTCGAAGAAAAACGATTTGGGCCTATCGAGTGCAACCATCAGAAATGAAATGGCTGACCTCGAGGAGATGGGCTTTTTGATTCAGCCGCACACATCGGCAGGAAGAGTACCGTCGGATGCTGCATACAGATTCTATGTAAACACAATGCTTACAGATTATGACATGAGTGTTGAGGCTATTAAAAAGCTACAGTTTGAACTGCAGGATAAGGTGGGAAGGCTTGAACTTTTAATCAGAAAGGCAAGCGTTGTTGCATCAATGCTTACCAACTACACTACCGTAATCACAACGCCGGAGCTTCATTCTGCAGTGATAAAGCGGGTTGAGCTTGTTGAGATATCGCAGGGTAGCGTAATGCTCATAATCGTAACAAACACAGGCGCTGTGAAGAATAAGATTATGAATATCGGCGAGCTCACAATGCGTGAGATTAAGGGGCTTAGTGATATTTTGAATAAGAATCTCATAGGGCTTACCGCAAAGGATATTACATTTGAGAAGATTCAGAAAATCCACGAAAAAATCGAGGCAAAGCTTTCGGTTTCGCCGAAGGTGCTTATAAATATTATGGACTTTGTCTACAGTGCCGTTGAGGAAATGGACGAAACAGATGTAATAGTCGAAAATGCCCGCTCGATTTTATCCTACCCTGAATACAGCAGTGTTCAGGAGGCGAGCAGAATGCTTGCATTTTTGGAGGATAAAAAGAACATCAAGGAGCTTGTGGGAAAGACCGGAGATGACAGGGTCAGCGTTAAAATCGGTTCGGAAAACGAGTTTGAAGAGCTATCGAACAGCAGCCTTGTTACTGTTAATTATTCTATAAATAATAAAACGGTCGGGAAAATCGGAGTAATCGGTCCAAAGAGAATGAACTACGCCAAGGTAATTGCGAATTTGAACTGTATATCAGAAAACCTCGACAGGATTTTGTATCAGTTTTATATAGACGAAAGTGAGGGATTATAAGGTGGCAAAACCTGATGATATGGAAAATGAAGTCTTGGAAGAAACCGAAGCGGTTCCGGACGAGACAGCCGGTGAGGCAGCCGATGAGGCCACAGAGCCGGAGGTTTCAAAAGAGGAAGAGCTAACTGAGCAGCTCAAGGAATGGGAAGACAAGTATATGCGACTTTTTGCAGAGTTTGATAACTTCAAAAAGCGTTCGCAGAAGGAAAAGGATGCCCGTTACGGAGATGCAGTGTTAGATACAGTATCGGCATTTTTGCCGGTGGTGGATAACCTCGAGAGAGCTCTTGCAATAACGGTTGAAACCGAAGAGGCAAAGAAGGTTTTGGAGGGTGTTGAACTTGTTTTAAAGCAGGTATCGGAAACACTTACAAAACTTGAGGTAAAAGAAATTCCGGCACTCGGCGAGAAGTTCGACCCGAATCTTCACAATGCGGTGATGCATATTGAGGATGAGAGTATGGACGAAAACGTCGTTATAGAGGAATTTATGAAGGGCTACATATATAAGGATGAGCGTGTAGTCCGTCACAGTATGGTTAAAGTTGCAAATTGATTTTTAGGAGGAAATAAAAATGGCAAAGATTATTGGTATTGACTTGGGAACAACTAACTCATGTGTTGCAGTTATAGAGGGCGGAAACCCTACTGTTATTGCAAACTCTGAAGGTTCAAGAACAACTCCGTCTGTTGTTGCATTCCAGAAGGACGGCGAGAGAATCGTAGGTCAGGTTGCAAAGAGACAGGCAGTAACAAATGCTGACAGAACAATTATGTCAATCAAGAGAGAAATGGGTACAGCTTACACTGTAAATGTTGACGGTAAGGCATATACTCCGCAGGAAATTTCGGCTATGATTTTGTCAAAGCTCAAGGCTGATGCAGAAAGCTATCTCGGCGAGACTGTATCACAGGCAGTAATTACAGTTCCTGCATATTTCAGTGACTCACAGAGACAGGCAACAAAAGATGCAGGTAAGATTGCAGGCCTTGAGGTTTTGAGAATCATAAACGAGCCTACAGCTGCAGCACTTGCATACGGTATGAATGACAGTGACCAGAAGGTTATGGTATATGACCTTGGCGGTGGTACATTCGACGTATCAATCCTCGAAATCGGTGACGGCGTATTTGAAGTTTTGTCAACAAACGGTGATACACGCCTTGGCGGTGACGACTTTGACGACAGAATCATAAAGTACCTTGTTGAAGAATTCAAGAAGGAAACAGGTGTTGACCTTGCAACAGATAAGATGGCTATGCAGAGACTCAAGGAAGCTGCTGAAAAGTCAAAGATTGAGCTATCGGGCATGACAACATCAAACATCAACCTTCCGTTTATCACAGCTGATGCTACAGGTCCAAAACACCTTGATATCACACTCAGTAAGGCTAAGTTTGATGAACTCACAGCTGATTTGGTTGAAAAGACATTGGTTTGCATCAGAAATGCAATGAAAGATGCAGGACTATCTAAGGGCGATGTTGATAAGGTATTGCTCGTTGGTGGTTCTTCAAGAATCCCTGCCGTTCAGGAAGCTGTTAAGAATGAGATGGGACAGGAGCCTCACAAGGGCATCAACCCTGATGAATGTGTTGCAATTGGTGCGGCTGTTCAGGCAGGTGTACTTGGCGGTGATGTAAAGGATCTTCTCCTTTTGGATGTAACTCCGCTTTCACTCGGTATCGAAACAATGGGTGGCGTATTTACAAGACTTATCGACAGAAATACAACTATCCCAACAAAGAAATCACAGATATTCTCAACTGCTGCAGACGGACAGACAAGTGTTGAAGTTCATGTTTTGCAGGGTGAGCGTGATATGGCACAGTACAATAAATCACTTGGTCGTTTCAGCCTTACAGGTATTGCTCCGGCTCCACGTGGTGTGCCACAGATTGAAGTAACATTCGATATTGACGCAAACGGTATCGTTAAGGTTTCTGCAAAGGATATGGCTACAAACAACGAACAGAAGATTACAATCACATCTTCAAGTAACTTGAGCGACGAAGATATCGAAAGAGCTGTTAAGGAAGCTGAAAAGTACGCAGAAGAAGACAAGAAGCGTAAAGAAGAAGTTGAAACAAGAAACAATGCAGAGAGCATGGTTTATCAGTCAGAAAAGACATTGGGCGAAATCGGCGACAAGATTGATGCGGCTGATAAGGAAAGCGTTCAGGCTGAAATCGAAAAGGTTAAGGAAAGCCTGAAGGGTACAGATACAGAAGCAATCAAGGCTGCAACAGAAGGCTTACAGCAGGCATTCTTCAAGGTTTCAGAGAAGATGTACCAGCAGGCAAATCCGCAGGGAGCACAGGGTGCTGATTTTGGCGGTGCAGGTGCTGAAAATGCCGATGCTGCGGGTGATAATGTATATGAGGCAGACTACAGAGAAGTAGACGAAGATAATAAATAATCGTATCATTAAAGGGGATGTTAAAAAACTCCGGAACGCAAGGAAAAGTTTAACTTTTCCTTGCTATCAACAAACTTCGCCGCTCGTCGTACCCGTGTACGACTTCGGGTAACCCAAAGCAATAGCTTTGGCTCGGTTTGTTAATTCCAAAGCTTTTTTCCTATCCCCTAAAAAGCCGAAACGGTGTTTCGGCTTTTTGGTTTTTTAAAAATCAGGTAAACAGGCCAATTTTACGAAAAAATAACTTTACTTTTTAAGGTTTTTTTAGTATAATGAAGTTTGGTAGGTGAATTTGAATTGGCTGAAAAAAGAGATTATTATGAGGTGCTTGGGGTAAGTCGCTCGGCAAGTGATGACGAGCTCAAAAAAGCATACCGAAAAGAGGCTAAAAAATATCATCCCGATTTGCATCCGGGAGATAAAGAGGCAGAAGCAAAATTTAAAGAAGTAAATGAAGCATATGAAGTGCTTTCAGATAAAGAGAAAAAGTCACGCTATGACCAGTTTGGCCATGCGGGTGTTGACCCGAACTTTGGTGCAGGCGGTGCAGGTGCCGGTGGCTTTGGCGGATTCGATGATTTCGGGGATATTTTCTCGAACATTTTCGGCGGCGGTTTTGGCTTCGGCGGAGGCGGTCAGCGAAGAAACGGACCTGTCAGAGGCGCAGATATCAGAAGTACTGTATTTGTGACTTTTGAAGAAGCGGCATTTGGCTGTAAGAAAAATGTCAGCGTAACCCGTGACGAGGAATGTAAGACCTGTTCGGGAAGCGGTGCAAAGCCCGGAACAAGCCCTGTTACATGTAAAAAGTGTAACGGTCAGGGAAGAATCAGAACCCAGGCGAGAACTCCGTTTGGTATTATGACAAACGAGTCGGTTTGTCCTGACTGTAAGGGAACGGGTAAGGTTGTAATTGATGCCTGCCGTGATTGCCGTGGTACAGGCAGAGTCAGAAGAACAAAAGAGATTGAGGTTACAATTCCTGCCGGAATAAATGACGGTCAGGCAATGCAGATATCGGGTCAGGGTGAAATGGGACAAAGAGGTGGCCCGAGCGGTGACCTGTTGGTAACAATCAGAATCAAGCCTCACGAGATTTTCACAAGACACGAATACGATGTGCACATTGATATTCCGATTACCTTCGTTCAGGCGGCACTTGGTGCGACAATCAAGGTTCCGACAATCGACGGTATTGTTGAGTATGATATCCCTGAAGGAACACAGACAGGCTCGGTTTTCCGTCTTAAGAACAGGGGTATTCAGTACTTAAGATCAAAATCAAGAGGCGATCAGTATGTTAAGGTTGAAATTGAAGTGCCGAAAAATCTCTCGGCAGAACAGAAGGAAACCTTGAGAAAGTTCGACGGCTCGTGCGAGAGTAAAAACTATAAAAAACAAAAAACATTTTTCGATAAAATGAAAGATATTTTCAAATAAGATAAAAAGGGGAAAACACAATGAATCCAAACATCTATAAGCTTTCAGAAATGACAAAGGAACAGTACGATTTCGTTATGAAGCGTGCAGAATTTGATATTTCCGAGCATATGAAGATTGCAAAAGAGGTATCTGACGATATCAGAGTACGTGGCGATGCGGCAGTTTTGGAATATACCGAAAAGTTCGACCGTGTAAAGCTCACAGCTGCAGAAATGAAGGTAACAGAAGCCGAAATCGAAGCGGGCTATGAAAACTGTGATAAGGAAACAAGAGAAGCAATCGAATATGCTTATAAGAATATTTACGATTTCCACGAAAAGCAGCTTCCGGAGGAAATGTGGTTTACTATGGTAGACGAAGGTCTCATGGTAGGCGAGAAGACAACTCCGATAGTTGATGTTTGCTTGTATGTTCCGCACGGTAAGGGAAGCTTCCCGTCGGTGCTTTGTATGCTTGGTATTCCTGCCGTTGTTGCAAAGGTACCGAGAATTGTTGTAGTAACACCTCCGAACGAAGAGGGCAAGGTTGACGATGCGATTTTGGCTTGTGCAAAGATTATCGGCATCAAGGAGATATACAAGGTTGGCGGAATTCAGGCGGTTGCCGCTGTTGCATACGGAACAGAAACAATTCCGAAGTGCCATAAGATTATCGGACCTGGAAACAGCTATGCGACTGCAGCAAAGCGAGTTCTTGCAAGCTACATAGATGCAGGCTTGCCTGCAGGCCCGAGCGAGGCAATTATCCTCTGTGACGAGCATGCAGACCCCGAAAAGGTTGCACTTGACTGGATGATTGAGGCAGAACACGGCCCGGACAGTGCCGCACTTTTGGTTACACACTCAAAAGAGCTTGTTGACAAGGTTATTCCGCTTGTGAATATCCAGCTAGAGAAGATTTCTCAAAAGAGAAAGGAATTTGTTTCAACAAACTTCACTACATACGGCGGTGTTATTTTAACAGATTCTTTAGAGGAATCTATTGCATTCGTAAACGAATATGCACCTGAGCATATGGAGGTTATGACAGAAAAGCCGTTTGAAACCCTGCCGAAGATTAAGAATGCAGGCGAGATTTTGTTGGGTGACTACACACCTGTTACACTTTGTAATTTTGTGTTGGGACCGAATGCGATTCTCCCGACAGGCGGATTTGCAAAGACATACTCGAGCGTTTCTGTACACGACTTTTTGAAGCGTTCATCGGTTGGTTATGCATCAAAGGACGGATTTGAAAAGGTAAGAAAGCATGCTGCAAAGTTTGCTGAATTTGAAGGCTTTGACACTCACGGTCTTGCGGTTAAGGAAAGAAAATAAAAGGAGATAAGGCTATGGATACTGTAAAGGTAACAAGAAAAACAACCGAATCGGAAATGTCGGTAGTTCTTGATTTCTCGCCGGTAAAAAGTGATTACCGTGAAAAAATCAATACCCCGATTCCTTTTTTGAACCATATGATTGAACATATCGCCTGGCGTGGCGGATTCAATATTGAAGTATCGGTCAAGCTCGATAAATTCCTGCTTACTCATGTAATCTGTGAGGACTTGGGAATTGCTTTGGGTAAGGCTATGGCTGAATACATAAGCAAAGAGGACGGCGTTACCGGCTATGGTGATGCAAGAGGAATAATTGATGAGGCGAAGGCTGCAACTGCAATCAGCTTTGAAAGTCGTGCTCTCTCGATTATTGACCATAACGATGTGACAGTTCCGGCAATGGTAGAGGGAATGGATTCTCAGGACCTGGCAGTATTTTTAGACGGTTTTGCACAGGGTGCTTGCTGTACTCTCCAGGTTGATATTTTAAGGGGTGAAAACGGTCACCATATCTGGGAGGCAGTGTTCAGAAGTTTTGGTCAGGCTCTCAAGGAAGTTATAAAAAAGGACCCTGCAAGAATCGGTATGACAAGCGGTGTTGCAGGCAAGATTGAATGGACAGTAGAATAATTAAGAATTAAGAGCTGGAACAATTCAGCTCTTACTTAATAGGGAGAAAAGATGAGATTAAAACCGTTTTTAGATAAGTATCATACCGTGATATTCGACATGGACGGTGTGATAACACAGGAGGTTGCGTACTGGGATGCGGCGGCGCTGACTGTGTATCAACAGATAAATGCAAGAAAGTTTTTTTCTGACGATAGCGTTGATGTTGAGAAATACCTCACCTCAATTCCGGAAATACGAAAAGAGGTTTTTTGTAACGATAAAACCATCGGTGTTTTGAAAAATAAAGGCGTAAACAGTAACTGGGATCTTGCCTATGTCGTTTTGGGTATTGCTCTTTCAAGAGGGGACAAGGACTTTTCGAAGGTTTTAGAATATGCTGAAAATATGAGCGATGATATATTTGCAGAGTACGAAAAGATTGCAGGATTTTACACCGAAAAACTCGGAATCTCGGATGCGTCGCGAACAAGCAGGCTCTGGGAAGAGTTAAAGATGCGCTTTCAGGAATGGGTGCTTGGTGATGAGGTTTTTTATGAGCTCTACGGTTATCCTGTAACCCAGAGCGGTAAACGCTCACTCCTGGAGAGTGAAGTCCCGGTAGTTGATGGTGAAAAATTAAAAACTGTAATTGAACTTTTAAAGGGTTCAGGTAAAAAGCTTGGTATTGCAACCGGAAGAATCAGGGCAGAAGCAGAGCCGGCTCTGAAAAAGTTTGGTATTATTGAAAGCTTCGATGAAGAAAAATTCATAAACTTTGACTATGTGGCAAGCGTTCAGGAAAGACTTGGTGTGCAGGTTACAAAACCACATCCGTATATGTTTGAAAAAGCATATCTTGGAAAAGATTTCCCTGATGAAAAAATTTTATCAAAAGATTACGACAAAACCGGTATCAGCGGCGTTCTTGTTGTCGGAGATGCAGGTGCTGATATTCTTGGTGCAAAAGCAATGGGCGCAGATTTTTGTGCGGTCTTGACGGGAGTAAACGGCAACAAAACAAAGCCGTATTTTGAAAAGGTCGGAGCGGAATATATTTTAGAGAGCATACTTGAATTTATACAATGAAAAAAGCGGATTTATTAAAAATCCGCTTTTTTTGAATCTTACCGATTCAAATTTGGTGTATCGCCCGATGCGATACCTCCGATGGTGGTATATATGATAAAAGGGTATATGATAGCTGTGCCGTTCGGGCAAGCTACATTAGATATTCTCTCTCAAAAACCACATATTATACATTTTATTTTACAAAAGATAATCGCATCAAGTTAAAATCCCCGATGAATTATAAACATTCAATCGGGGATGATTTTATTATTTTTGATTTGCCAAAAACTTCTTGTGTGCAGCTCTTAGCTCTTCTGCCTTTTCTTCAGGAGCGGTAGGGTTACAGTGTGCCCATGCACCGGTTTCTGATGATGCGTTGAATTTAACCTGTTTTTCCGAGCGCATCGGTGGATAGAATGCGATATGGAAATGATGGAAATCGGTGTTACCTGAATTTACAGGATTCTGGTACATACACATCATGTACGGGAAGGTGTAGTCAAAAAGACTGTCAAGTGTTCCTGCAGTTTCTTTTAGAATTTTTGCAAGGTTGGTCTTTTCGCTGTCGGTCATCTCGCTTAAGTTCTGGAGATGCCTTTTTGATGCTATGTACATTCCGTACGGATACTCGGTAAAGAATGGAAGAAATGAGATAAAGTCCTCATTTTCGATGATAATTCGTCTTCCGTCCGAAACCTCATCCGAGAGCATATCACACATCAGGCAATGACCTGTCTTTTCTTTGTGTTCCTTGAATGAATTAACCTCAAGCTCTATTTTCTTCGGGATAACAGAATAACCGTAAATCTGACCGTGAGGGTGTGGCATTGTAACACCAACAACCTCGCCACGGTTTTCGAAGATGAAAACATACTTGATGTTTTCGTCCTTTTTTATATCAACAAAACGTTCTTCCCACAAATCCACCAATTCACGGATGTGTTCAACCGAAAGCTCGGGAAGAGTTACGGTGTGCTCGGGTGAGTAGAGAATAACTTCGCATTTGCCGTATGACGGTTTAGTCTTGTAGATGTTTGTTTCAACATCGTCAGGTGTTGGCGGTGTCTGAGAAAGTGCCGGGAAATCGTTATCGTACTTGTGTACGGTAAACTTATCGGGAACCTTTCCCGAGCCCGGACAAAACGGACACCAATCCTTTGGCATCTGCGGTCTGTTCTGTCTGTGTGATGCAATCATAACCCAGTCCTTGGTAAGGGGGTTAAATCTTAATTCTGCCATGTTATACAATCCCTTCTTTTTTCATATATCTACATTTTACAACATCTTTTATGCAAGTTCAAGTGTAAATGTAAATTTTGTAAATTTAGAACCGTTGCCGGTATCGTTACTTTCAACAAAAAGCTCTTGTTTGTGCAGATTCATAATATTCTTTGAAAGCGCAAGCCCGAGCCCTGCACCAAGCTTGTCGCCTGTGCGTGATTTGTCGGTTTTATAGAATCTGTCAAAGATGTGTCCGATTTCACGCTCGTCAATGCCTAAACCGAGATTTCCGACCGATACATAAATCTTTCCTGATTTTTTAATAACCGAAAGAGTCACGGTCGACTTTTCGTAACTGAACTTTATTGCGTTATCCAAAAGGTTTATGATTACGCGCTGAATTGAACTTTTGTCTGCCAGAGCCATAAGCTTTTCGTCGGGCATTGTGACATCGAGTTCAAGCTCTTTTTCGCTTATTTTCTGTTCGAGTTGAATTATACAAAGCCGTATCAGCTCGCAAATGTCAAATTCTGTAACATCAAGCTTGAACTGCGGCGCGTTCATTTTGCTCATCTCGAGCATATCGTTTGTAAGCTTTGTCAGGCGTCTTGATTCGGCGTAGACTATCTTTAAATATTCTTCGCTTTTCTCGGGTGGAATAGTCCCGTCTAAAATCCCGCCGACAAAGCCGGTAATTGATGTCATCGGAGTTCTCAGCTCGTGCGATACATCCGAGATAAACTCGCTTCTTGAATTGTCGAGCTGTTCTAATGACGATGCCATATGGTTAAAACTTGACGATAACTGACCGATTTCGTCATTTCCTGTCGGGAGACGCTTTTTGAGATTGCCTGATGCAACCTCCAAAACGGCGTTATTCAAATCCCGAAGAGGCTTTAAAACTGCGTGCTTTGTGTGGTTTAGAATAAGCAATGCCGCAATAACCAATGCAACGGTACAGGCTGTTATGACAACCAGAAGAAGTGACAAAATGTTGCGGTTTATCATAGACGGCTCGGTGGTTATAAATATTGCACCGATAATGCTATCGTTATATTTTAGCGGAATGCCGACAATATATGAAAACCTGTCATATCTTCCGCCGAAACGGCCGTTTTTAGAGAGTGTCTTTCCCGAGAGAACAGTTTTTGCAAGGTCGGGAGATACTGCCTTTATCTGATTGGTTGAGGCAAAAACGGTGCCGTTTTCGTTTATGACGGTGATTTCCGAGTCTATCGCCTCGGCAATCGTAAAGAGCGAGTTGTTGTAAAAATAGAGCGCACGTGAATCAAATCCGTCAACTGCAAGGTTTGCGGTGAGCCCTTCGATAGTCCTTGATGCGCGCATTGCCATATCGAAATTCACATTTTTAATGTAGCTGTTCAAAAAAAGCGATACAACAATCGAAATGAAGAGTATAACCGATACGAGAATTATAACTCCGCTCTTTGCAATCTTTCGGAAAACCGATTTATACATTATCTCACCTCGAATTTATAGCCAACGCCCCAGACTGTCTTTAGTTGCCATTGTTCGTTGGCATTTTCAAGCTTTTCACGAAGTCTTTTTATGTGAACATCAACAGTTCTTGAGTCACCGAAATAGTCAAATCCCCAAACCTCTTCAAGGAGTTGTTCTCTTGTAAAAACCCTGTTCGGATTCGATGCCAGGAAATACAAAAGCTCAAGCTCTTTTGGCGGTACTTCGGTTAAAACACCATTGATTTTCATTTCGTAGTTTGAAAGATTAACCGAAAGCCCGGGGAAGGAAACCTCCTCGCTGGTTGAGTCGGTTTTTGTTTCGGTACGGCGAAGAACTGCCTTGATGCGGGCGATGAGTTCCTTTGTCTCGAACGGTTTTACCATATAGTCATCGGCACCGAGTTCAAGCCCTAAAACCTTATCAAAGGTTTCGCCCTTGGCGGTGAGCATAATAATCGGCGTATTTGAAGTTTTTCTGATTTCACGGCAGACCTGCCAGCCGTCGGTTTCGGGCATCATAATATCTAATATGATAAGATCAGGGTTTTCCTTCTGGTATAAAGAAAGTGCGACCTTGCCGTTTTCTGCACCGATACAGGTATAGCCTTCTTTTTCAAGATAGAGTCGGATAAGTTCTACTATGCTTTTGTCATCATCTGCAATCAGGATTTTGCTTGACATAAATTCATCCCCTTTTAAATAATAACATCCTCAAGACTAAGCTTTGGAACATTCAGGATGCCGTCTTTATCGTAAAAATACTTTTGATTCTGGCGAAAACGGCATTCCTTGCTTGCCTCTGCCGGGTAGCCGAGTGCGATTATATAAAGCAACTCGTGCTTGTCGGATAGCTTCAGGAGTTTTGATGTCTCCTTTTTCTTTACCGAGCCAATCCAGCAGGCACCGAGCCCGAAATCGTATGCACCGAGCAAAATTGCAGTTATTGCCGCACCGGCATCGGTTTCAAAATTTTCCTTTACTGTTGTATCACCCAAAACTGCGATGTATGCGGTAGGGCGGAACTCCTTTTCGGGTGCACCTTTTTCAAGATACCCTGCCCATTTTAAGTATGGGAAAATCTTTTCACACATCGACTTGTCGTTTATGATTTTATATCGCAGTGCTTGTACATTTGCTGCAAAAGGTGCAAGTCGTGCGTAGTTTATGAGGTGTTTTAATTTCTTTTTTGCGATAGGTTTTTGTTCGAATTTTCTAATGGTACGCCTGTTTAATAAAGCTTCAGAAACATTCATTGAATAATATCCCTTTCCATTCGTATTCGTACTTATACATTCCTATAATTATTGTACCATAAAAATTGTGAATATGCAAGGTGGTAAAATGTTAAATAATTGTAAACGGCGGAAATTTAACCCCCTTTTTTTCTTTACAGAAATAAAAAAATGTGGTAAAATGTAAATATAGAAAAGGGAGGTGCAGAATATGAGAGGATATGTCGAAAAAATGCTCAGAAAATATAAGCGTTTTGGAAGAATTTCCTTTGCTATGCCGGGACACAAAAACACCCGTGCAATGAAACGCTATTTTGCGCTGCCCGACGTGACCGAGCTTGCCGATACCGACAGCCTTCACAATCCGCACTCCGCAATTTTAAAAGCAGAGAAAAGGATTGCAGAGCTTACAGGTGCAGAAAATAGCTTTATCCTCATAAATGGCTCAACATCCGGTATTTTTGCGATGCTTGCAAGCTGTACAAAAAGAGGGGATAAGGTTCTCCTGAGCCGCTCTGCTCATATGTCTGCCATAAATGCCTGTCAGGTTTTAGGACTTTTGCCGGTCTTTTTTGAACATAAAATATATGAAAAATTCCAGCTTCACGGCGAGGCGGATATTTCCGACCTTATAAAAAAACTCGAGGGAAATGATATAGCTTGCGTGCTTGTAACCTCGCCCAACTATTTCGGTGCGGTATCCGATATAAAGAGTATTGCAAGAGTGTTAAAGGACAAAAATATTCCGCTTTTGGTTGATGAGGCACACGGTGCACATTTCATGCTCGGCGGAAAACTGCCCGAAAGTGCAATCAGGCTTGGTGCGGATATGTCGGTAATAAGCACCCATAAGACATTGAATGCTTTTAACCAGACGGCAGTTCTGAATTTGAAGTCACGCCTGATATCGCCCGAGAGGGTCGGGGAAGTTCTCACTTTCTTTGAAACATCAAGCCCGTCATATCCGCTTGTTGCGTCTGCCGAGGGTGCAGTGTATGACTGCATAAGGGACAGAAAAAAGTGGGAAAAGCTGGTTGAGAGAACTCAAAAATTAAGGGAGGATTTGAGGTCGAAAACCAGAATCTTAATTCCGTCAACGGATGACGGCTTTTTTGAGTTTGACAAAACAAGGCTCGTATTTAATTTTTCGGAATATAACCTTTCGGGTTATGAGGTGTCGGATATTTTAAGAGAATACTATAACATTGATATAGAAATGGCGGATGCCGAAAATATTGTGCTGATTGCGACAAAGGAAAACACCCGTGAAGAGTTTGGCGTGTTAAGGCGTGCGCTTATTAAGATTTGCAAGACGCGTGAGGAGAGCGAAATGTCGCATTCTCAACCGTATCTTCCCGAAGTGGAGGAGTGTGTTGTAGCACCTTCGGAGGTCTTGCAAAAAGAAAGAGAGTATCTTGAGCTTGAGAAAAGTATCGGAAGGATTTCTGCAAAAACGGTGACGGTGTATCCGCCTGCAGTTCCGGTTCTTATTCCGGGCTCGTACATTACCCGGGAGGCTATTGATTACCTTATGTCGACAAAGGGTGAGATAACCGGACTTGTTGACGGTAAAATCCCTGTGATAAAGGGGGATTCAGATGGCTGACGGATTTGATAAGGTTGAAGGAAATGTAATCGAAATTATATACTCAAACCCTGAAAACGGTTATACAGTGTGCGAGCTCGACAGTAAGGAAGAGGGACTCTTTACCGCAACGGGATATATGCCCTATATAAGCGAGGGTGAGCATGTTGTACTGCATGGGATGTGGGTTACCCACCACGAATACGGTGAACAGTTCAAGTGCGAGTATTATGAAACACTGATGCCGCAGGACGAGAATGCAATCCTGCAGTATCTCTCATCAGGGATTGTTCCGGGGATTCGTGAGGCGACAGCGAAAAAGCTCGTGGCGCATTTCGGAACAGAGGTTCTGAACATCATGCTTGCTGACCCGATGCGACTTAGCGAAATCAAGGGTATTTCTGAGTCGAGGGCACAAAAAATCGGAGAGGAATTTTCTGCACTCCAGTCTGTTCAAAATATTGTTATGTTCCTGCAACAATACAGAGTCTCTGCGAATATGGCGGTAAAGGTGCACCGTGCACTTGGGAACGATGCGGTTGAGCGGATAAAGAAAAATCCGTATATTCTGGCAGACAGAGTCGAGGGCGTCAGCTTTAAAACGGCCGATAATATTGCCTATATGATGGGGATTGAAAAGAATAATCCCGAGCGTATAAGAACAGGCCTCAAATACTTTTTGTATCAGGCGGCGTATTCTTCGGGGCATACCTATCTGCCACTTGAGGTGCTTGTTGAACACGGGGCATATAATCTTGAGATAACCGAGGACGAGGCTCGCAATTCTCTGAGCGAGCTTGTCTTTGAAAAGGATATTGTCTTTGACGAAGTGGACGGACAAAAAGTATGCTATCTTGCAAACTATGCAAAGAGCGAGCGTTATGTCGCAAGACGTGTAATATCTCTTGCAGAGAACGACGATGAGCTTATCCCGGAAACCGAGTGTGAAAAGCTCATAGAGGAGATTTCCGAAGAGGAAGAAATCGAACTTGCACCCGAACAGTTTATGGCGGTAAAGGCGGTAGCAAAATCGGGATGCGTTGTTATAACAGGCGGACCGGGTACAGGAAAAACCACGACTATAAATACAATGATTAAATTGCTCGAAAGACTTGGCAAAAAGATTGCACTCACTGCTCCGACCGGGCGTGCTGCAAAGAGAATGAGCCAGGTTTCGGGGCTTGAGGCGATGACTATTCACCGCCTTTTGGGAGTACAGAAAAGCGACGGTGAAAACCACCATATTTTCTGCCATGACGAGGAAGAACCGCTTGATGCAGATGTTTTGATTGTCGATGAGGTCAGCATGATTGATATAAGCCTTATGGAGGCATTTCTTCGTGCTGTAAAACCCGGTGCGAGAGTAGTTCTCTCGGGTGATGCTGACCAGTTACCGTCGGTTGGTGCGGGAAATGTGTTGAGGGATATTATAGGCTCTGATACTGTTCCGGTCATAAAACTCAGGAGGATTTTCCGTCAGGCACAGGAAAGCCTGATAGTCCTTAATGCTCACAGAATAAACAATGGTGAGTTTCCTGACCTTGGAAGACGTGACAGTGACTTTTTCTATATGCAAAGACGTGAGCCCGAGCATATCGCACACACCATAGCTGACCTGTATAAAAACAGGCTTCCCAACACCTATGATATAAACCCGACAAGTGACATACAGATACTATCGCCATCTAAAAAGGGTGTCTCGGGAACTGTTTCACTAAACAACATTATCCAGAACGAGGTCAATCCGCCCGATATGATGAAGCAGGAGATTGCGTACGGAAAGAGAGTTTTCCGTGTTGGTGACAAGGTAATGCAGACCAAGAACAATTACGACATCTGCTGGTTGAGAGATGACGGAGAAGAGGGTAGCGGAATATTTAACGGCGACATGGGTGTAATTGCGAGCATATCGCTGATTGACAAGTATATGAATATCGTTTTTGACGAGGACAGGCTTGTAAGATATGAATTCGGCAACCTTGACGAGCTCGAGCTTGCTTATGCAATCACGGTTCACAAAAGTCAGGGAAGTGAGTTCCCGGTGGTTATTATGCCGCTTTCGAACTTTGCACCGATGCTTATGTGCAGAAATCTATTCTATACGGCAGTAACCAGAGCAAAGCAGATGGTGATACTTGTCGGAACACCCGAGGCGTGTGCAAAGATGGTATCGAATGCAAGCGAAAAGAAGCGTTATTCGGGGCTTTTGGAGAAATTGCAAAAGAATTCAAAGGAAAGCCGTGATGATGTTTTTTCTACATTATAATTGCTTGTCAAAAAATGACAAAAAGGGACACATAAAATATTTTCTTTTTGGTATAAATCTATTTACAAAGCAAGGGAAATGTAGTATAATCAAAGAGAAAACCAAATAAAACAAAGAAAAACCAAAAATAAAATATTTCAGGAGGGGAATTCTATGTTTAAATCAGATTTTGAAATCAAGAAAGAAATCTGTGAAATTGGTAGAAGAATTTACCAGGACGGTTTTGTTGCAGCAAACGACGGTAACATCTCGGTTAAGGTTGATGACAATACCTTTTTCGTAACACCAACAGGCGTAAGTAAGGGTTATATGACACCTGATATGATCTGTAAGGTTGACAAGGACTTGAAGTTAAAGGAGCCAAACAAGTGGAAGCCTTCATCAGAAGCAAAGATGCACTTGAGAGTTTATCAGGAAAGACCTGATGTTAATGCTGTAGTGCACGCACATCCACCGATTGCAACATCATTTGCAATTGCTGGCATTCCTCTGGATAAGCTTATCATGCCTGAAGCAGTAATTTTCCTTGGCGGAGTACCGATTGCAGAATACGGCACACCATCAACAATGGAAATTCCTGATTCATTGATGCCATACATTCAGGACTACGATGCAATTCTTCTTGCAAACCACGGTGCATTGAGCTTTGGTTGCGATTTGAATACAGCATTCTTCAGAATGGAATCAACAGAATTCTATGCAAAGCTTTTGATGTATGCAAGACTTCTTGGCGGTGAAAAGGAAATCCCATGCGGCGAAGTTAAGAAGCTCATCGAGCTCAGAAAGAACTTCAATGTTCCGGGACATCACCCAATGGAAAAGCTTTGCCCAAGCTGCTACAATGACGAAGCTAAGGACATGACTCCAACAGAAGCTGCAGAAAAGTTCGGCGGCTCATGCGGATGCGGTACAAGCGATGCAAAGGTTGAGGATATCGTAGCTGAAGTTACAAAGAGAGTTTTGGCACAGTACAAGAAATAATTAAGGAATTGATGTAAATGAGTAATTCCGCATTATATACAGGGTTCGGAGATAAAGGATATACCCAGACCCTGAAAAACAAGCACATATTGAAGTCTGACGAACTGATAAATCTTTTAGGAACGATAGATGAGTTCTCGGCAGCGCTCGGTGTTGCAAAAGCATCCGCAAGAGACAAGGAGCTGATTGCTGACATTGAGAGAGTGCAGAAGAAGATGATTGGTGTGATGGGTGAGATTTCGGGCTCAAAACCTGATGTCACAAAAGATTGCATCAAGGCGGTTGAAAATCTGATCGACAAATACTCGGTTGAATTTTCCGGCTTTACGATTTCGGGTGCAAATCCCGTTTCTGCAAACCTGAATCTTGCACGTACAATTATAAGACGAGGCGAGAGAATTGCTGCAAAGCTTAGCTCGGCAGGAAGAATCAGAAGTGAGACATTTATTTACTTAAACAGACTTTCCGATTTGGCGTATGCGATGGCTGAATATTCTAAAAAAGAAAAGTTCACTCAGGACATATCGGCCAGGTCAGAAACTATACACGAACTTACACTGGATTTGGCAAAGGAGATTTCCCTTGCGATTGAAAAGTATGCCGAAAGTCTGGGCAAGAAGGTTGTTGTTGCAATAGTAGACGGAGGTGCAAACCTCATACTCATTCATTCGATGAATGATGCCTACATCGCAAGCGTACAGATTGCCTGGGACAAAGCATATACCTCTTGTGCATTAAAGATGCCTACGCATATCGCGCTTGAGGAGTCAAGGGGCGGAAATCTTGACGGACTTGTTCCGCCCGACAGTAACCGGTTGATGCTTTTGGGCGGAGGATTCCCGCTAAAGATTAACGGAAGGGTTGTCGGAGCGCTCGGAGTTTCGGGAGGAACTGCCGAGGAGGATATCGGATTTGCCGAATTCGGAGCAATCTATCTGGAAAGGAGGTTGGAGTTATGATAGACGAAAAGCAGATAAGCGAAATTGTCAGAAAGGTTATGGCTGACATGGATGTATCGGATAAGCCAAAGCGCAAGCAGCTCGGCGTTTTTGATACCATGGAGGAGGCAATCGAAGCCTGCAATAACGCTTATAAGGTATTCAAAAATTATAACAAAGAACAGCGTGAAAATATCATAAAAGAAATAAGAAAGCTTACCCATGCTGAAGCTGAAACAATGGCAAAGCTTGCCGTTGAGGAAACGAAAATGGGTAATGTTTACCATAAAATCTTAAAGCATCATCTTGTTGCCGATAAGACACCGGGAACAGAAGACCTTGAATGTAAGGCTCTCTCGGGTGACCGTGGTCTTACTCTGATTGAGATGGCGCCTTACGGTATCATCGGTGCGATAACACCAAGCACAAACCCAAGCTGTACAGTAATCTGTAACAGTATCGGAATGCTCGCTGCAGGAAACGGAATCTTATTCAATCCGCATCCTAACGCAAAGAGGGTTTCAGCTTATGCAGTTGACCTTGTAAACAGAGCGGTGCTTGCTGCAGGCGGACCGGAAAACATCGTAGCAACTGTTGCCAACCCGACAATGGATTCATCAAATACAATGGTTAACCATCCGTCGGTAAGAATGCTTGTTGCAACAGGCGGACCGGGTGTTGTAAAGATGCTTCTCTCCTCGGGCAAAAAGGCGATTGGTGCAGGTGCAGGTAACCCACCTGTTGTGGTAGACGACACAGCCGACATTCCAAAGGCTGCAAAGGACATTATCGACGGATGTACCTTCGATAATAACCTTCCATGTATTGCCGAAAAGGAATGCTTCGTAATGGATAATGTTGCAGACGAGCTTATTGCAAATATGCAAAAGCACGGTGCATACCTGATAAATGCGTCACAGGTTAAGGCTCTTGAGGATGTTGTTTTGGTGGAGGTACCGCCAAAGAACCCATCGGACAAACCAAAGCGAGTTATCAATAAGGACTGGGTAGGCAGAGATGCTAAAAAGATTCTTGCCCAGATTGGTATAAATGCAAGCGATGATATTCGTTGCATAATCTGTGAAACAGAGTTTACTCAGGGCTTTGTTCAGACAGAGCTTATGATGCCGATTTTGCCGATTGTAAGATGCAGAACATTTGAAGAGGCAATGGAAATGGCTGTAAAGGCTGAACACGGCAACAGACATACTGCACATCTTCACTCGAAGAATGTTGACCATATGACAACATATGCAAAGGCAGTATGCACAACAATATTCGTTAAAAACGCACCGAGCTATGCAGGTATCGGATTTAACAGTGAAGGTCACACAACCTTTACTATTGCCGGACCTACAGGCGAGGGCATAACATCAGCGAGAAGCTTCACAAGACAGAGAAGATGTGTTCTTGTTGACAGCTTATCAATTATATAAGGAGGGAAGCAGAGTGGATATTAACGAAAAAGAAATTGCAAAATTGGTCCAGGCAGTTATTGCAGAAATGAATGGCAAGACTCCTGCACCAAAGAAGACATCATCTGCCGGTATTCCAAAGACCGCTAAGGTTGCGATGCTTACCGCTCTTGAGAAGATCGAAGTCAAAGAGTTCCCAATGCCGGAGGTTGGCGACGACGATATTCTTGTTAGAGTTGAAGGCTGTGGAGTATGTGGAACAGATGCTCACGAATTCAAGCGTGACCCATTCTCACTTATCCCGGTTGCACTCGGACACGAGGGTACAGGCGAAATTGTAAAGATGGGTAAAAATGTCAAGGTGGACAGCGCAGGAAAGCCGCTCAACATCGGTGACAAGGTTGTAACATGTATGATATTTGAGGATAACCCGGATATCACAATGTTCGATATGAACAAGCAGAATGTTGGTGGCGGCGGAGTTTACGGCTTGCTTCCTGACGATGATGTTCATTTGAACGGATGGTTCTCTGACTACATATTGATAAGAGGCGGCTCTACAGTATTTAATGTAAGTGACTTGGACCTCGACTCAAGAATTCTGATTGAGCCTTGTGCAGTTCTTATTCACGCAGTTGAGCGTGCAAAGACAACAGGAATTTTGAGATTCAACAGCAGAGTTGTTGTTCAGGGCTGCGGACCTATCGGTCTTATCTGTATCGCAGTATTGCGTACAATGGGTATTGAAAACATCGTTGCAGTTGACGGTAACGAACAGCGTCTTGAATTTGCAAAGAGAATGGGTGCTGATAACACTGTAAACTTTATGAATCACAAGGGAATTGATGCTCTTGCGGGTGCAGTTTCAGATGCATTCGGCGGATACCTTGCAGATTTTGCTTTCCAGTGTACAGGTTCTCCTGTTGCTCACAGCAATATCTATAAGTTCATAAGAAACGGCGGCGGACTTTGCGAGCTCGGATTCTTTATAAACGGCGGTGACGCAACAATCAATCCGCACTTTGACTTGTGTTCAAAGGAAATCACATTAGTTGGTTCATGGGTATACACATTAAGAGACTATGCAACAACATTTGATTTCTTAAAGCGTGCTCTTGCGATTGGCTTACCTATCAAGGAATTGATTACTCACAAGTACGGCCTTGACGAAATGAACGAGGCGTTTGTGACAAACCTTGAACAGAAAGGCTTGAAAATTGCTTATATAAATAAGGAGATATAAGCCATGGAAGCAATCGGTATAGTTGAAATGTTTGGCTATGTGTGTGCTATTAAGGCAGCAGATGCGGCGGCAAAAGCGGCAGATGTTAAAATCATAGCTATAGACTCAAACAAGCCGGCAAATGCTGAGACAGTTGCTGTACCGCTTATCATGTGCATCAAGATGCAGGGTTCGGTATCGGCAGTTGAGGCAGGCGTTGAGGCTGCTGCCAGAGCGGCTGAGGAATGTACGGGATTGATTGAAAAGCATATCATTGCCCGCCCGACCGAGGACGCAGAAAAGATGGCAAAGAGAACAAGTGTCGGACGAGATATAATTGGACATATAAAAAATAATGCGTGATTTTGAAAGGAGATTATTAAAATGGAAGCATTAGGAATGATTGAAACAAGAGGCCTTACAGCATCAATCGAAGCAGCAGATGCTATGACAAAGGCAGCAAACGTAACATTGGTTGGCACAGAAAAAATCGGTTCAGGTTTGGTAAGTGTTATCGTACGTGGCGATGTTGGCGCAGTTAAGGCTGCAGTAGAAGCTGGTGCAGATGCTGCATCAAGACTTGGCGAACTCGTTGCACAGCACGTAATTCCACGCCCACACGGTGATGTTGAAAAGATTTTGCCTTCTATCTAAGCTTTAATATAAGAAAGGAAGGTACTGTATGGACTTTTCATTAGGTCTTATAGAGGTAGAGGCTTTAGGGCATGCAATTCAGATTCTGGATGAAATGGTAAAGGCTGCCGATGTCGAGTTTGTATCTGTTGAGCGTAAGCTTGGCGGAAGACTTGTAACTTTGGTTGTCAAGGGTAATGTTTCGGCTGTAAAGGCTGCAATCGATGCAGGTGCCGAAATGGCAAAAGACTTTGGTTGCTTAAAGGCGGCAGAGGTTATCGCAAGACCGCATAAGGAAATTTTAAAGTTTATGCATCTTGATGATGAAGTAAAGAAGGAACCTGATTCAGAAAGTGCTGCAACCCATGTTGGGCCTGTAGCCTCAAAAAAGAAGCAGGAAACTGCAAAAGTACCGGCAGAAAAGAAAACTACTGCCGAAAAGAAAGAGCCGGCAGAAAAGAAAGCTCCGGCAAAGAAAACAAGTTCTAAAACTGCAAAAAAGGCAGTTTCAGATAAACCAGCTCCCAAAAAGAGCACAAAGAAATAAGAAAGCATCAGAAGATGCAAATAAAAAATAGGAGGAAATAGAAGATGGCTGTAGAAGCATTAGGAATGGTTGAAACAAGAGGTTTGGTTGCTGCAATCGAAGCAGCAGACGCAATGGTAAAGGCTGCAAACGTTACATTGATCGGAACAGAAAGAATCGGTTCAGGTTTGGTAACAGTTATGGTACGTGGCGATGTTGGTGCAGTTCAGGCTGCAACAGACGCTGGTGCTGCAGCAGGCTCAAAGCTTGGTGAATTGGTATCAGTTCACGTAATCCCACGCCCACACGGCGATGTAGAAAAGATTCTTCCTGCATTGAAGTAAGAATAATTTCTGGAATCATTTACTCGGCAAGAGAGGTATCTTCCTCTCTTGTCGGGATAATATTTCATCTTAAAAACCCACATATGGAGGTTTTAAAATGTTAAACGAGAGTATGGTAGATATCATTACCAAAAGCGTAATGGAAATCCTAAAAAAAGAAGATGACGGAATCAAGGTTGGTGTGTCAGCACGCCATGTGCACTTATCACAGGAAGATTTGGAAACCTTGTTTGGAAAAGGTCATGAGCTTACACCAAAGAAGATGCTCATGGGCGACCAGTTTGCCGCAGAAGAATGCGTTACACTTGTAAGCCCAAGCTTGAGAAGCATTGAGGGAGTAAGAGTATTGGGTCCTGTTCGCCCACATTCACAGATTGAAATTTCAAGAACAGATACATTTAAATTGAAGGTTAGTCCGCCGGTACGCCCGTCGGGTGTTATAAAGGACAGTGCTCCTATGGCATTGGTGGGACCAAAGGGAAGCGTATTTTTAAATGAAGGCTGCATAATTGCAAACCGCCACATACATATGACGCCTGAGGATGCGTCAAAGTATGGAATCAAAGACAATGACATCGTTGATGTTGAGATACAGAATTCAAAGCCTACCCGTTATTATAACGTGCAGGTGCGTGTTCACAAGGACTTCAATACCGAAATGCACATTGATACAGATGATGCAAATGCTGCAGGTATCAAGACCGGTGACCATGTTGAAATACTGACAAAGTAAATCCCCGAAAAGATTTCAGAAAGGAATGAATGAGGATGATTTTGGCACAGGTAGTCGGAAGTATTGTTTCGACAAGCAAAAATGAGAAGCTCGTTGGATATAAGTTTATGATTGTTCAGCCTATCGAGAATGATGTTTTGAAGGACGAATTTTTTGTGGCAGTTGACGGCGTAGGTGCAGGTATCGGCGAAAAGGTTTTGATTGCAACAGGAAGTGCTGCAAGACTTGGTATACAGAATCCTGAAGCTCCGGTAGATGCAACAATCGTGGGAATCGTAGACGAAAAACAGGGATAATTCATTTTGATTTTGATTAAAAAAGGAGGGAGAGCCATGACATTAGAAGAACTACAAAAAATTATCCGTGATGCCGGTATAGTCGGTGCAGGCGGAGCAGGCTTTCCGACCGATAAAAAGCTTGCAAAAGGCATAAAACAGATAGTAATCAATGCTGCTGAATGTGAACCGCTTATGATGGTTGACCATCATATATTCAAAAAACATCTGCAGGCTATAATTGACACTATGAATATTATGCTTGATGCTCTTGGCGCCGATGAGGCAATAATGGGAATCAAGGGCAAAAATATGCACCTTTTAGATAAAAATATTGTTAAAAGCCTAAAGGACAGCAGAATAAAGATTCATGAGATTCCCGATGTTTACCCTGCAGGTGATGAGGTGGTTTTGGTATACGAAACCACAGGTAAAATCATTCCGGAGGGTGCAATCCCGATTATGGTTGGGGTAATGGTTATAAACACAGAAACCCTCTATAATATTAAAAAAGCGATATTCGATAAAGAACCGGTTATAGATAAGTACATAACAATCGCCGGTGATACAAAAGAGGATATAACAGTTAAAGTTCCGGTAGGTATGAAGATATCCGAGCTTTTTGAGGCTGTAGGATATCCTGACCTTGAGGGCAAGGCTATAATCAATGGCGGACCTATGATGGGAAAGCTTGTTGATATTGAAAATGATGTTGTTACCAAAACAACAAAGGGACTTTTGGTTTTCCCGGAAAACCATAAAGTCATTCAGAGAAAGAAAGCTCCACTCTCAATGACACTAAAGCGTGCGGCGGCAGCTTGCTGCAACTGTACAATGTGTACCGATATATGCCCGAGATACCTTCTTGGACACTCGATTCAGGTGCATAAGGTACTGCATGTTGCAACTCATTCCAACTTGAATGCAAGTGAAAGCTTTTTGAAAAGTACGCTTTGTTGCGGATGCGGAGTGTGTACCGTTATGGGATGTCAGCAGATGATTGATCCGCAGAGAATTGCAATGGAGGCAAAAGCGGCTCTTGCAAAAGCGGGCTACAGACGTGAAGGCGGAATTGCTCCCGAAAAGCCAAGACGGGAGAGAGACGGTCGTCTTATTCCGTCAGAAAAGCTGATAGACAGACTCGGAATCAGGAACTTTGTAAAAGATAAAGTTGAAAGAAGATATATGGATTTTTCACCCGAATGTGTCTATATCGCACTTTCCCAGCATGTCGGTAAGCCGGCAGACAGCCTTGTAAAGGCAGGGGATAAGGTTAAGCGTGGAGATATGATTGCAAAGACCGAAGATGGTGCATTGGGTACAACAATGCATGCAAGCATAGACGGAGTTGTTAAATCTGTAGATTCAAGATATATTGTAATAGAAAACAGAGCATAAGCTCTTTGGAGAAATGAAGAAAGGATTTGCTTATGGACTCGATAGGTTTGGTTGAAGTCAAGAATGTGAGCAGAGGCATAAAAGTCACCGACGAAATGCTAAAAAGCGCAGGGATAACACTCTTGCAGTCGGGTGCGGTTTGCCCGGGTAAGTTTGTTTCTATTGTAGGCGGTGACCTGTCATCAATTAAAGCGGCAGTTGACAGAGGTGCTGCAGTTGCAGACGATGATCTGATTGATAAATTTGTAATCGGAAAGCTTGGCGAGAAGGTATTCGAGGCTATGTGCGGAATAGTTGATGTTCCGAACAAAAAGGCACTCGGGGTTATCGAAACCTTTACAGCGGCAACTGCAATTTTAGCAGCTGATGCGGCTGTAAAGACTTCTGTAGTTGAGCTCATTGAAGTCAGAATCGCAAGAGGTATGGGCGGTAAATGTTTTGTAACTCTAACAGGTAATGTTGCTGATGTCAAAGCGGCAGTTGATGCCGGTGCTGCGATAGCTGAGCGTGAAGGTGTTCTGATAAACAAGGAAGTAATTGCAAATCCGCATCCGGATTTGTGGCAGGCGGAAATGTAAAAGGTGGTAAAATGGAACCAATTGCACACATTATCGGCGTTGCCGGTATAATAGCTTTTGTCATAAGCTATCAGCAACGGACAAGAAAAGGAATAATAATTTCAAGTATAATAGCAAGAGGACTCTTTATCGCCCAATATGTGCTCTTAGGAGCATATGAAGGGGCGATAATGAATTTTGTGGGGAATTTTAGTGCAATCCTTGCCGAGAATAAAGAAAAAAGCTTTATTAAGAAGAATCGGTACTGGTTTGTCGGTATTGTTTATATCACCACTATTTTATCTGGAATCCTGACGTGGGAAAGTGCAGTGAGCTTTCTTCCTGTAATTGCAATGCTTTTGCAAAATACAGCATTATGGGCAACAAGGGAGAGGACAATCCGTATTCTTTCTCTTTTGGGACTGCCGTTCTGGTTTTCCTATAATACGCTGAGCGGTGCCTATACTTCAATGATTTCGGATATATTCTGTGCAACATCACTTATTGTTGCACTGATCAGATATGATATGTTAAAGAAAAAGGAGTAAGTCATGTTAGCTGTTGAAAGACGTACCCAGATTGAACAGATGATTATAAAGAACAAGAGTGTTCTTGTTCTGGAGCTTGCAAAACAGTTTGATGTTACAACAGAGACAATCAGAAGTGACCTTGAAAAACTCGAAAAACAAGGAGTGTTGGTCAGAACATATGGCGGTGCAACACTTGTTGAGAGCTCGGAGCCCGATATGGAAATCCACAGACGTGATGTTGTAAATTTTGAAGGTAAGCAGAGAATAGGAAAGCGTGCTGCGGCTATGATAAAAGACGGTGAAACCGTATTTTTGGATGCAAGTACTTCGAGTCTGCACCTTGCAAGAAATATAAAGGATAAAAAGGGAATAACTGTTATAACAAACGCAGAAAAGGTTGTAACTGAATTGTCCGAATGTCCCGATATAAGGGTGATATGTATTGGCGGCATGCTCAATAAAAAGAATATGTCTTTTTCGGGAAGAATTTCGGAGGAACAAATCAGGGCAAACTATTATGCCAATAAAGTATTCTTTTCCTGCCGTGGCGTAACTCTCGGCCGTGGGCTCATGGAGTCATCAGAAGCCGAGGCAGAGGTTAAAAAAGCGATGATTGACTGCTCCGAGACCGCAATATTCCTTTGCGATCAAAAGAAACTCGGCAGACTCGGCGTTCCGGTAATTACCGAGCTTAGTAAGATTCATACCTTTATTACCGACATCAAACTCGACGAGGAATGGAACAGAGCACTCGCTGAAAATGATGTAAGACTTGTTACTGTAGAGGACGAGTAAAATGAAAAAGATAATCAGAAAATGGTATGAAAAAATCGGGTTCCCCGAAAAGTATAATCTGGAGTTTGAAAAAATCCTCGAAACAGAGACTTTGTGTGAGGAAACTATTGATGAATACAATATAGAGTGTAAAAACGGAAGAAAGAATTTTTTGATGTTTTTGTATTTTCTGGAGGACCTTGAGAAGAAGTACAGAGAAAAGGGAATCCCCGAGGAAATATTCCTTGCGACTGCACGGGATATGGTCTACTGGACTAATGTGTGGAGTGATATAAAGGGCGAACTCTGGCAGGAGGAAATACTTTGGCTCAAATTCCATTTGTCATTTCGGCTTTTTACACTGGGGAGATTACAGTTTTGTATGAGCCGATTTGAAAAGGATTATCCTGAATACGGAATAAAAGCAGGCGATGGTGTGGTTGACATACATATTCCCGCGATGGGTCCGTTAGATATTTCGGAATGCGAAAAGTCAATTAAAGCAGCAGGCGAGTTTTTTGAAAAGTATTTTCCTGAATTTAAATATAAATTTTATAGCTGTAACTCCTGGCTTTTGGATGAGACTCTCTCAGAGTTTTTAAAGGCAGACAGTAATATCTTAAAATTTCAAAAACTGTTTAAAATAATAGAAACTCAAAAAAGTTACGGACTTTTGGGGTTTGTGTTCAAGTGGGATACAAGAATTGAAAACCTCAGAAATTATGAGGCGACATCTTCATTCGCACAAAAGATAAAGGATAAGGCACTATCCGGTGGAGAGTTTTTTGTGGGATATGGTTTGATAGAAAAATAAAAGGACTGCAAATGCAGTCCTTTTGGTTTTATGAGTTATATCCGTTTGGATTGTTGCTCTGCCATCTCCACGAGTCTTCGCACATTTCCGAAATCTCTCTTGTTGCTTTCCATTCAAGCTCATCCAAAGCCTTTTTCGGGTTTGCAAAGCATTCTGCAATATCACCCGGACGGCGAGCTTCAATTTTGTATGGGATTTCCTTTCCGCAAGCTTTGCCGAAAGCCTTGATAACTTCCAAAACTGAATAGCCGTTGCCTGTGCCGAGGTTGAAGATATGTACACCCGGAACATCGGTCTTGTGCTCGATTGACTTCAAGTGACCAAGAGCAAGGTCGACAACGTGGATGTAGTCACGCACACCTGTTCCGTCCTTTGTCGGGTAATCGTTACCGAAAACATGAACACATTCGAGCTTTCCAACAGCAACCTGTGCAACATAAGGGAGAAGATTGTTTGGAATTCCCTTCGGGTCTTCGCCCATCTTTCCGCTCTTGTGAGCACCGATTGGGTTAAAGTATCTCAAAAGTGTGATTGACCACTTGTCATTTGATACAAAAACATCCTTTAAGATATTTTCTATCATAAGCTTTGTTGAACCGTATGGGTTGGTTGTCGATAATGGGAAATCCTCGGTAATCGGCACAGTCTTTGGCATGCCGTAAACTGTTGCAGATGATGAGAATACAAGGTTATAGACCTCGTGCTTTTCCATAATATCAACAAGGTTCAGCGTTCCTGTTATATTGTTGTGGTAGTATCTGATAGGGATACTAACCGATTCACCAACAGCCTTAAGACCTGCAAAATGGATAACTGCATCAATTTTGTGTTCGTCAAACACCTTGTTTGTACCGTCATAGTCTAAAAGGTCTACGTTATAGAACGGAAAATCCTTTCCTGTAATTTCTTTCACAACATCGAGTGATTTTTCCGATGAATTGCATAAGTTGTCTAAAACAACGATTTCATAACCTGCATTCAAAAGCTCAACACAGGTATGACTTCCGATATAGCCGGCACCGCCGGTTACCAATACCTTCATAATTGTCAACCTCCATATTAAAGTTAAAACTATTATACACCAAAAACTTTATTCTTTCAAGGGGGTTGTTGATTTTTCTTGAAAAATATGGTAGAATGGGTTTGGAAAGCAAACTCGATTTAATATATTTTTGTTCCTGACTTGACACGAACTTTGTCGAATGATGTAAAAAAGGAGCTGTGAATGTATGAAGAAAAATAGTTGTTGGCACATAAGTTTAATATGGGCGATAATACTCTATGTTTTTGTGTGCACAGTTTCCATTGTAATATATGGGTCTGATTTCATTCCGGATTGCGGATTTCAAGAATATTCATCATATGAGAAAATATTTATGAATTCTTTATTCGTTATATCTATGATTTTAACTGCTTTTGTGGTGAAGAAAGATAGCAGCAGAAATTTTCTTGTGTCGTCTGGGGTGTTTTTGTTATCAAGCTTTGTTTTGTGTAGAATGGTCAATATTCCTGAAATATTTGCTTTATATGTTAAAGGATACGAAACATTTACACATGAAGTAAACTGGCTAAGGGATGATATATGGTTTTACTCTTATAGTGGAGCGTTTTTAGGTTCGATTATAGCAGGAATAATTTTGGTGTTTAGAAAAATATGTCCACAAAATAAAAACATACAGTAATGGGTTGTGTGTTTTACTTGTGTCAAGTCCATACAATTTAAAAGATTAGTTTGCCGATTTATAATATTTACATAAACAAACGGAGGAAAAGCAATGCTTGATTTCAGAAAAGCAACCGAGGCGGATATCGAAAGAATAGTCGGAATTTACTCGGAAATTCATACAACAGAAGAAACAGGAGAGTCACAGGTTGGTTGGATTCGTGGGATATATCCGGTTAAGGCTACGGCAGAGGCGGCACTTGCAAGAGGTGACCTGTTCGTTGCGGTGGCAGACGGTGTAGTGGTAGGCTCGGCAATCATAAACCAAATTCAGGTTAAAGAATATGTATTAGGTAAATGGCACTACGATGTGCCAGATGACAGGATTATGGTTTTACACACACTTGCAATTTCACCGCATCAATCGGGAAAGGGCTACGGAAAGAGCTTTGTTGCTTTTTATGAGAACTATGCCCGTGACATGGGGTGTGAAGCACTCAGGATGGACACGAACGAGCGGAATGAAAGAGCAAGGGCGATGTATAAAAAGCTTGGCTATTCTGAGATTGGAATTGTTCCGTGCAATTTCAACGGAATAGAGGGCGTAAATCTGGTGTTACTTGAGAAAAAGGTTTGAGGTGTAGTATGGACTATAATTATCACACACATACTCACCTGTGCCGACATGCGACGGGGAGTATGGAGGAGTATGTTAAAAGGGCGATTGAGGGCGGAATAAAGCATATGGGATTTTCCGACCACAGTCCGCACAAAAGAGCCGACGGCGAGGAGTCGTGGTTCAGGATTCCGACCGAGCGGGCTTCGGAGTATTTTTCCGAGATTGCAAGATTGAGAGAAAAATACGGTGACAGGATAGATATAAAAGCAGGCTTTGAGATGGAGTATTTCCCCAAGCAGTTTGTAGCGATGTTTGAAAATGCTAAAAAGCTTGGTGCAGAGTATATTATTTTAGGCGAGCACTATATCGAGGAAGAGTATCCCGGCATTTTCCATGCAAGTGATGAGACCGACAAACCTGAAGATCTCAAAGAGTATGTTGCCTGTGTGGTTGATGCTATAAAAACAGGTGTTTTTACATATATTGCGCATCCCGATGTGCTGAATTTTACAGGTGATGTCGGACTCTATAGAGAAGAGATGCGGAAAATCTGTATCGCATCAAGGGAGCATAATATCCCGCTTGAGATAAACTTTTTGGGAATACGAGGGGGAAGAAAATATCCTACATTGTTGTTCTGGGAGATAGCTGGTGAGGAAAGGTCACCGGTAACATTCGGGTTTGATGCACACGATGTGGAAAATGCGTATGACGGCGAATCGCTCAAAGTTGCCAAAGAGATGGTTAAGAAGTATTCTTTGAATTATATCGGAAAGCCCAAGCTTATAAATATTCAGGAAATTACGCTTTGAAAAATGTCAGCAAAATTTAAATAAATGCTTGACAAAACCCGAAAAGTATGATATAGTACCGATATATTTGTAAAAAGGCTGTGACGGAGAGGGCACATTATTTTGAACCTTTGTTAGAGAAGTGGCGGGTGGTGCAAGCCATAGGTGAGAGAATGTGTTTGTAGCTTCTGAGCCGGAAGGAAGAAAACAGTTTTTGTGAGTAGAACCTTCCCGTGATTGCTGCGTTAACGCATATGGGTTGTTGGACCCTGAGAGTGGTGACAAATGTCACAATTTGAGTGGTACCGCGGGTGAATTACACTCGTCTCAAAGTTTTCAAGTATTCTTTGAGGCGAGTTTTTTTGTCTCAGGAAAGGGAGGAAAGTTTTCTTATGGAAAACTCAATGAACATCAATTTAAAAATTAAAGAAATGGCAGAGCGTATTCGTGAGCTCCGTGAAATCGAAGGCTATACACCGCTTGAGATGGCGGAGAAAACCGGTGTGACGGTTGAAGAATACACAAGATGCGAAAACGGTGAGTCAGACTTGAACTTTGCGTTTATCTATCGTTGTGCAGCAGCACTTCGTGTAAACGTAACCGATATTATCGAGGGTGTCAGCCCTAACCTCAAGTCGTATACTCTGACCCGTGCAGGTGCAGGTCAGCAGATTGCAAAGGCTCACGGTATGGTTTACCAGAATCTTGCATATGCTTTCAAAAACCGTATCGCAGAACCGCTCTATGTTGTCAGCACTTATGATGAGGATGCACAGAACAAGGACATCGAACTCACAACTCACGCAGGTCAGGAATGTGATATAGTAATTGAGGGTAACTTAATGGTGCAGATTGGCGACCATAAAGAGGTTTTAGGCCCGGGGGACAGTATCTATTATAACTCGGATACTCCTCACGGTATGATTGCGGTAAACGGCAAGGACTGTAAGTTCTATGCTATGGTATTGAGAGCAGATGTTGAGCTTATTGAAGGTGCATCGTCGGATATTGTTACAACAGAACAGATTATCGGCTCGGTTCACAGAGATACAAAGGACAGAATTTATCATAATTTCATTGATATAGTTGAGGACGAAAAGGGAACTCCGACCTCAATCACATTCAAGAACGAGGACAAGTTCAACTTTGCATTCGACCTTGTTGATGAGCTCTCAAGACGTGAGCCTGAAAAGCTTGCGATGCTCCATATCTCAAAGGACGGCACAGAACGCCGCTTTACCTTTACCGATATGAGAAAAGCATCGAGTCAGTGCGCGAACTATTTTGCATCACTCGGTATCAAAAAGGGAGACAGAGTTATGCTTATCTTAAAGCGTCACTATCAGTTCTGGATGGCGATGCTTGGTTTGAATAAGCTCGGTGCGATTGCTATTCCTGCGGTTGACCAGCTTCAGGAGCACGACCTTGAATACAGATTCACATCTGCAGGTGTTAGTGCAATCGTATGTACCGCAGACGGCGAAGTTTCCAAGCATGTTGATGAGGCTCAGAAAAAGTGTCCGTTACTTGTTAACAAGATGATGGTTGGCGGCGAGCGAGAGGGCTGGAGAAACTTCGACGAGGAATATAAGAGATTCAGCACACACTTTGAAAGAACAGAGGATTCGCCGTGCGGTGATGACCTGATGCTTATGTATTTCACATCGGGAACATCAGGATATCCGAAAATTGCGGCACATAACTATAAATATCCGCTCGGTCATTTCCATACTGCAAAGTACTGGCACAATGTTGACCCTGACGGACTTCACTTCACAATTTCAGACACAGGCTGGGCAAAGGCTATGTGGGGTAAGCTCTACGGACAGTGGCTCTGTGAGGCGGCAACATTTGTATATGACTTTGACCGCTTTGATGCAGCAGAGATTCTGCCGATGTTTGCAAAGCACCACATCACAACCTTCTGTGCACCGCCGACAATGCTTCGTATGATGATCAAACAGGATATTTCGAAGTACGATTTTTCATCGGTAAAGCATATGACAACAGCGGGCGAGGCATTGAACCCTGAAGTTTACCGCCAATTTGAAAAGGCAACAGGCTTGCAGATTAAGGAAGGCTTCGGTCAGACCGAAAGTACAATGATTATTGGTAACCTCGTTGGTAAACCGCATAAAATCGGTGCTATGGGTAAGCCGGCACCTATCTATAAGGTTGAACTTTTGAACTCGGATGGCGAACAGGTTAAGACCAGTGAATCGGGTGAAATCTGTATCAATATCAAAGACGGCGTACCTTGCGGTCTCTTTACCGGCTACTATGGCGATGAAGAAAAGACAAAGGAAGTATGGCACGACGGATATTATCACACAGGCGACGTTGCATGGTGTGATGAAGATGGTTTCTACTGGTATGTAGGCCGTGCAGACGATGTTATCAAATCTTCGGGATACCGTATCGGACCTTTCGAAATCGAAAGTGTTATTATGGAGCTTCCATATGTTTTGGAATGCGGTGTATCGGCAGTTCCTGATGAGGTAAGAGGTCAGATTGTAAAGGCAAGTATCGTTCTGGTTAACGGAACGGTTGCAAGTGACGAACTCAAAAAGGAAATTCAGACCTATGTTAAGGACAGAACTGCACCGTATAAGTATCCGAGAATCGTAGAATTCAGGGACAGCTTGCCAAAGACAGTAAGCGGAAAAATTCAGAGAAACAAGCTATAAAACTTTTGGCAACTCTCCGTTTGGAGGGTTGTCAATTTTTTGTTTAGAAAAAAATTGGATAATTTGAACAAATTTAGTTGATTATTTTTCCTTTTTATGTTATAATGCCTATATGCTCAAGGATTTATAGAAAAAATCCGAAAGTAAATAAAATTTTTTAAATTGAGAAAGGAAAAGAAAAAATGAAAAAGTTATTAACCCTTGCTCTCTCGCTTACACTCGTAGGCGCAGCTCTTGCAGGCTGTGGAAATGCAACAAACACAACTGAAAACACAACTGATGGCGAAAATGTTATCAGAATCGGTGTTTTCGAACCATTAACAGGCGACTCTGCTTCAGGCGGTAAGAAGGAACTTCTGGGCGTTCAGTATGCAAACGCTGAAACACCAACAGTTACTCTTGGCGATGTAGAGTACAAGGTTGAAGTTGTTTACTCAGATAACGGCTCAACAACAGATAAGGCTCCATCAGCAGCTGCTACATTGGTAGACAAAGACATATCAATCGTTCTCGGTTCATACGGTTCAGGCGTTTCAATGGCAGCAAGTGATACATTTGACCAGGCAGGCCTTGCTGCAATGGGTATCACATGTACAAACCCTAACGTTACAAAGGGTAACGAACACTACTTCAGAATTTGTTTCCTTGACCCGTTCCAGGGTTCAGTTCTCGCTAACTTCGCTATCGAAAAGTGCGGAGCACAGAAGGCATTCCTTCTCGGCGAACTCGGTAACGAATATGACCAGGGTCTTCTTACATTCTTCGAGCAGACATTCACAGCTGCAGGCGGAGAAGTTGTAAAGGCAGACTTCCCAACAAACACAGCAGACTTCACACAGTACTTGAACACAGCTAAGGCTGAAGGCTGTGATGTAATCTTCACACCTGTTTCTATTGCTTATGCAACACAGATCGTTTCACAGGCAGCAAGACTTGAGATTGGTCTCCCAATCCTCGGCTCAGATACACTTGATGATAACAAGGTTTTGGAAGCTGCAAAGGGAACAGACACAGAACTCTACGTTTCAACATTCTACCAGGAAGGCGGTTCACCTGAGTTCGACGAAGGTATCAAGAACTACATCAACACAAATGATGACGCTATGACTGCAAACGGCGGAGACGACACAATTTCTGCTGTATCAGCAATGGGTTACGATGCTTACTATGTAGCGCTTGAGGCTATCAAGGCTGCAGGCTCACCTGATAAGGCTGCTGTTAAGGCTGCTTTGCCTAACGTTAAGTACACAGGTGTATCAGGCGAAATCGCATTCGACGAAATCGGCGATGCTATCCGTGATACAGCTTACATAAAGACTGTTGATACAGCATCAGGTACTTGGAAGTTAGAGACAGTTCAGAAGGCTCAGTAATTTTAGTTTTAGATTAAATCTGGACGCATGGCGGGGAATACCCCGCCAAGCGCCTATGATTTTTTTTGCTGCCTCGGAAGCGACGGATTTTGCCGCCATTTTCGAGACAGCAAAGGAATTTGCTAGTTTTTGGAAAGAGAGGTAATATAGGTGCAGTCATTGATTACAACTTTGCTGACCGGAATTTCGGTCGGTGGACAATATGCTCTTATTGCTATAGGGTATACTATGGTATACGGAATTTTGCGACTTATCAACTTTGCTCACGGTGATGTGTTTATGGTGGCGGGTATGATGCTTATATGGTTATCGTCAACCTTGCCTATGGCTGTTGTTATACCGCTTACAATTATAATAACAATCCTTCTGGGCTTTTTAATTGAGCGTGCGGCATATCTGCCACTCAGAAAAGCTCCACGTATGAGTGTTATGATATCGGCGATAGGTGTCAGCTATCTGTTGCAGAATGTTATTACATACTTAACAGGCGGACAGCCTATGACATATCCTACAATCCCGTTCCTTGCACAGACGGTTGATATTTTCGGCACAAAACAGACGGTAGCAACTCTTATTACCCTGCCGCTTGTTATTATACTTGTTGTTGCACTCACATTCCTTATCAATCACACAAAGATTGGTATGGCGATGCGTGCGGTATCAAAGGATTTTGAAACAAGCCGACTTATGGGTATAAAAATCAACAATGTTATCTCGGTAACATTCGTTATCGGTTCGGCTCTTGCCGCAGTAGGGTCTGTACTCTATTTTTCAAACTACTCAAAGATTGTGGCAGTATCGGGCGCACTGCCTGGTCTGAAGGCATTCGTTGCGGCAGTTTTTGGCGGTATTGGCTCAATTCCGGGCGCAGTTATCGGTGCATTTATTATCGGTATTTGTGAAAACCTTATTAAAGCTACACCGTATTCAGTGTTCTCTGATGCCTTCACCTTTGCCGTACTTGTAGTTGTCCTTATTTTCAGACCTACAGGTATCTTTGGTGAGAAGATAATTGATAAGGTTTGATGGGGGTGCAGTATGATGAATAAACTTAATAAAAAGTCCAATATCAAGGGCTCAGTTATCACAATAATATGCATCCTTGCATTCTGGGGAATATTACTCCTGATTGAAAATCTCAATCTTATGTTCCCGGATGTTCCAAAGCTTTTCACACCGACATCGAAGCTTTTCATGGTACTCCGTAAGGTTATAGTATATAGCCTTATTGCGGTATCGTTAAACCTTCTTAACGGTTTTACAGGTCTGTTCTCTTTAGGACACGCAGGATTTATGTTGCTTGGTGCTTATACCTTTGCAATACTGACCACTCCGGTTTCGCTGAAAGTTCCTGCTGACGGTATTTTCTATAAATACGGCGGAAGTGTTGTTAACTTCTCGATTCAGGAAGCTTTTGGCTCGATATTCGGAAATACCGGTTTTGGAGGTGCAGTAAGCCTTGTTTTGGGCGTACTTGTGGCATTGGTTATTGCCGGTGCGGTAGCGGCATTGTTCGGCTACCTGATTGGTTTGCCTGTACTCAGATTGAAGAGTGACTATCTTGCTATTGCAACACTCGGCTTTGCAGAGATTTTGAGAACAATATTCCAGTGTGAAGTTATCCAGCTTCCGGGCGGTGGCGAACTCGTACTCGGTAAGCTTACAAACGGTGCGAATATGATAAAGGGTTTCCCGACCCTCAATTCCTTTAATATAAAGGGACCTGGCGGACAGATTGAGCTTTATCTCTCAACTGTAGTGCCTGCAATAATTGTTACAATCTGTATTGCGATTATTGTGCTTTTGATAAAGTCAACCTACGGACGCTCATTCAAGGCAATCCGTGACGACGAAATTGCGGCAGAAGCAATGGGTATAAACCTTGCAAAGCATAAGCTCCTGTCATTCTGTATTTCTGCATTCTTTGCTGGAATCGGCGGTGCACTTTATGCCATGTTTGCAACAACATATCAGGCAAAACCGTTCACATCGGTGCTTACATATGAAATACTCCTGATAGTTGTTATCGGCGGTATTGGCTCGGTTACAGGCTCGTGTATAGGTTCATTCCTGTATATTGCATGCTCTGAATGGTGGCTGAGATTCCTTGATGAGACACAGGTTATCGGCGGATATCAGGTTCCGCTTTTAAAAGACGGTTTCAGAATGGTGGTATTCTCGATTGTTATTATGATAGTTGTACTTTTCTTCCGCAAAGGTATCATGGGAACAAAGGAATTACCCGATTTGTTTAAAAAGAGAAAAACGAAAACGAAAGAGAGGGTGAGCAACAATGACGAATAATGTACTTCGTGTAGAAAATGTCACAATGCAGTTTGGCGGCGTTGTTGCCGTAAATAACCTCTCGATGGAAATAAATGAAGGCGAAATTGTTGCACTTATCGGCCCGAACGGTGCAGGTAAGACAACTGCATTTAACGTTATAACCGGTGTTTATCAGCCTACTAACGGCCGTGTATCATTCAATGGCGAGGCTATAATAGAGAATTTTCCGAAAGGAAAAATGAAGAAGCTCTATGCCGGTGAAAATAACGGTATGTACAAAAACACAATGGTCAAAACACCTGACCAGATAACAAAGCTTGGTATGGCAAGAACTTTCCAGAATATCAGACTTTTCAAGAGTATGACGGTATTTGAAAATGTTCTTGTTGCAAAGCACTTGAGAAAAACAAGTAATGTATTTTCAGCCACTTTCGGTTTCAATGCCCAGGAAGAAAAGAAGATGCGTGAAGAAACTCTTGAGCTTTTGAAGCTTCTTGACCTTGAGGATGTAAAGGATGAGCTTGCAACATCACTTCCATACGGTAAGCAGAGACACCTTGAGATTGCAAGAGCACTTGCAACAAATCCGACACTCTTGCTTCTTGATGAGCCTGCAGCAGGTATGAACCCTCAGGAAACAGAGGAACTAACAGCGTTCATTCGCCGTATAAGAAAGGATTTCAATCTTACAATTCTTCTAATAGAACACCATATGAATCTTGTTATGGATATTTCTGACCGTATATATGTAATCGATTTCGGTAAGCATATTGCCGACGGTACACCTGATGTGGTCAGCAACAATCCTCGTGTAATCGAGGCATATTTGGGGGTGACAGACGATGCTGAAAATTAAGGATTTGAATATCACATACGGAGGAATCAACGCAGTTCGTGAAGTTTCTTTCGATGTTGAAGAAGGCTCGATTGTGACTCTTGTTGGTGCAAACGGTGCGGGTAAAAGCTCGATTTTGCGTTCTATCGCAGGCGTTGTTACTCCAAAGAGCGGAACAATAGAATTCTGCGGTGAGGATATAACAGGACTTTCAGCTGAAAAGGTTGTAAAGACAGGTATCACACTTGTTCCTGAAGGAAGAAGAATTTTCCCTGACCTTACAGTTTTGGAAAATATCCGAATCGGTGCATACTTAAGAAAGGATTCACTTGATGAGGATATAAAATGGGTGTATGACCTGTTCCCGAGACTAAAGGAACGTTCATGGCAGATGGCAGGAACTCTCTCGGGCGGTGAACAGCAGATGCTTGCTGTTGCAAGAGCCCTGATGAGCCGTCCGAAGCTTATGATGATGGATGAGCCGTCACTTGGTCTTGCACCGCTGATTGTGCGTGATATTTTCTCGATTATAAAGGAAATCAACAAAAATGGCGTAACAATTCTTCTTATCGAGCAGAATGCTAATATGGCATTAAAAACTGCTGACAAGGGATACGTTCTCGAAACCGGCAGAATCAAACTCGAAGGTAGCGGTGCTGAACTTCTTGCTAACGAAGAGGTTAAAAAAGCATACCTCGGTAAATAAGAATGTAAAAAAGACAATTTACTCTTTGGAGGGTTGTCTTTTTTGTTAGACTGTTTTGATAAAAGATTATTTTCGCCTTTTTGTGAATTCTTGATGTTTTAAAAACAAAACTTAAAAAGGCGTTTGGGAAAATGCTAAAGAATGCCATAGATTCAGAGAACTGCTGAAATTAGGTGAGGAGAAATTTGTATGTTAGTTTACTTGGTGCGCCACGGCGAGAGCACTGCCAACACCAGACATTTGCACGCCGGCTGGGCACAAATACCGCTCACAGAAAAGGGAAGAGCCGATGCAAAAAGAGCAGGCGAACTGCTAAAGGAAATCAAGTTTGACATGGTTTATTCGAGTGATTTGCTTCGGGCAAGGCAAACGGCAGAAATGGCATTGCCGTCAGAAACCCCGGTTTTAACCGACCTGATAAGGGAATTTGATGTTGGCGAGCTTTCGGGTAAAAGCATAGAGGAATGTGTTAATCTCTATGGTGAGCGATATTTAAATGATAAAGCAAATCAGGATTTCACTTTCTATGGCGGCGAAAACGAATTGATGAAAATGACTCGTGTTACAAAGTTTCTTGATATGGTAAGCAAATCGGACTGTGAAAAGGTGGTGGCTTTTTGCCATGAGGGTGCAATCCGCTCCGCCTTAAAACTTGCGAAGGATGAAATTGCTGACACACGCGAACTGATAAACGGCGGAATTTATATCTTTGAATTTTCAGACGGTTTTTGGAACTTTAAAACTGAGAAAATATATCCTTGATTTCAAAGCGTTTTGATGGTAAAATGATTGTAACTGCTCTGGCAAGAAAATACACAAAGAATATAAGGAATTTTTATTATGAAACTGAATTTAGAAGAACTAAAGAACATCGCAACGGGTGCAGTTAATGTGACAGAAAATGAAGACGGCATCACCTTCCACCGCTTTTACGATAAGCAGGAGAAATATTATGAAATCGACCAGCCGGAAAGAAGTTTTTATGACAGATGCCTCGCAACAGCCGGAATAAGGCTGATGTTCAAAACTGACAGTAAAACCTTGAAAATAAAGGGTGTAATCGAAAAAGGAACATCACGAAACTACTATTCTTTTGAGGTTTTTGTAAACGGTGAGTGCATAGGCAATATAGATAATTTTTCGGGTTGCGAATTACCTGAAAATTATACAGAAGCAGAACTTCCCCTGGGTGAGTTTTCAGGCGAATTTTTGTTAGGTGAAGGTACAAAAGAAGTATCTGTATATTTCCCGTGGTCGGTTCGTCCGACTTTGAAAGAGATATCGGTCGATGATGGTGCATTTTTAAAGCCGATAAAGAGAGCTAAAAAGCTTCTTGCGTTCGGCGACTCAATCACGCAAGGGTATGACGCTCTTCGACCATCAATGAGATATGTTTCAAGACTTGCAGATAAGCTTGGCGCAGAAGAAATCAATAAGGGCATAGGCGGCGAGTTCTTTGTTCCCGGGCTTGCAAAGCTTACCGAAGAATATGTTCCTGACTACATAACAGTTGCTTACGGCACAAACGACTGGAGCAAAAAGCCACGGGAAGATTTCAATGTAAGATGCAGAGAGTTTTATGAAACCTTGAGTAAAAACTATCCCGAAACGAAAATTTTTGCCATCAGCCCGATATGGCGTGCAGATCACATAGAAGAAAGGGAGTTCGGGCTGTTTGAGGACGTTGAAAATTATATAAAGGATGTAGTGGCCGACCTTGAAAACGTGATTTTTATTTCAGGGTTAGATTTTGTCGAACATGATATAAAGTTCTATGCGGATTTCAGGCTCCATCCAAACGACGAGGGATTCAGACATTATTCGGATAATCTATACGAGCAAATACAGAAGTTTATGTGATTTGATTTGAGGTAAAAATGAAATACATTGTTGATAACGACCTGCATATTCACTCAAAAATATCGTCTTGCTCGAATGCCCCAGAGCAGATAAACGAAAGAATTTTGCAATATGCAGAGGAAAACGGATTAAAAACAATATGCCTGACCGGCCATTTCTGGGATGAAAAGAAAGATTCCAGCGTGGTATAGATATGCTGGGACTTTGCGAGGACGATAAATTTATTATTTAAAGGTGTCTTTAGGATACCGACAAAAGAGGAATGATTAACATGAAAATACATGATCTGCACAATCATACAACCTTTAGCTATGACGGCAAGAATAGGCCGGAGGAGATTGTGAAAAATGCGCTTGCAAACGGAATTGATGTGGTTGGAATTTCCGATCATCAGTTTACTATCGGTGCAAGCTTTATGGCGTATGCAGATGCGGTAGCGGAACTAAAAGAAAAGTATTCGGACAAAATTGAGGTTCTGCTCGGTCTTGAGATTGGGACACGCCCTGCTCCGAACGATTTTCTGATGTCGCATTCGCACCTTCTGGATTATTGCCTGTTCGAGAGCCTCGATAGCCCTGTGGCTATGGACTTCTTTGAGTTCCTTGAGTGGACAAGGCTCTTTAACTGTCCTGTGGGACTTGCGCACACCGATATTTTTGCACTCGGCAAGCGATACGGTGTGGACATTTTAAAAACACTTTCCGAGCATAACATATTCTGGGAGATAAACACGTCGGGAAATTATGATTATTACTATGATTTCCTGACCAACAGGGAAAAGCAAAGGATGGTATCAGAAAGCAACATCACACTTTCTGTCGGCTCGGATACACACTGGATTGGTGACTATAACGCCGATAAGGTGGTTTCTGCAAATAAACTGATAGCCGAGCTTGGAAATCCTACAGTTTTTTAAATTATATAGTTCAAAATATTATTGTTTTGACTGAAACATTGAAAAAACAAGCAGTTTTGGTTTTAGGGGCAAAAAATCTTTAAACCCAATATTAATCTTAAAATTACTTGTGGTTATTTGTTTTAGTGATGTTATATGATATAATAATTTTGTAAAATAAACCTGAATTTAAAAGGGGTTGTTCGTATGAAAAAGTCGATAGCATTAATTTTGTCTTTAGTGTGTGTGGTCTGTGTGGTTGGTTTTATTGTTTATAATAATAGTCTGCCAAAGAAATATCCTGTTTTTAATGGGGTTTCACATTCAGATATTGAGGGCGTTTTTGTAGAGATTGACTGTATATACAAATATCCTGACATAACCGCTTTAGGTGTTACGTGGAACAACCAAACAGAATATACGATTTCATATGGTGAAGCGTTTGGTATTGAACGATTGGAAAATGGTGAATGGGTTGATTGTTCTTTAAAATCGAATATTTTTACATTGATGGGTTATTCACTAAATTCAAACGAAAAGGTTGAGAAAAAATATCGCATTACAGATATGTATGATATTAGCAAATCAGGTACATATCGTTTCCTTGCTACCTGTAGTCGTATGGATATAAATGAAGGGAAATCATACTCTGTGTGGGCAGAGTTTGTAATTGAATAAAACACCGTAGAGCGTGCAGGAATTTCCGCACTCTTTTCCTTTAATATCTTGTTTTAGTTCCTATTCTCAAAACCCCTGTATACACAAGTGAAAATGCCGAAAAAGTTCCTTTAATAACAATATTTTATCACAACAGCCCGAAAAATCAAGGGTATTGTTAGCAATGTTTTAATGGACTGTATAATTTTTAAAAAAGGCTATTGACAAATCACAAAAAAAGTGTAATAATATATGTTAAAGACGATGAAAAAGACAGTAACTGTCGGGGTAGTGCCAAGAGAGAAAGCGTCGTGGCTGGAAGCGCTTTTGCATGAACGGCAGCGAATACCACTTTGGAGTTGCGTGCTGAAAATTGCAGTAAGCATTGCCGTAACAATTTCCGCGTAAGAGAAAAATGAGTGACGGGTTTTTCCGTAAATAGGGTGGAACCGTGTAAGATAAGTATATTTTGCACCCCTATTTTGAGTGTATGCTCAAAATAGAGGTGCTTTTTATTTTTTCAAAAGAGAAAGGAATTTAAGAAAATGAGCGAAATGAACGAACTACAAACATTAAGACATTCTGCCTCGCACGTTATGGCACAGGCGGTAAAAAGACTGTTTCCCGATGTAAAGCTGGCAATCGGCCCTGCAATCGACACAGGCTTTTACTATGACTTTGATACAGAACACACATTTACTCCCGAGGATTTGGAAAAAATCGAGGCAGAAATGAAAAAGATTGCCAAGGAGAACTTAAAAATCGAAAGATTTGAGCTTCCAAAGGCAGAAGCACTTGAGCTTATGAAGGATGAGCCGTATAAGGTTGAACTTATAAATGAACTTCCTGAGGGCGAGGTAATATCATTCTACAAGCAGGGTGAATTTACCGACCTCTGTGCAGGCCCGCACATCAAGTATACAAGCAAGGTTAAGGCGTATAAGCTTTTGTCTGCAACAGGTGCTTACTGGAGAGGAAATGAAAAGAACAAGATGCTCCAGAGAATTTACGGTACAGCATTCGAGTCAAAAGACGAGTTGGAAGCACATCTTGCCCAGCTTGAGGAAGCAAAAAAGCGTGACCATAACAAATTGGGAAGAGAACTTGAACTCTTTACAACATCAGATCTGATTGGTCAGGGCTTGCCGATACTTTTGCCGAAGGGTGCAAGAGTCATTCAGCTTTTGCAGAGATTTGTTGAAGACGAAGAGCAGAAGCGTGGCTGGCAGCTTACAAAAACTCCACTTATGGCAAAGAGTGATTTGTATAAGTTATCAGGTCACTGGGATCACTACCAGGACGGCATGTTTGTACTCGGCGATGAGGAAAAGGACAAGGAAGTTTTCGCACTCCGTCCTATGACCTGTCCGTTCCAGTATCAGGCATTTTTGAACAGAGGCCGTTCATACAGAGACCTTCCGATGCGTTTGAATGAAACATCAACACTCTTCAGAAACGAGGCATCGGGCGAAATGCACGGACTTATCAGAGTTCGTCAGTTTACAATCTCTGAAGGTCACCTCATGTGTACACCTGAACAGCTTGAGGACGAATTCAAGGGTTGTCTTGAACTTGCAATCTATATGCTCAAAACCCTCGGACTTTACGAGGATGTATCATACAGATTCTCACAGTGGGATCCCGATAACAGAGAAAAGTATATCGGAACAACGGAACAGTGGGATGAAGCACAGGGCATAATGGAAAAGATTTTGAATCACCTTGAGATTCCGTATGCAATCGGCGTGGGTGAGGCAGCATTCTATGGCCCGAAGCTCGACATCCAGATCAAGAATGTTCACGGAAAGGAAGATACACTTATCACAATCCAGATCGACCAGATGCTTGCTGAAAAGTTTGGTATGGAATATGTTGATAAAGACGGTGCAAAGAAGAATCCGTATATTATCCACAGAACAAGTATCGGTTGCTATGAAAGAACAATGGCACTCCTGATTGAAAAGTATGCCGGTGCATTCCCTGTATGGCTTGCACCTGTTCAGGTCAAGCTTCTCCCGATTGCCGACAGACACCTTGATTATATCTATGAGGTTAAGAAAGCACTTGAAGCAAACGGTATCATAAGAGTTGAAGTTGATGACCGTTCTGAAAAGATTGGATATAAGATCAGAGAGGCACAGCTTGAGAAGGTTCCTTATATGATCGTTATCGGTGATAAGGATATTGAAAACAACACAGTATCTGTCCGTGACAGAAAAGAAGGCGACCTCGGCAGCATGAGCATTGATGCCTTTATCGAAAAGATAACCAAGGAAGTTGCTGAAAAAACAATAAAGTAATGATATATTTTCTGTCGAAAATACTATTGATAAAAAGCCGTCTTTGACGGCTTTTTATCATTTATATCCGTTTTATCGGATATATCACATTTGCAAAGCAAATATATCGTAGCATTTGCTATATCACTTGTTGCGTAGCGACAAATATTATTTCGGTTATCCTTTAGGATAATCGACTTATGATGGGTATTTTTCTTTGTCGAAAATAATATACTTTTCTTATAAATATTAAAAAGGAAAAGATTTAGATGAAGAAAATATTTTGTATGTTGATTATGCTGATGGCTTTTTCGCCAAGGGGTTTTGCACTTGACATCTCTGCTGAGGCAGGGATTGTAATAGCTGCTGATACAAACGAGATTATTTACGCCAAAAACGAAGGCGTGAGGCTTCCAATGGCTAGCACGACCAAAATTATAACGGCGATAGTCGCACTCGAAAAAACCAAGCCTGACGATGTAGTGACGGTAAGTGCGAATGCGGCAAATCAGGAGGGCTCGTCGATATATTTAAGATGCGGCGATAAAATCCGGATGGAGGATTTGCTCTATGGATTGATGCTAAACTCGGGTAACGATGCGGCGGTTGCGGTTGCAGAATATGTATCGGGAAGTGTTGATGGGTTCAGCAATGAAATGAATATGCTTGCAGAAAAAATAGGTGCAGAGGATTCTTCTTTTAAAAATCCGAACGGACTTGACGATGCAGAGCATTACACAACGGCATACGACCTTGCCAGAATTACGAGTTATGCTATGCAGAATGAGGATTTTAAAAGAATAGTTTCAACTCGGGAGACAAATGCCGAGATAAATAATGCCGAGGTTTTATATTTTTCGAACCATAATAAGCTTTTGAAGATGTACGACGGTGCTGTGGGTGTAAAAACGGGATTTACCAAACGCTCGGGAAGATGTCTCGTGTCTGCTGCCAATCGTGATGGGATAACTTTGATTGCGGTCACTCTGAATGCACCTGATGACTGGAATGACCACATGGAAATGCTCGATTACGGATTTTCAAAATGCGAAAAAAGGGAGATTATAACCGCCGGGCAGAATGTAAAAATGCTAAACACTCCTGATGGAGCTCAGGTCGGAGCGGTGGTTGGAGATAGCGTATCTATCCCGGCGGTTGATGGAAAAATCCCTGAATGTGAGGTAAGGCTTTATCTTGCAGAGGAACTTATGCCTCCGATATATTCTGGCGAAAAAATCGGCGAGGCAGAGATACTTTGCAAAGGTAAGTTATTAAAAACGGTAGATATTCTCTCGGACCGGGACGTTCAAAAAGAGAAGCCGATTTTTCGGGATGTGATTGCCAGAGTCGTGGGGAATTGGATAAATGCCTATTTACAAATCGGGTAGGGGTATGATATAATTAGCATATACGGATTTTTGCGGTGCAAAACTCCTGCGAGTTTTCAACTCGTCTGCAACCTTTCAGGTTGCGTATGCTAATTGACGGCGGCGTAAAAATGCCATTGCAAGCAAGCATTTTTACTTCTGGTAAAATGGCATATACGAATTTTTGGCAATGCAAAATCTATCAAACAGCAAAGGATAAAGAAAATGGGAGAAATAGTAAGACTTCAAAAATATATAGCAATGTGTGGCGTGGCATCGAGACGTAAGGCGGAGGAACTTATCGGTGAGGGTAAGGTCAAGGTAAACGGCGAGATTGTCCGTGAGCTTGGTACAAAGGTAGAAATCGGCGCCGATAAGGTTTTGGTGAATAATAAAGAAATCAAAACTGTCACAAAGAAATACTACATTATGCTCAATAAGCCCGAAGGGTATGTTTCGACGGTGAGCGACCAGTTCGACCGCCCGACTGTAATCGACCTGATTGATTCCGAGATAAAATCAAGAATTTTCCCGGTCGGCAGACTTGATTATGAGACCTCGGGACTTTTGTTGCTGACAAACGACGGCGATTTCACCTATAAGGTGACACATCCGAAGTTCAGAATGGACAAGACATATATCGCAACACTAAAGGGCGGTATTACAATAGCAGGACTCAATCGCCTGAGAAAGGGAGTAAAGATTGAGGATTATGTGACATCCCCTGCCGAGGTTGAAATCCTTGATGCAAAAGACGGCTTCACAACCGTCCGAATCACAATCCACGAGGGTAAAAACCGTCAGGTTAGAAAGATGTTCGATGCAGTAGGATCAAAGGTTTATGCACTTGAGAGAATCAGTATTGGCAAGGTATCGCTTGGAAATCTTCCGCTTGGCAGATGGCGTTATCTTACAAGCCATGAAGTGAGTTATCTGACCCGAGGATAAAAGTTTAAAAAAAAATTAAAAAAAACTATTGACAGCCGACTGTTTTTATGTTATACTCTTTTAGAAAACAAGCAGAGCATATCCGCTCTCACCGTACAACGAAGGAGTTTTGCGGTAAATACATAAAAACAGTTTTTAGCTGTTTTTGTTGTGTTGCGGATGCTTGTCGTCCGTTTTTTTTATTGCAAAACTTAAAAAAAATAGTTTGGAGGGATTATCATAGCTAACAAGGATGTGCAGATTAACGAGGAAATTCGTGATGCAGAAGTCAGAGTAGTATCTGCCGACGGTCAGCAGCTCGGGGTTATGTCAGCTAAAGAAGCTTATGCTTTGGCGGTTGAAAAGGGTATGGACTTAGTCAAAATTGCTGCAAACGCCCAGCCACCGGTTTGTAAGATTATGGACTACGGTAAGTACAAGTTTGAGATTGCAAAGCGAGAGAAGGAAAACCGCAAGAATCAGAAGGTTGTCAACATTAAAGAGATTCAGCTTTCTCCATCGATTGATACTAATGATTTGAATACCAAGTGTAACCATGCGAAGAAATTTCTTAAAAATGGTGACAAGGTTAAGGTTATGGTTCGTTTCCGTGGACGTGAGGTCAGCCATTCTGAGATAGGCGAGGCTCTCTTAATTAAGTTTGCCGATACGGTAAAAGAGTTCGGAACAGTTGAAAAACAGCCGAAACTCGAGGGCAGAAACATGACAATGTTTCTTGCACCGCTTTGCTAAAATAATTTAAAATTCTGGAAGGAGTGGACAAACATGCCTAAAATAAAGACACACAGAGGTGCAGCAAAGAGATTCAATCTTACTAAAAAGGGTAAGGTAAAGATGAACAAATCGTTCAGAAGACACATTTTGAACAAGAAAACAACAAAGAGAAAAAGACACTTAAGAAAGCAAGCTTACTGCTCAGCAGCAAATGCAGCTGTAATTAAGAAGTTAATTCCTTATAAGTAAGATTGAAAGAGAGGTTGAAAACTAATGGCAAGAGTTAAAGGCGCTTTAAATACAAGAAAAAAGCATAAAAAGGTTTTGAAGCTTGCAAAGGGCTTCAGAGGCGGCGAAAGCAGAATTTACAGAACAGCTAACCAGGCTGTTATGCGTTCAATGCAGAACGCTTACATCGGCAGAAAACGCAGAAAGAGAGACTTCAGAAGACTTTGGATCGCAAGAATCAGTGCTGCTGCAAAGATGAACGGCATGAACTATTCAACATTCATGAACGGTCTTAAGAAGGCTAACATCGAAATGAACAGAAAGATGCTCTCAGAGATCGCTATTGCTGATCCTCAGGCATTTACAAAGCTCGTTGAAACTGCAAAGGCAGCTTTGAACTAATCGAGTATTAAACCCGTATTCAGTATAGAATGCGGGTTTTTATTTTTTTGTCTGATAATGCTTGAAAGAATTGTACCAATGTGGTAGAATATGGATGTGAATTTGTCCGATGGAGGAACGATTGGTTTCAGTATAAACATAAAGGTTATCTGTGACAAAATCTTTATTAAGTTAAAGAAAAATGAGTGTTACGGAAGAAAAAGGAGTTTTCGAATGAAAAAAATACTCGAAGAAATTTTAGATAAATGCCGCAAGCACACCAAAGAAGGTGCGGTTGCGAACTATATACCCGAGCTTGCAAAGGCAAACCCCGATGAGTTTGGCATAAGCGTTATGGTGGATGACGGCAACATATATTCAGTAGGTGACAGCGAAAAACGCTTCACAATGCAAAGCGTGGCAAGCATAAGAGCGTTGGAACTTTTGAGTGAAAAGCTCGATTTGAGTATATTTTAATGGGGCAGAAAAACTATGGCAAATAACAAAAATATAGCACTTGCAACATTGGCAGCACTCGGTGCACAGGTGATTTTTGGGTTCAGTTTTATGTTTACGAAAATTGCATTGGGTTATGCCTCACCGCTGACCGTTATTGCTGACAGATATATAATGGCTTTTCTCGGAATGACGGTAGTAATGCTTGCCTCGGGCAAAAGGCTGAAGATGGGCAAAAATATATGGAAACTCGTTTTAATGTCGGTTTTCCAACCACTTTTGTATTTCATATTTGAAAGCTACGGAATCAAGCTCACAACAAGTGCCTTTTCATCGATTATGATATCCATGATACCTGTGGTTTCAATGGTTTTGGGGATATTCATTCTAAAGGAAGTACCCTCGCCAATGCAGTATGTATTCACCGCGATTTCGGTCGGAGGTGTTGTGATTACTGCATTAGCAGGGAGCAGGGACGGAACGGTTACACCGCTTGGGATTATATTGCTTGTCGGTGCTGTGTTATCCTCGGTTTTATATAACATATCAAGCCGTAAGATTTCGGCAGAGTTTTCAGCACTCGAGCGTACATACGCTATGACCCTGATTGGAACGGTATCATTTCTCACAATTGCGATAATTGAAAATATTAAAAACCCTATCCAGGTTATAAAGCCGTTTTTGTCAGCTGAATTTACACTATCGGTTTTCTATCTTGGGATAATATCGTCTGTTGTTGCGTTTTTGTTTTTAAACTATGCAAACACGCATCTGCCTGTTGCAAAGACAACAGTTTTTTCGAACCTGACTACCGTTGTGTCGGTATTTGCAGGTGCGGTATTTTTAGATGAGAAAATCTCATTTGTGGTAATTATTGCAATAATTATGATAGTTGTTGGCGTCCTGGGCGTACAGATGCTTGGTGTAAATAAACAAAATAAGTAATTATTGCGATAAACTCTTGACAAATTCTTGAAAATAAGGTAAAATGAAATATATTATTATTTTTGGAGGATGAAAACTATGAAGAAAATTTTGACATTGGCTATGGCTGCTATGATGTGTTTGTCAATTGCAGCTTGTGGTGGTAAGAAGGCAGACTATGTTATCGCAACAGATAAGGGCTTTAGTCCTTTCGAATTCCAGGATGCTGAAGGCAACATCGTTGGTATCGATATGGATATCCTTGCTGCAATCGCAGAGGATCAGGGCTTTACATATGATCTTCAGTATGTAGGTTGGGATGCTGCAATCGCTGCTTGTCAGGCTGGTCAGGCTGACGGTATGATCGCAGGTGCATCAATCACAGACGAAAGAAAAGAAAGCGGTTGGACATTCTCAGACGGTTACTATGATGCAACACAGGGTATGGCAGTAGCAACTGACTCAACAATCACAGGCTTTGCTGATATGCAGGGCAAGAAGGTTGCTGTTAAGAACGGAACAATGAGTAACCAGTATGCAGAGGCTATCAAAGACCAGTACGGTTTCGAGGTTGTAACATTCCCAACATCACCTGATATGTATCAGGCAGTTATCGGCGGTCAGGTTGATGCTTGCTTGGACGATACACCAATCCTTAAGTACAACATCAAGACAGGCGAACTCGCTATGAAGTTTGTTGAAGGTACAGAAAACGAGCCTGCACAGTACGGCTTTGCAATCTTTGATGCAAACAAGCAGGAACTTGTTGACCGCTTCAATGCAGGTCTTAAGAACATTCGTGAAAACGGAAAGTACGATGAGATAATCGCTAAGTATCTCGGTTAATGTTTAACTGAACGGGCATCGGGATTTCCGGTGCCCTTCATTTTGTGTGAAAGGGGTTACCTAAATGGCGGGAATTATCACCAAATACGGTTCGCTCTTGATGTCGGCAATGGGTCAGACCTTATTGCTTGCACTTTTCGGACTGTTTTTCGGGTGTATACTTGGAATAATTTTCGGTCTGGCAAGCGTTGTTGATAATAAGGTTTCCAGAACAATTTCGAAAATATATGTAAACATCATAAGAGGCGTTCCGATGATCGTTTTGGCATTCTTCGTTTTCTACGGGACACCATACGGTCTTAAAACGTTTTTTGGCACCAGCTTTGTTCTGACATCCTTGCAGGCAGGTACAATATGTCTTGCTGCAAACTGCGGTGCATATATGTCGGAAATTATAAGAGCAGGTATTCAGGCGATTGACCCGGGACAGATGGAGGCGGCAAGAAGCCTTGGTCTTTCATATTGGCGTTCAATGTTTAGAGTTGTTCTTCCGCAGGCGATCAAGAATATGATTCCAAGTATCGTAAACCAGTTTATCATAACCTTAAAGGATACCTCTATTCTTTCAGTTATCGGTTTTCCGGAATTGGTTAACAAAGCACAAAATGTTATTGCGATAACATTCAAATCTTTTGAAATCTGGGCAATAGTTGCAGTAATGTACCTTGTTGTAATTCTTCTTTTGCAGCAGGTTGCAAATGCTTTAGAGAGGAGATTGAGCCGTGACCGCAAATAAGAATAATGTTAAGATACATATAGAAAATCTCGAAAAGAGCTTTGGTGGCAATGATGTCCTAAAGGGTATCACAACCGATATCTATGAAGGTGAGGTTGTATGCGTTATCGGACCGTCGGGTTCGGGTAAATCAACTTTTCTTCGTTGCATCAACAGACTTGAGAAGGCAACATCGGGTGATATTGTCGTTGACGGATATCATATAAATGATAAAAAGATTGACCTCAACAAGGTGAGAGAGAATATCGGCATGGTGTTCCAGCACTTCAATCTTTTTGCAAATATGAACGTTTTGAGAAATCTGATGCTCGCACCGGTTGACCTTAAAAAGGCGACTAAAGAAGAAGCGAGAGAAACAGCTCTGAAACTTCTGGAAACTGTTGGATTGTCGGATAAGGCGGAAAGCTATCCGTCACAGCTCTCGGGCGGACAGAAACAGAGAGTGGCAATAGCCCGTGCTCTTGCAATGTCGCCGGATATTATGCTTTTTGACGAGCCGACATCGGCACTCGACCCTGAAATGGTAGGTGAAGTTCTTGCAGTTATGAAACAGCTTGCAAAGGACGGCATGACCATGGTGGTTGTAACACACGAAATGGGATTTGCACGTGAGGTTGCAGATAGAGTCCTCTTTATGGACGAGGGTGTTATTCTGGAAGAGGGAACACCTGAGGAGATATTCTCAAATCCAAAGCATCCGAGAACAATCGACTTTTTGGATAAAGTATTATAAGATAAAGGATACAGGTTTTGCCTGTATCTTTTTTGTTAGGGTTGATTTTTGTGGGAGAATGTGGTAGAATGAGTGTATATTAAAAAGGAGGAAAGAAATATGGGTTTTTTGATATTTTTAGGAATTGTGTTAGGTTTGTTCCTGTCATATTTTATTGCAAGGGAATTTTCTGACATAGCCCACGAAAAAGGATACGATGATTCAAAATATTTTTGGTATACTTTTTTTATGGGCATATGTGGTGCCTTGATGGTAATAGCATTGCCGGACAGGAAAAGGATTGATGAAGGTAAGCAAAAAATGTATGGGAATAATACTAAAAATGAAGATTCATCACCAGAAAAATCAATTAAAAGTATAGAAATAGGAACTGTAGAGTCTATAGATAAAAAAGAAAAGAAAGTAGAAGAAAATGAAGGTGAATACATTCTCTCGAGACAGAAATCCGAAACTCACAGAATAGCATGTCCAGCATGTAAAACTTGGCAGAATGCTGATAGATATGTTTGTTTGGAGTGTGGGTATAAGTTTAAATGAAATTTCCCCAAAAGGATAACACTGTGAATGTACTGCATATGAAATATATGATTGAAGTTGCAAAAGACTCGCTTAATAAAACTGGCAAGTCGTTTCTGGTTACACTGCCAAACCTCAGCCGTTCAATAAAAGAGTTGATGCAATATGAAAATAGTGACTAAATTCTTTCAAAACTACACAGACTATCCTAAAAAAGGAGAAGTTTTATGTGTACGGCAATTTCTGTGACGGTTAACGATAACTATTTCGGCAGAAATCTTGATTTTGAGCTTGATTTCGGAGAAAAAGTCATTATTACCCCGAGGAACTTCGGATTTACTTTTCGAAACGGCAAAAGGATAAATAAACACTTTGCGATAATCGGAATGGGGATTGAAAGTGGAAATTTTCCGCTCTACTTTGATGCGACAAACGAAAAGGGTCTATCTATGGCAGGGTTGAATTTCCCTGACAATGCAAGGTATTTCGATAAAAAGCCTGATGCCGAAAATGTCGCATCATTTGAATTCATTCCGTGGATTTTATCGCAATGTGAATCTGTAAAAGAAGCTTTAGGGTTGCTTAGGAAAATCAATATTACAAACGAAGCGTTTGACGGGAAATTTGCACCGTCACCACTGCATTGGATAATTGCGGATAAAACCGAGACGGTGACAGTAGAGCAGACAAAAGACGGTATAAAGGTTTTTGAAAATACTGTCGGGGTTCTCACCAACAATCCACCTTTTGATATGCAGATGTTCAACCTCACAAACTATATGTCGGCAACAGCTGAGGAGACAAATAATGCCTTCTCTGATAAGGTAGATTTAAAACCCTATTCAAGGGGAATGGGCGGAATTGGGCTTCCGGGTGATTTGTCATCGGCATCACGATTTGTAAAAATCTGTTTTTTGAAGCTGAACTCGGTATGGGGAGAAAGTGAAACCGAGATTGTAAATCAGTTCTTTCACATTCTCTATTCGGTGTATCAGATACGAGGTGCGGTGAAGGTCGGCAATGAGTATGAAATCACACACTACACATCCTGCTGTAATACCGATAAGTGTATATACTATTACACCACCTACAACAACACCCAAATCAATGCTGTATCGCTTTTTTCGGAGGATTTGGAAGACGATAAACTGATATGCCACGACCTGGTTCGGGAACAAAAAATCAGTGTTTGGAATGTATAGATTAAATAATTAAAGATATGAAGAACAAAAAGCAAAATTGTATTGTTTTTTGTTCTTTTTTATGATATGATTAAATTGGTTTTTTAATGGAATTTAAACTGTTATAAAATGGAGTGATAAAAATGAAAAAAGAAGAACTTTTAAAGCACATAGGCTCTGTTGAGCAGGTTGGCGGAGTAAGGGACTACACCTTCAATGACGGCAAGGCAAAGGGAGTAAGAGCAATCGAGATCAACACAGGAAATCTGCAGTTTGTTGTACTTCCTGACAGATGTATGGATATTGCCCAGGTCTATTTTAAAGGCCGTGCAGTGAGCTGGATTTCAAAGACAGGAATCACAGCACCTGAGTATTATGATAAAGACAAGATGCAGTTTTTGCGCGGCTTTTACGGTGGACTCATCACAACTTGCGGCTTGAAAAATATCGGTGGCCCATATAACGGCGAGGGTTTACACGGGAAAATTGCAAACACACCTGCTGAAAAGGTGAGCGTAAATGCCGAGTGGCAGGGCGATGACTATGTAATGACTGTTTCAGGATATATGCGTGAGAGTGCAGTTTTCGGTGAAAATCTGTTGCTAAAGAGAACAATCACCGCAAAGCTTTTTGACGATGAGTTCACCGTTTGTGATACATTAGTAAACGAAGGCTTTGCCGATGAGGATATCGCATTTTGTTATCACTGTAACTTCGGCTATCCGCTTGTTCGTGAGGGCGCAAAGATGATAAATGTTCAGCCTGAGCTTGCCGATATCCACGCGCCGATTCACGGCAAAGAGGAAGAATGTGTTGGAGTAGTGCATACAGGTGAATATGCAACCGCCGGCATTGAAAACGGTGAGATGGGCGCATATATTACATATAAAAGAGATACTATGCCTGAATTCCTTGTTTGGAAGATGCTGGGCGAGAGCGAGTATGTTGTCGGGTTAGAGCCGAGAACAACAAACTTTGGCGGTGAGAATATCGCAAAAAATAATGCATATGTGACGCTAAAGCCGTTTGAGGAATATAAGACATACTTAAAGTTTGAGTTTAAGGATTTGGTGTAAAAAATCAACATGAGAGGAGATTGCCGAAATGCAGATGTTCGGGCGTGATGTGCGGTTTTTAAATGGTAATGGGCTCAAGATTATTGCGGCAATCTCTATGCTTTCAGATCATATCGGATATATGATTTTCCCGGGTGTTTTGCTTTTTCGAATAATCGGCAGACTTGCATTTCCGATATTTGCTTTTATGATAGCCGAGGGGTGCTTTTATACTAAAAACAAACTACGGTATTTTCTAGGTATATTTTTGCTTGGTGCCATTTGCCAGACTGTCTATTTTATCTATGGCGGCAAGACGGATTTGGGGATACTTGTAACCTTCTCACTCTCGATTGTTACCATATATTGCCTTGATTTTTTAAAGGACAGCTTCTTTTTAAAGGAGTCGATTATAAAAAGAACTTTTGCAGTATTGCTGTTTTTGGCAGAACTGACGTGTGTGTGGCTTATAACCAAAAGTGTTGTTGTCGATTACGGCTTTTGGGGGATAATGACGCCCGTTTTTGCAAGCGTGTTGAGAACAAAGAACAGGTACCCTGAGAAAATAAGACGGTGGGATTTTCGGTATGCACGGATATTTATGCTCGGGATTGCACTTTTGATATTATCCGCCGATATTGGTGGAATACAGATTTATTCGTTAATTTCAATCCCGATTTTGATGCTTTATTCGGGAGAACGCGGAAGATATAATATGAAATACTTTTTCTATATTTTCTATCCTCTGCACCTTGTAGCCCTTGAGGTAGTTGCGATGATTATCCGGGGTTGAAATATGGGAGAAAGTGTGGTAGAATGAGTTTGCAAAGCAAACTCAATGAATTGCCTGACAGCATGAATTGAAATCTGCGATTTCATGAATTGAGCCTTACAGCTCATGAATTGCACTTCGTGCTATTTACGGCAATTCAATTCATGGAGCGGTAGCGAGAAATCATGGCGGAACGCCAATTCATGACAAGGTCGTTGTCAATTCATTTAAAACAGCGACATCTGATTTGTTCGCTAATTTTAGAATAAAAAAGAAATGTATTCGGGAATTGTAATAACAAAGTGTGCTTTGGATTTGGCAAAAGAGGTGAGGGAATGTATTTAATAAAGAATTTCAGAAACTATATTCCATTGTTGGCGATGGGTTTTATTATAACTTTTTTTGCCTGGCATGGTCTTACAGAAACTTTTGTTATAATTTTGCCATTCGTATTTGTGCCGGCTATGAATGCTGTTTCGGTTATATTGAATACGCATAAATTAAAACCAGGAAGACAAATGTATATTTCCATTTTGTTTTCCTATGCATTGCAGTTTATGTTAATGCTTGTTTTGTTGAAGGGCTCTGATGATATGGGATTAGCCATAATCCAATGCTATTATATATTTTTATGTGTTGTAGATGCCATAATGCTTGTTTATCCGTGGATTATATATCAAATAAAAAAATAATATTTTTTGCAACCTTTTTGGGGTGTAGCAGGTATTATATATGTAAAACGATAAAAAAGGAGAAAAACTATGAAAAAATTACTTACAATTCTTTTGGCAATTTCGATGATGACAGCACTTGCTGCTTGCGGTGCTAAAAACCAGGAAGAGGTTTTGGAAAACGAAGAAATTGTTGAAACAAACAAGACTGAAGAAAATGTTGAAGAGGATGTAGAGGCGGAAGAAAAAGAGACTGAAAAGGAAGAAACCAAAAAACCTGCCGACGCTCAGAGCCAGGCAAAGCCTACACAAAAGCCTCAGGAGCAGAAGCCTGCAGAACAAAAGCCGATTTCGACTCCTGCACAAAAGCCTGCAGAACAAAAACCGGTTGAGACTCCTGCAGAAAAGCCGGTAGAAAAGCCTGCAGAAAAGCCACAAAAGACAACTATCGGCAATACACTTTTAGCTGATTTTAAGGCACAGGCAAAGTCGGGAAAGGGTGTACAGGAAATTGCTGATGCACTTTTGACAAATCCTGTAATAAAGTTTATGGGTGCAACAATGCCTGTTGAAGAAGGATATCTCTCAGGCTTTGACAATGCAGAAATCAAGGGCTTCAAATCAGGTGTTATGTTCTCACCAATGGTAGGTTCTGTTGCATTTGTTGGTTATGTTTTCGAACTTGAAAATGCAGCCGATGCACCTTCATTTATTTCAAACCTCAAGGCAAATGCAAATCTCAGATGGAACATCTGTGTTGAGGCTGATGAGATGGTTTCAGGAAGCGAAGGCAACAAAGTATTCTTTGTAATGTGCCCAGAGCAAATGGAAGAATAATTAAAATCTGAAACGGGCACATCTCGTGTCCGTTTTGTTATGTAAATTTGTTAGGAGACAGAATATGTTATTTTCAAGTATTCCGTTTTTATACTATTTTTTACCTGTAGTATTAGTACTGTATTTTATTGCACCAAGACGGTTAAAAAATCCGGTACTGTTGCTCTCAAGCCTTGTCTTTTACGGATGGGGTGAACCTAAATATGTGTTTTTGATGATTGCAACGGTGTCTTTGGGATATGTTTTCGGAATCCTGATTGAGAAGTTCAGAAAAAGTCCGCTGTCTAAAGTGTTTTTGATACTGTCGGTTGCGACAAGCCTTGCAGGACTTTTATATTTTAAATATGCTGACTTTTTTATCGGAAACTTTAACGCCGTAACCGGGCTCTCGTTACCGTTTTTGAGACTGGCTCTGCCGATAGGTATAAGCTTTTATACCTTTCAGATTCTGAGCTATACGGTTGATGTTTACCGAGGCGATGCGGCAGCACAGAAAAACCCGATAAATCTTGCGACGTATATTGCATTATTTCCGCAGCTTATTGCAGGCCCGATTGTAAGGTATTCGGATGTCGAAAAACAGCTCACAAAAAGAACACACAGCTTTGATAAAGCATGGGAGGGGATAGGAAGATTTATAATTGGTCTTTCTAAAAAAATCCTCATAGCCAACACACTCGGCGAACTCGGTGAGAGTTTTTTTGCATCGGGTGACCTGTCGGTTTTATATTACTGGCTTTTTGCCATTTCCTATATGCTCCAGATTTATTTTGATTTCTCGGGCTACAGTGATATGGCAATAGGTCTTGGTAAACTGTTCGGGTTTGATTTTATGGAAAACTTCAATTATCCGTTTATCGCCAAAAGCATAACCGAGTTCTGGAGAAGATGGCATATCTCGCTTGGCTCGTGGTTCAGGGACTATGTATATATTCCACTTGGCGGAAACCGTGTAAAAAGACCGAGAATGCTTCTAAATATATTTGCAGTATGGCTTTTGACCGGCTTCTGGCACGGTGCAGAATGGAACTTTATCATATGGGGACTATATTTTGGCATACTCCTCACGCTTGAAAAGTTTTTCTTTGGAAAGTTTTTGAAAAAGCTTGGCAGATTCTCGCATATATATCTGCTTTTCCTCGTTGCGGTAAGCTTTATGATATTTGCAGCAGGAAACCTCAAGGATGCATTCGGATATGTCGGCGGATTGTTTGGCGCAGGCGGTATCCCGGCTGTATCAGCCGAGGCAATATATGAACTCAAAAACTATGGCGTAGTAATCCTTATAGCTGCGTTGGGTGCAACCCCGATTCCCAAAATGATAACGAAAAAGGTAACCGCAAAGTGGGGAAAAACAGTTTTTGTGAATATCCTGGAAATTGTTTTTCTGCTTGCACTTTTGATAGTATCAACCGCATACCTTGCCGATGGCTCGTTTAACCCATTTTTGTATTTTAGATTTTAGGAGGTGTGGAAATGAAAAATAAAAGCATTGTATCAACAACAATTTTTGCACTTGTGCTTGCTGCCTTTTCGTTTACTTGTTGGTTGAAACCTCAAACAACATATTCCGAGAGCGAGAGAAGACCGCTTGCAGAAAAACCGACACTTACTGTCGAAACCTTTGCATCGGGTGAGTATATGACCGGGTTTGAAGAATATACGGTTGACCAGTTCCCGGCAAGGGATAAGTTCAGACGTATCAAGGCAATGTTTGTAACACATTTTTTCAATAAAAAAGATAACAACAAACTTTTTGTTGCCGATGGTCACATCTCAAAAATTGAGTATCCGGTAAATCCGGCGATGGTTGAGAATGCAGAGAAAAAGTTTGATTACCTTTATGACACTTATATGAAGGATACAGATGTTAATATCTATCTTTCGATTGTGCCTGACAAAAACATTGTCCTTGCCGAGAAAAACGGTTTTCCTGCAATCGACTATGAGACATTTTCAAAAGACTTTTCAAAAAGAATGGATTATATGAAATATATCGACATTCTTCCGATGCTCTCGATTGACGATTTCTACACAACCGACTCGCACTGGCGTCAGGAAAAAATCACCGATATTGCAGAGTATCTTGCAGAGAATATGGGAGCCGATGCCAAGGCAGAATACACCGAAAACACCCTTGAAAAACCTTTTGAGGGAGTATATCTCGGACAATCTGCACTGCCGTTTAAGCCTGATACAATAAAGTATCTGACAAATGATATTCTCTCAAACGCCAAGGTGACATACTTTGATACAGGAAAGCCTGTTGCGGGTGAAATTTATAATATGGAAAAAGCAAACGGGAAGGACCCGTATGAGCTTTTCCTTTCGGGAACATCACCGTTGATTGAGATTGAAAATCCGAATGCTGATACAGACCGTGAGCTTATTTTGTTCAGGGACTCATACGGAAGCAGTATTGCACCACTTCTCGTTCCGGGATACAAAAAGGTTACGGTTGTGGATATCCGTTATATCCAGAGTGGGTTTCTTGGAAACTTTATAGAGTTTGCAGACCAGGACGTACTATTTTTGTACTCAACAACACTTTTGAACAATTCAATGGCATTGAGATAATCAAAAGGCCCCCAGTTTCGGGGCTTTTTGTTTTTTAGGGAACAAAAGTTGTCGTAATTTCGCATAAAACCTTGACAAAATCTGTAAACAGGACTATAATATTAGTACACGAAAGTTTGTGTATTTTTTAACAATTTTTATGGAGGTATGAAAAATAATGGTAAAGACAAACATTGTGGATTGGAAAACAATTACAGATTTCGTAATCGATGCTTTTGTTGGATACGGAATCCCAAGAGAAGACGCTGAGATTTGTGCAGACGTTTTGCTCGAGTCGGATAAGAGAGGTATTGAATCTCACGGTGTTAACCGTTTCAAGCCTGTTTATCTTGACAGAATCAGAGATGGCATTCAAAATCCTGTTACAAATTTTGAAATAATCAAGGAAACACCTACTACCGCTGTTGTTGACGGTCATCACGGTATGGGTCAGGTAATCGGTTACAAAGCCATGAACATGGCAATTAAAAAGGCAAAAGAATATGGTATGGGTATGGTTGTTGTACGTAACTCTTGCCATTACGGTATTGCAGGTTACTATACTTCTATGGCTGCAGAAGCTGGATGTATCGGTATGACAGGTACAAATGCACGTCCTACTGTTGCTCCTACTTTCGGTGTAGAAGGTATGTTCGGTACTAACCCACTTACTTTGGGTGTTCCTACCGACGAAGCATTCGACTTTAACTTCGATGCTGCAAGTTCTACATATCAGAACGGTAAGCTTGAATATTATGCACGTATTGGTAAGGATGCTCCAAAGGGTGCACTTGTTAACCTTCAGGGAGAAGCTTACGAGGGAACATCAGCAGATGCTCTCAAGGCTATGGCTCGTGGTGAGGCTGCTCTTTGTACTTTGGGTGGACCTGGCGAAGAAGGTTGTGGCTATAAGGGTTATGGCTTTGCTATGTTCGTTGAGTTGCTCTCAGCAGTTCTCCAGGACGGTAGCTATGGTAAGGCTTTAACAGGCAAGGATGCTGACGGAAATAAAGCTCACTACTGTCTCGGTCATTTCTTTATTGCTATTGATACAGATCACTTCCTGGGCGAAGATCTCTGCAGAAAGAAAGCAGGCGACATTTGCCGTAGCATGCGTGAGTCAAAGAAGGCTCCTGATGCAGAACGTATCTATACAGCAGGTGAGAAGGAATATGAAATCCGCCTTGCACGTAAAGACGGTGTGCCGATTAACGAATCAGTTCAGAAGGAAATTATTGCTGTAAGAGACGATCTTGGTCTTAGCCAGTATAAGTTCCCATGGGAGGACTAATAAATGGATATCAGACAGGAATCATTAAAAAAGCATTATGAGTGGAACGGTAAAATCGAAGTTATTTCCCGTGCACCAATCAATTCAAGAGAGGATCTTTCTTTAGCCTACACACCAGGTGTTGCAGAGCCTTGTCTTGAAATAAACAAGGACATTTCAAAGTCATACGAGCTTACACGCCGTTCGAACCTCGTTGCGGTTATCACAGACGGTACAGCAATCCTCGGACTTGGCGATATCGGTCCTGAAGCAGGTATGCCTGTTATGGAAGGAAAATGCGCACTCTTTAAGGCATTTGCTGATGTTGACGCATTCCCGCTTTGTATCAAGTCAAAGGATGTTGACGAAATTGTTCGTACAATCTATCTTCTCTCGGGAAGCTTTGGCGGCATCAACCTCGAAGACATTTCAGCACCTCGTTGCTTTGAAATCGAACAGAAGCTCAAGGAAATCTGTGATATTCCGATCTTCCACGACGACCAGCATGGTACAGCTATCGTTGTTGCGGCAGCACTTATCAATGCCCTGAAGCTTGTTAAGAAGGATATGGGAAAAGTTAAGGTTGTTATCAACGGTGCAGGTTCTGCCGGTATTGCTATCGGTAAGCACCTTATGAATATGGGTGTTAAGAACCTTACATTCTGTGATAGATTCGGTATTATTTGCGAAGGTGATCCTAACAATAACCCTGCACAGGAAGAAGTTTCAAAGGTTACAAACCTTGAACATAAAAAGGGTACACTTGCTGATGCACTTGCAGGCGCTGATGTATTTATCGGTGTATCTGCTCCAAATCTCGTAACACCTGAGATGGTAAAATCAATGGCATCAGATGCTGTATTGTTCCCGATGGCGAACCCAACTCCTGAAATTATGCCTGATGTTGCAAAGGCAGCAGGAGCAAGAGTTGTTGGTACAGGACGTTCAGACTTCCCGAACCAGATCAACAACGTTTTGGCGTTCCCTGGAATCTTCCGTGGAGCATTGGATTGCAGAGCTACATGCATTAACGAAGAAATGAAGGTTGCAACTTCATTTGCTCTTGCATCTTTGATCCCTGATGATGAGATAACAGAAGAAAATATCATTGCACCTGCACTCGACAAGCGAGTTGCACAGGTTGTTGCCGAGGCTGTTATTAAGACTGCCAAGGAAACAGGCGTTGCAAGAATATAATCTACATAAGCCCCCGAATTTCGGGGGTTTTTTGTTGCTTTTTTTAAGGGGATGTGGTAGAATGAAAATGAATAGGATTAAATCATTATATGTTTTAGCCTGTCTTGACACGAGTAAGAATTTTGTCGAAAGATTGGTATTTATGTTGAAAGGTGTGAAAATATGAAGAAAACATTTTTAATACTTTCTATTGTTTTGGCTTTTGTTTTAGCAATATGTGCATTTAATTATAAATGGATATATTATCGTTTTTATCCTTTTGACAGAATTACGGGAGAGTATGAAATTACTGTAAATGGTAAAGAAGTAAATACCATTGAAGAATATTATGAGTATGAA
>JAZPZI010000003.1:0-4358 GCA_045544615.1 Clostridia bacterium
CAGGTATACATCGACGCTTATTTCGCAAATAAACAAATTTCCGTGCATCCCAATGAGAACAATGCCACAGTATATCTGGCAGCCAATGATTTGGTGGAATTGCTAAGAATGCATGGGAACAGGGTGGAATATATAGAGTTAGAAAAATAGAATAATCATTATTGGATTTATAAATAGCTCAAAGTATGAAACTTTTTATTAATTTTTTGCGTCTATATAGTAGACAACGAAATGGTTCGACAAAATCCAATTTGACGAGGAGAACGTATATGAAATACAAAGGAACGCTTATTGTTGTTAAAGATTGTAACCGTGCGTTAAAGTTCTATGGTGAAATGTTTGGATTTCAACTTATTCAAGACAACGATGGGAATAAGGGATTAACGAATAATATATATTTACAGGAATTGGGATACTGGGAGCAATTCACAAAAAGATGTGTAATTCCAAACAGTAATCAATCTGAGTTGTATTTTGAAGAGACCAACATAGAACAATTTGTAGAGCATCTTGAAACACTTTACCCTGAAATAGAATATGTCAATCACCTGATGACACACAGCTGGGGACAAAAGGTGGTCAGATTCTACGATTTGGATGGTAACTTAATTGAAGTAGGAACACCGGTGTAATCAACAAATTTCAATTTGTCAGGCACAATCATTTTTAATTACACAAATATTTAAAATTAAACAAGGACATTACCCGGCAATGAAAACTGCTCTGAGTAATGTCCTTTTTTGTTCGCAAAACCGCTTGAAACAAGGCGAAAAAGCCTGTTTTTTCGAGAATAATGTCCAAATAATGTCCAAGGGGTAAAAATAACGAAAATAAAAAAAGCTGAAACCGTTGTATATCAACGATTTCAGCCTTCTTTAAGATGGTCCGAGTGGCGAGACTTGAAAGCTTGAGAACACCTCGCGTATCGTTGCGCATCACGTCACATGGCCTTGTTTTTCAACGATTTCAAGGTTTCAATATATCCTTATCTTTGCGCATGTTTGCACATCTTTTCACAGAAATAAGGACCAAATAAGGACCAGGAATAAGTTTCGGTTTTATATGAATTTTCAACTTGCTATCTCCATTGACCCATTTATATCTCTTAAAGCATCTGTAACTTCTGAGTATAAAAATTTCTCCTATGGTAGATATCTTAATTCTGCCATAGGAGGATGTTTTGCGTTGTCTGTTTTTTACGGACCTGTGCATATTATAATGTTCCGGGGATTATTCGTATGTTTTTATGATTTCCTCCGCAACCTCACGCTTTGATACGCAGCGATCCATTGCTTGTTTTTCAATATAACGGTGAGTATCGGGTTCGCTCATTTTCAGTTCATCAATAAGCAACCACTTTGCTCGGTTAGCAAGTCTGATTTCTTCCATTTTTTCTTCAATGGATAAGGATTTCTTTTCAAATCTGCGCAGTCTTTCTCTTGCACTTGCCATCCAGTCAAGAGCTTGTATGGTAGTAGGTTTGGTAGTGGGTTTTGGGAGCACAAAAACTCCGTGTTCCGCCACTTTGTTAAAAACCTGTGCATAAACATCGTTTCTGACAAACAAAAGAACAACAGTACATTTTCCTGCACAGACATCAACCGCAAAATGGGTTCCATTGTCATCAGGCAGAGGAGAGTTTACTATTACACAGTCAAAAACTCTTTCAGCAACAATTCTTTTTGCCGTGCTGATGTTTGAAACCGTATGTACGGGATGGTACTTTGATTCGGGAAGCAAATCTTTGAGAGCAGAATTGAAATTATCTGCTGCCGATACAACAAGGACACTGTATACCCGTTCCTTAAGGCTCATTTTGCTTCCCTCCCTTTATAGTTTATTTATTACAGTAAATATCGAGAATTGATACAGGGATATGCTTTTTAATAAAACTGCTTTCCGCTGCTGCCGTACAGGCTGATTTTAAATCAGCGGGCAGCTTACGGTATTTTTTCAAGGTTTCGTCATCAGCTTTATAAAGGTTGATATCCGAAACATACGGAAGCTCCAGTTCATTTTTGATTCCGTCAAGCCCTGCATAAATCATAAGTGCAAATGCAAGATAAGGATTTGCCGTAGGATCAGGTGAGCGGAGCTCTGCACGGCGGTATTCACCGACGGCGGCAGGTATTCTGACAAGTTGTGAACGGTTTTCGCTCGACCATGAAACATATTGAGGTGCTTTGCTTTTTCCAAAGCGCTCATAAGAATTTTCGGTGGGATTAAGAAAAGCCGTCATTTCGCAGGCTTTGTCAAGAATGCCTGCAATCATATTGCAAAGCTTGTCTGATTTATCATCCATTTTCACGGACATATTTATATGGAATCCGTTGCCGGGCTGATTTTCAAGAGGCTTTGCGCTGAAATCGGCATAAAGACCGTTTCGCCTTGCAACTGTTTTTACAATTGTCTGGAAGGTCATAGAATTATCGGCAGCGGTCAGGGCATCGGAATAGCGGAAATCAATTTCGTTTTGACCGGGTCCCTCTTCGTGATGCGAGCTTTCGGGGCGAATACCCATTTGCTCTAAAGTAAGGCATATTTCACGGCGGATGTTTTCTCCTCTGTCGTCGGGAGCAATATCCATATAGCCTGCATTGTCGTAGGGCTCTTTTGTCGGATTACCGTTTTCATCAAGCTTGAAAAGATAGAATTCCTGTTCTGAACCAAAGTAGAAATGAACACCCTCAAGTGCAGCATCACTCACAGCCTTTTTCAAAAGACTTCTGGTGTCGCATTCAAATGACTTTCCGCTCGGATAGGATATGCCGCAATACATTCTGACAACCTTTCCGTGCTCGGGTCTCCAAGGCAATACTGAAAGGGTTGAAGGGTCGGGGATAAGAAGCAGGTCCGAATGCGTTTCGTCACCGAAGCCTGTAATTGCGGAGCCGTCGATGGCGATACCGTATTCAAACGCACGGGAAAGCTCCTGAGGCATAATCGATATATTCTTTTGTCTGCCGAAAACATCGCAGAATGCAAGTCGGATAAACTTAACGTCTTCCTCTTGAACGAATTGAATAACCTCTTGCTTTGAATACTTCATAAAACTACCTGCTTTCTGAATTATGGTTTAATTGGCTACATACATTTGTCTATACGGATTCTTACTGTCGGGAGTAACAACCGTGAAATGCGAGTTTAATATTTCGTTTTCATCATATCCGAAAAAATCGCAGTATTCGGATATGTATTTTTTTATTTCTTGAACATCCGTTTCAGTTGCAGCTTTCGCTGTGACCTGACTTGGGAAAATGATATCCTTGCACTCTCCACGCAAAAACATCTTTCCGCCGTGCATACCCGTGCATGGGAAATTGCCGACTATCCGCCTGCCTTCAGAACAAAGACCGAGAACAATGATTATTCCGCCTGCCTGATACTCTCCGAGAAAGCTGCCTGCAGTGCCGCCGATAACCATAACCGGAATTTTATCCTTATATGCCTTCATATGGATTCCCGCACGGTAGCCGGCATTGCCTTTTACATAAATTTTTCCGCCTCGCATTGCATAGCCTGCGGCATCACCGATATTTCCGTGAATGAATATTTGGCCTTCATTCATAGTGTCGCCTACAGCATCCTGAACATTTGAGTTTACTGTTATCGACGCACCGTTGAGATAGGCACCGAGAGCATTGCCGGGAACACCGTTGATTGTAATTGATTTGTCTGACATTCCTGCTGCAATAAATCGCTGACCGCAGCAGCCTGAAATAATACAGCTGCCGTCGGCTTTTCGAAGAGCTGAATTTATGGCTTTATAATTGAGGTTTGTTACATCTATTTGCATAATATTATACTACACCTCCAAGCATTTTTCTACGGGTTTCTTGCGGAAAAATCGATAAAGTTGTAACTTTTTTCAGCATTTCAAAATCTATGGAGTCAAGCGGGACCCTGTCACGGACGAGAGAAGTATATATTCCTGCACGGTCGGTCTTGCCAATCAGGATAAATCCTTTTAACAATCCATCCTTTGTAAACAGTCTTTTTAATGTACTGTCGTTCTTTTCTTCATACATTTCGCCCACGTAAGTTCCGGCCGTCATAATGTGCAGACCGAAGAACCCGATGGAGTTCATCGGAATGGCTTTGCCAAAAACTTCATTACCGCCTGCCATGTTTACACCGGCAGTATGCCCCTGCATATAAGCATTCGGAAGAATTGCAAGAACTCTTTTTTGTCTGCAGGAGATATCGTATCCTTCGGTGCAGTCACCTGCGGCATAGATATCCGGAAGCGTTGTTTCCATTCTTTCATTTACAACGATTCCGCGATTAACTTCACCGCCGATATCTTTGACAAGAGTTGTATTTGCACGGACGCCAACAGCAAGAACGAGCGTGTCAAA
>JAZPZI010000004.1:0-3553 GCA_045544615.1 Clostridia bacterium
ATTACTATCACGTTGCCGGTTTTCTTACTGCTAACAGCAGAACGAACAATCATCTTTGTAGTATGGTAAAGAGTGTATTTGTAATCATCTATAACCACTGTCGCTGTACTCAATTCAAAATCGGGTGAACTTGTAGTTTCAGAGTAGGATTTAGAGCCGTCTACAACATTGAGTGTTTTGCTGCTTAATGTCTTGGTATCAGGATCTCGGAAATCCTTTACATAGTTTTCCACTCGCAGAGTATAAGGGCCGCTGAAATATTCCTTATACAAATCAAGTGTTCTTGATTTATCTGTTTTCGGTGCGTTATTTTCTTCATTGTTGCCGTCGGAATCTTGGTTTTCAACCTGTGATTCTCCGCCGCGGTCAATGCCGCCTTGAATTTCACCGTTTAACCCACACGCTGCTAGTGAGAGCAGCATCATGACCGCAATAAAAATTGCTAATAATTTCTTCATGGTGTTGTTCCCCCTTTTTCAATTTATTAAAGTCCAAACAAGTCTTTCAAACTTGTGGCTTTCTTAGGTTCGGGTTTGACATAGTTGAAACCACCGTAAGGCTCTGATTTATCAAAACCAATATTAGGACAGTCGGGATCACCCTCGAAACAATGCTCGGTATCTACGTGATAACAAACACCACCGATCATCTTATACAGATGATTCATACTCGGATACTGACCTGCCTGACGGAATCCGTTTTGTAAAAGCAACTGCCTGTAGTTTTCAACTGCCTGACTGGCGGCTAAATGATTACCTGCAAAATCCGCAGAGAACCCATAGAAGCCGACCTCGTATTCGTTAATTTCAAAGTTTGCGCCACCGCAGTTCCATTTGGGATACTGCGGAAGTTTTTCATCCCATTCTGCCATAATTGCCGCATCACGCTCGGCTTTGGCTTGTTCTTCCTGAATAGTTGCAGGAAGCTTTGCACCGCAGTTCTGGCAGAACTTCGTGCCTATGTTGTTCTGTGTGCCACAGTTCACGCATACAGCGCCTTCTGCAAGTGTCTGTTCGGGTAGCTTAGTACCGCAGTCGGCACAGAATTTCTTGTCCGCACCGTTTGGTTTGCCACAGTTAGGACAAACCTTTGTATTCTTTGCCGCTTCGGTGGCATATCCTTGCAGTTTGCTTTCAAGGTTTGACATAGCCCCTTCAAGACCTGTAGAACGCTGTGTCTGTTGCTGTGAATTTTGAGTTGCTTTGTCGATAGACTGAGTTGCCTGATTTACAAGATTGGTTGCTGCGGGTTCAACCGCCTGACGAACTGCATTACCTACGGCTTTGCCGACAGCATCACTTACACCTCGTCTGATTGCCCTCTCTAAAAAGCCCATGTTGCACCTCCTTTGTCATCCTTTATTTCATATTATGTATACATTTACATATCCCTATATCATCGCTGGGGGGTGAATAATGAATGCACCCTATGCAGCTTTCATCTTTTGTTTTTCGCCCCGAAGCTTCGTAAAACTCACAAGGATCTTGAACGGCTGTAACAATTCGGTAGCCGACCTCATTATATAGCTTTTCCTCTGAAAGCTCCGGAAAGATGACAGCCGGCTCACCGAAAGCTCTGTCCAATTCGGTATAATAGCCATATCTGAGTTCGAAGATGTGCTGTCCAATAGTTATTCTTTTATAAAGATCACCCTCTTTTGGGGGTGTACCTAACTTAACCATGGCACCCTCCTTTGCAAAAGAAAAATCCTTTACACTGCTTACAATAACAGTATAAAGGATTTATTCTAAAAAAACATCCTACCGAAAAGGCGAAAAAAGAATGATTTATATGTAAGCGCCGAACTCACTTCGGTCAATGATTCCTGTCTTGTTTCGCGCTGTTTGTATCATAGATTTAACAGTAGATTTTGATATATGCAGGTGGTTGGCTATTTGTTCGTCGGACAGATTGAAGGCTGCCAGACGCGCAATCTCACGCTCGCGGTCAGAAAGCTTTGAAGTGATGTTGTTCTCGGTGACAGCATTATGGAGTTTAACCCAGCCTTCATGTAAAACCTTATGAAGCTCCTTGACCTTTTTAGCGGCATCAGGGTCAATTAAAAGAAGCCTTTCATCCAAGAATAGACCAAGTTGTCGGCGGTGCTCAACAAGCGGGCCGTATAGCCCGTCTGCGAGGCAGAGGTTAATTGCTCTGTCTAAATGAAAAGCGGCATTGGTATCATCACCCGTTTGATGATAGGTGATCGAGCACAATAGTCTCAGATAGATTTCGGACATTACGGTTTTCTCGGCTGTCGCCTGTGCGATCATCGGCTCCATAATAAAGGGATGGGAACGCATAAGACCAAGACCTGTTACATCTTCCAAATGAAAGCGTCCTGCCGCAAGTTCTTGAGCAAATACCAATAGATATTTTATATAAAACACTCGTGCTGCAGGGTGCGCATCGGTAGGCAGGTGCTCAAAGCGTCCTCGATAAAACCAGTCTGGGAAATCCTTGGTATTTCGGATGGAAAGATCTGTGGAGGCAATGGAAAGCAAGATAATATCACGATCGTTTTCATCCTTCCACGGCGCCTCGTACATATGCTTTTTTGCCTCCTGCCAAAGCCTCACATCCCCCTTCCACATAGCAACCAATCCTAAAAGCATACCGCCGGAAAGTGTGGCATAAAAGCCGCTGTGCTGCTGCAAAAAATAGGTGGCGTGCTCGTAAACCTTATCAATTTCACCGCGGCTATAGGCAATTTCTGCGGCAAACAGTTGCTGCGCTTCGGGATGATAGGCAAGTGATTCTATAACCGCATCTGCTGTGCCGGGAGTATTATACAGGTCGGTCATGTCCAAAAACGGACTCTTGCGAACAAGCGGTACATTACCGATTTTACCACTTGCTTTATTTTCTTTACGTCTTGCATCTGCAGGACGTGAAGCGTTATCGGGAATCATCCAGGCAACGCCCCAACGCTGAGCACCGGGAACGCGTCCTCTCCGACACAGGTCCTGCACATTCCTTGTTGATGTATCCCATTTTTGTGCCGCTTGCTGTGCTGTAATCATTTTCATAGTTGCACCCTTTTCCTATTCTCGTAATATGCGGATTTCCGCATATTGATTTTCTCTATTATACTGCGTTTTTCCGCATAATGCAACACCTTTTTGAAAACTAAAGCCGAACAAGCTTTAACGCTCATCCGGCTTTGTGACAGTATGAATATTTAATTTTGGCTACTCAGAGTATGTATTTCTGATGCGTGTTCTTAGAAACAAGCCCTCCTTTCTAAAAACCGCCGAAAACCCTATTTTGGCACCCTTGTGTTCAATAGGGCAAACTGGCGAAAAACCCAGTGTTTATGCAGGTTTCAGGCGGTTTGCCCTATTATAACACAAGCCTCAATTCTACGAACAATACCTGTTGCTTTCATATATAAGAACCTCACCCATTTGCAAAATCAAAACTTTTAAAAAACTTTAAAAAAGCAGAATCGGTTTAAATGTTCAAAAATGAAACGATAAAGTATAAATTCTCATAAATCTCAAATAATAGTATTACTATTTTAAATTTAAGGAGAATTTATATATGAAAGCAA
>JAZPZI010000005.1:0-2947 GCA_045544615.1 Clostridia bacterium
TCATATTCAGAGTTCCGCTTATACCCGGTATAACCGACACCCCAAAGAATCTGGATGCCATTTCAAAAATCACAGAAGGCTATAGCGTTGAAAAACTTGCGTATAACCAAATGGCGGGTGTCAAGTATAAGATGCTTGGTATGACTTTTGAACTTGAATGAAGTATCAAAGATGTATAATTACAGAAAGAATGTGATAATGTGTTTTTTAATAATTACAATAAGCCCGGACCGGGCGTAAATAAAAGAGACCCGAATGAGCCGAGAATAAGGACTTTCTTTGACATTTTTCCGAGGAAACTATGGAATTTGTTCAAATTGAATTTGCTGTATTTGTTGGTTTCAATCCCATTTTTTGCGGTATTGATGCTCTTGATGGGAATTATTTCTGTTCCGCTTGTTGAGTCGATTTCTGCGGTTTCAACCGACACAGAAATTGTCGGATATGATCTCATAATCCGCTTTGCAATGTCGTTTTTGTTTTTTGTATTTCTGGGTGTGGGGCCGGTAACTGCCGGATTTACCTATATTATCAGAGAGTATGCAAACGACCGCCCGTGCTGGATGGTGAGCGATTTTTTTGAAAAATTCAAGTCAAACTTCAAGCAAGGAATTTTATTGTGGATTATAGATTTGGCAGTCTTTTATGTATTTACGGTTGCAATCAGATTCTACGGACAGACGGGTAAAATGTTTTTCCAGTATTTTATTCTCGTTGTGGCTCTTATCTATGTAATGATGCACACATACATTTATCAGATGATGGTTACTTATAAACTTTCGCTGAAAAATATTTTGCGAAATTCGTTTTTGCTGACTATGGCAAAAGCACCGGTAAATCTGCTGATTTTTGCTTGTAATGCTTTACTGTATATTGCATTGTCTATTTTTATAATTATGGTTAACAGCGGGGCATTGACGACTATGATAATATTGCTTGCAGAAGTGTTATTTTTCCCGGCAGTGACAAGCTTTTGTGCTAATTTTTATGTTATTCCGGTGCTTGAAAAATACGTTAATAATGAAACCGATGAATGAAATATTAAGGAGAGAGTTTTATGAAAATTTACAGAGTTACTGATAAAGAGTTTTTACCTTTTGGTAATGTGTTGAATCTTGACACAAAAGAAATTGTAGCTGAAGCTGAAAAAGTTGCAATGCCTGCAGAAGGCTCACAATATGTTCCATCAAAGGAAGAGTTTGAAAAACTTCCGATTATGAACGTGGCAAAGAATGAGGTATTTGGCGGAATGCCTACACAGTTTGGCTATTGCTGGGGGTATAACGACACATTAAATGCTCTTGAATGGCACAAGTGCTCCGAAATCAACATTGCAGTTACCGACTTGATTCTGCTTGTCGGTGATCTTCGTGATATTGAAGATGGCAACAGATATAATTCTGACAAGGTAATGGCATTTAAGGTATTAAAGGGTGAGGCGGTAGAGATGTACGCAACAACTCTTCACTATTGCCCGATTCAGACCTCAGAAGATGGTTTTGGATGCGTTGTCGGACTTTTAAAGGATACAAATACCGACCTTGATTTTCAGCCTGAAGATAAGCTTATTTTCCGCAAAAACAAGTGGATTATCTCGCACGAAGATAACGCTGAACTCATTGAAAAGGGAGTAATTGGCGGTATTTATGGTGAAAACTATAAATTCTGATTTATAAAACATGGAGGTACATATATGAACAGATATGATTCAGCAAAAGAAATATATGCAAAAATCGGTGTTGATACCGATTTGGCTATTGAAAAATTAAAAAACATTCCTGTATCGCTCCATTGCTGGCAGGGTGATGATGTAACAGGCTTTGACCACGATGGACCGCTTACCGGCGGAATTCAGACCACAGGCGATTATCCCGGAAAGGCAAGAACACCGGATGAACTTATGGCTGATATGGAAAAGGCAATGTCACTTTGCCCGGGTAAGAAAAAGCTTAACATTCACGCTTGCTATGCTGTTTTTGAAGCCGGTGAATTTGTAGATAGAGATAAGTTAGAACCAAAGCACTTTAAAAAGTGGGTTGACTTTGCAAAGGAAAGAAGTATGGGTATTGACTTTAACCCTACATTCTTTTCACATCCAAAGGTTAAGGACGGCTTAACACTCTCAAGTCCTGACGAGGAAACAAGAAGGTTCTGGATAGAACACGGTAAGGCTTGTATCAGAATATCGCAGTATTTTGCTGAAGAGACAGGTGTTCCGTGTGTTATGAACATCTGGACAGGTGACGGATATAAAGACATACCTGCCGACAGAATGGGACCGAGAATGAGATACAAGGAATCAATTGAAGAAATCTTGTCAGAACCGTATGACAAAAACCTTGTTAAGCCTTGTGTTGAATCAAAGGTATTCGGTATTGGTGTTGAAGCATTCACATCGGGAAGCGCAGAGTTTTCTTTGACATTTGCAGCAACACACGAGGGATGCCTGCCATTGATGGATAATGGTCATTATCATCCGACAGAAGTGGTATCGGACAAAATTCCTACACTCTTGTGCTTCTTCCCGGAGATAGCTTTGCATATCACAAGACCAATCCGTTGGGACAGTGACCATGTGGTTTTATTTGATGACGAAACAAGAGAAATGGCAAAGGAAATAGTAAGATGCGATGCACTCGATAGAGTCTATATGGCACTTGACTATTTTGATGCGAGCATAAACAGAATCTCTGCATGGACTATGGGCTTCAGAAACTGGCAGAAAGCACTTTTGAATGCACTCTGTACACCAAATGAAATGCTTATAAAGCTTCAGAACAATAACGAACTGACAGAGCTGCAGGTTATTCAGGACGAGATGAGAACAATGCCGTTTGGTGACATCTGGGATGAATACTGCAGACAGTGCGGAGTAGGGTGTGACCGTGAGTGGTTTGAAGAAATCAAAGCATATGAAAAGGATGTTTTGAGCAAGAGATAAAGTTAA
>JAZPZI010000006.1:0-6135 GCA_045544615.1 Clostridia bacterium
GCTTGTGTTGGCGGTGGCTCAAATGCAATGGGACTTTTCTCAGGCTTCTTAAATGATCCCGTTGACATTTATGGTGTTGAACCATTAGGACGCGGAACTGCGCTCGGTGACCACGCTGCAAGTCTTACCTACGGAACAGAGGGTATTATGCACGGCTTTAACAGCATTATGCTGAAAGATGAAAACGGAGAGCCTGCTCCCGTATATTCTGTTGCAAGCGGCCTTGATTATCCGTCAAGCGGTCCTGAACACGCATTTTTGCGTGACATCGGCAGAGTTAGGTATGATGTGGTAACTGACGATGAAACCATTGATGCTTTCTTTGAACTCTCTCGAATGGAAGGTATCATTCCCGCAATTGAAAGCTCACACGCTGTTGCCTACGGTATGAAGCTTGCAAAGACAATGGGCAAAGGTTCAGTTCTCATAAACCTCTCAGGCAGAGGCGATAAAGATATGGATTATATCATTGAAAAGTATGGTATCAGATAAGTTAAGGTTCTGCTACTAAAACAAACGTATTAACCCCCTTTGAAATTTCAATCAAAGGGGGTTAAATATATCAAAATTTAATACAGGGGTAGAAAGAAAAGTATATTTTACAATACATCATTTCTAATAATATCATCATATGTTTCTCGTTTAACGATAACTTTCTTTTCATTACCCTTAACTGCAACAATCGGCGGTCGGGGAATGCGGTTATAATTGCTTGCCATTGAGTAGTTATATGCACCTGTTGCTAAGATTGCAAGTGTGTCGCCAACTTTAATTTCAGGCATCATGATATTTTCCTGAATTAAATCTCCTGATTCACAGCATTTCCCGGCAATGGTTACGGGTGCAATCGGTTTTGCTCCTGCATTGTTTGCAACAACTGCCGAGTATTTTGCACCATAAAGGATATATCTTGGGTTATCGCCCATGCCTCCGTCTATCGAAACATAGGTTCTGACATTTTCAATTTCTTTTACACCGCCTACGGTATATAAAGTGATTCCGGCAGGTGCAACAATGCTGCGTCCCGGTTCAAATACCAAGTAGGGCAGGTTTATATTTCTTTCCATGGCAACCTCTTTTACTGCTTCAGCTGTCTTTTTGATATATTCTGCAGGAGTAAGAGGGTCGTCAGTGGAATCGTATTTGATACCAAAGCCACCGCCGAGGTTTAATATTTTAATTTTCAAAGATAGCTTGGCCTTGAGGTCGGCTATAAAATTCATCATAACTTTTGCAGCTTCACAAAAAGGCTCAAATTCAAAAATCTGAGAACCTATATGACAGTGAACACCATCAACCTGAATATTAGAAAGTGTTGTTGCATACTTATGAATTTCAAATGCTTCGCCGTTTTCTAAGGCAACACCGAATTTTGAGTCGATTTGCCCAGTCTTTACAAAGTCATGGGTGTGTGCGTCAATGCCCGGTTTGATTCTGAATAGAATTTTCTGAATAATGCCTTTTTCTTTTGCAATATCATTCAATAAGTCAAGCTCGTATTTGTTATCAACAACAATATGACCAACTCCGCAGTGTATAGCAAGTTCTATTTCACTTTGTGTTTTGTTGTTACCATGAAAGAATACCTTGTCCATCGGAAACGCGGCTTTATATAATGTGTAAAGCTCACCGCCGGAAACAACATCCGCACCTAATCCTTCACTTTCTGCAAGCTTTGCCGTGTACATGGTACAAAGAGCCTTGCTCGCAAACAGGATAAGTCCGTTGCCGCTGTAATACTTGTCTATGGCTTCTTTATAATCACGGCAGTTTTTTCGCATTAAGTCTTCGTCAAGCACATACAGAGGAGTGCCGTATTCTTTTGCAAGCTCCACTGTGTCGTGAGTTCCAATGGTTAAGTGATTGTTTTCATTTATTGATAAATTATCTGAGTTAAACATGTATTTTCGTCCTTTTATGCGTAAGTTTTTATTATTTCCTCTGCGATTTCTTTTTTTGAAACACATCTGTCCATAGCCTGTTTTTCTATATAACGGTGTGCATCCGTTTCAGTCATTTTCAGTTCGGTAATAAGTAACCACTTTGCTCTGTTTACTATACGGATTTCCTGCATTTTTTCTTCAAGTGACAGAGTTTTCTTTTCAAGCTTTTTCAATCGTTCTCTCGTGGTAGCCATCCAGTCAAGAGCAGTGCTGACAATTGGCTTGGATGTTGGCTTTGACAAAAGATATACGCCGTGAGAAGATACTTTGTCATAAAAAGAATGATAAAGCTCGCTTCTGACCATAATCATAACAACCGATTTTTTGTTGTTGCAAACATCAATGGAAAATCGTATACCGTCCTCATCGGGAAGAGGAGAGTTTATAATTATAAAATCAAATTCCCGTTCTATCAATGCACGCTTTGCAGCACTGATACTCGCTGCAAAATGCACGGGATGGTATCTGTAATCGGGTAACAATTCTGAAACGGAGGTGTTGAATTTTTCAGCAGCAGATATAAATAGTACGCTGTATACTTGCTCTTTAAAATCCATTTAAATTACCTCCTTCACTAAAATTTCATGTTACTTGCAGTAGATGTTAATAATTGATTCCGGCAGATGCTTTTTTATAAACTCGCTTTTTTGTGCCAGTGCCTTTGCTTCTTCTAAGGTATCGGGAAGCTCCTTATACTGTCTTGCGGTTGTTTTATCTGCTTTAAAGAAGTTTATTTCGGCAGCAGGTGGCAGGTCAAGTTTGTTTTCAATTCCGTATAGACCTGCATAAATAAGCAGTGCATATGCCAGGTAAGGATTAGTTGTCGGATCTGGTGAACGAAGCTCTGCACGTCTGTATTCACCGCTTGCTGCAGGAATACGGATTAGCTGCGAACGGTTTTCGCCCGACCACGAAATGTATTTTGGAGCTTTGGATTGACCAAATCTCAAATAAGACTCTTTCACCGGATTTAAAAATACCGTAAGCTCCTGAATATACTCCATTATTCCGGCAAGCATCTGTGGCAACAAGATATGATTATTATCATTTTTAACTGACATATTTATGTGCAGTCCATTGCCGGCTTTATCGGCAATAGGTTTTGGAGAAAAGTCAGCATACAGTCCGTTTCTTCGTGCTATGGTTTTAACAATTACCTGAAAAGCCATAGCATCATCGGCAGCAGTCAGAGGATCAGAATAACGGAAATCAATTTCATTTTGGCCGGGTCCCTCCTCGTGATGTGAACTTTCCGGATGAATGCCCATCATTTTCATACCAAGACAGATTTCGCGGCGAATGTTTTCGCATCTGTCCTCCGGTACCATATCCATATAGCTTGCGTTGTCATATGGTTCCTTGGTTGGATTACCTTTTTCATCAAGCTTAAAAAGATAAAATTCAAGCTCTGAACCGAAGGAAAACTCAACACCTGATTTATTTGCATCTGCAATAGCTTTTTTTAATATATTTCGAGTGTCATATTCGCAAATTTCTCCGTTTGGTTTTGTAATGGTACAGAACATACGGATAGCACGACCATTTTCAGGACGCCACGGAATTTGTGCAAGTGTTTCGGGGTCTGGGCGTAGGAATAAATCCGAGTGCGCTTCATCACCGAATCCGCCGACGGAAGAAGCATCAAAAGCGATTCCATATTCAAAAGCACGAGAAAGCTCGCTGGGCATTATGGATATACTTTTTTGTCTGCCGTAGACATCGCAAAAGACAAGGCGTATAAAATTTATATCCTCCTCATTAACATATTGAATAACTTCTTGTGCTGAATACTTCATAACTCAACATTCCTTTCCTAATTCGCAACATACATCTGCTTATATGGATTTTTACTGTCAGGTGTAATGAGCGTAAAATCAGAATTTAAAATTTCGCTTTCGTCATATCCGAAATATTTGCAGAATTCTTTTATATATTCTTTGATATCCTGCAAATCCTCATCGGTAGCACATCGTGCGTGAACCTGGCTTGGGAACCTGATTCCGGTGCAGGAGGAGCGGAGAAACATTTTGCCGCCGTGCATTCCTGTTCCGGGAAAGTTGCTGACAATAGGTTTTTCATCATCGGTAAGACCGAGAACGATTATTGTGCCGCCTGCCTGATACTCGCCTAAAAAGCTTCCTGCTTTGCCGCCGATAACGAGTGCCGGTTGTTTTTCTTTATAAGCTTTCATATGAATTCCTGCACGGTATCCTGCGTTGCCTTTTACAAATATTTTTCCGCCACGCATTGCGTAGCCTGCGGCATCACCGATATTTCCGTGAACTATGATTTCACCGTCATTCATTGTATCACCGACTGCATCTTGTGCATTACCCATAACTTCAATGGTTGCACCGTTAAGATATGCACCGAGTGCATTTCCAGGGATGCCGTTTATGGTAATCTTTTTGTCTGACAATCCGGATGCAATGAATCGCTGACCGAGGCATGAAGAAATTTCGCACTCAGTTCCTGCTGATCGTAAAGCTTCATTTAAATTCTTAAAATCGACATTTTTTGCATTTATATTCATATTATATCACACCTCCGAGTTTTTTTCTACGGATTTCAGGAAAAAACATCGCAAGTGACGGATTTTTTTTGAGCATATCCATATTTATTGTGTCAAGTGACGTCTTTTCTCTTACAAGTGAAGTATATATTCCGGCACGATTTACATCACCGATAATAATATATCCGGTAAGAACTCCGTCCTTCATATACAGTCTCTTTATGCTGTTTTCGCCCTTTTCTTCATAAACGCTTCCGCCTTCTTTTTCTGTATAATAGCTTCCTGCTGTCATTGCGTGAAGTCCGAAGAAGCCGATAGAGTTCATTGGAATTGCATTGTCAAACAGCGAGTTGCAGCCTGCCATATTAGCACCGGCACAAAAGCCTTGCATATAAGCGTTGGGAAGGATAGCAAGAACCCTTTTCTGTCCAAGGGTAATATCGTTACCTTCGCTGCAATCGCCAGCGGCATAAATATCGACTATATTAGTCTGCATCTTGTCGTTAATAATGATACCACGGTTTACATCGCCGCCTGCATCTTTAAAAATGTTTGTATTGGCTCTTACACCGACTGCAAGAACGAGAACATCAAAATCTACGGATGCACCGCTTTTCATTTTAGCTGTATTTATGTCAAAGCTTTCAGCTGTATCATCAAGCATAAATTTTATTCCATGCTCTTCCAGATGCTTTTGCATGATAGCTGCACATTCGTCATCTAAAATACTTGAAAGTATTCTGTCAGATAAATCACATACAGTTATTTTTGCAACCTTTTCCAAAATACCTTCTGCGCATTTAAGTCCTATAAGACCGGCACCTATAATCAGCACCTTTGACTCTTTTGTAATTGCTTTTTCAAGTGCGAGCGTATCGTCTATTGTCATAAACGAAAATTTATTTTGCACTGTTTCAAGTCCTGCAAAGGACGGAATGAACGGAGAGGAACCTGATGCAATACATAAAGAATCATATTTTATATTCGTAGCATCATCCAAGGTTACACTTTTGCCGTCTTTATCAATCTTTACAGCTTGCTTTCCATAAATGACATCACATTTATTTTTTTCATAAAAGTCTGCATCTCTGTAGCTCATTTTATCAAGTGTTGTTTTATTTTCAAGATAGTATGAAATAAGAGGTCTGCAATAAACAGGATGGTTTTCAGCAGATATTACTGTGATTTTTGTATCTTTATCAACGCTTCTGATGCCTTCAATACAGCCTGCGGCAGCAACACCGTTACCGATTATCACATAGCTTTTCATTCAGTCTCACCTCTTTCTTCGTACACAAGTGCTCTGTTGGGGCAGCCTGCAACACAAGCGGGAGAGCCGCAAGAGTTTTCAAGACAAAGCTCACACTTTTGTACTGCACCTTTTTCTCCTTGCATCAGTGCACCGTAAGGACATACCAAAATACAGGTAAGGCAGCCTATACATTTATCTTTGTTAATTTTAATTACACCGTCTTTTTTTGAAAGTGCACCCGAAATACAGCTCTTTACACAGAGAGGATCTTCACAATGTCTGCATGAAACCGCATAAGTGATTTTGCCGCTGTCCTCAACACATAGTCTTGGAAATATAGATTTATCTTTCAAGGCTTTTACCATATCGCTTTGCCCGGAATTGGCAAAGGCACAGTTATATTCGCATAAGTGGCAGCCAAGACACCA
>JAZPZI010000007.1:0-2060 GCA_045544615.1 Clostridia bacterium
AATCAATGCATTTTGCCAAAATGACATTTGATTCCCTTCAGTTGTACGATTTTTGTCAGAAAACATGAGGTGTACCTCATCGAAAAGTTCATATTTTTGCGGTACAATATAGATACCAGAATTTTCGTCACGAAAGGACAATGCAAAATGATAAAGATCGTAAACGGGAAATTTCAAAAGCACGGGCTTTCCTTCTCCCCGCCGGAAGGATACTACTATGAGAGCAATCCGGAAACAATCCACGAGGATGGTATTGTTTTTGTGAGCGAGGACGGGTCGAAGATCCTGAATTTTGATTTTCTCATCTGTCGTTACAAGTCATGTAACTCTCTTGATCATCTTTTCGAGAGAGACTTTCTTGGATACATCAATTTCAACAGACTGACAGCAATCACCCCGATATTATTCAACGGGTTGCTCGGACATCACGTGCTTTACAAGGGGAGCGACTCGCCGGACGAGCCGACCACACAATACTATGAAATCCATTTTGATCTCGGTGAATGTGAAGACGGTAATTTACTCTTCGCGCTCCGAGTCAATGACTTTGAAGGTGACATCGTGAATTACGTCCAGTCAGATGAGTTTCAAAGGATCCTTTTCGGTGTATCAAAAACAGAAGAATAAGCAAAACGCGCCGCATTTCTGCGACGCCATTGTATCAATCTTCTTTTTGAAATTCGAGAATATCCCCGGCTTCGCAATCAAGCACCTCGCAGATCGCAGCAAGAGTAGCAAAGCGAATCGCCGTTACTTTGTTATTTTTGATTTTGGAAAGGTTGACGTTGGAGATGCCCACACGCTCGGCAAGCTCATTTAAGGACATTTTTCTCTCAACCATCATTCTATCCAATCGGAGAACTATTTTACCCATAGTAATCTCCTTACAGCAAACCGTCTACATCTTTTTCAAGTTCAGCACCGTGAACAAAGAATTGTGTCAGACAGAGAATGATAATACCCATAAAGATGCCCGCCGTATCAATGCTGAGTTCGGCTGTTTCGACACCGGTTACCAAACGAATTATTACGCTCATAATGAATCCGATTACAGGAACAGCGATGGAGAAAATACCAATTTCACGCATCATGCGAATATTATCCTTTTGGAACGGAGTGGCATTTTCTGACTTCTTAAAGATAAGATGAAGATTGCGAAATACCATAGCCATAACTGCAAGGATGATAACTGCACCAATGCCAAAGAGCATAAACGTCAACATATCAGTGTTGCCATCGGTAACGGGAGCATTGACCTCAAAGCCATAAACCTTCAGTTCTGCACCGCAACAATCCTTTGCATCAAAGCCGACAAAGTATTTTACCCAGCCGGGTGCTGCTATAGAACAAACGGTGGCCGCTGTCATTAAAATTGCACCTACCCAATGGAATACTTCTAAAATTTTGGTAATAACCTTTCCGAGTTTATTAAGACCTTTCATTACTCATACCTCCAAAGTGATTTGTTGGTATAAGTATAACACAGTCCTTAATGCTTGTCAATATGTTTTTAATGCTATACATTAAATTATATATATTTTACATTAACTTTTGTTGACATTTAAAATTTGATTTGATAAAATATATTTGTTTTTAGGAGGCGAATGCATTATGGAAAAAGAACTTTACTCTATGATTTTCAAAAGAAAATCCTTTCATATATTTCGTGATATTGGCAATATAAACCCTGATGAACTACAAAGCATCGAAGAAAAATACAACAATCTTACGCCGTTGATAAACGGCATACAGACCGCTATCCGTATTGTACCTGCCGATCAAACCACCTGCAGGCGTGGGCAAGAATATTGCATCTTATTATATAGCGAGAAAAAAGATAATTATCTGCAAAATATCGGTTATATCGGTGAACAGCTTGACCTATATCTTGCTTCTCTTGGAATTGGTGCATTGTGGTTCGGTATCGGCAAACCTGATGAGCCAACCTATAACGGTCTTGATTTTGTCATAATGATTGCCATTGCAAAGGTCGCAGACGATAAGTTCCGCAAAGATATGTTTAAAAGTAAACGCAAACCGATTGATGAGATATGGAACGG
>JAZPZI010000008.1:0-170481 GCA_045544615.1 Clostridia bacterium
GTAAAAAGTATATACTTTATGATAAAGAAGTATGCAAAGGGTATGAAAAATAAAGGCTGGGGACGAATTGTTACTATTGGAAGTGTAAATCAATACAATCAACATCCTGAACTGGCTCTCTACGGAGTATCGAAAGCGGCGCAGTTTAAGTTAGTTCAAAATATTGCACCACAGCTTGCGCTATTTGGTGTAACAATAAATAATATTGCCCCGGGAGCCATTAACACCCCAAGAAACGCAGAAGCATTTCGCGATAAAGCTTTTAAGCAAATAGTAGAAAGCAGTATACCTTGTGGGTATATAGGTAAGCCTGAGGATATAAGTCCTGCGGTACTCCTTTTGTGTTCTGATGAGGGGAGATATATAACAGGTTCAGAAATTAAAATAGATGGTGGAATGAGTTTATAAAAGGAAGGAAGAAATATATATGCATTTTAATGACAGGGAAGAAATTATAGCATCAACCCCACAATGGAAAGGCGAAAGACTTCCTGATGGAAGACCGAAGGTTGAAGAAAAATATTTAAAGGCGCTTAAAACTCTTACACTTGAAGAAGTGTGGAAACCAATATTTGTGAAAGGCTATGAAAGTCAGTTTGAGGGAAGACTACACACTTTGCATGATGATGGAAGAAAGCTTATAGGACGCGCTGTAACTGCTACCTATTGTCCATTTCGTCCTGACCTTGATGAGGTGACAAAGGATATAGGTAAAAGCGAAGGAAGAACGGGGACATACAATCAGTGGGTAATTGATAATTTGTATGAATACGATGTGCCGGTAATTGATATGTATGATAAAATTTATAAAGGAACTTATCTTGGTGGAAATCTTACAACTGCACTTAAAAATAAAACAAAAAATGAAAATGGCGGTGCTGTAATATGGGGCGGCATAAGAGATACCGAGCAGATGAAAAAGGTTGAGGATACACAGGTGTATTACAGAGGTATTGACCCGACTCCGATACGTGATTTTATTATGACAGGATATAACACAGCAACAAGAATCGGTAATGCGATATGCCTTCCAGGAGATGTTGTTTTTGGTGCCGGTGGTGGAGTTTTGTTTATACCGAGTCACCTGGTAGCAGAGGTTGTTGGGGGTGCTGCCAAGACTCAGGTAAAAGACCTGTTTGGTTTTGAAATGATAAGCCTTAACAAGTTTACAACTGCTGAGATTGATAAAAACACTTGGACAAAAGAAATGCTTGATTTGCTTATGGACTTCATCGAAAAAGATGACAGAGCCGCAGAATACAGAGACCTCGACTGGTCAGAGGAATATGACCTTGCAATAAACGGAGATCCAAACGATACACAAAGTGCACTATAAAGCGTATTTATTTATATTTGTGTTATTTACAATTGGTTTGCTATAGAAATTTACAAAAAATAATATAGGAGATGTATTTATGAAGCAAAATTTTGGAGGGGAAAATTGGAGGAAATTTATTCCAATTCCAATTTGCGAAGACAATCCTAAATATTTAGAGTTTTATGAAAAAGCTTGGGAGCTTGCCCACGCACACATAAAAAGTATTGACGGGATGCCTCAAACACCATATATGGATGAAGCTTTTTGCGAAACACAAGTGTGGATATGGGACTCGTGTTTTATGTCACTTTTCTGCAAATATGCAAGAGAAGCTTTCCCGGGTGTTGAAACGCTTAATAACTTCTATGAGGTACTATATAAAGGCAAACAATTACCAAAGGTTATTGCACCGGAACACGAGCCGGACTGGACCAGAGCTGTTCCCGGAAATCCTTACGAAATTAAGGTACATATTGCTGACAATCCACCGCTTTTTGCATGGGTAGAATACGAAAATGCGCTTATGAGCGGTGATGTTGATTATATTAAAGAGCTTTTGTATGAGCATAAATTTTTACAGAAACATTATGAATGGATGGAAAATCTGCGTGAACCCATAAGGCTTAACGGCGTGCTTCTGCCAACCAAGCTCATTGCCGAAAAGGATGGTTATAAATGGGAGGGCGGGTGCTCCGGTATGGATAATACTCCGAGGGGAAGAACGGGCGAGCACGCTCAACAAAAACGCCCCAACAATCCCAATATGTTATGGTTAGATGCTATATGTCAACAGGCGCTTGCAGCCAAGAGTATTTCAAAATTGTTTGAGATAGTAGATGATAAAAAACAGATGACAGAGTGGAACGAACGATATCTGGAAAAGAAGGAAATTATAAACAGACTTTATTGGGATAATGAGGATGAGTTTTATTATGATATTGACTGTAATACTCATGAATTTTACAAAATCATGTCGATTGCTTCGTATTGGGCACTGACTGCGGAGGTTGCATCGGAAAAACAGGCATGGTGCCTGGCGAAGCACTTGTCAAACCCTGATACTTTTGGTGGAATAGTTCCTTTGGTATCTCTTTCAAGAAGTGACAACGATTACAAGTCCAATGGTGAATACTGGAGAGGTTCTGTGTGGCTCCCTACAGCCTATGCAGCACTTAAAGGGCTGGCGAATTACGGTTTGTACAAGGAGGCTCATGATGCAGCCTATAAACTGTTTGAGCATATGTACAAAACCTATATTGAATTTGAACCCCATACAATATGGGAATGTTATTCACCTGAAGAATTTAAACCTGCTGTCAACGATTACGGCACCAATGAATATGTGCGACCTGATTTCTGCGGGTGGTCGGCATTGGGCCCAATATCAATTTACATAGAATTTGTTCTTGGTTTTCATAATATAGATGCTTTTAAAAAGATAGTAGAATGGGAAAAATTTGACTCATTTAAAGGGGAAACAGGTATAAAGAATCTACGTTTTGGCAGTGTGATAACCGACATTAAAGCCTTCGAAAAAAAATGCCGGGTTAAATCAAATGAACCATATACACTCAAGATAAACGGTAAAGAATATTATGTATCTGCTGGATTGAATGAATTTGTATTGTAATTTGTACTTGAGGGTGATGTCAAAATGGATGTTGGATATATAAAATAAAGGACGTGATACTGTGACAAATAATGTAATTGAAAGAGAATCTAATAATTACACAAATATATTGCCGTTGCAGTATCATTTTCGATTTTAATCTGTAGGTAACAAAATAAATATTTCGTAAATTAAAACACAATGTAATTGCACTGCGGCAATATTAGCTGCGGTGCTTTTTGCTGTTTTGACTTACGAGGTATTGCCTATGGAGATAAAAATAAAAAGACAATACAGATACAAATATAATATCAGAGACAGTAAATATCCGTCAGATGGGATGTTGACTGTCCTTTTTCTTTTATGCAATATCCGTGCTCCACCATGAGTGTTTTCCGAACGAAAAAGAAAGGAGAACACTTATGAAAACGGATAAAACAAATATTTTTTTAAAAACTTTTTGTTTGGTCAACAGTATGTTTACCAAGAGCGAGTATAATAAAAATCAAGAAAGGAGGTACCGACTGTGCAAGGTGAACTGACAACATATGAACGCAGAATACAACTTCTTAATAAAGAAATTAGCGAATTTAAGCAGGAAAAGGTTGATTCGTATATAAAGCTCACAAAAAAGCAACTGACAGAAGATGAGTTTTATAAAAGAAAAAAAGATATAGAAGAAGGTATTCGTATTCGTGAAGAAGAAATAGATAGGTATAGCATTGATTCTATATCAGCAGAAGAAAGTAAACGCATTGCCCTGTTTGAAAAATTTGCAGACATTGAAGAATACACAAATGAAATGATGAAAGCACTAATCAAAACGATTTATGTTTATGATGGGAAAAAGATTGAAATCAGGTGGAATTTCAACGATACAAACATTGATTTTTCTTATAAACAAATGTCACTCTAAACAAAAATTTCGTTGTAGTACATCAAAATGTCCCGGTTATATTGAAAAATTTAACCATATGTGCTATAATATAAGGGACAAAAAAGCATATATTTTTTTGTCCCTATTGTAACACGAGCATATAAAGGATGTCGAATATTGCCGAAAAGCCTCACCTGTGTAAGGGGAGGTGGGTTGCGAAGCAACTCGGAGGGGTTGTGAATAAACAAAGCAAATACAATCCCTCAGTCAGCTACGCTGACAGCTCCCTTTACACAAGGGAGCCCTTGAAAGGTTTATATCTAAACCTTATATTCCGCATAAACGAGTTTCATGAAACTTCCTGTCATAATCCATCAAAAAGTCTAATATATTAACCACTAAAATAAAGGAGGTTATTGCCATGAATGCAATTGTTGTGTACAAAACAAAATACGGTTCAACCAAAACATATGCCGAGTGGATAGGAAAAGAGCTTGACTGCAGGGTGGCAGATGCTAAAACCATAACAGCAGATGAACTTGAAAAATACGATACAATTATATACGGTGGTGGGCTTTATGCCGAGATTATAAGCGGCGTGAGCCTTATCACAAGAAACATCGAAAAGCTTTCGGGTAAGAAGATTGCGGTATATTCAACCGGTATCACGCCACTTGATTGCCGTGACTATTATGATAAGCTTGTTATCGAAAAGAATTTCAAAAACGGTGTGCCCGAGGGTGTTAAGGTCTTTAATTTTATGGGTAAAATGGTACTGGATGAGTTGAGCGTTGTCCACCGTACGGCACTAAAGAGTCTCAAAAAGATTATGCAATCAAAAAAGGAGCCGACCGAGATGGAAAAGCTTTTGGTTGAGCTTTGTGATGCCGACGGTGATTTCTGCGACCGTTCGCAGATTGCAGGCCTTATAGAATATGTAAGAGGATAAGGGTTTTTACATAAACCAGGGACAAAGGAAAAGGAGCAAAAATATGATAAGAAAATCGTTGATATCGCTTATATTTGAGGCTGTTTCAATTCAGCGTTGGAATGACCACATCCGTCCGTCTTTCGGCTTTACCGAGCTTGACAAGCAGGCGCACAAGATGTTTTATGCCTATGTGTTGGGAAGATGCGAGGGTGAAGGTTACAGCCGATTGAAGCTTTTAGAGGGTGGAATATTTGAATTCTTGCACAGAGTAATCCTCACCGACATCAAGCCGCCTGTTTACTACAGTCTTATGAAGGAAAAAGGACCGCAGATTAACAGATGGGTGCTTGATGAGTTGAAGGGTCAGCTTGTGGGGTTAAAGGGCGATTTTTACGATAAAATGGCAGAGTATTTTATGAACCCCGAGTATGCGAAAAAGGAAAAGGAAATCTTAAAGGCAGGGCACTATTATGCGAGCGACTGGGAGTTTAAGGTTATCTATCCGCTAAACTCCGAAACCTTTGGAATAGATGATGTAAAGTATGAAATGGAGAGGGACTTAAAGCGTTGCAACACTTTCCCGGGATTTGAGAAGTTCTCAAACGACAGAGGCTTGAATGAGTTTTTGTCGCTCATCGGAAAGCTCCGTTTCCAGCAGCGTTGGAGCCGTGCCGTCAGAATGCCGCAGACCTTTGTTATGGGGCATATGATGGTTGTGGCAATCCTTTCGTATCTCTGTTCATTAGAGATTGATGCTTGCGATAAGCGTCTTGAGAACAACTTCTTTGCGGCACTCTTCCATGACCTTCCCGAGGCTATGACAAGGGATATTGTATCGCCAATCAAGGCATCGGTTTCGGGTCTTGATGCCCTGATAAAAGAGATTGAAGAAAAGGAAGTAAGGGACAAGATTTATCCGCTTATCCCGAAGGAGTGGCAAGCAGAGCTTGAGTACTTTATGCAGGATGAGTTTACATCAAGAGTGATGCTTGACGGAGAGATTTGCCATGTCACATCGGACAAGATAAACGAAAAATATAACTCCCGGGAGTTCACCCCGATTGACGGCGAGATTATAAGAGGTTGTGACCACTTGTCTGCATATCTTGAGGCATATATGTCGACCAAGTACGGCATACAGTCGGAGCAGATACAGTCGGGGTACCACAACCTGTCATCCAAGTATGAAAACAAGGTTATAGCAGGCGTTGACTTCGGTCAGTTGTTTGACTATTTCAGAATATAGAGGGAATATATGGAAAAAAAGGTGCTCAATTTCGAGCAGACTAAAAACAAGGCGTTGAGGATTCTGGAGTTCCGTGTTCATTCCGAGCGTGAGATGCGCCAGAAGCTTGCCCGTGCAGGAGCCCAAGAGGAGAACATCGACAAGGTGGTCGAGTTCCTCACCGAGTATCGGTTCTTAAACGACGAGGAGTTTGCAAGGCTCTATCTTCGTGAATTAAAAAATGCAAAAAAGTTCGGCAAGAGGAGAATAAAAAGCGAGCTCTTGAAAAAGGGAATAGACCGTGATATTATAGAAGAGGTGCTTGTCGAGGAGGAATGGGACGAAGAGGATGCCCTTGAGCCGTTGGTGAGAAAAAAGCTCGGTGGAAACTTTGAGAGAAAGAACATAGAAAAGGCCGTAAGGTACTTTGCATACAAGGGTTACGGCTATGATGAGATAAAAACTGTAATCGAGAGGTTGCAGGCGGAGGAAGAAGAATGAGTTTGAATGTTGGAATGATTTCGCTCGGTTGTGCCAAAAATCAGACCGATGCAGAGATTATGCTCGGTATTTTGAAAGAACGAGGCTACAACCTTGTCGGTGAGCCGGAGGATGCCGATATACTGATAGTTAACACCTGTGGATTTATCGAGTCTGCAAAGCAGGAGTCGATTGAAAATATCCTTGAGATGGCAGAGTATAAGTCAGGTAAATGTAAGCTTTTGGTTGCGACAGGATGCCTTGCCGAGAGATACTGGAAGGATTTCGCGAAAGAGCTTCCCGAGGTTGATGTTGTGCTTGGTACGGGTGATTTTCATAAAATCGCAGATGCGATTGATGATGCACTAAAGGGAGAAAAGGTAATATCCTGCGGTAACAAGGACTTTACGCCTTGCGAAGGGTTGCCAAGAGTTCTGACAACTCCCGAGTATACCGCATACTTAAAGATTGCCGACGGTTGCGACAACAACTGTACCTATTGTGCGATACCGATGATCAGGGGAAAGTTCAGAAGCCGCAGAATTGAGGATATAAAGGCAGAGGCTGAAAAGTTGGCAGAGAACGGAGTCAGGGAGTTGATTCTGATTGCGCAGGACACTACACGATACGGCAAAGACATATATGGCAAGCCGTCGCTTGATAAGCTATTGACAGAGCTTGTCAAGGTTTCGGGAATCAAGTGGATAAGGGTGCATTATTTCTATGCTGAAGCTGTTACCGAGGATTTGATAAAGGTGATGGCAGAGAACCCGAAAATCTGCAGATATATCGATATGCCGATTCAGCATATAAATAACCGAATCCTCCGCAGAATGGCAAGGCGTACAACAAGAGAGGAAACAATCGAAAAGATTGAAATGATAAGGCGATATATGCCTGATGCTACCATCAGAACATCGATTATTACAGGCTTCCCGGGTGAAACTGAAGAGGAATTTGAGGAGCTTTATAAGTTCGTAGAAGATATAAGATTTGACCGAATGGGTGTATTTGCATACTCGAAAGAGGAGGACACACCTGCTGCGGAATTCGAGGATCAGATCGACGATGAGATAAAGCTTGAGCGTCAGGACAGACTTATGAGTCTGCAACAAGGGATATCGCTTGAGAACAATCAAAAGAAAATCGGCTCGGTACAGGAAGTAATAATCGAGGGCTATGACATGGAAAACTTTATGTACTACGGCAGAAGCAGAGGCGACAGTATAGGTGTTGACGGGCTTGTGTATGTTGCATCGGAGGATGAACTCTTTTCGGGAGATATAGTTAAAGTTGAAATCCTCGATGCATCAGAGTATGACCTGACCGGCAGAGTTAAGAAAGGATGATGAATATGACAACCGCAAATAAGATTACGATTTTGAGAATTTTACTTGTGCCGATTTTTATGGCATTGCTTTTGATTGATGATTTAAGATGCCAGATTGCGGCACTTGTGGTGTTTGTTATTGCATCGGCAACCGACGGGATTGATGGGTATATCGCACGCCATTATAACCAGGTTACGACCTTTGGTAAGTTTATGGACCCGCTTGCCGATAAGATGCTGACAACAGCGGCGTTTTTGGTGCTGCTCGAAAAAGGAGCGGTAAGCTCGGTGCCGGTTATGATTGTTATGGCAAGAGAGTTCGCCGTTGCAGGAATAAGAATGATTGCAGGTTCTGACGGCAAGGTTATTGCGGCAAGTATGCTCGGTAAAATCAAGACAGTTATGCAGATGGTAGCGATTGTTGCGGCGATTGTACTTTTAAATCCTGCATTCCCTGAAGTGACCGCGCAGCTTATTACCGATATTCTTATCTGGATATCGACTGCAATCACAATCATTTCGGGTATTGATTATATCTGGAAGAACAAGGAAATGCTGGGGAATAAGTAAAGGGTTACCGATGAGAAGAATTATAAGCAGTGTAAGAAAAGCCGTTGAAGATTATGAGATGATTTCAGAGGGCGACAGGATTGCGGTCGGGATTTCGGGCGGTAAGGACAGCCTTGTGCTATTGGGAGCATTGGCATCACTGAGCAGATACTACCCGAAAAAGTTTACCGTGTTGGGTCTGACGCTTGATATGGGGTATAATCTTGACTATACAAAAATACGGGAATATTGTGAGAGTTTTGGTGTTGAGCACAAAGTAAAATACACCAATATCGCCGAGATAATATTTGATGACCGTGCAGAGAAAAATCCTTGCTCTCTTTGTGCAAAGATGCGCCGTGGAGCTCTCAATGATTTTGCGATTGAAAAAGGTTGCAACAAAGTAGCACTTGGGCATCATAACGACGATGTTTTGGAGACATTTTTCCTGAGCATGGTCTATGAGGGAAGAATAAACTGTTTTTCGCCCGTGACCTTTCTTGACAGAAGCGGGATTTATCAGATAAGACCGCTTATTTATGCAAGAGAGGGTGATATAAAGGGAGTGTTAAAACGCCACGACATACCTGTTCTGAAGAACAAATGCCCGGCTGATGGAAACACAAAACGTGAGGAAATGAAGGAGCTTATTGCACATATCGATAAGACCACCAATGCCGGATTCAAAAGAAGGCTTTTTACCGCTATAAAGGATAGTGGTATTGATGGCTGGGGAATAGATAAAAAATGAAAAAAATCGTTCTACCGTAAGCAAAACCGATTCGAAATAAACGAATCGGTTTTTTGATGCAAACATATGAAAAGTAGTATTTGGCAACACCAGATAGCTGTAAAAGGTGTTGACAAAAGAGATAAAAAGTTATATAATATATTAGGTTTATTATGTGCAAATTTACCCTTTTTGGATAAGGGTAGGATGCAGAAGGGGAGGATGTTGAGAATGAAAGTTTTACAAATCAACTGTGTTTACAAAACCGGCAGTACCGGTAAGATTGTAAACGATACTCATGTCTTCCTGAAAAGCAAGGGCATAGAGTCGGTTGTATGCTATGGCAGAGGAAAGACCATAAAAGAGGAAGGCGTCTACAGAGTATCGAGCGAGTTTTCGGGAAAGCTCAATAATGTAATTTCACGCTTTCGTGGTTATGAATTCGGCGGTTGCCATAACGGAACAAGGCAGGTTATCCGGGTTATAAAAAAGGAAAAGCCGGACATTGTTCATCTGCACTGCATAAATGGGTTCTTTGTGAATTACTATACGCTTTTAAATTATCTGAAGAAGAATCATATACCCACAGTTTTAACATCTCATGCAGAGTTTTTCTATACGGGAAATTGTTATTATTCCGATACGTGCATGAAGTGGAAGACGGGATGCGGGAACTGCCCGAGATTGTGGTCAACTCATTCATATTTTCGTGATACAACAGCTTCTGCATGGAAAAAGCTGAAAGCTGCTTTCGATGGATTCGAAGAACTTTATGCAACATCGGTTTCAAAATACATACAGATGCGGGCAGAGGAGTCGCCGATTCTTGCAGGACACAGACATACTACCGTTACAAACGGGCTTGAAACTTCTGTGTTTAAGAAAAAAGATGCAGACCACTTAAAGAAAAAGCACGGAATATCTGATGAAAAGGTTATAGTGCATGTTACTGCGGGTTTTTCTAATCCGCTAAAGGGTGGAGAATATGTGATTGCACTCGCAGAAAGACTTAAAAAGGAAAAGGTTAAGATTATTTTGATAGGCTCAGGTGCCGGAAAGGTCGAGCTTCCTGCCAATATCATATATGTTGGCAGAGTGGAAAATCAGGATGTTTTAGCTGATTATTATTCCATGGCGGACCTTACAGTTATAACAAGCAAAAGAGAAACATTCTCAATGCCGGTGGCAGAGAGCCTTGCATGCGGAACTCCGGTTGTCGGATTCAAAGCCGGTGGCCCAGAGAGTATTGCAATTCCTGAATATTCGGAGTTTGTGGGATTTGCAGATATGGATGCAATGGTGGATGTGGTAAAAAAATGGCTCGCAAGAGATGTTGATTCTAATGAAATTGCAGAAGCTGCCCAAAAAGTATACTCAAAAGAAATAATGGGCGAAAAGTATCTTGCGGTTTATAAAGAACTTTTTGAAAAATACGGCAGAAAATAAATAGTATAAGGATAGGTTTTTTAAAATGAATGATGGTTTTTCGAGCCTCAGGTCTAAAATTGTAAACAGTATATTTGTTCTTGAGGTGGTATGTGTTTTCCTTGCAGTTTTCAGTACTGTATGGGAAGTAAATAATGTTGCGAGTCTTGTTATTTCAGGTAACTTTATCCTGATAGCAATGCTGATCTTCACAACAATAACCAGTAATGTTAACAAAAAGGCCATGTTTATCTGGCTTGGTGTAATATTTCTGAGCTATATTGCGATGGTATCGGCTTCCTATACGGTTTCTTTTGATTATATGAAAAAGTGGATTATGTTCATTTCAACTATAAGCTTCCTATATTGGATTCTGATAAGTGAAGTAAACGAGATGATGATAAAGAGTCTGCATATTTGCGGTGTAGCATTGGGAGTAATGTTCGTTGTGGCGTATTTTGCGGAAAAAGGGTTACCTATTGAAGGGTATATGTCGGGAGCGCTGACCTTCAATTTGGGAAATCCAAACATGACGGGGATGACACTTTTGAATGTTTTTCTCTGTGTCTGGCAGGCAAGGGACTACGTAAAAAACAGCTTGCTTAAGTTTGTGTATCTGGTACTGTTGGGTGTTTTGATATATTTTATCTGGCTTACCAAGGCAAGAAGTTGTATAATTGCAGTTTTGTTCTTTTTGGTAATGAATGCCTTTGCAAGAAACAAATACCATCCGAGTTTGACATTCTGGATAGTAATATTTCCATTAATATTTGCGATAGTATATTTGGCATATATAGACAGTCCGATTGCAGATTATTTTGATTTTATGGTTTCGGAAGGAAAGAGTCTCACATCACGAGTTATCATTTGGGAAAATTGTTTTAAAATCATTAAGGATAATCCAATTTTTGGACAGTATTATGATGAATTGATGGGTATGGGACAAAGACATAATATTCACCTTGATGTTCTTGTTGGATACGGAATTTCGACCTTTTTGATTTATATCTGGTTTTTCAATATGGTTATAAACGATATTGGGAAAAAAGTAAAATATGATTATCAGATGACGGGTATTTTGGCCTTCTATTCGGTTCTTATATCGGGTATATTTGAAGCGGCGCTTGTATCGGGGTCGCAAGGGATGTACATACTATCCTGCGGATTCCTGATGATGGCGAAATTCAATCGCACGAAAGCGGTGAGTGAATCAAGTATGGAAGTAATTATATCAGAATAACAATAACCACTTAAAAATCTATCAGAAGGGGAAATTGAAAATGTTCAAAGGAAAAACCTTACTTATAACCGGTGGTACCGGTTCGTTTGGCAACGCAGTTTTAGACAGATTTTTAGATACCGATATTGGCGAAATCAGAATCTTTTCACGAGATGAGAAAAAGCAGGACGATATGCGCCACGAATATCAGGCGAAAAATCCTGAAGCTAGTCAGAAGCTCAAGTTCTACATAGGCGATGTCAGGGATCTGGCGAGTGTGAAAAATGCTATGCACGGTGTTGATTACATATTCCATGCAGCAGCCTTGAAGCAGGTGCCGTCTTGTGAGTTTTTCCCGATAGAGGCGGTAAAGACAAATGTAATCGGCACAGATAATGTCCTGACAGCTGCGATTGAGGCGGGCGTTAAAAAGGTAATCTGCTTATCAACAGACAAGGCTGCCTATCCTGTAAATGCGATGGGTACATCAAAAGCTATGATGGAGAAGGTTGTTGTTGCAAAATCAAGAACGGTTTCTCCCGATCAGACTATGATTTGTTGTACACGTTACGGAAATGTTATGTGTTCTCGTGGCTCGGTAATACCTCTCTGGATTGAGCAGATTAAAAAGGGTGAGCCTATCACGATAACCGATCCTGAAATGACAAGATTTATTATGTCATTGGAAGAGGCAGTTGACCTTGTGTTGTTTGCATTCGAAAACGGTGTGAGTGGTGATATTCTGGTACAGAAAGCCCCTGCTTGTACAATCGAGGTGCTTGCAAAGGCAGTAAAGGCACTCTTTGACAAGGAAAACAATACCGAAATCAAGGTTATCGGCATAAGACACGGCGAGAAGATGTATGAAACACTCCTTACCAACGAAGAATGTGCTCATGCAACCGATATGGGTGATTTCTACCGTGTGCCGTGTGATAAGCGTGATCTTAACTATGATAAATATTTCAAGGGCGGTTCGGTTGAACTGAATCCGCTCAGTGAATTCAACTCAAACAATACCGAGAGACTGTCGGTTGATGAGGTTATAGAAAAAATGTTGAGCTTAAAGTATATTAAAGATGAGCTTGAGTCAACAGAAAACGATTGAGGAATGATTTTATGAAGGATTCATACAAGCTGCTTTGTGATTCGGTAGCTGCGGTAATCGCAGGACGAGAAGTTGTATTTTCGCCCGATGCGGAGTTTGACTGGGAGGAGTTTTTTGACCTTGCAAAAGCGCATAGCATTGCAGGGCTTATTGCCTATGCTCTGCCGAAAATCCCGGCAATGCCGAAGGATGTTCAGGATAAGTTCCGGAAAGAGCAGCTTTTGAATATTTTCAAAGGTACAAATCAGGAGACAAGAATTGGTGCAGTCCTGGCTGAGTTTGAAAAGAGTGGCATTGAAGCTATGCCATTAAAAGGGTACATTATGAAAAACTACTACCCGTCAGCCGACATGCGCTCGATGTGCGATGTCGATATTTTAATAAAGCTTGACAGATATGATGATGCAAAGGCTATAATGGAAAAGTATGGCCTGAAGTTTAAGCTTGAGAGTGCTCACGAGTTTGTCTTTACAGATAAGGAGGTCATAACTGTTGAGCTCCACAAAACTCTTGTGCCCGACTATAACCGTGACCTTTTTGCATACTACGGCGATGGCTGGAGACTTGCAAAGAAAAAGGAAAATTCTGAACACATTTATGAGATGTCGGCAGAAGATTTTTATGTATATAATGTTGTGCACGCCGCAAAGCATTATCAGAAGACGGGAATAGGCGTACGCCAGGTGGCAGATATATGGATTCTTGAGCAAAAGTTTGATTTTTCGGATGAGGCTAAGCACTATATAAAAGAGCAGTTGGAAAAACTCGGGATAGCTGAATTCAGGGATAATATTTCTGCTCTTTCAAAAGTTTGGTTTGAGGGTGCTGAGTCAACCGGGCTTCTGGATACAATGTCTGAGTATATTTTAAGCGGTGGAAACTTCGGCAAGATTGAGAGGCTTGAAGTGTCCGAGATTTATACAAGCTCGGGAGACGGGGGTTATAAATCAGCGAAGATAAAGCGAATATTTAGAATATTTTTCCCGACACTCAAGAATATGAAGCTGATATATCCCGTGTTGAACAAAGCACCGGTTTTATATCCGGTATATATTGTAATAAGAGCGGCAGAAAAACTGTTATTTAAGCGCAAGAAGGTGCTCAACACTATGCAAAAACAAAGTGTTGATACAGACGCAGTCAGTGAATTTGCAAGGCATTGCGAATCGGTAGGCTTAAAAAAGAGTTTATAGGGGATTTGAAATGAAAGTATTGGTAACAGGCGCAAAGGGGTTTGTCGGTAAAAACCTTGTGGAAACCTTAAAAAACATCCGTGACGGAAAGGATAAAACAAGAGGAATTGATTCGGATATTGAAATCCTTGAATTTGACATTGATACACCGAAGGAAAAGCTTTCGGAGTTTGCCCGTGAATGCGACTTTGTTTTTCATCTGGCAGGTGTAAACCGACCGGAGAAGGAAGAGGAGTTCATGGCGGGAAATTTCGGATTCTCAAGTGAGCTTTTGTCGGCACTTGAGAGTGCAGAAAACAAGGCTCCGGTCTTGGTGACATCCTCTATTCAGGCAGAGCTTGACAATCCTTACGGCAGAAGCAAAAAAGCAGGCGAGGACCTGATTTTTGAGTATGGCGAAAAAAACGGCATTGAGGTCTTTGTTTACCGGCTGCCGAATGTTTTCGGAAAATGGTGCAGACCAAACTATAACAGTGCTGTTGCGACCTTTTGCCATAACATCGCAAATGGACTTGAGATTACAGTAAACGACCGTAATCACATGATGACGCTTGTCTATGTCGATGATGTGGTGGATGAGCTGATAAGAGCTTTGTCGGGGTCGGCGAACAAGGAAGGCAGGTTCTCGAAAGTGCCTGTTGAACACAAGATTACCCTTGGTGAGATTGCGGATCTGCTTTATTCATTCAAAGACAGCAGAAAAACAAAGTTTATCCCCGATATGACAGGCTTTTCAAAGAAGCTATACAGTACATATTTGAGTTATCTCCCGGAGAATGAGTTTTCATATCCGGCAAAGATGAACTGTGACGACAGAGGCTCGTTTACCGAGTTATTCAAAACTATTGGTTCGGGTCAGGTGAGTGTTAACATATCAAAGCCGGGGATTACAAAGGGAAATCACTGGCATCATACCAAGAACGAAAAGTTCGTTGTGGTAAGCGGCAGAGGCGTTATCCGCTTCAGAAAGCCGGACGATGGACAGATTATTGAATATTATGTATCGGGAGACAAGATTGAGATTGTCGATATACCGACGGGGTATACGCACAATATTGAAAATTTAGGCGATACCGATATGGTAACGGTTATGTGGTGTAACGAGTGTTTTGACCCGGATAAGCCGGATACCTATTTTTTGGAGGTTTAAAAGAATGAGTAAGCTAAAACTGATGACAATAATCGGAACAAGACCCGAGATAATTCGTCTTAGTGCCTGCATTAAGGCGTGTGACAAGTACTTTGACCAGATTCTTGTTCATACCGGTCAGAACTATGACTACACATTGAATCAGGTGTTCTTTGACGATTTGGGATTAAGGGCTCCTGACCACTATCTTGATGCGGTAGGTGCAGACCTTGGCGAGACAATAGGAAACATTATTTCAAAATCATATAAGCTCATGGTATCAGAAAAGCCTGATGCACTCCTGATACTCGGCGATACAAACTCGTGTCTTTCGGCAATTTCTGCAAAAAGACTCCACATCCCGATTTTCCATATGGAGGCGGGTAATCGTTGCTTTGATGAGTGTCTGCCCGAAGAAACAAACCGCAGAATTGTCGATCATATATCCGATGTAAACCTTTGCTATTCAGAGCATGCAAGAAGATATCTGAACGCCGAGGGTACTGCAAAAGAGAGAACCTATGTTACAGGTTCGCCTATGGCTGAAGTTTTACACAATAACCTTGATGCAATAAAGTCAAGTACGATATTGGAAAAGCTTGGGCTTAAAAAGGGCAAATATATCCTCCTTTCTGCACACAGAGAGGAAAATATCGACACCGAAAAGAACTTTATGAGTCTTATGAATGCGGTAAATGCAATGGCTGAAAAGTACGATATGCCGATACTCTATTCATGCCATCCGAGAAGTGAGAAGTTCATCGAAAAGAGAGGATTCAAGTTCGATAAGCGTGTTATTCAGCATAAGCCACTTGGTTTTCATGATTACAACAACCTGCAGATGAACGCATTTGCGGTTGTGTCGGACAGCGGAACATTGCCGGAGGAAAGTAGTTTCTTCCTTTCAATCGGAAATCCGTTCCCTGCAATATGTATCCGAACATCAACCGAAAGACCTGAGGCTATGGATAAGGGTAACTTTATCCTTGCAGGAATCACTGAAGAACAGGTATTGCAGGCGGTTGATACCGCTGTTGCAATGAACGAAAACGGGGATTTGGGAATACCTGCTCCGAATTACACAGACGAGAATGTTTCAACAAAGGTTGTTAAGTTCATTCAGAGCTACACAGGCGTTGTGGACAGAATGGTCTGGAGAAAGTATTAAGAATTTAAAACGGGTACGGCAGAGCTGTACCCGTTTCGAAATCTGTCATTTTAAGGAGGGCGTAGTGTGAAAAAGATTTTTAGTTTTTTACTTGCCGTAACAATATTCCTCATACCTGTTATGACGGGTTGTGCAAGAGGAGATATAGCGGTATTTGTAAACGGTGACGAAGTGGCGTTTGAGGTTGAACCGATAATAAAGAGTGGGCGAACTCTTGTGCCGTTTCGGACAATTTTTGAAAAGCTTGGTGCTGAAGTTTCGTGGGATGCGACCACAAAAAAGGTATCTGCCCAAAAGGACGGCACAAGTATTTATCTTATTATAAATGAGCCGTCAATTTACAGAAATGGCGATAAGACTGAACTTGATGTTGCACCGATGATAAAGGGCGGAAGAACTCTCGTACCGCTTCGTGCGATATCGGAAGCACTTGACTGCATAGTTGTATGGGACGGTGCTTTGCGGACTGTACAGATTGCAACGAGCGAGGAGAGTCTGGTATTTTCGGGAAAACCGTATGTTACATTAAACTCCAACAAGCCTGAATTTCGGGTGAGTGACTATCCGTATTATTCGTTTGAAAAGTATTCAGAGCTTGACAGGTACGGCAGAGCACAGATGGCTATTGCAAGTGTCGGGCTCGATATTATGCCGACCGAAGAAAGAGGAAACATAGGAAGTGTCAAGCCGACCGGCTGGCATACCGTCAAGTATGATTTTGTTGATGGGAAGTATTTATACAACAGGTGTCACCTGATTGGTTATCAGTTGACGGGGGAGAATGCAAACGAGCAAAATCTCATTACAGGTACAAGATATATGAATGTTGAAGGGATGCTTCCGTTTGAAAATATGATTGCAGAATATGTTGAGCGAACGGGCAGAAACGTGCTATACCGTGTAACGCCGATTTATAAGGGAGATAATCTCCTGGCAAGCGGTGTTAAAATGGAGGCATACTCGATTGAGGATAACGGTGCCGGAGTCTGCTTTAATGTGTATTGTTTCAATGCGCAGCCGGGTGTTAAGATTGATTACAAAACAGGTGAGAGCAGTCTTGCGGGCGAGACTCCAAAGCAGGAAGTTGAGCAAAAACCGACCACGGTCATATATATTCTAAATGTAAGCTCGATGAAGTTCCACTATCCCGACTGCTCGGGCGTGAAGAATATGAATCCACAGAACAAGCGTGAATCGGGAGATACAAGGGAAAGTCTGATAAGCATGGGATATGCACCTTGCGGGATATGTAAGCCATAATGCGTAGGAAAAAGACGATTGAAATCAATCGTCTTTTTTAGTTGGAAGTGTTTGTTCATTGTTGCGCATTTTGAAAATTTATCGCCAAAGTTGATTTTTTAATAACTGTATGTTAAAATAAATAGATAAGAAAGATTACAAGAAAGGGAAAGTTGTATTTATGAAAAAGTTCAAACAAATCATATCAACTTTGTGTGTAGTGATGATGGTGGCACAAGTATTGAATATTCCTGTATTTGCGGCTGATGCATCAGAATCAGTAACACAGACCATTGCCGCCACATCATCGCAGCAGAGAAGAATGTGGTCGGGTACCAATTATGTTTCAAGGGACTGGGTATATGAGCCATGGGCAGTTACATACTGGGGCAGAGTTCATTACCTGCGTTTTGCGTCAAATGATGTTGATGCGACAGGAATTAAGAAGGCAACAATTAAGCTTGATGCCCGTGCAAGAGAAACTGAAAAAACGGTATATCTTGCGGCATTGAGTCTTTCAGATACCCTGTCTAAAGTTGTCGAATCGAACCTTACAGCGCTCAGCTCTAAAAACATTGTTACGGCAACCGGAGCTGCCGAAAAGTTGATGCTGAACCAAAACGGAAGATATGTTTCGGGAGTGAGTTCTTCAGTTGTCGCATACACAAAAGCGGTAGCATCAAATACCACTACTGATGAAAACAGTTATTCTAATACTGCGGGTACTTTTGTGTTTAACTACCCAATGGAGATAGAATTGGATGTAACCGATACAGTACGTGCGGCTTTCGAAAAAGGAAACCACGTTCAGTTTGCGTTGCTGGCAGCAAAGGACATTCTTACAAGTGATGGTAGAAATCTCTATGATATGGAGGGATTTAATAGCTATGCAAATGGCGTAATTTACGATGCTGACGGAAATGTGATTGAGAAAACTGATAGCACGCTTAACCTTGACACATCGATTCCTGTTTGTGGTAATGCGGGATATTATACATCGATAGACATAAACGATGAATATTTCTCGTGGTTATATATGGTGCGTGATTCTATCAGGCTTGAAATTGAGTATGCAACCAAAGAAGACTTTTTTAATGAATTTGCATCAAGCGTTGAATCGGCAGAAGATTTTGATGCAAATATTGATGAAATATCGCATTTGTTTGATGAAGATGCCTGGGCATTGTATGAAAAACTAAGGGGCGACGATTCAGTTTGTGAGTTATTGTATAATACTATGGTAGACAGTAATTCTTTTGCTGAATTCAATGCGGATTTTTCAGAGATTTTAGATGAACTGTACTGGAAAGGATATCCTTTGCGCATTTCGGTTAAAGCTGAGCTCGGCGGAAGTCGTGGAATAATTACAACGGAAGGTAAAACCGAGGTTCCGCATCACACATATGCTTTGATTAAAAGCTATAACGCATCGGGAACACTTTTAAAGGATTTTACTGTCAATGTAAAGTATGGCAGAGGATACTATAACATATATGAAAAGGATTCAGATGTTGCAAAGATTGATGTTTGCCTGACATCCGATATGGAAGGAACAACACAGATTTCGCAAACGGTGGAGATGGCCGTTGAGGATATAAATCTGCCGTCAATTTTCATTACCGAGCTTTCGAATGAGCATTCAAGAACATACTACCCTGATGGCAGTGAGAAAAATACCGGAAGCACCGAGCAACCGTTCCAGTATATAGAGCTTTATAACTACGGTGATGAGGCGGTTGACCTGGAGGACTACACTTTTGTTTATAATGACGGAACCGACCATGAATTCAGTTGGATATGGGAAAGCGGTGTCAATAAAACACTAAATCCGGGTGAATTGTTTGTTATTGGCGTGTATTCTGCCGATACAGTAAGTCGTGGCTATACCTATAGCAGGGCTGCTGCCATTCCCGAATACTGGGAAGGGTTTAATGAGTTTTACGGAGTTGATATTCCAAAAAACAACAGAGTAATGATTGCCTGTGTGGAATCGGGTAATGCCGCAACAATGCTCGACGGTATCAACCATCTGGAGAGAAGTTTTGATGCAGGTGTTACTGTTTATGCAGAGATCAGAAGAGGCGACGAGACTGTAACGAAGGTTGTATTGGCTGATGACAGACCACAGCATGATTATGCGTATCAGTTTGTACCGTCTGTCGGAGATACCAAAGAAGAAGAATTCCTGTTCTGTACAGGATGTTTCCCGTATCAGCTGATGGCTGAGCAAAAGCTTGACTACTGCGAAAAGGTTTATTTTAGCGACGACGAGGAAATCCGTGTAATGTCATATAATGTTCTGGCTACCAATGACGCCGGAGCTACTGTTGCCAGTCGTTTCCCTCTCTTTATACGGACAATCAATGACTTTGATGTGGATTTCTTTGGGATGCAGGAGGTTAATTATCTCTGGGTCAACAAGTTGAAAACCGGTATACCTTCCAGATTTTCTTGTGTTGAGGGTATTTCAAGATATGGATACAAGTACAGTAATATCTCATCGCAGATATGGGATTTGATGAACCCGATTTACTACAGAAATGATAAGTATAATCTACTTGCAAGTGGCGGAGCATTTATGACTCCTGATGGAAAAAAGGATACCGCACAATGGGATAGTACCGATATGAAGAGAACTATGACATGGGCAGTTTTGGAGAATAAGGAAACAGGCGATGTTATATCATTCATAAATACACATGTAGTAAGAACCGGAAAGCAGGCAAGAATCGAACAGATCAAGCTTCTTTACCAAAAAGGAGCAGAGCTTCAGCAGCAATACGGTGGCGGCATAGTTATTGTTGGTGACCATAACAATAAAGAAAGCAATGAGCCTTACCGTGAATACAAAAACGGTAATTTGGTTGATGCAAAGTATCAAACAACAAACCATGTATCAGTTACATCTGCTTTGAGCTTTGGCGCGACCAGTGAAACCTACGGTGCACCGATTGATCATTGTTTTATCAGTCCGGAGGACTTCCAGGTTCAGAAATATGATGTATTCCACGGAATATACCCTGAGGGTACAGTAAGTGACCACTCGGCTTTATATGTGGAGTTGCTGACAAAGGAACATATAAATCCAACTACAACAAGAGTTGTATCGTACGACGATGAAAAGAAGAGTGCAACGGTTGAGTTTGATAAAAGGGAAAGTGGTGTTGTCATTTTTGCGGATTATGAAAATGACAGGCTTGTGAATGTTGACGTTGTGGACGCTTCGGCACACTGTGAGGGTTATGATGTCATAAAGCAAAATAATGCAGGAGTTACGCTTGATGCGAACGATAAGATATTTATCTGGAACGGTGTTGACGAGTTAAAACCAATCGGAAACCCATATGATGTAGAATAAAAAAATCCCGTAACCAGTCAGGTTACGGGATTTTTTTGTCAATCCTCTATATCGATCAGCTTTGCTGCGGGGATATTCAGAACTTCTGCAATAGTGAAGAGTGTTTTAAAGTATACTTGAATTAATTAAGTTAAATAATATAAATATACTTTATATTTTTCTTGACAAAATTTAAAGTTTTGTGTATAATATATTCAAGAGGTGAGTTTTATGAGTATTACATCAAAGGAAAACATATTAAAAGTTTTAACTGCATATAATCCGTGGTGGAAAAGCAATGCTATAAATCCGGCATTTGCAAAAACATACAAAAGAATAGCTTTCTATGAAGCAATGAAAAAATTAAATAATTCCCAAATTCGAAGAACTGTTATTCTTACAGGAACGCGCAGAGTAGGTAAAACGACAATTCAATATCAAATGATAGATGAACTATTGAGAAATGGTGTAAGTCCACAAAAGATTGTTTTTATATCAATGGATCATCCTATGCTGAAATTAAGTGCATTTAATGAAATCCTAGAATGTTATCATGAAAATGTATGTGCTGATAAGGATGTATATTATTTTTTTGACGAAATTCAGTATGCTTCAGAATGGGACAAATGGTTAAAAACAATTTATGATATGCAACCTGAAACAAAGGTTGTTGCAACTGGTTCGGCAAGCCCTGCTCTTATTAAAGGAGATAGGGAAAGCGGTGCGGGAAGATGGTCCATCATTCAAGTTCCGACGATGTCTTTTTATGAGTATTGTGAACTTTTGAATATTGAACGACCTTCATTTAATGAAGATTTAAGACCTACTAGACTTGTGAAAATAGGACATCGACAGTTTTCTGAAATCATGATAAAACTATCTGAAATACAAAAACATTTTAACAGGTATTTGCGTGTAGGAGGATTTCCGGAACTTGCTTTGGCGGATGACGACATTTTTGCAGAACAGATAATGCGTGAAGATGTTGTGGACAAAGTGTTAAAAAGAGATTTACCATCTCTTTATAATATTCGTAATGCTACAGAGCTAGAGAGAATTTTTCTTTATTTATGTAATGTATCTTCCGAGATAGTTTCAATTGATGCTATTGCGAAAGAATTAAATGGAGTTTCAAGACCAACTGTTGAGAATTATATTTCGTATTTGGAAAGTGCAAATCTCATTTATTTAAGTTGGCCTGTAAATATGGCTGATAAAAAAGTTTTGAAAGCAAGACCGAAAATTTATATAGCTGATGCGGCAATAAGAAATGCTGTTTTGATGGATGATAGTTTATTGACTGATCCTACGGAAATGGGTAAAATAGCTGAAACGGCGGTATATAAGCATATTGCGGCATTTTACTACCAAAAGGCAACTTCAGTAGGGTATTATAGAGGTGGAAAAAAGGACAAAGAAATTGATATTGTTGTCGAATATCCTAAAATTAAAAATATATTGATAGAGGTAAAATATCGTGAGGCAGCTCCAATTGCGGACAATGATGCAATTAGTGAATTATGCGAAGATTCATCGGCTTCAATTATTATAACAAAGTCGCCATCTGATTATGGAGTCCATAAGACTAAGAGCGGTTTTAATATGCTTCGTATCCCGGCATACGCCTTTTTATATTTATTAGGGCATGCCGAGAAAAATGGATATAAAGGACTTGAATAACTGAAAATACGCTGTCATTCCAAAAAGGGCAGCGTATTTTTATATAGGTTGTGGTAAAATTGTAGTAAAACAAAAAAGAAAATCCCAGAAACGGCTTGTTTCTGGGATTTTTGATAGATAATAATTATCTCTTTGAGAATTTCCTGCTTCACAAAAAGCTTGATTTTACGGGGTTTTCTCTATTTTTTGTTACTTGTGTGTTATTTGTGTGGGGCTGCTTATCACTGCATATTACGTTTCAAACTATGTATTATGTGAATAAGCTATTGATGCCAACTGATGATGCAATTAATAGTTTCGACTTAACCATACCTGCGCATATTTCTAACGTATCCTTGGCAAGAATATTTTTTTCTACCTTTGATGAAATTAACGCTACAATTTTTTCGAACTTGTAAGTTAAATCACCACATAAGACTATTTTCTCAAAATTAAAAATATTATTTGCAGATATGATTGCCACAGAGAGATACTCTGCTTCTGCACTGAGTATACTTTCTTCGTTATTATCTACTACATCGCTCCATTTATTATAGGCACTTGTCTTTAAAATTTGCGGCATGGAGGCATACATTTCAAGACAGCCGTGATTTCCGCATTCACATTTTTCACCATCATACTTAATAGATGTGTGTCCCAGTTCACTGGGACCTTTAAATAGCGCATCATTGATTACGATACCGGAGCCGACACCCTCGTCTATTTGTAAAGTCAGGAAATTTTCTGTAGCAAATGCCGCTCCAAAGTATTTTTCTGCGATAGCAGTTGCAGAAGATACATTTTCTAATACAACTTCAATCCCTGTCAGACTTTCAAGTTTGGACACTATCGGGAAATTATGCCAATCCTTAAAGTTTGGCGGATTTAAAATAACACCGTTTTGGGTGTCAACGGGTCCGGGTGTTACTACAGATATTTTATATATTTTTGAAATATCAATTTCAGATTTTTTTATTTGCTCATCAATAGTTCTTTTTATTTGTTGTGTTGCTTCATACGGCTGACAGATTGCAAAGTCATCTTGCGAAATAATATTACCGCCCAAATCTGTTATTCCTACTGTGATATGATGTCTGGCAATATTTACACCAATTATATAAAAAGCCGTTTCATTCAAGGACAGTATTACAGGATTTCTTCCTACGGTTTTCGTTTTTTCTTCTTGTTCGTTTACAATTTTCCTTTGTTTTAAATCGTCAATAATTATTGTAACAGCGGCTTTTGTAAGACCTGTTTTCTTTGCAATATCCACTCTGGAAACATGTCCTCTATTTATAAGAGAAAGAATTATTTTTTCGTTTTTAATACGCATTGCTGCCGCATTGGTGCCCTTTTTCATTTCATTTACCTTTCAAAATTTTTATTCTCGAATTATACATCAAATTTATCCTTTTGTCAAGTTAATCGATGCATTCAATTGAATGGATAAATGTGTGAGTTTTTCCTGCATCGAGCTTTATAATACCCTCTTTTTTTGTAATGTCGTAGCTTGATCCGAAAATATCCTGCACCCCGTTCCATGGTTCAAGGCAGATATAGTTTGCATCCGGCTTTGTCCACAGCAAAAAGTAATTGACGTTATCGAATGTAACACGTACTTTTTTACTGCTTTTTTTGTGGGAAAGTGTTACGCCTTTAAATTCTATATTCTTAAAAACAAGTGCATCTACCTTAAAATATTCGTATCTAAGCGTGAGGATATTGCTATTCTCTATAATTCTCACAGAATTATCTTCAAGCAGATTCCCGTTTAAAACGAAGCTATCAAGCGTTTGTTTTTCATCAAAGTGCAGTTCATATTCTTCAATGCCCTCGGGGCAGAAGTATCCTTCGTGAGCACCAACAGAAAAATACATTTCACAGCTTGAGAGGTTTTCAACAATATTTGATACTTTTAATTTGTTTCCATCCAGTTCAAATATAATTGTAAAGCGGAACGAAAATGGAAACATTTTAAGGGTTTCTTCATTTGCCTCCATAACAAACTCTGCTTTTGTATCACTCATAAGCTTTCCTCTAAATTCTGATTTTCTTGCAAAGCCGTGTTTTTTCAAACTATACTCTTTCCCCTCAAAGGTATACTTATCATCCTTTAAGCCACCGCAAATTGGGAAAAGAACAGGTGCTCTGTATGACCATACCTCTTTATTTCCATTCCACAGAAATTCGGTGCCGTTGCTGCTGTTAATATACATCAACTCGCTACCGTAAGTATTGATTCCCACCGAAAGCTTATCATTTTTTATCTCTATTATCGCCATAATCCTTCTCCTTTACCAGCACTCCACAACTTCAAGATTGCCCTTCAATGAAAATTTACCCATAAGGCACGCCGGCATAAAGAAATAGTCGCCCTTTTTGATTCCTTTTGAAAATCCGTCACCGCAAAGTGTACCGGAACCATCAGTTACAATATAAACACCATAACTATCTTTAATGCTCAATCTGTACTCACCAGCATTTAAAGTAATACGGTTAATGATAAAGCAATCAGTGTCGTCAGGCGTTACAACGTTTTCGACCTTTACCCCCTCAGCATTTTTAACCACCTTAGGTGCAAGCTTTGTGTCAGGCACTTTTCCAAAATTAAAGCACCCGAGTGCTTCCTCTTTTGAAAGCTCTATATACATTTCCTGTTCATTCAGTTTATAGTTATCGCACCAGTGCTCGGGCTGAATTGTAAAATCGGTAGGCTCCTGAACCTCCAATATAAGACATCCCGCCCCAATAGCGTGCACCTCTTTTGCAGGAACAAGAAACACATCCCCTATTTCAGGCGTTCTGTACTCCATAAGCCTTTCCATAGCATCTTTGTCGGTTTTACTTTCATCTATTGCTTTTGAAAATATTTCTTCATCAACGCCATCCTTAAAGCCGAAATAAATTCGCGCATCATCTCTTTTATCAAGAACAATCCAACTTTCTGTTTTTCCGTATTCCGAATTAAAATATTTTTTCGAAAACGCCTTGTCGGGATGTGCCTGCGCGGGGAGCCTTACTGCACTATCTAAAATTTTAACAAGAATTCGCATTTTCTGAGAGCTTCCAAGCATTTCAAGCGGATATCTCGAGAGCAATTCATCAAAATACATATCACTGCCTTTTATTTTTGAAACGCCCTCTTTTTCACTTGCCATTTCCTTGTTCAAAGCCTTAACCGATGAAGCAATCCATTCCTCAGGCAAAAAGCCGTCTTTAGCTTCATCCCCGAAAATTCCGTGAAAGAGCTTTCCTCCTGTGTAAACTCTTCCGACTCTGTTTCTTTCGAAAAATATAGGTTCTTTAAGCATAATTAATCTCCTAACCAAACTTTAAGTGTTACAATTTCAAAGGGTTTTATATTGAACTCCAAACCACTATTCGTAATTTCTACATCAAAATTATCAATCGGATTTTCCATAATATCGGTAGGCATAGCTTTTTTGATTTTCTTTGCGCATTTCAAACTAACTCTGCCAGAAGCGTTATAAGGCTCGTAAAATCTTAGCACATAGCCATCACCATTTTCGGCAGGCTTAACTGTATCAAGCACAGCCTCTTCACATTCAAACAAAGAAAACTCTTCCACAAGTCCCGATTTTCCACATACTGCAAACAACGGGTTATTAAGAATATACGCCTCTTTTACCACTTCTGCATTCTTAATATCGCCCATATGCGGAAGAATAGAATATGTGAAGCTATGATGCTCTTTATCCGCATCGGGGTTAGGACAGTTACCGCATCTTAACAGTGTAAGGCTTAAAGCAGAGCCATCTGCACTGTAGCCGTATTTCGAGTCGTTTAAAAGGCTCATTCCATACCCACCGTCTGAAATATCTGCCCACTTATGGCCACACACTTCAAATTTTGCCTCATCCCACGTGTTGTTGCAGGTGGTGGAACGCTCAAGATAGCCAAACTGCACCTCATACGTTGCACGGGTAGCATTTACATCAACGGGGAATTCCGCTTTTAATACCTGGCTATTTTCTTTCCAGTCAATTTCCGTTTTAAAATCAATTCTTGGCGACCTTGCGTAAATAATTATATTCTGAACAATTTCCGAATTCATATATTTACGCTTAACCTGAACATTTACATACTCCCCGCCGTTTTCGATAAAATTGATTTCATAGGGAGCATCCATATCAAATTCACGCTCTCTGTAGTAGCTTTCGAGATTCCAGTTGTCTTCATTGTATTTACCGTCGCCCCAGATAGAGATACTGCTCTTATCTTCAAATATTCTTAATTTATTGGCAAGTTTTCCTTTTATAAAGCACTCACGTTTTGCTCTTTTATCAAAAAGACTCTCTATTTCGCCGTTTTTGTTAAACTTAATAATGTAATAATTGTTTTCAACTGTATTACCACTGTAAACAACAGGCTTATCGGCAACGGATGAATCACTACTATAAACTTTGTAGCCCTTTGCAGGTACATCTTCAGCATAAACATATTTCCCGTTAATTTCCACATACCCACTTACCCTTTGTGGAAATGGGTTAAACACAGTAATTTTTTCTTTGTCATTATCAAAATTAAGAACATTTAACGCATCGTGGCATATACCGTTTCCGATTTCAAAAGCTTCTTTGTATAAAGCATCGGCATCCTCGTAAACCTCTTTAATAGAAGTACCCGGAAGCACATCGTGAAACTGATTGAGAAGCATTTTTTTAATACCCTTTTCATATTGTTCCCTTGGAAACTCAAATCCGCAAACGCTATCAGCAAGAACGCTGAGCCAGTTTACATTTGAATATAAAAATTCACATCTGCGGTTATCTCTTTTCACACGTGCCATCGATGTATAAGTACCTCGGTGCTTTTCGTAGTATATTTCGCCCGTCCACACGGGAAGCTTTCTATTTTGAGCAACCTTTTTATCAAGGCGCTCGAAATAATCGCCCACTGTTCCAATCTTAATTTCGGGAAAACCCGGTATGCCCTTTTTTGCGCGCAATACGGTTTCAAGCTGCGCGTAAGACACGCCACCGCCCCCGTCAGCAAAGCCAAAAGGAATCAGTATGTCGTCATTAATATTTTTCTGCATATATCCGCGCCAGCCTGTTACAAGCTCTCCGCCCTCTATATCAGGATTGTAGCCGCTTATATAGGTTGTTAAATGGCTGAGAACATCGGTTCCGTCTATTCCCCTCCATAAAAATGTATCATAGGGAAAACGGTTCAGTTCGTTAGATGGAAGCTTGCACGTCATAAAATAATCTATTCCGCTTTTTTTAAGGATTTGAGGAAGTGCCGCCGTATAGCCAAACACATCGGGAAGCCACAGTACCTTGCACTCTTTCCCGAATTCCTCGCGGAAAAATTTTTTGCCGTATAAAATTTGCAGTATTATTGATTCTCCCGATGCTAAATTCATATCAGGCTCAACCCACATTGCACCCTCTGCTTCCCATTTACCTGCTTTATGAAGAGTCTTAATCTCTTCATAAAGCTGAGGATTTTGTTCTTTTACATATTCATAAAGCTGTGCCTGACTCGACATAAACCTGTGTTCATCGTATTCTTTAAGAAACTTAACCTCGGTAGCAAATGAACGAACGGCTTTATCAACTGTGTGTTCATAGCGCCACAGCCACGCCAGGTCGATATGGGTATGCCCTACAAGGGTTGATTTTCCCTTTCCGTTTTCTCCGTATAGATTCTCTTCAAGGTATTCGTTTGCTCGTTTTACTCCATCATAAAACTCAGTTGAATATAAATTACGAAAATCAACAAAACGCAGAGCTTCATTCAATTCATCAATAGTTTTTGTATACTCGTATGAATTTTTATCAAAAAACTTAAGGTGAGTAAACGGAACCCTTACATTGTAGTATAAATCCTCAAGAGCTTTGTTACTAATATAGTAATTTGCATAAAAACGTACACCCTCGCTTATATCCATATCAACAAAATCGCCGTATGGAGTCCTCTCTGGGAGACCGCTAAAAGCATACACATAAAAGCAAATTTCATCTCCTGCTTTATACCCGTTTATCGGTATCCTTTTATGATTTGTATCAAGTCCGCAAAGGCATTCATTTTCAGCAAATAAAAGCATCTGAGGTTTTACCATGTTATGGCCGCTATCCTTATTTGTTTTTATTTCAAGGCCCCACTCGTAGCCTTCCTTTAGACAAGGAACCTTCACTTTGAATTTGAAAACGGCATAATCGTCGAATTCAGGGCGAGACCATACTGAATTTTCTTCATATACACTAAACCCGCTAAGTTCTGTAAGGTCGCAGGGAAAATTAAGCCTTCCCTTTAATATCTCAACGTTTTCCACCGTTTCGTATTTCTCGTTAAGGTTTTCGTAAATTTCCGTTACCAGTCTTTTTATTCTGTCTTCAATTCCATACATAATTATCCCTCTTCGTACTGTATAAGTTTTTGAACATCCTGTGCATTTTTAAACTTTCCGCAGGCAACAAGACCGAATAAAGCAGCACCGAAAGCTGCTTCTTCAAGATGCTTCGGGACTTTCATTTTTGAATTAAACATTTCTTCAAAGATTTTAACAAGCACTCCATTTTTTCGTATTCCGTTCCCTGAAGCGACAATTCCGCACTTTTCTATTTGCATCTCTTTGTACATATCAAAAAGTTCTGTTGCCATACCCTCAAGTACACCACGTGCAAGCTGGAAAGGATTAAAGTTTTCAGTTGTTATGCCTGAAATGCTTCCGCAGATTTCCGGATTTTTTCGTGTTCCCGCAAAACGCGTATCAACTTTTAAATCGGATTTTTCTGCGCTTTGAAGCATTTTACCTAAGATTTCATACACCTTATCATCATCAACGGTTTCTATATACCCTAAAATTTCAGAATAGAAGTTTTTAAGAAGAGAATATGCTCTGCCTCCGCAAAGTGCCGAGCCAACAATTAAGTACTTACCCTCAAAATAAGGTCTTGTTTCTATATTATCAGCAATAACAGGGGTGCTCGATACAACTGATACCTGGCTTCCCGTTCCTATGTTTAAGAGAATATTCTTCTCATCTGCAAGTGTTGAAAAAACACTTGCCTGATTGTCACCGATTGCAACACTCACAGGTATACCCTTGTATTCCCCCGCAATAGTGTAATCAGGTGTTATATCCACGTTACAGTCATAATCAAACTTATTATTTTTTAAATCATAACATCCAAAGCTTGCGGCATCGCTTGAGTGCATAAGAGGTTTTTTAAGAGAGCAAAGCTTCATCACAAAATAGTCATGGATGGTAGAGTAACTCATCGCCTCAACAGGCCTTACCCCATTTTCGCGATTATAAAAATCTGTTACATTTCCATAACCCGAAAAGCTGTTTAAATATTTTGCATAAGTGGTATCCTTATATGGCCGGTTTCCTCTTTCATCCTGCCAGGTATAGAGAGGACTTACTGCATTACCATCTTTATCGGTATATACAATTCCATGCATTTGCCCTGTAACACCTATAACCGAAACGCTCTCATCGATAAGGTCATCAAGAATTCCCCGGGCGGTAGCTATAATCTTTTCAACAGACTGTATCTTTTCCCACTCGTTGTTACTCTGAATAAATGCATCACTGTTTTTCGTGCAGGAACGAAGCATTTTTCCGGTTTGCGAATCAATAACAACTCCACAAACGCTGGTTGTTCCAATATCTATTCCTATTGCTTTCATTGGAAGCCTCCTTAACTTATTTTTTTGTTTTTTCCCAGTCTGCCAAAAACTTTTCAATACCGGCTTCAGTCAGAGGATGATTTGTCATCTGCATAATAACTTTATAAGGTACAGTTGCAATATGTGCCCCTGCTTTAGCAGCAGCTTCAATATGAATGGGGCTCCGTGTGCTTGCAGCTATAATTTGAGTGCCTATATTATGAATCTTGAAGATTTCGGCAATGTCTGAAATCAGTTGTATGCCTGATTGACCAACATCATCAAGTCTTCCCATAAAAGGACTTACATATGTTGCACCTGCACGAGCTGCCAAAAGTGCCTGTGCAGCTGAGAATATAAGTGTTACGTTTGTATTTACCCCCATTTTACTGAGTTTTTTTACTGCACAAAGTCCTTGAGGCGTCATGGGAAGTTTAATAACAAGATTTTTATTGTTAATCTGTTTGATTAGTTCCTGAGCCTCTCTCAACATTCCTTCAGTATCAAGGCTGATAACCTCTGCACTTATGGGACCATCTACTATAGTTGTGATTTCTTTTACAACTTCAATAAAATCACGACCTTCTTTTGCAATGAGAGACGGGTTTGTTGTAACGCCACAGATTACGCCCATATCATTTGCTTGTTTGATTTCTTCTATATTTGCAGTATCAATAAATAAATTCATTTTTGCACCTCTTAATTATTTTAACATTCAATGCTTGTAGATTTCAAATCAAGTCTTGTGATAATATCCTGCTGAATTTCAGGCGATAAATCAAGGAAGTTAACAAACGTGCCGTGAATTCTCATAATATACACACCGCTTGGGGCATATTTTTCGGGATTTGCCAAAACCTTTCTGAGTGTTTCGGGCGTTGTTACATTAACATACAGGTAGAAAGGCGAAACGCCTTCCTTCAATTCGTTAAAGAACAACGGCTGTACAATATTATGATAGAATTCCACACCCTTTTTACCATAGTCATTGCCCGTAAAGTATTTTGGGTCAATACCAAGATGAGAAGCGTAACCGCCGTTAAATTCTTCAAAGGGAAGCTTCATATTCGAAAGCATTCTGAAGCCAAGACCGTTAGATGCTTCACCGTAAAGCGGGTCAACGCCATAGCCAAGCATATCGCGGCTACGTCTACCGTCGGGCGTTGCACCCACCCAGTAACCGTAGGTAAGATGGGTTGACGGGCTTGAAAAATCAGGCCTGAATGGGTTGCCAAGATAATTCTTTTTCGAGCGAAGAAGCTTTGAAACCTTGATTGCAATTTCACGCGCCTCGTTATCAACAACCTCAATATTATTGCCGAACTTGGGGCATGAAAGAAGAAATTCTCTTAAATCCTCATGCCCCTCAAAGTTATTATTAAGTGCTTCAACGAGCATTTCTTTGCCATCAGGATATTTTTTTACAAACTCATCAATGGCAACAAAAGAATCTGCCAAAACAGTAAGGCCGTGCACCAGGCATCCGCTTCCATTGTACTTTGTACCCTGTACCTTAGTATCGCGCATATCGGCACCGTACTCAAGTCCGCCCATAAAGCAGCTTAAGAATGGAACCTTAAGCTCGGAAAGTGCACAAGATGCACCGTTTGCCGCCTCAACCATTTTGTCTACAACTTTGTCGAATGTATTATAAAATGTCTCTCTGATATTTTCAAGAGAATAATCCTCTGTTTCCATCAGCTTGTCGCCAGTAATGGCAGAAACACCGCCATTGAGCACCATTTCAAGCACCTTGGGAAGGCTCAGCCAGCTGTTGGTTGTGTTGGCATTGTCTTTACCCATAATAAGCGGTTCCTGGCAGCCTGCAACTGAGTAATCAGGGATATCTTCTTCATCCACACCATTATTTTTGAGCACCTCAAAAAGTGCATCATCATTAAATAATGATGGTGTAAGCACACCCGGAGAGAAGAAAAATCTTCCCATTTCTTCATAGAATTTTTCGGGAGTATTTTTATGCAGCTTAACCGACAAAATAGGCTGAGGCAAATTCATATCATAGTATGCATCCATAATTGCATAGCTCATTGTATTTGTAAGGTCATTTCCCTCGGTATCTCTTCCACCGATAAGAACATTCTGCGAAATTGCCCAGCTTCTGTCACCTACGTTATAGAACACAAGGAAATGCTTAAAAAGCTCACTTGCTTCTTCTCTTGAAAGCTCACCTCGGTATGGTTCAAAAATTCTGTCTGCATTTCCCACCGAAAAAGCATATGGGTTGGGCGCTTGTTCAAGACACATAATTGTCCACAAAAGGATATAAAGCTGAAGTGCCTCGTAAAGATTTTCAGCACCGTTTGATGAAATATTCACAAGAGATTTTTCAAGAAGTTCAAGTTGTGCAAATCTTTCTTTTGTACAGCTCCTTTTCTGTTCTTTTATAATTGCGATATACCTTTCGGTAAGAATTTTTACACCACCAAGAGCAATTGCAGCAGCCTCATAAAATTTGCCTTGCTTTGCCTTTGCAGCGTTTATCATCGCGTCAACACCATATTTGAGGGCAAATCTGAAATCAGGGATAACGTGACCTGTAACCTGCTCAACAAAGAATATAACCTCCTTGGTATAATCCTCTGCCTCACCATAGGTCTTATTCAGCATTTCGACCATTTTGGTCTTTGCGGTAAATGAACGTACCTTGTCAATGCGCTCTTTTGTAAACTCGTCATTTGGCTCAATATCATTATATATTGCCATAGGGTCGCAGTAGCCCGAAAAACCCTCAACCGTAAATGACGGATTGATAAGTGCATAGCTCTTCGCAAATGCGTCACGCTGTGTACCTACAAAGATTGCATTGTCGCTTAAAAAGAGAGGCATTTCCTTCAAAACCTCGCACAAAAGGTGTGCTTTTTTTACCTCTGGTGTACAGTCGGCATATTTATCGTCTGCCAGCATTTCGGTTTCTTTTGCAATAAACCAGCCGTCAAGTCTTTTGATTTCTCTTTCTTCTCTGTAAAGAGCCTTTGCCATTTCGGTAAGCTTTCCAGGTTTGTAAATTCCGTACATAACAATTCCCCCTATGTTGTTATTAGTTTTAAATTATGCTTTATAAAAACTTCTTTAAATTTATTCAATACTTCTCCGGGCACAAAGCCATCTTTGACCTTGTATTCATCACACCACTTATCTTTGCCGTATTCGTGATAGGTTAAAAACTCGAATACTGTATTGCTTGTATCAAATTTTGAAAAATACTCCGCAAAGCCATCAGGATTTTGAGTATTTATTCCGTTGATAAGCGGAATTCTAATATGCTGTTGTCTGCCGCTTTGGCAACTTTTTTCAAAATTCTTTTTTATGATTTCGTTATGCATTCCCGTATATTTTTTAAGTTCTTTGCTGTCATAATGCTTAAAATCCATTATCAGATAATCTATGTATTCCAGAAGTTCTGAAAGTTCCGATGATGTTCCGTTTGTCTCTATACAAGTATGAATATTATCTTTTTCAAGTAACTTTAAAAGCTCCAAAAGTTCCGTATGCTGCATCGTCGCCTCTCCGCCGGTAAAGGTAACACCGCCACCCGAAAAAAACATCAGCTTGCTGCGCTTACATTCATCAAATATTTCATCAACAGAAAACTCTTTTCCACCGTTTTGCGGCATTCCCTCAGGGTTGGAACACCATATACACCGCATATTACATCCTTGCAAATGATAAACAAGCCGGTTCCCCGGCCCATCCTGACCAAAATTAAACCCTTTATTAAAAATTTTCATAATAAGCCTCTAATAGTTAAATCTTTTAACTATTATAACATTTGAATTTCTTTTTGTCAATATATTTTCATAAATTTCTCCAATCCTATCGTGTAATTTCATCATCTTTGATTTTTGTTTTATTTTTCTTTATGTTTGGCATCTTTGCTTCTTGTTCAAGTCTTTGTGCTTCATTATAATGTTCGTTGATACGCTCTGAATCAATCAAAATGTTATTGCACATCCTGATCTTCGCTCGCAGTTCCTTCAACTCGGTATTGATATCTGCAATTTCGCCTTTAGCATCAGGCTTGTGATACAACCTTGACCGTCGTAATGTCAGTTCGGAAATCCTATCTTCAGCCATTTGCTTCATTTCGATAAGCTGACCTGAAGTTTCAATATCATTATCATATAGAAAATGAAACTGTTTTTGGTATCGCTCGAATTTTATAAGTTCCTCTCGAAGATAGAAGCACACCCTTTGTGGCGGTTCCTTCTTTCGTATCTTCCCGAACAGATATAAGTAACGATAATACAGAGCTTTAAAGCCTTTGAGCTTTATCGGTTCATACTTTTTAAGCCAAGCGTTGTAATCAGTTTTAGGCTTATTTAAGTCTATGTCTATAATGCCGTTTCTCGCCTTAATAATACGTTCCTTAATTGCTTGTGGACTATAATTTTCACCTAAAGATTTAAGACGAATATACTTTTCTGAGAACGTAGGTTTCAATGCTATGTATTTTCCTGTATCCTTAACCTCATATCCTCTGCGTTTGAGTTCCGTCCAAAAGCTTTGATAAGTGTATGAACCTTGTATAATTCCATCAAGCTCGTCCTTTATCTGACCTCGTATCGTGGGATAGCCGTTTTTCTCGGCATACCACTCAGCATAATGCTTACCTTTGCTTTTAGGGTTTCGTATTACTGACAGATTATATTCCTCACAAAGCCTATCAGAAATCTTTTTAATGAGGTTATAATTTTCGGTGTTGTCATAATATTTCTTGCCGTCTACAAAGGATACAGAGTTAATAACAAAATGGTTGTGCAAATGCTCTTTATTTAGATGAGTTGCGATTACAACCTCAAATCTATCTCCCCACATTTCCTTTGCAAGCTTTATGCCTATTTCGTGTGCTATGTCAGGTGTTGTTTCTCCGGGTTTAAAGCTTTGTATTGCATGAAATGCTATGATACCATCCATTTTTCCATAACGAAGCTTTGTTTGGCGCATTTTATGTTTTGCCGTATCGGGTGTTGTATTAACACCCGATACAAACAAACTTCGCTCCGTTTTATAATCATCGGAGGCGTAGTCCATAACATCGTGAAGAGCTTGAATTTGCTTTTCGCTATAACGCATTCCTTCCGTCTTTTCAGGATTGGCAGCATAATTTATAAGTGTATCAACTCTGCCTTTTATGTCCCATATTTTTGTTGTTGCCATTTTATATCGCCTCCCTTAATTTTCTCAGGAACAGTGAAGAATGTATTGATTTGTAAAATTACCTTATCCAATCGTTCTGCCTGATTTCTCAAAAATGTGGTGTCAACTTTATCTGTATTTAACATACCATTTGAAACAGAATAAAGGTTGGTGGCAATATCTGTAAGTTCTGACAACATTTCATCATAGCCGTTTGGTGGTCGTGGTTTGGGAAAATATCCTCTTGCAACTGTTCGTATAAAAGCCGATTTTGTAAGACCTGTTTTTGCTATTGTCTTGTTCAAGGTTTCATATTCCTGCTCACTAAGTCTTGCAGAAAAAGTCTTTGTTCTGTTGCGCATTTTACCGCCTCCTTTCGTGTTTGGGGTGTTAGGGGTATCCCTTAAAAATCGAATTTGTAATGCCAAATTCAGTGCTTGTTACAACATTAAATATAAATTATCTCGTTGTAGATAATTTCTTCCGCACACGCCTTTGCGTTGTTCATATGACCAACCCACGCCATCTGCTGAGTAGCTTTATCGGGAGCATTTTGCTCTGCTTCCTTAATGAATCTTTCTAAGATTTCTTGTGCGTGAACATCGACTTCATGTAAATGCTCGAACAGTTTTCCGGTCATAAGAAGCGTACTATACTTACAACGCTTATTTGATTTCAAATGCTTTCTTCTTAACCTTCCATACTTGCCGATTTCGTGCTTACACTCCGGCACCGTCAAGTTTGGTATGTAATAATTTCCGCATCTTACATACTCAATTCCGTTTTCCATAAATCTTTCTTTCATTGTTGATTCCTCCTTGAAATTATTATTTATTTTCTCTAACCACCTCCACAGAGCCGTGTACGGCTCCGTAGAAATGATTAGTAGAATTCTACTTTACTTATCCTTTGAATGTCTGTCTGAATAACCGTTCTATATACGCATCGTAGTCTGTGAGAGTTCTGAAGATACAGCCTGCAAGATATGCCGTTTCGGATTTCACGCCCGTTGCTTCACGATAAACCTCTACGGCTCTATCTAAAATCTCAGGCATCATTTCATCAAGCAGCTTCTGTCTTATTTCCACGTTGGAATATGTAATGTCATGTACTTTAATACTTTCCTTATTCCAAAGCAGTTCCATAGCCTTCCTTGCCAAATTTTTTTCGGTTTCAGACGCAAATTCCTTATCTCGTTCGGGATGAAAATAACATTCATCGAGATAATAGTTAAATTGTGTCGTTTTATAATCCACGACCTCACCTTCTTGTTGTAGTGGTTTTTGATAAAAAGAATATTGATATATAATTCTTGTTTATTTATTTCCCCTCTATATCGGAGAGTGAGTGGGTATTTAATACGGAGGCACTCCCTCCATATTGTGTAGGCAGTGGCTCTATATGATAGAGGCTGCTTGTCTGATGTTTTTTACCGTTTATGGTGTCCTTGTATCGCATTTCCTTTGTGATTAAGCCTTTATTTTCTAACGATGCTGTAACCTTATGTACCTGAGATTTACTGATGCCGCAATCAACAGCAATTTTACTTACTGTCGGATAGCAGGTCATTTTATCTCTGTCAGCTTTCATCACAAGGTATGAATAAACCATAAATTCATAAGCATTTAACCCACATTTGAAAATATCATTATCCATTTTGAAGAAATTCCCTCTCACATAAAACCACCTCCAAGCTTATATATAAAATTTTCAGAGTCGAGTCTATTTTGATATGTCTCTGAAATATCCGGTTTCTTCCCATACCTTCTTATCGGGGCAATAGTAATTGAACTCGCTTGAATTTTCGAGCTTCATTGCATAACCAAACTTTAATATGCCTTGCTGCAAGCCGATTCGTACATATTGAGCGTCTTTACCTATTGCTTTTGCGATTTCCGTTATGGGAACATTTCTCCCTGTAAACTTTGGGAGTTCGACGAATGTTCTCTTGTCGTTCATACTTATTACCTCCTTATAAGTTTTGCGCACTCTCAATGCGTATTTTCATTATACACGAAGTTTCACGACTTGTCAATACCTTTTTCTTAAAAATATGTAATTAAAATTCGCAAATGCACTTGCAATTCGTAAAAAGATGTGTTATAATGTCCTCAGAGGTGATATATAGTGAATGAAATTAACAAGCTTGTAGGCGAAAGAATTGCCGAAATACGCAAGTATAATCGAATCAATCAATCAGATTTAGCTGATAAGCTCGGTAAATCTTTAAGGACAGTGCAAAAATACGAGAGTGGGGAAATTGACATCCCTCTGTCAACATTGGGAGAAGTTGCCGAAATTCTGAACACTACATTAAATTACTTATTGGGGTATGATACATCTCATATAAAGGCAGAAACCTTATCTGATGTTTTAGAATTCTTTTTTGAAATTGACCGAAAGAACGAGCTTTCATTTAATATGGATATAAAAAAGGTGGGCAAAGACGGCAAGTGGGAATGTGCTTTTATCTTCAACGGACAAGATGAAAGTGCTTTGTATAATCCTGATTTCTGCAATGTTATGGAAACATTTTCTATAAACAGAGAATCTTTAAAAACCTATTGGATGGATTATGAAGCATACAGAGCTTGGCAGAAGGTAAAAATGGAATATTACAGTAAATGTACGCTTTCTGATAAGGAATACGAGGAATTAGACAGAACTACATTTATAATGCGCCGTAATGAAATTGACAGACAGAACTTACAAAAGAAACTCGAAGAAGAAAGAAAATTAAACAGCGGTGATGACAAGCAATAAGCTCTTTATCATAAAAATCTTAATTTAAAGGAGGTTTTGGAGAATTGAGATTACCCAACGGATATGGGAGCGTCGTGAAATTATCCGGAAAAAGAAGAAATCCTTATGTAGTCAGAAAGACGGCAGGCTGGCGATACGATAAGGATAAAGACAAGCAGGTGCAGGAATATATTATAATAGGTTATGCACCTACAAAGGCAGACGGACTTCAAATGCTTGCAGAGTATAACAAGAATCCATTTGATGTTTCATCTGCAAAAATCACTTTCCAAGAAATTTTTGAAAAGTGGTCGGCAAGTAAATTTCCATCAATATCAGATTCCAATGTAAAAGGGTACAATGCTTCATATAAGCTATGTGGCACTTTGTATAATAAGGTGTTTAAGGAAATAAAGCTTGCAGATTTGCAATATGTGGTAGATACTTGCGATAAGAATTATCCAACTCTGCGTAAGCTCAAAGTGTTATTTGGTCAGTTGTATGAATATGCATTGAAAAATGATGTGTGCAACAAAAACTATGCCGAGTTTGTGGACATAGTAAAATACAAAGACCGGAATCCCAACAAAAGGGATAAAAACAAATTTGACAAATACGAGCTTGAGCGTATATGGATGCAGCAGGAGGATAAATATTATCAAATTGTTCTTATGCTGATTTACTCAGGTGTTCGTATTTCTGAAATGCTTGATTTGCTGAAAAGCGATGTTCATATTGAAGAACAATACTTTGATGTAATTGATAGTAAAACAGAAAACGGCATAAGAAAAGTCCCCATCGCAGATAAGGTATTGCCATTCTTTAGAGCTTGGTATAATGATACCGATAGCGAATACCTTTTACATACAGAAAATGGGGAACAATTCAAATACCGTAATTATTACGACAGTTATTTTATACCATTAATGGAAAACTTAGGATTTGACAAAACTACGCATTGTTGCCGTCATACTTGTATATCAATGCTTGCCGAAGCAAAAGTTTCCCAAACTATAATCAAAAAGATTGTAGGACACGCCGGTGCGATGACGCTCACCGAAAAAGTTTATACTCATTTGGATGTGAAGGAGCTAATAGATGCAATCAATAAAATCTAAGGACAAAAAGAAAGAGATGTCTTTCTTCTGTGGAGAAAAACATCTCTTTTGAAATCTTTGCTATTTAGATAACTTTGTTGCATATATGTTGCTTGTGTGTTACTTATCTCACACTTTTTGCAACTTTCCACAACATCTGATAACTCCAAAAACCCCGTAAATAAAGGCTTTGTGAAGTCGTGAGAAGTCGATAGGTTATCTCTTTGAGAACTGTGGTGCACGACGAGCTGCTTTCAAGCCGTACTTCTTTCTTTCCTTCATTCTTGAATCTCTTGTCAAGAAGCCTGCTGCCTTCAAAGTTGCTCTGAAAGCTTCTGTATCAGCTTCCAAAAGTGCTCTTGAAATACCGTGACGGATTGCACCAGCCTGACCTGTGAAGCCGCCGCCTTCTACTGTTGCAATAACATCAAACTTTGAAACTGTTGATGTCAATGTAAGTGGCTGACGAACGATAACCTTCAATGTATCAAGACCAAAGTAATCGTCGATATCTCTGCCGTTTATTGTGATCTTGCCGTTGCCCGGAACCAAACGAACTCTTGCAACGGAAGACTTTCTTCTACCTGTTCCGTAATACTGAACTTTTGCCATGATTCAAATCCTCCTTATTTAATTTCGCCCGGCCAGATTTCCGGCTGCTGTGCAGCATTGTTGTGCTCTGCATCTTTGTAAACACGGAGTCTTGTCAATGCTTTTCTACCGATTGTGTTGTTAGGAAGCATGCCCTTTACTGCATACATTACTGCATCTTCAGGCTTTTCTGCCATAAGCTTGTTGTAGTGGATTTCCTTGATTCCGCCTACCCAACCTGTGTGGTAGTAACGAACCTTCTGGTTCAACTTGTTACCTGTCAAAACTGCCTTTGCTGCATTGATGATGATTACGTGATCACCGCAATCTACGTTTGGTGTGTAGGTTGGGAGATGCTTACCTCTCAAAATGCTTGCTGCCTGAGCTGCAACTCTACCGAGTGGCTTATTTTCAGCATCAATGATGTACCATTTTCTCTTGATTTCCAGTGGCTTTGCCATATAGCTGCTCATGAAAATAACCTCCTTATTATAACAATAATTTTCTTTTGCCGGGAAATGGACATACCACTCCCGAACTCACGAAATGTATTGTACTACTTTTTAAAAGCCTTGTCAACACTTTTTTTGAAAAAAATAAAATATAATTTTAAAGCTTCGTTTTTCTCTGTTTTTCTCCGTTTTTCTTCTGTTTACTCATTCTCTATTTTAAAAATTACATCGAGAATTTTAGCAGGATTTTCCACAATGTGCTTGGCTCCGGCGCCTGAGAGCTCATCAAAATCACGAAATCCCCACAAAACTCCGACTGCGTGCATGCCTGCATTTATACCTGTTTCTATATCGACTGCACTATCGCCGACAAAGAGACACTCATCAGGCGTTACCGAAAAGCTCTCGGCAATTTTTAGGGCATTTGTCGGGTCAGGCTTTGCCGGAATGTCGTCAATCTGGCCGTATGCGATGTCGAGTGCACCGGCCGGGAAGAGTTTTTCAAGCACTCCTTCCATAACATTATGTGGTTTATTGGAGTTTACGGCAACCCCGATACCTCGTGACTTTAATTCCTCAATAAGCGGAAGAATCCCTGAAAAAACTGTTGTTTTGCCGATTGGATCAGCCTCATAGTAGCTATCATATGTTTTTTCGACTTTTTCAAAAATCTCAGGTGTATCGGCACCGACGAATGCAAGCATTCTGTGAACGAGGACTTTTTTACCGTTTCCTGCAAAATACTTGAATTCTGCCTCGGGAATATCGGGAAAACCGTGAGTTCTTAGTGCGAGGTTCCCGAAATGTGCTATCGTTGAGAGTGTATCGGTTACGGTGCCGTCTAAATCAAAAATTACTGCCTTTATCATAATTGTTATCCTTTCGTAAATGATATTGATAGTTTATCATATTTTTCACAAAAATGCAACGAAAGTTAGATGGAATTATTGAAAAAACGGAGAGATTGTGGTATAGTAAATATAACATATGTGGAAGGATTGACAGTATTGAAGAATAACGTTATAGACATTTTAAAAAATACCCGTGACTACACCGTAACATTCATAAAATGGATTGTGGTCTCGGTGGTGACCGGTGCCCTTGGCGGAGTTGTCGGAGTGCTTTTTCATAAAGGTTTGGATTATGCAGCAGAAACAAGGCAGGCAAATCCCTGGTTTGTATGGCTTTTGCCCGTTTGCGGACTCTTGATTGTATTCCTTTATAAAATAACAAAAATGTGGGAAAACGGAGGCACAAATAATGTCATAAATTCGGTAGCCGAGAAGGAAAAGGTACCGTTCAGGCTTGCACCGCTTATATTTATAGGAACGGTTTTGACTCATCTTTTTGGCGGCTCGAGCGGCAGAGAGGGAGCAGCACTACAGCTTGGAGGAAGTATCGGCGAGCAGGTCTCAAAGCTTTTCCGTCAGGGGAAAAAGAGCAGAACGATAATACTTATGTGCGGAATGGCAAGTGTGTTTTCAGCGCTCTTTGGAATACCGATTACTGCGGCAGTTTTTTCGATTGAGGTTGTAAATGTCGGGGTTATGCACTATGCAGGGCTAGTACCGTGTGTACTCTCGAGTGTAGTGGCGTTCGGGATTGCGGAGCTTTGCGGTGTGGAAGCGGTAAGATTTGCGGTCACCGCTCCGGAATTTGATGCGTTTTTGACAGGTAAAATTATTCTGCTTGCGGTCCTTTTTGCGATAGTAAGCATAATGTTTTGTGTGGTTATGAAAAACACAGGCCGACTGATGAAGCGCGGGATAAAGAATGATTATCTTCGTGCAATTGTCGGCGGTGCTATAATAGTTTTGTTGACATTGGCAGTGGGTAATCAGAACTACAACGGTGCAGGAATGGATATTGTCACACGGGCAATCGGCGGTAATGCAAACTGGTATGACTTTTTGTTGAAGCTTATATTTACTGCCATAACGCTTGCCGCAGGCTTTAAGGGCGGTGAGATTGTCCCGACATTCTTTGTAGGTGCGACCTTTGGATGCGTTATGGGAAGTGTTCTTGGAATTGACGCCGGATTTGCGGCAGCATTGGGAATGGTTGGAGTATTCAGCGGAGTTGTGAATTGTCCGATTGCGTCCTGTCTGCTTGCAGTTGAGCTTTTCGGCGGAGAGGGCATAATATACTTTGCAATTATTTCGGTTATAAGCTTTATGTTATCGGGATACTTCGGACTGTACTCAAGTCAGCATTTTGAGTTCTCAAAGCTTGGGACAGACAGAATTGGCAAAAGTGCAAACTGACGAGGCTGAAAAGACTTTGAGGTGCAAGAAAAATAAAATCGTTGTTATGCAAAAAAGGATTTCCATTGGAAATCCTTTTTTATCTTCTTATTAAATATGTAATTAACATCGCAACCAGACCGATTACAAGATATACTGATGAGTATAGCAAAAATGCAACATCAATAGAGAAAATCAGCCAATGTGATAACAGGAATACAATCGATGATAGTATCGGCAAAAACCACCCTTTCCGGAGGTCAAAGCCTGAGAATACGCCAAGGCCTGCTGTAAAGAGTGGATTTACTATAAAGAAAAGAATCAGCGTAATCGCAAAGCCAGCATCGCTCCGTACGGTTATGACGGTAAGAAAAGGGAGTGCAAGCATTACAAAGAAAATGGCAAGAATTGAGAAAATCAGCTTCTTCATTTAATCAGCTCCTTTATCACATATCCGCCGATTAGCAGCCCTGCAACCGATGGCACGAAGGAGACACTTCCGGGTGTGCGTTTATCTTCAGAGTCGGGTTTTATTGGCTCTTCGGGCGAATAGAGGACTGTCAGTTTATCAATTCCACGGGCCTTTAACTCACGGCGCATAACACGTGAGAGCGGGCAGACGGTGGTTTTATAAATATCGGAAATTGTGAGTTTTTCGGCATCAAGTTTATTTCCCGTCCCCATTGAACTTATAATGGAAATGCCAAGGTTTTTTGCACGGCAGATGATGTCGATTTTTGCAGTTACCGTGTCTATTGCATCTACTATATAATCATACGCCGAGAGATCAAGCGACTCGGCTGTATCGGGCAGGTAGAAAAGATTTATGGGTTTCACATCACAATATGGATTGATGTCATGTATGCGATCGGCAACAACCTCAACTTTGGGTTTGCCGAGGGTGGAGTGGAGTGCAATCAACTGACGGTTGATGTTGGATACCGATACAGTATCGTTATCGACAACCGTGATTGAGCCGACACCTGAGCGTGCAAGAGCCTCACAGACATACGAGCCGACGCCGCCTGCACCGAAGACTAAAACATGGGAATTTTTGAGTTTTTCCATAGCTGTTTTTCCGAGCAAAAGCTCACTTCTTGAGAATTCTTCCACGATATGCCCTCCTTTATCTTTGGATAGTTTTATATTAACAGATTGAGCGGGTTTTGTCAAATATATGGTTTGTGCTATTTTAATAAAAATAATGTAATTTTAAGGAGGAGATTTTTTATTTATAATAAAAGTTGCATAACGCTATTGACAAAATTGGAAAAGTGTGGTATAATAAGCATCACATTAAAGGTTGGCCAATATTTAGTGTAAATGCAGTTAAAAACTGCATAAAAGTAGACTTTTGCATTTTGCGGAGTCTATAATTTTTCAAAACAATATAGCATAGTGCAACTTTTTGTCGAAGAATGTCGAAATTTTTTTGAAAAGTAAGTTGCACAAAGCAACAAGAGGGTGAGAGTATAAATAATGTAAGTACAATGAAAAAACTTGCCGAACATCATTTCAGAAGCGGAAAGGACCGTAAGGAAGTTGCGAAAGCATTAGGTATTACGCTCGCAAAGCTCTACAAACTCTTTGGTGGGAAAGAGGAGGTTTCGGAGGCGGAAAAGGCAAAGGCGTTAATCGAGTACGAGCTCGAGAGCGCCTTGATAAAAAAGGCGTGCGGATATAGCTACACAGAGGTTAAAGAAACCGAGAAGCCAAACGGAACCGAGGTTACAACCACCTATAAGGAAGTTGCGCCCGATATTGCCGCCGCAAGAGTATGGCTTGAAAACCGATGTCCTGAGGATTGGAGCCAGAAATCAGAAAAGTCGGGTCAGGACGATAAGCTTGGTGCCGTTATGAAAAAGCTTGACGAGAGAATGAGTGAATAATGGAGTTTTCCGAAAAGCAAAAAGAATTCTGGCAAAAGGCAAACCACCGATGGAATATCAAGCAGGGCGCAACACGAAGCGGTAAAACCTTTTTGGATTACTATGTTATTCCAAAAAGAATACTCTCCTGTACAGGTAGCGGTCTGATTGTTCTGATAGGCAACACGAAAGGGACACTAAACAGAAATATACTTGACCCGATGCGAAACATCTGGGGTGAGGAGCTTGTGGGAAATGTCTCGGGAGACGGCTCGGTTGAGCTTTTTGGAAAGAAAGCATATGTAATCGGTGCCGACAGGGCAAATCAGGCATCAAAGCTACAGGGTGCAGGCATCGAGTACTGTTACGGTGACGAGGTAACTACCTGGTGTGAGCCGGTATTTGCAATGTTAAAGTCCCGACTCGATAAGCCTAATTCGATTTTCGACGGCACCTGTAACCCTGATAATCCCTCGCATTGGTTCAAGCGTTTTCTTGACAGTGATGCTGATATTTTTCTGCAACACTACACCATTGACGATAATCCGTTTAACAGTCCTGAATTTGTTGAGAACTTAAAAAGAGAATATAAAGGTACTGTCTACTATGACAGATACATTCTCGGAAATTGGGTTGCAGCAGAGGGACTTGTCTATCCGATGTTTTCAGAACAAAAGCACGTTGTGCATCTTGAAGATGATCCGTTGGGGACATATTTTATATCGGTTGACTACGGAACGGCAAATCCTACATCAATGGGACTGTGGTGTATTGCAGACGGTGTGGCAACAAGAGTCAGGGAATACTATCATGACAGCAGAAAGACGCTGTCTCAGCTGACGGATGAGGAGTATTACACCCAGCTTCTCAATCTGGCAGAGGGACACATAATTTCGGATGTGATAATAGACCCATCGGCGGCAAGTTTTATCCAGACAATCAAAAGACATGGCAGATTTTCGGTAAAGAGAGCAAATAATAACGTTTTAGACGGAATACGCACAACAAGCACATTTTTACAAAAGGATATGATGTTATTTTCCGATAAGTGCCGTGATTCTTTAAGAGAGTTTGGAATGTACTGCTGGGATACCGGGTCACCGGAGGACAAGGTTATAAAGCAAAATGACCATGCTATGGATGACATCAGGTATTTTTGCAGTACGGTATTAAAAAAGATGTTTTAGGGACATAAAAACAGAAAGGGAGATAGAATGAATCCTGTTTTGAGTTATTTGAAGGGCTTTTCCAAAAAGCCCCAGCCGATAAACTGTATGACCGACAAAATCATGCTTTGGGCGGATATGTATGAAAACAACGCTCCATGGATTGTTGATGAGGTTACCGGGTTAAATCTCCCGGCGGCGATTGCGGCAGAGTTTGCAAGGCTCGTGACAATCGAAATTGATACCTTCATTTCGGGAAGCGAGAGAGCCGGATATTTAAACAGCATCTATGAGGAGGTAATCGATAAGGTGAGAAACTTCACCGAGATTGCCTGTGCCAAGGGTGCGATTGTTTTAAAGCCTTATGTGAAAAACGGCTCAATTTCGATTGACTACATACATCCCGAGGATTTTTTGCCGATTGAGTTTGACGGGAACGGGAAGATAACCGCTGCTGCTTTTTGCGACAGAATCTATAAAAAGGACAAGGTTTATACCCGTGTCGAGGAGCACAGACTCTCGGAAAAATACAGTATATCCAACAGAGCCTTTGTGAGTGCTACGACCTCCGAGTTGGGCAGAGAAATTTCGCTCCATGATGTGGAGGAATGGTCTGAGATCGAGCCGTATACCGAGATTTCAGGCATTAAAAAACCGCTTTTTGCGTATTTTAAGATGCCGTTTTCGAATGTATTTGATGCCGATTCGCCAATCGGCGTTTCGGTATATGCAAGAGCGGTGGACCTGATTAAGGATGCTGATATGCAGTATGCAAGAATGCTCTGGGAATTTGAAAGCGGAAAGCGTGCGCTCTTTATCGACGAGTCGGCCCTGACAAGGGACAAGCTTGGTAGAAAAATCATACCCGATAGTCGACTCTACAGAATGCTCAGCACCGAGGACGATACTCTGTTTAAGGACTGGACGCCGACTCTTCGTTTTAACGATATAAACGATGGGTTAAATAGAATCCTGAGAGGTATTGAGTTCAACACGGGTCTTGCCTACGGTACGATTTCCGATGCAGGGCAGTTTGAGAGAACGGCAGAGGAAATAAGAGCGTCAATGCAAAGAAGTTATGCGATGGTGAGTGACATACAAAGGGCACTCAAAAATGCACTAAAAGAGCTTGTTGAAGCTATGGATATCTGGTGTAGCATCTACGGTCTGGCGCCCGAGGGCGAATACAGTATCAGCTTTGATTTTGATGACAGTATCATAGCAGACAGAACAATTGAGTTCGGCGAAAAAATGCGAATTTTGAATGCAGGGATTATGATGCCTTGGGAATTCCGTATGTGGTATTTCGGCGAGGATGAAGAATGTGCAAAGCGTGCTGTTTCGGCAGGTTTTGTGAGGATGGAGGAAGAAGAATGATTGATGAAATTTTTTTGAAGGAGCTTGGTCTTTCAGAGGATATAATTGAAAAAATCCTTGAAAGAGTTAAGGAAGCAGAGCAAAAGGGAAGTTTTGAAAAGCTTTTGAATGAGGAAATTGCAAAGCTCAAGCCACATAACAGCGAGCTTATCTTAAAGCTTTTTGAATGTGACGGAACAGAGGACAGGGAAGCCTTGGCGGAGAAGCTTTTGAAGTTCAAGGAAGAGTATCCGTTCCTCTTTGAAAAGGGAGATGTGCCGAGCATATCTTCTTCAACAAAAGCGGCAAAGAGAATAACTGCCGAGGAGTTCGGGAATATGGGCTACAAAAAGAGAATGGAGCTTTTTAAGAAGAATCCGGGACTGTATAAGCAGTTGACAAATGCCTGAGATTGATGTGAGTGGTAATTTTTACCGGAAAGGAAAGGGTAGATATGTTAAATACAACAAAAATCAGTGATATGGTAAATCCTAATGTAATGGCGGATATGATTTCTGCCAAGATTTCAAAAAAGATTGTGGTTGCACCTTTTGCAAAGGTTGACGAGAGCCTTGTAGGTGTTGCGGGCGATACAGTTTTAGTACCGCAGTACACATATATCGGCGATGCAGCTGATGTTGCAGAAGGCGTTGAAGTTGATACAACAAAGCTTGTTACAACTACTAAAAAGGCAACTATCAAAAAGGCGATGAAGGCTGTAAGACTCACCGATGAAGCGGTTTTGTCGGGCTATGGCAACCCAATCGGCGAGACAAACAACCAGCTTGCACTTGCTATTGCATCAAAGGTTGATGCAGATGCTATGGATGCACTTCAGGATGCAAAGTTAAAGTATGATGGCGAGGATAACTACATCAGCTATGACGGCATCATTGATGCAATCGACGTATTCCAGGAGGAGGCAAACACACAGAAGGTGATGTTTATCCATCCGAAGCAGATGACAAAGTTAAGACATGACGAGGACTTTATCTCGGCAGAAAAATATACAGGCAATCTCTTGATTTCGGGCGAAATCGGTATGATTGCAAACACAAGAATTGTACCATCAAAGCGTGTGCCGTTGAATGAGGCTATGGAAGAACACTATGAGCTTTGCGGTGAGACAATCCCGGGCGCACTCCTGATTGTTGAGGGCACAGCAGGCGATGGCGAGATTTCTATTGATGAGCTCTCAGATGTTAAGAATGCTGAAGTTGGCGGGTATGCAAGACTTGTAGCTGCGGTTGAGGCAGGCAAGTACTACATCAATCCGATTGTAAAGCTCGAGGGCGAGCAGGAAACCGAAGACGAAACCCCTGCGCTTACAATCTACTTGAAGCGTGATACAAACGTGGAAACAGAAAGACACAGCTTAAAGAGAATCACCGACATCTCGGTTGATAAGTTCTACACAGTAGTATTATCAAATGCAAGCAAGGTTGTTCTTGCGAAGTTCAAGGCGTAATGAGATGTTTGGGGGAAGAAATGATTTTTAATAATTCGGTGACGGTCTATCATGACTGCGGAGGCAGGTTTATACGAAAATTTTATGTAAGAGCATCGGTTTTTTCGGAAGAAAAGCTTGATGCCAAAAACGGAAAAAGAGTGGCGAAAAACGGACTTACCGTGAGAGTCTTTACCAATTCGGACAAAGAAATTTCTGCCGGGGACCGACTTGTGCTGGGTTATTGTGAGCAAAAGAATCCCCCCGAAAATTCGTACCTTATTTTAAATTCAAAGCCGAATTTTATAGGAACAAGAGGTATTCGCCACTATAAGATTTATGCGGTTTAAAGGGTGGAATTTACTATGATAATAGACAGATTAAAAGAATTTTTTTGTCAGTACCCGGATTTTTCAGAACCGAGGGTGGATTTTTTGGGAGAGGATAATTACTCTTTTTCGATAAATCCCGTACCGTGTGAGTCGGTAATAAAAACATATAGAGATGGTGGGAGTATGAAGCAGTATTGCTTCATACTCGCCGTAAGGCTTGGGTACGGAAAAACTCCGGCACAGGAAAATATCGGGATATTGGAGAGATTTGCAGAATGGATAGCAAAAAAGAGTCGACTTGGTGAATTGCCTGTGCTCGGCGAGGGTAAGACTGCACAGAGATTAGAGGTTACCGAGTCGGGTGCAATGAAGAATGAGGATATTCATTCTGCAGAGTACAACATAAAATGCAGGCTTGTATATACCGAGTCTGTATGATCTTTATAAGGAGGATATGTTATGGATAAGATTGCAAAAAGAAGCGACAAGGTTGCGTTCTTTGGCGTTTTGGAAAACGGCGAGACAGTTTACAAAAGAATGCGTGGTTTTACCGAGCTTTCGATCAAGAAAAATCCTGTTGAATATTCAAGAAGATATATCGACGAGGTATCTGAGCGAAATGATGTTGTAGGATACTCGCCGTCAATTTCATACAGCTTTGATGAGTTTTCAACAGATGCCGTTCACAAGGACATCATATCGATTTCGGACGGCGAGCTTGTTGGTGCCGATGCGATAAGAAGTATCGTGCTGGTGAACTTAAAAAGTGAGAACGAATCGGGCGAGTGTGATGCGGTTATGAGAAGATGGTCGGTTATCCCTGACTCTGAAGGTGATGATGCTGATGCTTACACCTATTCGGGAAGCCTTAAGGCAAACGGCGAAATCGTAAAGGGTATCGCAACAACCGATGATAACTGGCTCAGCTGTACCTTTTCTGAGGTATGATGACGGCAGAGTTGAAGTTGCCGGGTAGCGTCTGTATTGACGGCATTGATTATGCCGTCAATACAGATTTTAAAAACTGGATTATGATTGCAAGGGTTCTTTCTGATACGAGTATCGGCACAGTAGAAAAAATCACATCAATGCTAAAGCGGGCTTATGCAAAAAAGCTTCCGCCGACATTCGAGCAGGCGATGCAGGGCATATCGGAATTTTATGCTGCGGGCGAGAAGTCGGGAAAGGCAAAAAAGGATATGCCGGTACTGGATTTTTACGAGGATTTCAATATGATTGCATCAGCGTTTTTGCATGACTACGGGATAGATATCTGGGAAGAAAATCTGCATTGGTGGAAGTTCCGCGCACTCTTTGACTGTCTTGGTGAGGAGAACAAAATCATAAAAGTTATCGGCTACAGGGCAACAAATTTAAATGATATAGAAAACAAATCAAGACGAAAGTTCTATAAGAAGATGAAGGAAATCTACAGGCTCTCCGACAGACGAAGTGACGAGGAGCGTGAGATGTGCCTGACCGACAAACTTTGTGCTTTGTTTGAGGAGGTGTAAGTGTGAAAAATAACAGTGGAGATTTTGAAAGATTTGCAGAACGTGTAAAAGGAAAATTTACCGAAATCAAAAATACTGCCGAAAAAACAGTAAAGTCGGTGACCGACAAAGTTGTATCGATGGCAAAAACAAGCTGGAATTCGCTTATGGCGTTTGTTGAGGCGGAAAATGGCGCCTATATCGAGGAGATGAAAAAAAGAGCCGAGCAAATCAAGAAAAATGAAGAACAAGAAAGAGCTCACGAGATTGCAAGGTTAGATGCAAAAAGAAGTGTAATCGAGAGAATCGAGGCGATGAACAAAAAGCATTATGAAAGCCTGGAATCTCTGAGGAATAACTATTTCTCAATGGGCGAGGATGACTGGAAAAGTTATACCGATGCCATTTATGAATTCTGCGTGTCGAGCATTGAGAATATCGAAAAGGAAGAAAAGTCGGCAATTCTCGGTGTGCTTCGTGATGTGACCGGGGAGATTGAAAATAGCTACGAAGTCCTGATGAATAAGCAGGAAAAGATGGAAAACAAGCTAAAGGGCTACGGCGGTCTTTACCGGGATAAGGGCGGAGAAGGTCTTTATAAGGATATTTCGCTTGATAATATAGAAAGAAGCATTGAGGTTTTACATACCTATAATAACAATCTGAGCAACTTAAAAGCAAGGCTATACGATTTCTTCCCGACCGAGGGAGTGAGCGAGGATGTAAAACAGAAGAATCAGGAATATGTAAAGGAATTCTTTGCTGAAGTTGCCGATATGTCAGTCGAGGAAGCGTCTATGTTTACGGCATATCTTGGTACGCTTTCGAATGAGAGTTTCGGAAAATATATCGGGAGTTGGGCAGAAAAGCTTGACCTTTCCGAGACTATCGCAAAAAAGTTATACAGTGATGAGAATGCCGAGCTTTTTGAAGAAAGCGCAAAGAGTATGAGTGATGCGCTTACAGATAGTCTCAAAAAACATTTCGGTAGTGTGCCTTCAAGCTTTTTTGAACAGGGAGTGCTCGCAGCAGGCGGTTTCGGAGACGGGTTTAATTATGCAATAGATAAGGTGCTATCGGATGTGAATTTAAAGCTTGAAAATGCCTTTGAAAATATGGAGGGTATGATTTATCCTGCACCTGTATCAAGTGTGGTAAACAACAAGACATCGTATAATATCTATAACTCCGAGCCGAAGAGTACCGCACTTGAGATTTATAAGACAGATACAATGAAAAGAATGTTGGTTGGTGATTGATTATGGAATTAACATATAAAAATGAATTCGGCGAGGTAGGTTTGCACGGCCGAGGCGGAATTTTTTCGGTATATGAGGCTGACGGATTTGAGCTCCAGGGAAGAGAAAGAAGCCTTATCAACTTCTACAATTCCGATGGCTACCGTGAGGCAAGCTCAAGATTCGGGCAAAGAATAATGACCATTTCGGGAGAGGTTCTTGCAACCGCACGTGACGAGCTTAAACGGGCTGTCAGAGTGCTTTCACATCCCGGATTGCTGACGGTAAAAATCAAGGACGAGCTTCGTGAGATTGCAATTGCCGATGTGACTTTTAATATAAACAAAAGAAATGGCGCATACAAGCGGTATGTTATGCAGTTCGTTGCGGATATTTCACATTTTACCGACTGTGAGGATAATATAGCAGGTGTGTTTTCAAGAAAAAATCTCATCACAAAAGACACATACCTGCCAGCAGTTTTTACCGAGCGTTACTCGACAGGAAAGGTCGAAAACGACGGTGATTTCCCGACCGAGCCGGTGATTGTGATAAATTGCTTCAGGGGTGCTGACCAGGACGGGAATATTACAATTGAGAATAGCACAAATGGCGGTAAAATTGTAATTGAGCATATGCTAAAAGAGGATGAGCGTGTTACTGTAGACATCCCGAACAGGCAGATTATCAGCAGTATAGACGGGGACATAACACATCAGCTTGCAAGAGGAAGCTATCTGAGCGATATGGAGCTTGAGTGCGGAACAAACGAGTTCACCGTTCTTGCCTCCGACGGAAACAGAAACGCCGAAGTGTATTTAAGATACCGCAACCTTTATTCAGGGGTGATAATCTGATGGATATAAGACTTTATGATTTTGATTTCAATATGCTTGCTATAATGAGTGACTGTATCTCGTCGTCATGGACGATTAAATACAGGGGTGTCGGGACTTATGAAGGGCATTTCAGGCTTGCAGACAGGATTTCTGATATATTCTTAAAAAATCGCTATCTTGTTATAATCGAGGGTGATAATCAGGCAATATGCACAGGAAAGATTGCAGACGGTGAGCTTCTTGTTTGCGGAAGAACGGTAAACTGGCTTCTGGAAAAGAGGATTATGCCTCCCTTTAAAACAAGAGAAATTTTCGGGAGCTATTCTGACCCGTACACAATCGGGAATATGGTATTGGAGCGTACCTTTACTGCACCGCCCGAGGTGGATGAGTTCGGAATGTTTATAGCTGATACGGTTGATGAACAAAAAATAGTAGAAAATTTTACGATGCCTGCAAAAATTGATGCAGAGCCTTTAGAGAGACATTTCTGGCGAAACAGTGCAAACTCTGCAGGGGAGATTTTATCCGACCTTGCAGAAATGATGGGCAGAGGCTACAGGCTTTTTTTCAATATAGACAACAAAAGCTGGGATTTTGAGTATATAGAGGGTATGCACCGTAATATTCTATTAAGTGAGAGGCAAAGAAATATTTACGATGTCCGGTACACCGAGGATTTGCTGGATAGTGCCGATGCCGGATGGTATGAGATATATTCGGGCGAAGAATCGGATGATGGCGAGACTGTAGGAAAATGGAGATACATAAAAAAGGACAGCGATATATCCGGGATGAAGTTCTGGGAAACGGCATTTGAGGTGAGTGGTGCATCAAAAGCAGAGAGCACGCTTTTGGGAAAGGAAATCACAGGCACAGTTCAGGGAACGGTTGCAAAACTCAAATACAAAAAAGACTATGACCTCGGGGATGAGCTTGATATAATGGTCGAATACGGAAATTTCAGTAAGATTGTAAGATGTCAGATTACTGGCGTAAATATATGGATAAATAAAAGCGGAAGAGGAGAAGAACCGATTTTTAAAACAGTAGAGGAGGTTTCGGATGGGATATAAATATAGTTTTTTGGATAATGAAACATACGGAACAGATGATATTAACGCAATGGTTGCAAGAGTCACAACATCGGGGGTCAGCATCTACCCCGAGGGTAAGAGTATGATAGATGCTATGAATTCTGTAACATCAGAGCTTATTGGAAGCGGTGTGGGCTATGGCTCGGGAAGTTGTTATGTGAGCGAAGAAGACGGGATGTTGAAAGTTAACAGCGGTGTGGCGTTTTTTGATGACGGAGTTACTGTCGAGGTTGACGATGAGGGTATTATCATGGAAAAGCAGACGGGGAAATATCTCTATTTTTACCGTGATATAAACCAAAACACCTGTGATGTCCGTCTTGCCGAGGAATTGCCGCCCGACAATTATGTACTGCTTTGCTATATTAACGATTCGGGTGAGATTGTCGATAAAAGACACTACGCAAAACTAAAGGTTGCACCGAATGCGGTAAGAAACTATCCTACATACGAGTTTGGTGTTGTATATGGTATGTATACTCCCGAGACCGAGGTGTTGGCCACGATTCATGTAGGCTACTCAGATTTTTCCAAAATTGTATTTCGCAGCGACTACCAGTCATTTAACAGAATTTCGGGAATGGCAGAGTTCGGGGATGACGGCTATACTCCGTATTTGAGATTCTACTGGGGTACCGAAATACGTTTTAAAAAGGATGGAGATACCGTTTACGTCTTTATGAGAACAAATGAAAATTTTGACGAGATTCTTGAAATCAATGCATGGTTCTTTTAGGAGAGAATATGTGGAGAAATATATATGACTTTATTTTAAAAAACTGGGTAGAGTGGTTTTTTCTTGCAATAAGCAGCATTATAGGAATAGGCTACAGGCGTGTGATGAAACATCAGAAAGAAGAACGTGAGAGAAATGATGCACTGTCTCAAGGTGTGCAGGCGTTACTTCGTGACCGTATTATTCAGGCATATAATATACACTCCGAAAAGGGGTATTGCCCGATATATGCAAAGGACAATGTAAAAAGGCTTTTTAAGCCTTATTCCGAGCTTGAAAATGATGATGTAATCTGCGAGCTTGTAGGTAAGCTTTTGCAGATGCCTTGCGAAAAACATTGATTATAATGGAGGTAGTATATGAAATTTGATTTGAGTTTTTTTAACGGAGCATTTATACCGCTTGTTACGGCGTTTTGCCTGATACTTGGATTCATCCTGAAAAAGTGGATTTCAGACGGCAAGGACAGATTTATCCCAACGATTCTTACCGTTGTGGGTGCGGTGCTCGGCTGTATTGTAAATGCCGGGTTCACGGTCGAAAATATAGTATTTGGTGCATTTTCGGGTCTTGCATCGACCGGTTTGCATCAGGCATTCAAGCAGCTTTTTAAGGGAGAATAACATATGAAAATTTTACTTGTGGCAGGTCACGGTGCAGGGGATCCGGGTGCTTGTGGAAACGGGTATCAGGAAGCGGCACTTGCCCGTGAACTTGTCGATATGATAAAAACACGCATGGGAAATAGTGCTGATGTGTTTGACAAGAACAAAAATTTGTACCGGTTCCTGAAAAACGGCGGATGCTTTGATTTTTCAGGATATGATGCAATACTTGAAATTCACTTTAATGCCGGTGCGAAAAAGGGAACAGACAACGCCGTTACGGGATGTGAGATGTTAATCAGAAGCGGGACTGCCGAAAAGGCGTTTGATAAAAGCATTACAGAGGGTATGGCAAAAATCGGCATCAAGTCGAGAGGTATCAAAAAAAGAGATAATCTTTATAATATGAATTACCTCTATAAAAAAGGGATGCCATATTCACTTTTTGAAGTCTGCTTTATCGATGATGCTGATGATATGGCGATGTACTTGAAAAACAAGCAGAAGATTGCAGAACTGATTGCCGAAAGCTTTGGTGCAAAAAAGGAGCTCGAGAGTGTAAATGATATTGTCTGGGAGCTTGCAGAGCGGGGAATTATTACCGATAAATCGCTTTGGCTTGAAAAGCTCGAGCTGGACAAAAACGCCTATTGGCTTGCAAGAAAGTGTGTAAACTATATTAAAAATACCGGATAAAAAAGGGTGCAGTATAACTGCGCCCTTTTTATCTGAAAATGTCCATAGCGTTATCCATCGCCGATCCAATGCTCTTGAAAAAGCCTTCGGTTTTTCTGCGCATTTTGTGGCGCTGACGGTCAGAGACTGGATCTGCTATCATTGTTATTGCCGAGCCGACGATCAGCCCTGCAACCATTCCTTTAACGAAGTGCATGGTTTTTGCCTCCTTATTTTTTAATCTGGTCCGGGTTTTAAGACGCTTTTAGTATTTGCAGGATATGTCGAAAATAAACCTCAAAAAACGAAAAGTGGTAATATAATTTTAATGTAAGAATTTCCAAAAATATATTGACCTTTTTATAAAGTAAAGGTAAAATATTTATAGGTGAATTTTTGAAAAAAACGGGGGAGAAATATGGCAGAGTTAAAGGAATTTGCAGGATATAGATTCAATACGGCGGTTTGCGGGAATCTCGGCGATGTTACCGCTATGCCGTATGATCTGATGAATGACAGTGAGCGGGAAGAATACCATAACCGCAGTGAGTTTAATATTGCGCATATATCAAACAGCATCGAAACTGACGGCAAGGACAAATATGAGTCAGCAGGGGAAAAGCTTGCAGAATGGATTGCATCGGGCGCACTTATCAGGGAGAAAAAGCCTGCGATGTATCTTTATGAACAGCGCAGTATATATAAAAATACGGTATATGTAAATCACGGCGTGGTTGCACTCTTAAAGCTTGAGGAACTTGAAGATAACGACATGATAAAGGTTTGCGAGGATACTGCCGATGACTACGTTGAGGACAGATTTGAGCTTTTGAAAAGCACCTCGGCACATATAGATATGATAAGCTGTATGTATATGGATTATGAAAAACCGCTTGCACATCTTCTGAATGCGATTGCCGAGGGAAAACCCGATATGGAGTTTGGCTTAAAGGAAAAGATTACCGATGAAATTACCGCAAATAAGCTCTGGGTAATCGATGATGAAGAAAGAATCGAGTTTATAAAAAACGACTTAAAAAAGGCAAAGCTCTTTATAACCGACGGGCATAACCGTTATCAGGCAGCATTGAAGTATATGCGGGAGTGCAAAAAGAACAACCCGAACCATACAGGCGATGAGCCGTATAACTATATTCTTACATTTTTGACAAACGCATATGGAGACAGTCTTGTACAGCTTCCTGTACACAGAATTCTGAAACCGGAGAAGAAGTTCTCGGAGGATTTCTTCATAGCCTGTGCACAGGATCATTTCAAGGTTGAGAAAATCATAATAGATACAAGCAATGACGACCTTGTTGAGGCTATGAAAAAGCAGGTTGATACATCAAGGCGTGAGACGAAAATCGGTGTATATTGCGGTGGCGACTATTTTTATCGCCTGACCCTTACCGATGATAATTATGTAAAGACTGTTTTATCCGACCACACAGATGAATATTGCAGCCTTGATGTTACGGTTTTGAATGTGTTGCTTTTAGGCGAGCTTTTAGGAATTACCCGTGAAAATTACAGCGATTATGTCAAGACGACACGCCGTGCAACAAAGGGCGTCAAGATGGTAAAAAACAAGGAGGCTTCCTGCCTGTTTGTTATGAACTCGGTGAAGTCGGAGAGAATTTGCGAGGTGGTAAACTCGGGCGAAACCCTGCCGCCGAAGTCGATTTGTCTCTTCCCGAAAACCGTTACAGGTATGGTTATAAATAAAATGGACTGTTAAATATTAAATAACCGAAAAATACTATATTTTTCGGTTATTTTTTTGCTTTTAGGGTTGTGAATTCAGGTAAAAAGTGGTAAAATATATTAGAGTGAAATTATATGAAAGGTTTCGTGATTTTTATGAATAAAAAATTGGAGAATTTCAAAGATAATATAAAAGGAAAAAAGATTGATGTTTTAGGGATAGGCATCAGCAATATTCCGCTCATAAAGCTTTTGGCAAAGGAGGGTGCAAAGGTTCACGCCTGCGATAAGCGTGAAAAGGAGGCACTCGGAGAGGTATATGATGAGCTAAAAGGGCTCGGTGTTACATTCTCGCTCGGCGATGAGTATATGGATAACTTAACAGGTGAGCTGATTTTCAAAACTCCCGGTATGAGATTTGACCATCCAAAGCTTTTGGAGGCAAAGAAAAACGGAAGTACAGTCACATCCGAAATGGAGCTTTTCTGTGAATTTTCTCCGGCAAAAATTATTGCAATAACGGGTAGTGACGGAAAGACCACCACCACAACTCTGATAAGTGAGATACTTAAAAAATCAGGCAAAAAGGTATGGCTTGGCGGAAATATCGGAACACCGCTTTTCTGCTCGCTCGACCAGATAGACAAGGACGATACTGTAGTGCTTGAACTTTCAAGCTTTCAGCTCCACACAATGCGACAGAGCATTTCGGTTGCGGTTATGACCAATATCTCGCCAAACCATCTTGATATGCACAAGGACTATCAGGAATATATAGATGCAAAGAAAAACATTATGCTCTATCAGGATTCGGATTCGCTCCTGGTTGTGAATGAGGATAATGAAAAGACACGGGAAATCGGCAAAGAGGCAAAGGGAAGAAAGCTCGGCTTTGGTTGGAGTGCTGATTATGATGTGTACTGTGATGGCGAGGCAATCTACAAAAATGGCGAAAAGATACTTGCAGTTTCCGACATCAAAATCCCGGGCAAGCATAATATCGAAAACTATATGGCGGCGATAGCAGCAGTTAGCGATATTGCAAAAAGGGATGCGATAGTTTCGGTTGCAAGGGAATTTGGCGGAGTTGAGCACAGAATAGAGCTTGTCCGCACAGTTGACGGTGTGAGATACTATAACAGCTCAATCGACTCAACCCCGAACAGAACAATAAATACACTAAAGGTATTTCCTGAAAAGGTTATACTCATAGCAGGCGGTAAGGATAAGGGAATCCCTTATGACGAGATTGGCCCGGCAATAGTCGAATCGGTAAAGACACTTATTTTAGTCGGTGCAACAGCAGGAAAAATCAGGGATGCACTGAGTGCAACAGACGGGCACGATGCGGTTGAGGTGTTTGAGTTTGATGAATACGCCGATGCGGTTAAATGTGCAAAGGACTCTGCAAAAGCGGGAGATGTTGTTTTACTCTCGCCTGCGAGCACAAGTTTTGATAAATTCAGAAATTTTGAGGAAAGGGGAAAACTCTTCAAAAAGCTTGTAAATGAGCTTTGATGGGTTTTACAGGATACATTGAAGGAGATTTTAAAAGAGCTCTCGGCTATGCGTGGAGTTTCGGGATTTGAGTATCTTTTATCGGATAAAATCTGCGAAAAGTTCCGAGATGTTACCGATGAGGTCAGGGTTGACAATGCAGGCAGTATTATTGCGGTAAAGAAAGCCAAAAATCCAAAAGCCAGCATTATGCTTGAGGCACACTGCGACGAAATCGGGCTTATGGTAAATGCCATAGACGAAAATGGATTTCTCACCTTTGTAAATATCGGCGGAGTTGATGCAAGAATACTCCCGGGCGCCGAGGTTACGGCGCACGGAAAAACCGATGTTCCGGGTATAATCGGTGCAAAGCCACCGCATCTGCAGACTGCAGGCGAGGCTGAAAAAAGCATTGCAATAAAAGATATGGCGATAGATGTCGGAATGAGTGCCGATGCGGTCAAATCGATTATTTCGGTTGGTGACAGCATCACGCTCAACCAGGAGCCATGCGAGCTTTTGAATAACAACCTGAGTGCGAAAACGGTTGATGACCGTGGCGGTGTTGCGGTGTTACTTGAGGTTGCAAAGACCATACAAAAAGAGGAACTTGACTGCGACATATACTTTGTTGCGGCTGTTCAGGAGGAGGTTGGTCTTCGTGGTGCAAAAACTGCAGCATACGGAATCAACCCCGATATGGCGATTGCGATAGATGTATGCCACGGAGTAACTCCCGATAATTCATATAACGCCTTTGATACCGGCTCGGGTACCGTTATATCGTTAGGGCCTAACATTCACCCGAAAATGGGCGAAAAGCTGATTGAGCTTGCTGAGAAAAACGAAATCAAACATAACATAGATGTTGACGGCGGCGACACAGGAACCGATGCCTGGGCGATACAGGTAAACAGAGCCGGTGTTCCCACAGGACTTTTGTCGATACCGCTAAAGTATATGCACACATCGGTTGAGACCTTGAGTCTTGACGACCTTGATGCGACAAAAGAGCTTATTCTTGCGTTTTTGCGTGATGTTAAGGAGGCAGAGTGGCTATGCTTTTAGAAAAACTTTGTAATGCCCGTGGAGTTTCGGGTGATGAGGGCGAGGTAAGAGATATTATCATCGCCGAAATTAAGGACTACTGCGACGAGATTACGGTTGACAGTATCGGTAACATTATCGCTTTCAAAAAGGGCGAATCGGACAAAAAGAAGATTATGGTTGCTGCGCATACCGATGAGGTAGGGTTCATTGTAAGCGGTATAACCGAAAAGGGATATCTTGAATTCAAGACCGTGGGCGGGATTGATACGAGAGTTATAATATCCAAAAAGGTTCTGGTCGGAAAGAACAAAATCCCGGGTGTGATCGGGATGAAGGCAATTCATTTGCAGACTAAGTCGGAGCGAAAGGAAGTGCCGAAGGTAAAATCTTTATTTATCGACATCGGCGCAAAGGATAAAGAGGATGCGAAAAAATCGGTAAAGCTTGGCGACTATGTGACCTTTGCAACCGAGTACGCCGATTTCGGTGACGGACTTATCAAAGCAAAGGCGATTGACGACCGTGCAGGATGCTATTGCATGATAAATCTTATAAAAAATCCTGTCAAATACGACACCTATTTCTGTTTCACGGCACAAGAAGAAGTAGGAACACGAGGTGCAAGAGTGGCGGCATACAGAATTGAGCCCGACATTGCACTTGTGCTTGAGGCTACAACCTGTGCTGATGTTCACAAAAGCCCTGATTATGCGCATGTAACCACCCTGGGTGGAGGTGTTGCGATCAGTTTTATGGACAGGGCAACTATTTTTAATAAGAAGATGACAGACTATCTTGAGGCGTGTGCTGAAGGGATTTCGCATCAATTGAAGCGTACAACTATGGGCGGAAATGATGCGGGTGCAATCCATCTTTCGAAAGAAGGTGTGCCGACGGCGGCACTTTCGATACCCTGCAGATATCTGCATTCGCCGGTCGGTGTTGCATCAAAGTCGGATATTGAGTCGATGCAAGCGGTTGCAAAGAATTTCCTTTTAAAGGTTGATGAGGTGATATAAATGGAGATGTTAGTTGAGCTCCTTGGAGCATATGGGCCTTCGGGAAGGGAAGAGAAGGTTATAGATATTATAAAAGCCGAGGCGGAAAAGTATGCAGATGAGGTAAAAACCGATGCACTCGGGAACCTGATTGTGAGAAAAAAAGGTGCAGGCAAAAAGATTATGCTTGCAGCACATGCTGATGAAATCGGTGTGATTGTCACATTCATAGACGATAACGGTTTCCTGCGATTCCAGCCTGTAGGCGGAGTGGACAAGAAAAACATCTGCTACAGACGTGTTATATTTGAAAACGGCGTGACAGGTGTTATCGGAACCGAGCCCGAGAATAAGGACAGTGCATACTCAAAGATGTATATTGATATCGGTGCAAAGACAAAAGCTGATGCTAAAGCCGAGGTTTCGGTCGGCGATGCGGCAGTTTTTGCGGGTGATGCAATAATTGGCGGAGGCCGCATTATATCAAAGGCACTCGATAACCGAATCGGTTGTTATTGCCTGCTTGAGGTCTTGAAAAATACTGTGAGTGAAAATGATTTGTATTTTGTGTTCACAACCCAGGAAGAGGTTGGACTGCGTGGTGCGAGGACTTCAGCATACGGAATAAACCCTGATTTTGCTCTTGCGGTTGATGTTACCGATACAGGCGACACGCCCGAAACAAACGAGATGGCGGTAAAGCTTGGCGGTGGTGCGGCAATTAAGGTTATGGACGCATCTGTATTATGCGACAGTACCGTAAGAAGCCTGTTGATTGAGGCGGCAAAAGAGAAGAAAATACCGTATCAGCTTGAGGTTATGACAGATGGCGGAACAGATGCAGGTGCAATATCACTTACCCGGGAGGGTGTAAAGACTGGTGGAGTGTCTATCCCGACAAGATATATTCACTCACCGTCCGAGATGGTAGATATTTCTGATGTTGAGGCGGTAATAGCACTCTTATCAGAGTTTATAAAGAAATGAAAAAAGAGCCGAAAGGCTCTTTTTTATTTTGCTGATTCGAGTTTGGCAGGAAGTGAATACGGAATGAAGTCATATAATCCGTCCCAGAAATAAACCTTTAGTTTTTCGGCATTTGAAGGTATAGCATAGTCGGTTTTCAAAAGTTTGTATCCAAGCATTAGTGACGGATAATCCTGAAACTTGCAACCAATCATTCTGTCCTCGTTATCGTATGCGGTAACCAAAAGAGACGCAAATTCATAATAGGCATACATCGGTGCATATACCGTTATATTCTGACCGGGTGTGAATGATTTCAATTCAACTGTTCCGTCATATATAACAGGTGTGGGCTTGTCCTCGGTAAGTGTGTAAATTGTAAGGTCGGAGATTTCGAATCGTGTTCCGTACTTTGATGCGTGCGATTCGCAACCGACCCAGAGTGTGTCGATGGTGTTTTTCTCTCCCTTGCCAAACGGAAGATTCTTTGTTTTATTAAAGATTACATATTCGCCTGTGCGGTCCTTAAAATAAATATTGTATGTTTTATTGTCGAGGTCGAGAATCAGCCTGAAATCGGTAATCTCAACCCATTTTTTGCCTGATTGTGTGGTGTTGTTTGTGGCAGAACCGGTGCCGATGTATGTTACATGCTGGCATTGCTCGCGGTTTCCGTAGTTATATGCCGACAAGCCTAAAAGAGCTTCGTAATCGTTGTCCGAGGTATAGTTTCCGAGAGCAAACATCGGCGTGTATTGCGGAGTTATAGTTGTTCCGGAGTTCTGACCGTTACCCGAAATCCATTCTACATTATTTCCCGAACTGTTAAAAGCATCGAGCTTGAATTCGATAATAGCAAGACCTGTGTCAGGGAGGATATTAAAACTCTTTTTGACTAAAAAATCTTTTTTGTTGGGAGTAACTGCGCCGAGTGAATTATCGGTTCTGTAGAAAAAGTCAATCCCTTCATTGAAACCAAAGTCGCTTATGAGAGCTTTGGCAGGGTTGTTGAAATCTTCAGATACAATTGTGGTGGTAACGCCTGATGCGGTGTTTGTAATCTTGAAATTATCAAGTATAAAAACTCCGGTAGAAACGGCATCTTTGTAAGATATATCAATTCTTGTGATAGCCTTGTTTTTGAGCACGCCGCTCAAAGTAACAGGAGTGCTTTTTGCGATTTCATTTCCGTTTATCAGAGCAGTTATGGTTTCAGCCTCGTGGTCCACAGAAAAACCAAGTGTTGTTGGCTGAGAGGTTGAAATCCAACTGTTGCGGCTTGTTGAGAGCAGATTGCTGCCATTTACGGCAAGACTTGAATTTCCGTTGCCGACCGAAATGGTGAAAAGCTCGGCAAAGCCGTCGGTTTCGCTCCCGGTATAAAATGTCCAGAGCATATTCCCGTTTGCTGTTGTCCATGAGTTAGTCGCAGTTGTTTCGGCATCTATGGATATTACGGTTGTTCCGTCAGAGGCTGAATTGTTCGTCATTGTTTTTCTGAAAAAAGGAGCTCTGCTGCCGATAGCACCTGTGTCAATACCTGAAATATAAACCTTACCGTCATAAACTGTGACTTCAGCCGGGATTGTTGGAAGAGAGCTGTTGACTACGCCCGGCATACTATGATAAGGAAATAGTTCTGCTTCAATATCGGTAAAGATGTTATTGCCATTGAAGAAATCCTGTTCCAATACGGTGGCAGATGCAACTGTCGAAAAAGTTGCAAAAAACAAAAGAACAGATAAAAATATTTTTTTCATTAAAACACCTCTTTTGTCTGGAATATACTTCTATTATAAATCACTATGTAAGATTTGTCAATTTTATAAAGCAAATTAAAATATTGCAAACAAAAACAGTCTACCAACGATAGACTGTTTTTGATGTTATATCTTTTCAAAATCCTGTACACCGTGCTTACAAAGCGGACAGATAAAATCGTCGGGGAGAGGTTCGCCCTCGTAGATATATCCACAGATTTTGCAACGGTAGCCACCTTTTTTCTCGCCTTGTGGCTTTGGTTTGATTGATTTGTGGTAGTAGGCATAGGTTGCAGACGGAGTATCGGAGAGCGATACCGCCTCGGTGACTTCGGCAATAAACATTGTATGAGTGCCGAGGTCGAGGGTGTTTACCACCTTGCCGCTGATATATGCGTTTGTGCCGGCTGTGACATATTTCACGCCGTTTGCGGCAGTTGCACTACCCGGATAGTCGGCAAATTTGTCAACCTCTCTGCCGCTCTGGAAACCAAATCGACGGAAAAGCTCGAAGTCGGCATCTTCCGAGATAACCGAAACATTAAAAATGCCTGTATCCTTTATGATATCGTGTGTGTAGTTATCCTTATTTATAGTAAATGAAATCTGAAGCGGTGTATCGGTAACCTGCATAACGGTATTTATGATACATCCGTTATCCTTTTTCGAATCATTTGCTGATATAACGAAAAGTCCGTAGCTTAGTTTAAAAAGTACAGTAGTATCCATCTTATAAAACTCCTTTAATATTAAAGACCTTCAGGGTATCCGTCCTCCTTGAGCGCAGGCTCTGATGGTTCCGGCTCAGCTGGTGCAGGTTCAGGCTCTGGTGTTGAAGGAGTGTCAGGGGTTTCGGGAGAATCCGGTGTTGTCGGTGTATCAGGTGTTGTTCCGGTTGGAACATCGCCGCCTTCTGCCGGAGGTGTGCCTGTTGCTGTACCTACAAGTATTTCACCCGGAGTTGCACGGTATGTGCTTCTGGTAGAACTCTGGCTTATAACATTGCCGTTTGCATCAAGAACACGCTTGTATGCGACATATACGCTGCCTGATTTACCCTGCGATACAACCTTGGTTGTGCCGACAGGTAAAGTCGGGTCGGGAACTTCCTTCATAGTTGGCGCAACAGATGAAACCTTCTGGCTTGATACTTCGACGATTTTCTTTGCCTCAGCAGGGCCGAGGATTGATACCGTGAGGTTTCTCGATGCTGATGTTGCAACGATTTTAATAGGTGCGCCTGTGTTGTTTTTGAACCTGAAATCAAGCGCTCCGTATGATACTGTTGCATCCTGACCGCCCGGTACATAGGAAATAGGGAGTGAGTGGTTGTGACGTTCTACAATTTCAAGGTCAGCTCTCAAAACTGCACAGTAGAGTGTGCTTGAAGTCTGACATACGCCGCCGCCTACACCTTCGGTCTTTTTGCCGTCGGCAAAGATTGTTGCCATCTTGAATCCGTTTGCGGCGTTTGCGTTTCCTACAACATCGTTATACGAAAATTCTGCGTCGGCAGGAAGAATAAGCCCGTTTATCTTGCTTGCAGCAAGCTCAACGTTGTATGCACGGTTTGCAGACGATGATGAGTAGTTTGACGAATAGGTTGCAAGAGTTGTTCCGAAGAGCGAACTCTGAATCGACTCGGTTGTAATCTCGGGGATTGTCTGTATAACGTCGATTGTTCCGGCAATTCCGTTGTTTACCTGGTCAACCAGTGCTGAAAGCTTTGCTTTGTCAATCTCAAGACCAACCACGTGATCGGTGATTATAACTTCGTTTCCTTCAATCACATACTCTGCATCCTTTGCCTCGGCTGAGAGTTCCTTATAGAGCTTGTCGGCATCGAGCTTGTCGGATGCGTTGTTTATGAGTGTTACAGGGATGTCTTTGGTTTTACCCATTCTTACGCTGTCTGAGAACTCTGACAATGCAAGGTCGACATTGTGGCTCTGACCTGCGGTTGCAGGAGTAATCGAGAGAAGATTGTTTTCAACAGTAATCTTAATGTCCTCGCCTTCGCCGTGGACTTTAGCGCCGAGGTTATAAAGTATTCCCGAGAGAACTTCTTCATTAAAGCTTGGCTTTGCACCGATATCTGCTTTTGCAAAGAATGAGCGAAGAATATTCCATGAATTTTCATAGAATTTACCGCTTCTTCCGAAATTGTAAGCATCCTCTGCGGTACCCTTGATATCGGTTGCATATTCGATTTCCTCTGCAGTAAACTCGGCAGAAACCTTGTCGGTCTCTGTTTCAAACACTACCGAGAAATTCTTTTCAAGCGGTTCGTATTCTGTAGCAATCAGCTTTTCTGCCTCATCCTGTGTAAGTCCTGACAAATTGATATCCTTTACATATACATTATTTGCAATAACACCATCAGCAAGTGTCATAGGGAGTGCAATAAAGCCTGCGGCAAGTACTGCGACTATTGATGTGGGAATCACAACATATCTTGCCTTGAAAGTGCTTGCTTTCTTTGTTTTCGGCTTTGGCTCGGACTTTTTGTGGCCTTTACCCTTTCTGCGGTCTTTGCGAGATGTATAAGTATATTCAGGTGAGTGGGTTATGTCACTTTCTTCAGTGCCGGCAGCTTCTTCTACGACCTCAACGGGCTCGTCTGCTGTGTCTGCCTCGGGTACGGTTTCTTCTGCTTCTTCTGCGACAGTTTCAGCTGTAACGTCTTCTGCAGTTTCTTCTGCGGTCATTTCGACCTTTTCTTCTTCGGGAGAAGGTGTCAGATTTTCTTTTTCCATAATAAAAATATCCCCTCTTTATATAAATTTCTCAAATTCTTTTAAATATTCGGTATATGCCTTTAAAAATTCTGCAAACTCTTTGTTTTTGGATAGTGTCAAAAATGCCTTTCTGACATTTTTTATAAACCCTGCATCAAAATCGTCAAGCTCGAAATTTGCACCAAGCGGGCAAATTCCTTTTGAGCGTGGGTCGATTATAATATCGAGCTTTCCGTCATCGCCAAGAATCGGTGTGAGCGGGAAGATACGACAGGCAAGCGGTCGCTGATAGCGGTCGCATGTGCCGTTGCAGAACGCAATCCAGAGCGGTTTTTTCTTTCCCTCAAATTCATAGGTAAAATCGGATTTCTCGCATTTTATCCAGTCGGGGTTCAAGAGGTCAAAAACCCGCTTTTCGCCCGGGAAAAGATACATTCCGCTATCCTCGCCCTTACAGCATGCAGCATCGCAAAGCTTACCGCAATCCGCCTTGACGGGAGTGGATTTGTCGAATAGTTTGTAGAGTTGTAGATATACATAAGCCGAATTCATAGATTATCACCTATTTTAAAAATTCTTTTCTGATTTTAGTATACCATAAACCGCCGATAAAAACAATAGAAATTTCATTATAATCCAATAAAAAAATTTATTTTAACAAAAAATGTAATATATTGAAAGAAAATTTGACAAAAATGTATATATGTAGTATAATATAATAAGAATTTTGTAATTTAAATAACATTATATGGTGATTTGCTATATAATGAAGAATATGTATAAGAGGTATCAGATATGGCAAAGAAAAAGGAAGAATACGGAAATGACAGTATTACGCTACTAAAAGGTGCGGAAACGGTCAGAAAACGTCCTGCGGTAATTTTCGGCTCGGACGGACTCGAGGGATGCTGTCATTCATTTTTCGAAATCTTATCAAACTCTGTCGATGAAGCAAGAGAGGGCTACGGTGATGTCATTGAAGTGACAAGGTTTTCCGATGGTTCAATCGAGGTTGCAGACCACGGCAGAGGTATCCCGCTCGGCTTTAACGAAAAGGAACAGCGCTATAACTGGGAGCTTGTTTTCTGCGAGCTTTATGCCGGCGGTAAATATAACAATAACGAGGGCGGAGCGTACGAGTACAGCTTAGGTCTGAACGGCCTTGGTGCCTGTGCCACACAGTTCAGCTCGGAGTTTATGGATGTTACCGTAACAAGCAACAAAACAAAATATACACTCCATTTTGAAAAGGGTGAAAACATCGGAGGACTTCACGAGGAACCGGTAAGAACGGTGCAGACCGGAACAACGATTCTCTGGAAACCCGACCGTGATGTATTTACCGATACGGCAATTCCGGTTGAGTTTTTCAAGGAAAAGCTCGAGCAACAGGCGATGACCAATGCCGGCTTGAAGTTTATATTCTATAACGAAACCGAAACCGGAATGGAGATGTATGAATACTACTACAAAGAAGGTATCATCGACCGCCTGAAGGAGAAGGTAAGAGAGGATAACTTCACTACCATTGAGGTATGGAATACAGAAAGAAAGGGTAAAGACCGTGAGGATTTGCCCGAGTACAAGATGAAGATGGAGGTTGCGTTCTGTTTTTCGCAGACTGTAAACTTCCTTGAATACTATCACAACTCAAGCTGGCTTGAACATGGCGGCTCGCCCGATAAGGCGGTAAAGAACGCATTTGTATATGCGCTCGACCAGTATTTGAAATCAAGCGGAAAATATAACAAGAATGAGTCAAAGATAAGCTTTAACGATGTTGCCGATTGTCTGTGTCTTGTAATCAACTCGTTCTCGACCCAGACAAGCTATGAAAACCAGACTAAAAAGGCTATAACAAACAAGTTCATTCAGGAAGCGATGACCGACTTTTTGCGTCATCAGCTTGAGGTGTACTTCATAGAGAACAAAATTGATGCAGAAAAGATTGCCAATCAGGTGCTTATCAACAAGCGTTCAAGAGAGAATGCCGAAAAGGTAAGAATTGAGGTAAAGAAGAAGCTCACCGGCACAATGGATATCACAAACCGAGTTGAGAAGTTTGTTGACTGCCGAAGCAAGGACATTGAAAAACGTGAGATATATATAGTGGAAGGTGACTCGGCACTCGGCTCGTGTAAGCTTGCTCGTGACCCGTCATTTCAGGCTATTATGCCAATCCGAGGTAAAATCTTAAACTGCTTAAAAGCCGACTATTCAAAGATTTTCAAGAGTGATATTATTCTTGACTTAGTCAGGGTTTTGGGATGCGGAATCGAGATAAAGACAAAGCATTCGGCAAAGGGAATCGAGGCTTTCGACCTTGACAAGCTTCGCTGGGACAAGGTTATCATCTGTACCGATGCCGATGTCGACGGATTCCAGATAAGAACGCTTGTGCTTACCATGATTTACCGACTTATGCCGACACTTATCGAGGTGGGCAAGGTTTATATTGCAGAATCACCGCTTTATGAAATCTCGATACTAAAGGGTAAGAGAAAGGGCGAGAAGCTCTTTGCCTACACCGACGGCGAAAAGGACAAAAAGGTGGCAGAACTTGTAGATAGCGGTATGAGCAAGGAAAAGGACGACTTTGAGATAAAGAGAAGTAAAGGTCTTGGTGAAAACCAGCCCGATATGATGAGTTTGACAACAATGCACCCTGCAACAAGACGACTTATCAGAGTAACGCCCGAGAATGTAGAAAGAACGGCAGAGATGTTTGATGTTCTTTTGGGTGATAGCCTGCAGGAAAGAAAGGATTACATCGCCGAAAAGGGCGGACTTTATATGGAAATGCTCGATTTGAGCTAACCGAAAAAAGAGATTTAGGAGTTTTAAAAGATGGCGAGAAAGAAGAAGGAAGAAATCGAAGAAATAGTCCTTGCCCCGATTGCGGAGCAACCGATTACCGAAACTCTTGAGAAAAACTATATGCCATATGCAATGAGTGTTATAGTATCAAGAGCTATTCCCGAAATAGACGGCTTGAAGCCTGCCCACAGAAAGCTTTTATATACAATGTATAAGATGGGACTTCTGGGCGGAAAGCTTACCAAGTCTGCCAATGTGGTGGGACAGACGATGAAGCTGAACCCACACGGCGATATGGCGATTTATGAAACAATGGTGCGACTAACCGAGGGTAACGAGGCACTTTTGCATCCGTTTGTTGAGTCGCAGGGTAACTTCGGTAAGCAGTATTCAAGGGATATGGCGTTTGCAGCATCACGTTATACCGAGGTACGACTTGCGCCGATTTGTCAGGAGATGTTTGCCGACATCAATAAAAACACAGTTCCGTTTGTGGATAACTATGATGGTGAACTGAAGGAACCTGTGCTTTTGCCGACGGCGTTTCCGAATGTTCTGGTAAACCCGAACCAGGGTATTGCGGTTGGTATGGCGAGCAATATCTGTTCATTCAATCTCCGTGAGGTGTGCGATGCGACTATTGCATATCTCCAGGACGAGAATGCAGATATTATCGAATATATGCCTGCACCTGATTTTTCGATGGGAGCAGGGATAATCTATTCAAAGGAAGAGATGCGCTCTATCTATGAAACAGGCAGAGGCAGTTTCAGGATGAGGGCATCATATGAATATGATCCGAAGAATAACTGCATCGAAATCACCGAGATTCCATACAGTACAACCTGTGAGGCGATAATCGGGAAGATTATGGAGCTTGTAAAGGCGAACAGATTAAAGGAGATTTCCGATGCCCGTGACGAAACAGGTTTGAAGGGCTTTAAGCTGACAATCGACCTAAAGCGTGGAACAGACCCCGAGCAGTTGATGTTGAAGCTTTTCAAGCTAACACCGCTTGAGGATAGCTTTAGCTGTAACTTCAACATCCTTATCAACAACACCCCGAAGGTTATGGGTGTAAAGGAGATAATCTCGCATTGGGTTGAGTTCAGAGAGGGATGTATCAGAAACAGTCTGAAGTTTGATAAGGACAGAAAGAGCGAAAAGCTCCACCTCTTAACCGGTCTTAAAAAGATTTTGATGGATATAGATAAGGCTATTGCAATAATCCGACACACCGAAAAGGAAGAGGATGTTGTACCAAACCTCATGACCGGCTTTGAGATTGACAAAGTCCAGGCAGAATATGTTGCAGAGATCAAACTCCGTAACTTAAACCGTGAGTATATCTTAAACAGAACAGCCGAAATTGAAAAGCTGATTGAGGAAATTGATAAGATTGAAAAGACCTTAAAGAGCACAAAAGAGGTCAGAAAGCTCATCATTTCGCAGCTCAATCAGATTGCCAAAAAATACGGAAAAGACAGAAAAACCCGACTCATTCTGGACGATGAGATTCAGGAATATAACGAGGAAAAGACAATCGAGGATTATCCGCTTACAATCTTTGTGACAAAGGACGGATACCTGAAGAAGGTTAAGGAAAGCTCGTTGAAGTTTACCACAACCGACCATAAGCTCAAAGAGGATGATAAAATCATCCAGACCATTGAAACCACAAACAAGAGTGAAATACTCTTCTTTACAAACAAGTGCGAAGTGTATAAAATCCGTACTCATGAGCTACCCGATCATAAGGTCAGCGTAATGGGCGAGTATATGCCGGGTGTTCTGGGACTGTCGGGTAGTGAGAGAATTTTATACACCGTTGTTACTATCGACTATAAGGGCGTGATGCTCTTCTCGTTTGAAAACGGTAAGATTGCAAAGGTCGGACTCGATAGCTATGCTACCAAGACAAACCGTAAAAAGCTGATTGCCGCATACTCGGATAAGGCTCCGATTTCCGACATCAAGTTCTTGCCGGAGGATTGCGAGATTATCTGCTATGCCGACAATAACAAGGTGCTTGTTGTAAACACCGAAAAGATTGCCTTGAAGTCGACCAAGTCGACACAGGGTGTGCAGGTTATGAAGCTCACCAAAAAGGGAGCAAAGATGGTAAGAGTATCTGTTGCCGCAGAGAGCGGAGTGGATAACTTAAAATATTACAGCACCAAAAACATTCCGGCGGTCGGAAGCTTCCTTAAAAAGGATGATACCGCAAACCGTCAGATATCACTCTTTGAAGATTAAAAAAAGCTAACGGAGGGGAAGAATGGAAAAGGTAAATATTTTGGGGGTTATGGTGGATAAGGTAAATATCCCCGATGCGGTTGACGAGATTTTCAAAATGCTAACGGAAGCAAGACCTCATGCGGTTTTTACACCGAATTCCGAGATTATAATGACAGCGTATAAGGATGCAGAATTTGCAGAAATTCTAAACAGTGCAGATATGCTAACAGCCGACGGAATAGGTGTTGTGTATGCATCAAAGATTCTTGGAAATCCAATCCAGGAGCGTGCTGCAGGCTTTGATATTGCCTGCGGCGTGATTGAAAGAATTGCTGAGAGCGGTCACGGATTCTATCTCTTTGGCGGTAAGCCGGGAGTTGCCGAGGAAGCAAGACGCAGACTCGACGAAAAATATCCGTTTATAAGAATAGTAGGAACTCACGACGGATACTTTGACGAAGCAGATGTTCCCGAGATAATTGATGATATCAACAACTCGGGTGCGGATATTTTGTTTGTCTGTCTTGGTGCACCTGCACAGGAGAAGTGGATTCACAATAATATGCACAAGCTAAAGGTAAGAGTTTCGATGGGTGTTGGCGGAACGATAGATGTTTTGGCAGGCACTGCAGAGCGTGCACCCGAGAAGTGGTGTAAGCTCGGTCTTGAGTGGCTCTACCGACTCTTAAAACAACCGAAACGAATTTTCAGAATGATGGCGCTTCCTAAATTTGCCCTCACCGTTCTGTTCAAAGGCGAGAGGTATAATGAAGATGAATAAAAAAGGAATTTTAATAGCGATAGAAGGGGTAGATGCAAGCGGAAAGCAGACACATTCCGAACTGCTCTTTGAAAAACTCAAAAATGACGGAAAAACTGTCAGAAAGATTTCTTTCCCGATGTACGATAGCCCTTCTTCTAACCTTGTAAAAATGTACTTATCGGGTGAGTTTGGCGAGCATGCCGAGGATGTGAGCGCATATACTGCATCGACATTCTTTGCAGCCGACAGATTTGCGACCTACCGCACCGACTGGGGTAAGGACTACGAAAAGGGTACAATCATCATAGCTGACCGTTATGTTTCCTCGAATATGATTCATCAGGCGAGCAAACTTTCGGGAGCTGAAAAGGATAAATATCTCGACTGGGTGGATGATTTTGAATATGGCATCTATAACCTGCCCCGTCCCGATGTGAATATCTTTTTGGATATGCCACCCGAATTTGGCGAAAAACTGATGCGGGAGCGTGAGAATAAGTTTACAAAGGAAAGCGAAAAAGATATTCACGAGCGTGATTTTTCTTATCTCAAAAAGAGCTACGAAAATGCTTGCTATATCGCAAAAAAATATGGCTGGACGGTAATCAGTTGTGTTCGGGACGGAAAAATCCGCACGATTGATGAAATCAATGCCGAGCTTTACGGGATAGTAAAAAAGGAAATTGGATAAAAAATGATAGATAGCGGGAAAATCAAGATTTTCTCGCTATTTTTGTGCGACGAGAGCCTTTAGCTTTGCGTATTAAAGCCTTCTCTTTGAGGAGAAAGGTGGGCGACGAAGTCGCTCGAATGAGGTGTAGGATTTCGCAGAAATCCGTTAGATTATAAAAAGTACTTCGCTGTTACACCTCATTAGTTACCTATCGGTGACAGCTTCCCCTCAAGGGGAAGCCTGCAAAAAAAATCAAGCCATTTTCGGGATCAGAAACGGACATTTGTTCGCTTTTTCTATTGACTTTTTCGACAGGATGGTATAAAATATATTGTAGATAAATTTCGGATTTTTGAGGAGGATGTAGCAATGCTCATAACAATAGATATAGGAAACTCGTACTTAAGCTTTGGCGGGTACGAGGACAAGGAACTCGTTTTTGTTTCGGATATCGTGACCGATGCAAAAAAATCGGTTGACCAGTATGCGGTTGAGATAGGAAATATCATGTCGCTAAACGGTGTTGATAAAAATACTGTTACGGGCGGTATTATAAGCTCGGTTGTTCCCGAGCTCACAAGTGTTATAAAAAAGGCAATCCAAAAGCTTTCGGGAGTGGAATGCCTCGTTGTCGGACCGGGCGTAAAGTCGGGAATAAATATAAATATCGATAACCCTGCACAGCTTGGTGCAGATACAGTTGCCGAGGCGGTTGCGATAATCGCAAAATATCCGTGTCCTGCAATACTCTGTGACCTCGGAACTGCAACGGTTATCGGCCTGATTGATAAAAATAAAAACTTCTGCGGTGAGATTATCGCAGCAGGAGTTGGCTCGACATCGGACAGTTTCTCGAAAAACACCGCACTCCTGCCGCAGGTAAACATTGATGTTCCAAAAAGACTTGTCGGAAAAAATACAGTGAACTCTGTGCAGTCGGGCCTGATATACGGAACTGCGGCTATGATTGACGGACTGGTTGAGAGAATAGAAAAGGAGCTTGGTGAGAAAGCTACTGTTATTGCAACGGGTAAAATGACCGAAAAGATTATACCTCATTGCGAACACGAGATTGAGATATGTGATAATCTTGTGTTTGAGGGCTTGAGAGAAATATATCTTAAAAATATCTAAAAGGAGCAATTTATGGGATTGTTTAAGCTTGTTTCGGATTTTTCGCCAAGAGGCGATCAGCCCGAGGCGATCGATAAGCTTGTAGAGAGTATAAACTCGGGCGAGAAGTTCCAGACCCTTCTGGGTGTTACCGGCTCGGGTAAAACCTTTACTATGGCAAACATAATTGAAAAGACGAATAAGCCGACCTTGATTCTTGCACATAACAAAACCCTTGCGGCTCAGCTTTATAGCGAGTTTAAAGAGTTTTTCCCTGAGAATGCGGTTGAATTTTTCGTGTCCTATTACGATTACTATCAGCCTGAGGCATACATTCCGCAGACCGATACATTTATCGAAAAGGACGCATCTATAAATGACGAGATAGATAAGCTTCGCCACAGTGCGACCTTTGCACTCTTTGAGCGTAAGGATGTTATAATAATATCGAGTGTTTCCTGTATCTACGGCCTTGGCGACCCGGAGGATTATCAGAACCTTATGATTTCTCTTCGTGTCGGAATGCAAAAGGACAGGGAGGAGCTTCTGGAAAAGCTTGTTGAGATACAGTATGAGCGAAATGACCTGAATTTTGTCAGAAACAAGTTCCGTGTAAGAGGGGATGTTGTCGAGATATTCCCGGTAAATAACGGTGAGAATGCAATCAGAGTTGAGTTTTTCGGCGACGAGATTGAGCGGATTTCCGAGGTGAATGTCGTAACCGGAAAGGTTGTCGGATACCGGAACCACGTGGTTATTTCGCCTGCATCGCACTATGTTACAACCGGTGACAAGATGAGCCGTGCTATCGAGGAAATCAATGCAGAAATGCGTGAGCAGGTCAAGTATTTTACCGAGAATGATATGCTGATTGAAGCACAAAGAATTGAGCAAAGAACGCTATATGATATCGAAATGCTAAAGGAAATCGGGTTCTGTCAGGGTATAGAGAACTATTCGAGAATCATAAGCGGAAGAGCACCGGGAAGTGCTCCGTACACTCTGCTTGACTATTTCCCCGACGATTTTCTGATGATTATAGACGAGTCGCATGTTACGGTATCACAGGTAAGAGGTATGTATAACGGCGACAGGGCAAGAAAGGACAGTCTGGTTCGATACGGCTTCCGCCTGCCGTCTGCGTATGATAACAGACCTCTCAAATTTGACGAGTTTGAGCAAAAAGTCAATCAGGTGCTCTTTACAAGTGCGACACCTGCTGACTATGAAAAGGAACACTCTGGTGTAATTGCCGAGCAGGTAATCCGTCCGACGGGACTTTTAGACCCGAGGATTGAGGTAAGACCGATTGAAAATCAGATTGACGACCTTATCGCAGAGATAAACAAGAGGGTGGAAAAGAACAGTCGTGTGCTTGTCACAACCCTTACCAAGAAGATGGCGGAGGATTTGTGCGACTATCTTTTGAGTGTAGGAATAAAGGTAAGATATATGCACTCCGAGGTTAAAACCCTCGAGAGAACCGAGATTATAAGGGATCTGCGACTTGGCGAGTTTGACGTACTTGTTGGAATCAACCTTTTGCGAGAGGGTCTTGATCTTCCCGAAGTTTCGCTTATTGCGATACTCGATGCCGACAAGGAAGGATTTTTGCGAAGTGAAACCTCGCTTATCCAGACGATAGGAAGAGCGGCACGAAATGCTGACGGACTTGTTATAATGTATGCAGATACCATAACGGGCTCGATGCAAAGAGCGATAGACGAAACATCACGCCGCCGTGCTATCCAGGAAAAGTTCAATGAAGAACACGGAATAACACCAAGGACAATCACGAAAAATATCCGTGATGCAATAAGCGGTTTGCAGGAAGCAGAGGAAGAGATAAAGGAAGATGCAGACATCGAGCTTATGATTGCAAACCTGCGTGATGAGATGATTCTTGCGGCAGAGTGCCTTGAGTTTGAAAGAGCGGCAGAACTGCGTGACAGAATAAAAAAATTACAGGAAGAACTATAAAATACTTCACTAAATGAGGTGAGACAGAAGATGAATGAATATATAAAAATCAGGGGAGCAAGGGTGCATAACCTAAAGAATGTTTCGCTTGATATTCCACGTGAAAAGCTTGTTGTGCTGACCGGACTATCGGGTTCGGGAAAGTCCTCGCTTGCTTTTGATACAATCTATGCCGAGGGACAAAGACGCTATGTTGAGTCGCTCTCGTCCTATGCACGTCAGTTTTTGGGACAGATGGAAAAGCCTGATGTTGACAATATCGAGGGCTTGTCGCCGGCAATCAGTATCGATCAGAAAACTACCTCGAAAAATCCACGTTCAACTGTGGGTACAGTAACCGAGATTTATGACTATCTCCGACTTTTGTATGCAAGAGTGGGTGTTCCGCATTGTCCAAAGTGCGGAAAAGAGGTAAAGAAACAGACCGTCGACCAGATAGCCGATCGTGTTATGAGCCTTTCAGAAGGCACAAAGCTTCAGATTTTAGCACCCGTTATACGAGGCAAAAAGGGCGAGCATAAAAAGGTTTTTGACGATGCGAAAAAGAGCGGTTTTGTCCGTGTAAAAGCTGACGGAATAATGTATCAGCTCGACGAGGAGATAGTATTAGAGAAGAATAAGAAGCATAATATCGAGATTGTCATCGACCGACTTATCGTAAAAGAGGGAATGCAAAAGCGTCTTACCGACTCGGTTGAAACAGCGGTGTCATTAACAGGTGAGATGGTTATGGTCGAGATAATCGGCGGCGAGATTTTAAATTTCTCTACAAGCTATGCCTGCGACGATTGCGGTATCAGCCTCATGGAGCCTGCACCGAGAAACTTCTCATTTAACAACCCATACGGCGCCTGTCCGTGCTGTGACGGTATCGGACTTCTATCCAAAATCGACCCTGAGCTTGTAATAAATGATGAGAACTCAAGCCTTATGGACGGCGCAATCTACGCAAACGGCTGGGTAGCACCGGGCATGAGCGAAACTATGGCGGCTATGTACTACCGTGGCCTTGCAAACCACTTTGGCTTTGATATAAATACACCGTTTAAGGATTTGAGCGAGGAGGTACGCCACGCCGTGCTTTTCGGTACGGGTGATGTGAAAATCCGCTATGATTATACCCGAAGCTACGGAAAGGGTTCATATTCTGCACCGTTTGAGGGTGTTGTCGGAAACCTTGAGCGACGCTACCGTGAAACAACTTCCGACTATGCAAAGCACGAGCTTGAAAAGATGGTAAACACCGTTGGCTGTCCTGAATGTAAGGGTGCAAGACTCAACAAGGAAATCCTTGCGGTGACTGTCGGCGGAATAAATATACACGAATTTACCGAGATGCCTGTCGAGGATGAGCTGAAGTTTATAAACAACCTGAAGCTCTCGGCAAGGGATATGGTGATTGCCGCACAGATTATAAAGGAAATAAGGGCAAGACTTGAGTTCCTGCTGAATGTCGGCTTGAACTACCTTTCACTTTCGAGATCGTCTGGAACACTCTCGGGCGGTGAGGCACAGCGAATCCGACTTGCAACGCAGATCGGCTCGGGACTTATGGGAGTTCTCTATATCCTTGATGAGCCGAGTATCGGACTACATCAGCGTGATAATTCCAAGCTTATCGAGACCCTGAAGCATCTTCGTGACCTCGGAAACACCGTAATCGTAGTCGAACACGACGAGGATACTATGCGTGCCGCTGACCATATAATAGATATTGGCCCGGGTGCAGGTATTCACGGCGGTGAAGTTGTGGGTGAGGGAACGGCAGACGAGTTATCCGAGTTCCCGAAATCTCTCACAGGTAAATTCTTGAGTGGTGAGCGAAAGATTAAGGTTCCGAAAAAGAGAAGAACGCCTACCGGTAAAATAAAAATAGTAGGCGCAAGGGAGAACAATCTGAAAAATATAGATGTCGAGATACCGCTCGGCGTTCTGACAGCGGTAACGGGTGTTTCGGGCTCGGGTAAAAGCTCGCTTATAAACGAGATTTTATATAAGAGTCTTGCAGGAAAGCTTAACCGTGCAAAGATTCATGCAGGTGCACATAAGACGATAGAGGGCGTTGAAAAGCTTGACAAGGTCATCGACATCGACCAGTCGCCGATAGGCAGAACGCCACGCTCAAACCCTGCGACCTATACTAATGTTTTCAATGATATCCGTGACCTTTATGCAACTACTAACGATGCAAAAATGCGTGGCTACAAAAGCGGAAGATTCAGCTTTAATGTCAAGGGCGGCCGATGTGAGGCGTGCTCGGGCGACGGTATTGTAAAGATTGAGATGCACTTTCTGGCAGATATCTTTGTTCCGTGCGAGGTCTGCAAAGGCAAACGCTATAACAGGGAAACACTTGAGATTAAATATAAAGGAAAGAACATCTACGATGTTTTGGAGATGACGGTTGACGAGGGCGTCGAGTTCTTTGCAAATCACCAGAAGATAAAGCGAAAACTCAAGACTCTGCAGGATGTCGGACTCGGCTATATCAAGATAGGTCAGAGCTCGACAACGCTCTCGGGCGGTGAGGCTCAAAGAGTCAAGCTTGCAACCGAGCTTTCAAAGCGTGGAACAGGAAAGACAATCTATATCCTTGATGAGCCGACAACAGGACTTCACTCTGCCGATGTGGAAAAGCTCATTGAGGTATTGCAAAAGCTTGTCGAGGGCGGAAATACTGTTGTTGTTATCGAGCATAACCTTGATGTCATAAAGACAGCCGACCATATAATTGATATGGGGCCTGAGGGTGGTTCGGGCGGTGGTACCGTAATCGCCGAAGGAACACCGGAGGAGATTGTAAAATCTGATATTTCATATACGGGTCAGTTCCTGAAAAAGTATCTTGAATAAAAAAGAGGCTGTTTTAAACAGCCTCTTTTTGAGTATTAACACTTTTTTCTTGCGGTCCAAAGATTTTTAACATTCTTTAGTATCGGTAAGGACTTCCTTTATCGATGTCGCAAGACCTGCAATTCCCTGAATATTTGACGGAATAATAATCTTTGTTGCCTTGCCGTCAGCCGCACGCTCAAAGCTCTCGAGCGACTTGATTGCGATATATGACTCGGACGGATTTGCCTCATTGATTCTCTTGATACCTTCTGCCATAGCGGTCTGCACAGCAAGTATAGCCTCGGCTTCACCCTCTGCCTCGATTATTGCCGACTGCTTTTTAGCCTCGGCACGCAAGATTGCAGATTCCTTTTCGCCTTCTGCCATAAGGATAGCCGACTTCTTTTCGCCCTCGGCTTTCAGGATTGATTCTCGTCTTTCACGTTCAGCCTTCATCTGCTTTTCCATCGCATTCTGGATTTCCTTTGGCGGAATAATGTTTTTGAGCTCTACTCGGTTGATTTTGATACCCCACGGATCGGTTGCCTCGTCAAGGATTGCTCTCATTTTTGTATTAACAACATCTCTTGATGTAAGAGTTGAGTCAAGCTCCATCTCACCGATGATATTTCTCAAAGTGGTTGCAGTGAGGTTTTCAATCGCCATCATCGGACGCTCAACGCCGTAAGCGAAAAGCTTTGGGTCGGTAATCTGGAAGAACACAACTGTGTCAATCTGCATGGTAACGTTATCTTTTGTGATAACCGGCTGCGGCGGGAAGTCCACAACCTGCTCTTTTAAGTTTACCCTTTTGGCAATCTTGTCGATAAAAGGAATCTTGACGTGCAAGCCCACACCCCAGGTTGAGTGGTATCCGCCAAGACGCTCAAGGATGTATGCGTGCGCCTGTGGTACGATTTTGATATTTGATATTATAATAATAAGAAGTATTGCGATAATAATTGCTATTGGCATAATTAGTCATTCCTTTCTTTTTCTGTTACGATGAGCTTGACGCCCTCGATTTTTTCAACGACACATACGGCATCCTTTTCGATTTTGCTGCCCGATGCACTTCTGACCGTCCAGCTGACACCGTTGATTGATGTTTTGCCCGTCTCGAGGATGTTATCAACCTCCTCCGAGATTTTCACCTCTTTGCCGATGAGACTGTCGAGATTGGTTTTTCTGTCGTCTGTTTTGATGAACCGCTTTGCGAGTGGTCTGGTTGTGATAAGTAAAATCACTGAAACAGCAAAGAATATTATTATCTGTATAGCATTAGTTGCACCGAAGAGCTCTGCTATTGCCGCTGCCAGTGCACCGCCTGCAAACCAGATACCCACAAGCTGCATTGTGAACGATTCTACAATTGAGAAAACCGCTATCAATGCAATCCATAAATAAACCACCAAAAACGCCTCCTTTTATAGGATTTACCCTTTTTTATAATTTTATCACTCCGATTATTTTTTGTCAAGAGAGATAATTTCCCTATCACACAAATTTTGTACCTGCATATATTATAATAAAAGACCCGACCGAAAAGCTCGGGTAGGAAGGGGTTTTTCGATGTTTTGTTCATTTGGATGCAAAGCGATAGGATTAGCGGCGATGACATTTGCAATCGGGATGCTTGCAGGGCTTATATTTCCGATGTACATAGTGGTCCTTGCCGAAACTCTTTTAATAGCCTTTATGGCATATCTTTGTTTATTTAAGTGGTAATTTCAGGAGGTAGTAGTTATGAAGATTGTTGTTATGAAAATGCCAAAGTTCCTGGCGGGAATTACACGGATGATTTTTAAGATGAACTGATTCGGGATGTTAAAAAACTCCGGAACGTAAAAAAGAGGACTTTTTTACTATCACCAAACTTCGCCTCTCGTCGTACCACTGTACGACTTCGGGTAACCCAAAGCTGAAGCTTTGGGTCAGTTTGTCGATTCTGAAGCTTTTTTCCTATCCCCAGAAGAGCGGAGGGTGTTTTAAAAGGTCAAATGACCTTTTAAAACACCCTTTTTGTATAGGAGAGCTTCGATGCTCTCCCGTGTTTGAAATAATGTAGTATAGCAAAGTAAACAGGTAAAAAGCCTTCTTCTTGAGGAGAAGGTGGGTTTAGTAAAGCTAAACCCGGATGCGGTGGTGATATTGAAGTATTATAAATGTTACGATAAACACCTCATCAGTCTCGCTTTGCTCGACAGCTTCCCCTCAAGGGAAAGCCTGCATAAAGCTTTTGCAAAAAAATAATTCCCTACAAACGAGCGATTCATGAATCGCCCCTATAAGGATGCCCCTACGAGAGGAAAATATATTTCAAACGAGATGCAGAGTATCATCCCTCTGTCATGTTTGCGTTCTTGGGGTAAATCCCCTACAGTTGCGGAATGGATAAATCCATTCCCTACGAAAAATAATTTCCTAAAACGTGTGATTCGGGAATTATCCTTTTTTATAAAAAACACCCTCCATTTTTTGCACAAAATTTTGCACAATTTTCAATTAATGAAGAAACATGGTAATAAAGTTCAAAAAAAGTTGCCCAAAACTATAAAAATCCGAAAAAAATCCACTACATTCCGAAAAAAATCCATTGATTTTAATGTTTCAGTTATGTTACAATACAATAGAAATGAAATAAGGCGGAGTCCTGAGTACCCCAACTGCTTTGCAGATCAGGCGAAACCTTAAAAGTTTCATTATAACCTTAAAAAAGGAGGAAATTAAAATGAAAAAATTATTAGCTTTATTTGCTGCTGCAGCAATGATGCTTACAGCAACAGCTAATGCGTTGGTTCTTGATGCACCATTTGGTTCAGATGCTGTTACCAGTTGGAAAAGTTTGTCACTTTCTAACTCTGACACTCGTATGTCTGTATCAGTTCTTGACGGCGAAATGATGATTAAGAGACCTGTAGGTGTTCCTGCAACAACTGCAAATTCAAAGAATTACGGTTATCTTGAAAGATCATGGGATCCTATGATTACCGATGGCATGAATGTTGGTACATACACATTCAACATGGAATTTGCCGGTGTTGGCGGACATTCAGAAGATGCTCTTTTAAACGGCGGTGGCTGGAATGGTTACACCATCACAGTATGGGATGCAGATAATAACGAAATCGCATCTTTCAGAGCTGCAAGAAACTCTGGAAACATTCAGTTAAATGGTGCAAAACCTTCGCTTGCAGGTGCAACAAACAGTGGAGTTCCTGAGGGAATTACCTTGACAAACGCTGAAAAGTATCCAAATTATAATTTCATTTCAGACGGAACAACAATGGGCTTGGAAATTGTTTACCCTGAAAATGAAGGCGAAGCAGGTATCGTCTACCTTTTGAGAAACGGTAAGAAGCTCTGGAATGCAGACTTCACAGCAAATGTTTCTGCTGAAGTAGCAGCAGGTGTTGGTGCTCCTGCAAAGATTTCAATTCAGAATACTTACGGTAGTATCGGTGTAAATACAGTTTTGGCATTGGATAACATCAGCCTTCACTCAGACAGTATCTTGGATCCTGCTGACGGTTATGTATTTAACGATACATTCGAAGCTGAAGAAGGCAAGAAGCTCATCACAGACTACGGCTGGACAGTACCAAACTATGTTTACTTCGCAGAAGATTCTATGGGTTATGTAAACTCAACAGTTAAGACAATACCATTTGTATTGCCTTTGAGTGAAACAATCTCATCAGGCATCCTTGTATTCGAGTTTGATGTTGATGCATACAAATCAACAGGTGAAATAGATCACTTCTATTCACAGCAGTCAGCTGCATTCGGAACAGGTGTTGGTCCTGCTTTCTCGGCTACAAATGTTTCGGGTACATCATATCCGGGTACTGTAGTTTCATCGCTTTCTGAAGCTCCAACCGGCGGTTCATCAGCATTGCTCAGAACATTGACATTGAACGGTGTTAAGACAGAAACTACTGCACCTTACACAAGTGCAGAGCCATATCAGTGGATGTATGTTGACTGTTGGAAGGTAGTAATGGATCTTGATAAGGATGTTACAGACTACTATTACAGAACAACAGCTGACGGTGAGTGGGTTCTTTTGAACACAGAGCCTGTTCCTTTCGTAAATGCTGATACAGCAATCAATACTTTTGTATTGCACGGAAGACACTCGCACTACCATGTTGAGTACTCAAAGATTAAGGCTTACACAGTTGACGATAAAGGATTTACAACACCTGTACTATTCAGCAATGGTGCTCTTTACACAGAAAATGCTGCATCAGCTGCACTTGACATCTATTCAGCAGCTAACGTAACTGTAGCAGAAGGTGAAGAAGCTCCTTATCCTGCAATCATCACAGCTTTGTATGATGAAACAGGTAAGTTCGTTGAATGTAAGGTTTCAGACTTGGGTGCTGTAACAGGCACAGGCCTTTACAAGGCACAGTACACACTTCCTGCAACAGCTACAAACGCATATACTTTGAAGGCTTTCGTTTGGGACGGTATCGATTTGATGATTCCAATGTCAGACGTAGCTACAGTATTCCCGGTTATTGTTGAGGAAGACCCAGCTGAATAATTTATAAGCTAATTGGAAGGAGCCGGACATGTTCCGGCTCTTTTTTTACGCTCTTGTCCAAATCTTTGATTTGGGAAACAAGAGCTATGCGAAAACTTCCCAAGAGACGAGCCCGAAGGGAGAAGGCGATTGGAAGAAGTTGACCGTCTATGCGAAAATTCCTGTAGGGGCGATTCAAGAATCGCCCGCACTTCTGGGAATTTGTGAATGCCACTGCATACCATATAATATACGACGGTTTTATTGATGTGTAGAATTAAAAACATATCATTGTAGGGAACACCCCACTTGGCGACTTTTCCGCCGATTTTCGTCGGTGAAAAGCAGCATATATTGCAAACGAAGGAAAGAGTGGAGCAATATATCATCTGTCATGTTTGCGTTTTTTTGGGGGTGAAAACCCTACAAATGCGGAACGGATTTATCCGTTCCTTTTTTGTTTGAAAATTTATTTACAAACCATACCAAAAAGACACCGTTATTTTTGGTTATATTTTTCGGGATAAATTTGGAAAAAGGCTTGAAAATTTTTGCGAAATATTATAAAATGTAAAATGAGGTAAAATTGAATTATTTTTTTAAATTATACGATTTTACACGCTAAAAAAGTATAATTAAATGCTTATTTAAACTTTATAAAACAATGGAGGTTGGAGTTATGGGAACGGTTGATAAGCTTAATCAATTACAAGCCCGCAGAGCCGAAATCACACTCGGCGGCGGAGAAGAAAAAATCAAGAAACAGCATGATGCCAAAAAACTTACTGCCCGTGAGCGAATCCTTGCACTTTGCGATGAGGGAAGCTTCGTTGAGGTAGACGCATTTGTTGAGCACAGATGCACAGAGTTCGGCATGGCTGATGTAAAAGCACCGGGCGAGGGTGTTGTTACCGGCTACGGCACAGTAGACGGCAGACTTATCTATCTTTATGCACAGGACTTTACAGTAATCGGCGGTTCTTTGGGTGAGATGCACGCAAAGAAAATCTGCAAGATTATGGATATGGCTATGAAGATGGGCGCACCGCTTATCGGTATGAACGATTCAGGCGGCGCAAGAATCCAGGAAGGTATCAATGCACTTGCAGGTTTTGGTGAGATATTCTATAGAAACACAAAGGCATCGGGCGTAATTCCGCAGATTTCGGTTATTATGGGACCTTGTGCAGGCGGTGCAGTTTATTCACCGGCACTTACCGACTTTGTATTTATGGTTGAAAAGACAAGCCAGATGTTTATAACAGGCCCGCAGGTTATCAAGGCGGTAACAGGTGAGGAAACAACATTTGAGGATTTGGGCGGTGCTGATGCACAGGCTGAAAAGAGCGGTGTTGCACACTTTACTGCACCTTCTGATGAAGAATGTATTGAAAAGATTAAAAAGCTTTTGTCATACCTGCCGTCAAATAACCTCGAAGGTGCACCGATTGATGCACCGACAGATGAGATTAACAGACTCTCGGAAAAGCTTACAACAATCGTACCTGACGATGCAAACAAGGGCTATGATGTTAAGGAAGTAATCAGAGAGGTTGCAGACAACGGCGATTTCTTTGAAGTAATGGAAAAATTTGCGAAAAACATCGTTATCGGATTTGTTAAGATGAACGGTCAGACTGTCGGCGTGGTAGCAAACCAGCCGTCACAGAGGGCAGGAGCACTCGATGTTGATGCAGCAGACAAGGCGGCAAGATTTATCAGATTCTGTGATAGCTTCAACATTCCGCTTGTAACATTTACCGATGTTCCGGGCTATCTCCCGGGAGTTGCACAGGAGCATAACGGTATCATCCGTCACGGTGCAAAGCTTCTTTACGCATATTCTGAGGCAACAGTTCCGAAGATTAACGTTATCACAAGAAAGGCTTACGGCGGTGCATATATCGCAATGAGCTCAAAGCACCTTGGTGCAGATATGGTTATGGCTTGGCCTACCGCAGAGATTGCAGTTATGGGACCTGACGGTGCGGCAAACATCATCTTCAAGGATGAGATTAAGGAAAGCGATGACCCGATCGCAACAAGACAGGAAAAGATTGCCGAATACAGAGACAAGCTTGCTAATCCGTTTGAGGCGGCAAAGTATGGATATGTTGACGATATAATCGAGCCTGATTCAACAAGACCGAGAATTATCGCAGCACTTGAGATGCTTGCATCAAAGCGTGAAGCGGCTCCTGCTAAAAAGCACGGCAATATTCCTGTTTAAGGAGGAAGAGCAATGAACGGAAAATTAAGCTTGGGTGAGGCTTTGAGCACAGGTCTGGAAACTACGATAATAGGCCTTTCAATAGTGTTTTTGGTGCTTATTACTCTTATGCTTGTTTTGATAGCGATGAAGTATATCTTTGCACCGAAAAAGGACAAAAAGGCAAAAGCAGTAGTACCGAAACAAGAACCGGTAGAGGTTTTTGAGCAGGTAGCCGAGGAGGACGAAGAAGAACTTATTGCAATTCTTACTGCGGCAGTTGCGGCAAGCCTTAATACCTCAACCTATAATTTGAAAATAAAATCATTCAGACGTATCGGTACAAGCTCTACAACATGGCAGAGAGCCGGTCTTAATGAAACAATCGATAACCGTTATTAAATTCGTGATTTGGAAAGGAAGTTTTTGAAAATGAGAAAGTTTAACATAACAGTAAACGGCAAAACATATGAAGTAGATGTTGAAGAAGTAGGCGGTGTAAGCACTTCTGCACCGGTTGTATCAGCTCCGGCTCCGGCACCTGTAGCAACTCCTGCCGCACCAAAGGTTGCACCTGTTGCAGGTGCTAACCAGGTTAAGGCTCCGATGCCGGGCACAATTGTATCGGTTAAGGTGAATGTTGGAGATACAGTTAAAAATGGTGATTTGGTAGCAGTTTTGGAAGCTATGAAGATGGAAAACGAAATCTTCTCAACAGCTGATGGTAAGGTATCGGGAATTTCGGTATCTGCCGGTGACTCTGTAAATACAGGAGATGTAATAGTTTCAATTTCATAAGCTATACTGTAGATTTTTCTTGGAAAGTGGTGACAAATAATGTTAGATAGTTTTATTAGCTTTTTAGGCGAAACCGGTATAGCAAAGATGATAAACCAGATGAGTACGGCGTTTGCTGATGGCAACTGGCTACAGGTTATAGGCACACCGCTTATGTTAGCGATTGCCTGCGTTCTTTTGTATCTTGCAATCGTAAAGAAGTTTGAGCCGTTGTTGCTTTTACCTATTGCATTTGGTATGCTCCTGACCAATCTTCCTATGGAATTTTCGCAGGATCTGATGCACACCGAGTTTTTCGTTGACGAAGCATATATGCTGGAGGGACACCTTGATATTCAGAGGATTGTATCTGAAGGCGGTCTTTTGGACTTGTTATATCTGGGTGTTAAGCTTGGAATTTATCCGCCGTTGATTTTCTTGGGCATCGGGGTTATGACCGACTTTGGTCCGTTGATTGCAAACCCCAAGAGCTTGCTTTTGGGTGCTGCGGCACAGTTTGGTGTATTTGCGGCATTTTTGATGGCACTTGTTATGGGTGCAACAATTCCGGGAATAGATTTCGGAGTTCTGGAGGCAGCGGCAATCGGTATTATTGGCGGTGCTGATGGCCCGACAGCGATTTATGTTACAAAGTCGCTCGCACCGGCACTTCTGCCTGCGATTGCGGTTGCAGCATACTCATATATGGCACTTATCCCTGTTATCCAGCCTCCGATTATGAAGCTGATGACAACAAAGAAAACAAGAGGCATCGTTATGGAACAGTTAAGAGAGGTCAGCAAAACTGAAAAGATTTTGTTCCCGATAATTGTTACTATAGTTGTAGCACTTATAGTTCCTGATGCAGTTTCGCTTGTTGGTATGTTGATGCTTGGTAATCTTGTCAAGGAATCGGGTGTTGCGGACAGGCTCGGAAAAACAATGCAGAACGAGCTTATGAATATCGTAACAATATTCTTAGGTATTACTGTTGGTGCTACTGCTACAGCCGAGAGCTTCCTCAACTTGCAGACACTTGGTATTATTCTGCTTGGTCTTATCGCATTCTGCTTCTCGACCTTTGGCGGACTTTTACTTGGAAATATTATGTGTAAGCTTACAGGCGGCAAGGTTAATCCGCTCATCGGCTCTGCAGGTGTTTCTGCCGTACCAATGGCAGCCCGTGTTTCGCAGATGGTTGGTCAGAAGGAAAACCCATCAAACTTCCTTTTGATGCACGCAATGGGACCTAACGTTGCAGGTGTTATCGGCTCTGCAGTTGCAGCCGGTGTATTCCTTGCAATGTTTGGATGATTATAAAAAAGGAGTGAAATTGTAATGGCAAACAAACCGGTTAAGATTACCGAAACAATATTAAGAGATGCGCACCAGTCACTCATCGCTACAAGAATGACTACCGATGAGATGCTCCCGATTGTTGAAAAACTCGATAAAGTAGGCTATCATTCATTGGAAGCATGGGGCGGTGCAACATTTGATTCATGTCTTCGTTTCCTGAATGAAGACCCATGGGAAAGACTCAGAAAGATTAAGGATAAGGCAAAGAACACACCTTTGCAGATGTTGTTCAGAGGCCAGAATATCCTCGGATACCGTCACTATGCGGATGATGTTGTTGAATATTTTGTTCAGAAGTCAATCGCAAACGGTATCGACATTATCAGAATATTTGATGCTTTAAACGATGTTAGAAACTTGCAGACTGCAATCAATGCAACAAAGAAAGAGGGCGGTCACGTTCAGGCGGCTATTTCATACACAATCAGCCCTGTTCACGATATTCCGTTCTTCGTAAAGCTTGCAAAAGAATATGAAAACTGCGGTGCTGACTCAATCTGTATCAAGGATATGGCGGGATTGCTCGTTCCATATGAAGCAGAAAAGTTGGTTCGTGAACTCAAGAACACAGTTAAAATCCCGATTCAGCTCCACACCCACTATACAAGCGGTGTTGCTTCAATGACTTACTTAAAGGCTATCGAGGCAGGTGTTGACGTTGTTGACTGTGCACTCTCGCCACTTGCGATGGGTACAAGCCAGCCTGCAACAGAGCCACTTGTTAAGACTTTAGAGGGTTCTGATTTCGATACAGGCATCGACCTCGATGCATTGACAGAAATTGCTGATTACTTCAAGCCTTTAAGAGACGAATATCTCGCAAGCGGACTTATGAACACAAAGGTACTCGGTGTTGATATCAACACATTGAAGTATCAGGTTCCGGGCGGTATGCTTTCAAACCTTGTTTCACAGTTGAAGCAGCAGGGCAAGGAAGACAAGTTCGAGGAAGTTTTGAAGGAAATCCCAAGAGTAAGAGAAGACCTCGGCTGGCTTCCGCTTGTTACACCTACAAGTCAGATTGTAGGAACACAGGCAGTGTTGAATGTTATCATGGGCGAGAGATATAAGATGGTTTCAAAGGAAACAAAGGGTATCGTAAAGGGTGAATACGGTAAGACTCCGGTGCCTATTTCTGATGAGTTCAGAAAGCAGATTATCGGCGATGAAGAGCCTATCACTTGCCGTCCTGCAGACCTTATGAAGCCTGAGCTTGCAGATTTGAAGAAGAAATGTGCAGAGTGGATTGAACAGGATGAGGATGTTTTGAGTTACGCTTTGTTTGACCAGGTAGCAACAAAATATTTTGAATACCGTCAGGCAGAAAAGTATAAAATAGATCCTGATATGGCGGACAGAGAATTAAAGGTACATCCTGTTTGAGTTTAGGAGGAAAAAATGAGTACAAACGTATTTGATATACTAAAAGAAAGAGGACTTATTGCCCAGACAACCCACGAAGAAGAAATCCGTGAGCTGCTTGGCAAGGAAAAGGTTACATTCTATATCGGATTTGACCCGACAGCCGACAGTTTGCATGTTGGACACTTCCTGCAGATGGTAGTTATGAAGCATATGCAGGATGCAGGCCACAGACCGATTGCATTGGTTGGCGGTGGTACAGGCCACATCGGCGACCCGAGCGGAAGAACCGATATGCGCCAGATGATGACAAAGGAAATCATCGACCATAACTGCGAGCGTTTCAAGGAACAGCTCTCAAGAATAATCGACTTCTCAGACGGCAAGGCGATTATGGTAAACAATGCCGACTGGCTTTTGGATTTGAATTATGTAGAATTTTTGCGTGATATCGGCTCATGCTTCTCGGTAAACAAGATGCTCACAGCTGAATGCTTCAAGCAAAGACTTGAAAAGGGACTTTCCTTCCTCGAGTTCAACTATATGCTTATGCAGGGCTATGACTTCCTGATGCTCAACAGAAAGTATGGTTGTAAAATCGAGCTCGGCGGTGATGACCAGTGGTCAAACATCCTCGGCGGTATTGATTTGTGCCGTAGAAAGGACCAGACCCAGGTTTACGGTATGACCTTCACACTTCTTACAACTTCAGAGGGTAAGAAGATGGGTAAGACCGCAAAGGGTGCTTTGTGGCTCGATGCTGAAAAGTGCAAGCCGTATGATTTCTATCAGTACTGGGTAAATGTTCAGGACGATGATGTAATCAACTGCTTAAAGCTTATCACATTCGTTCCTATGGACGAAATCAGAGAGATGGAAAAGTGGGAAGGTAAGGAACTCAACGAGGCTAAAAAACGCCTTGCATTCGAGGTTACAAAGCTTGTTCACGGTGAAGAAGAGGCAATCAAGGCTCGTGATGCTGCAGCTGCAATCTTTGCAGGCGGCGGTGTTAGCGACGATATGCCGACAAGCGAGGCTTCAAAATCAGAAATCGACGGCTTGAACATCCTTGATTTGCTTGTAAACATCAAACTTATCCCATCAAAGGGTGAAGGCAGACGCTTGATTCAGCAAAACGGTCTTTCGGTTAATGGTGAGAAGGTAACAGATGTAAATATGCCTGTTACAGAAGAGCTTTTTGCCGATGACGGAATGATTGTTAAAAAGGGTAAGAAGGTATTCCACAGAGTAATACTTAAATAATCACAAAAAGTACAGCTTATGAGCTATACGCTTAAGGATAGCAAAAAGGACATAGTCAAACAAGGTAATTTTCACCGAATTAAACTATGTCCTTTTATATTCTTATTTATGCAAACCGATTTTTCGAAGGGTATTCAATGCAATTTCAGGATTGTTTCCCGTAATGTTGTCACATCCGTAGTCTACACATCTACGGACCCCTTCTTCTGTGTCTGCACAGAAAAGCCATGCAAGTATTCCACGACTTTTAGCAAATGAAACATCTTGTTTAATTGTTTCATCAGAGCAGTCTTCCCAGCAGATTGGTATTCCCATACCAAACATACAGTCATATGTTTCTTCAGTAAAGTTTTTCATATATCTTCCCGGAAATCCCTGTGTGCGAATATAAGGATATGCTTTTTTGGTGTAACGTATAATTTTTGCATCAAAGCAAGCTATAACGCAGCGTTCAGTAAGATTAAATTCTTGTATCATTGCAATTGTTTTGTCAACTGCTTCACAAGTCATATCCTTGATTTCAACATTCAAAAGCAATGTATCAGACTTTGCGGCTAATGTCAAAACCTCTCTTAGTGTCGGGATTTGAGTTCCTTGAAACCTTTTATCAAAGCGAATGCCAAAGTCAAAACTTTTTAGTTCTTCAAGTGTATAATCCCGAGTCAGTCCTTTATGGTCTGATGTTCGTGAAATATCATTGTCGTGTATAACAACGGGTATGCCGTCTTTCGTTATATTTACATCAAATTCTATAAGATCAACACCGCGATTTATTGCCGCCTCAAACGATACAAGTGTGTTTTCAGGAAATTTACTGCAAATTCCCCTGTGTCCCAAAACGGGTATGTGGTTGCTTTTTGCATACCAAAGTTCAGTATCCATCTTAATTTCACTTTTTTCATTTTCAATCAATATTTTTCTTAATTTATCTGTATTTTCATTAATTGTCGATTTTTTTGAAAAGACGCTTGACGATCCTGCAACAAATATGTTTGCTCCGGCTTCTGCCATATGCTTGGCATTCTCAAAGCTTACATTTCCATCAACTTCAATTTCAATATGTTCATATCCCTGTTTGTCAAGATATTCTCTTAACAATTTTATCTTTTTTATTGCAGAATTTACCATCTGTTGCCCTGCAAAACCCGGATTAACTGTCATTACCAAAACTGCGTCAATATCATCAAGCAAATTTTCGATAACATTTATCGGGGTGCCGGGATTTAAGGCAACCATTGCCTTTGCACCTATTTTTTTTATTGTGACCAATGCTTTGTGAATATGAGGCGTAGACTCATAATGTACCGAAACATAGTCATTTTCTCCAAAATCAAACCAATCCAACTTGTTTTCAGGATTATTTATCATAAGATGAACATCAAGAGGAATATTGGTTTTCTGCTTCAAAGCCTTAATAAAATCTGTGCCGAGTGTGTAATTGGGCACAAAACTTCCATCCATTATATCAATATGCAAAAGCTCAATATTCTGCTGTTCAAATGTCTTTATGTATTTATCAAGTTCAAAAAAATCCGCACACATTATAGAAGGTGAAATTTTCCGCTTCATCATTGCTCATCTCCATTCATATTTAATATAACCTTACTATAAAACTCGCTACGATTCTTTATCATTTCAAAAGCTTCGTTACATTTTGAAAGTGGAAACTTATGCGTTATGAGCGGTTTTACATTTATTATCCCATCTTCCATAGCCTTAAGACTTTCTTTCCAGTCGTTTTCTGTATCATTAAAAGATGAGTTCCATGTTCCACATATTTTAAGTTCTTTCCTTAAGATATGCCAGTAAGTGTTCTGCGTCAAAGAAATAGTATCCGACGGGTTTCCCATTAACACCATACTGCCGTGCGGTTTTACTGCCTCAAGACATTTTTTTAGTGCATCACTGTGTCCTGTTCCTTCCAGTACGCAATCAATCAAAATATCGCTTTCATACTCTTTAAATCCAAGATTTTTGGCAAATTCTATTTTTCTTTCATCCACATCTATGTAAAAAACATCTTTCGCACCAAATGACTTAGCCCACATACCTGCAATAAGACCAATCGGCCCTGCACCTGATATAAACACATTGTCACCATTTTGTATGCCAAGCTTTAATATAGCATGTCTTGCTACCGATATAGGTTCGCACATTGCCGCTTCATCATAGCTTAAATTTTGGGGGATGATGAGTACATTCCATCTTTTTACGATGATATATTCTGACATTCCTCCATCACATCTTGAACCGTAGTAGTCATAATTTTCGCACGTAGCATAGTTACTTTCTTTACAGCTTTTGCACTTGAAACAAGGTAAAAGCGGGAAAACAACCACTTTTTTGCCTGAAACTTTGTTTTCAGGATCATAGCTAACCTTGCCGGAAAATTCGTGCCCGATAATGGTTGGAAAATGATATGTACCTTTGTCATATACCCTTGAAATATCACTCCCGCATATACCGCAACTTTTAACCTCTATAATCAGTTCATCCTTTTTGCATTCCGAAAGGGATACATCTTCGTACCTTAAATCATTTACAGCATAAAGATTTGCAGCTTTGAAAATTTTACTCATAAAAACACCCTTTACTAATATTTGATTTTGTGATATCATAGTATAAACGAAAACAAAAGTCAATGTTTGGCGTTTTATTTGATAAAAAATCAAACAATACACTCGCATTTGAACAAATATGAAAGAAAACGAAAAGGCAGGGTATTATATGTTTAATCTGGAACGATATGAAGAAATATTAAATATTTTAGAAAAAAACAAGAGTATAAGTGTAAAAAAATTATCGGACTTGTTGTATGTCAGTCCTCCAACAATCCGCAGAGATTTAACATTTCTTGAACAACAGGGAAAAGTTTGCAGAACTCACGGTGGTGTTGTTTTAAGGCAAACTGCAGAAAAAGAAATCCCTTTAATGCTCCGCGAAGACCAAAACAGCAATGCCAAAGAAATCATTGCCCAAAAAGCAGTAAAATACATAAATGACGGTGATGTGATTTTTCTTGATGCTTCTTCAACGGTGGCTCACATTATTCCTTACCTGAAAAAATTCAAGGATATTATTGTGATTACAAACAGTCCTAAAACTTCAATGTGTTTAGGTGAAGAGAATATAAAAAATTATTGTGCAGGAGGATTGTTACTTGCTCACTCTATTGCATATGTTGGAAACGAAACCGAAAAATTTATTTCTAATATAAACGCAGACATATTCTTTTTTTCCAGCAGAGGATATATTGAAAATGGATATATTACCGATTCCTCACTGGAAGAAGCAACAGTAAAAAAAGCTATGATAAAAAATGCCGATAAAACCTTCTACTTATGTGATAGCAGTAAAAAGAACAGAAAATATATGTATAATGTTTGCAGTACAAAAGATGTAAACGGAGTTATCGACGAATTGCTGTAAATATACTGTCCGCTACTTTAACAAGTAGGGAAAATGTATGGCATTTTCCTAATCATTTAGGATATCCTAAGACCTTATAAAGCGGAACGACAAAAGGCTGAACGAAATCAATCGTTCAGCCTTTTAAAATAACTGTCCTTAACTGTACACGCCATATGCTGTACTTTTTTATGTTGGCATTTACTATTGACTAAAATATGAAAAATATGGTATAATAATAGTAACAGGATATTTGCTGGTTTTTGAAAAACAGTATAATACAAAAAAGAACGGACAAATTATTAAGGAAATATGATGTGAAATCGGGACGGTGGGATTTTGCGGAGTATATTTTCCTGGAAGATGGAGGTATAAAATTAGTGTCAAAAAAGAATAAGTTAAAAATCATTCCGCTCGGTGGACTTGATGAGATCGGTAAGAATATGACCGCATTGGAGTACGAAAACGAGATTATTCTTGTCGATTGCGGAATGACCTTTCCTGATGATGAAATGCCGGGTGTTGATCTGGTAATCAACGACATTTCATATCTTGAGAAGAATTTCCAGAAGGTGAAGGGAATATTCCTGACTCACGGTCACGAAGACCATATCGGGGGATTGCCTTACTTTTTGAAGAGCATCAATGTCCCGGTCTACGGAACAAGGCTCACGATTGCTCTTGTTGAGCACAAATTAAAGGAGCATAACCTTTTGTCGAAGGTAAAGCTTGTAAATGTCAGAGCCGGACAGATAATCCGTGATTGCCAGCATTTCTCGGTAGAGTTTATAAGAACAAACCACTCAATTGCTGACTCTGCCGCACTTGCAATCAAAACAAAGCTCGGCACAATCATTCATATGGGCGACTTTAAGATTGATACCACACCGATTGTTGGTGAGGTTATTGACCTTGCAAGACTTGGCGAACTTGGAAACGAGGGCGTGCTGGCGCTTATGTCGGATAGTACTAATGTCGAAAGACCGGGCTATGCAATGAGTGAAAAAAGTGTAGGAGACAAGTTTGATGAAATCTTCTCCGACTGTAAAAAGAGAATTATTGTTGCGACCTTTGCATCGAATGTACACCGTGTTCAGCAGATAATAGATGCAGCTGTTGCAAATGACAGAAAGGTTGCGGTATCGGGAAGAAGTATGGAAAATATCGTCGAGATTTCCTTGCTTTTAGGCTATATGAAGGTGCCGCCCGGTGTCCTGATAAATCTTGACAGTATCAGCAAATATCCACCTGAGAAGATAGTAATCATCACAACCGGAAGCCAGGGCGAGCCTATGAGTGCTCTGACCAGAATGGCATTTTCCGACCACCGAAAGGTAGAAATCACAAAGGACGATTTGATTATAATTTCAGCGACACCAATCCCGGGCAACGAAAAAACGGTTGCGGCTGTAATAAACGAGCTCTTCAAGATTGGCGCAGAGGTTATATATAAATCTCTTGCTGAAGTCCATGTTTCGGGTCACGCTTGCATGGAGGAGTTAAAGCTCATCCTTTCGCTGGTAAGACCGAAGTATTTCATTCCAGTACACGGCGAGCACAGACACCTTGTTTTGCACGCAAATCTTGCACAAAAGGTAGGCGTGGCAGAGGAAAATACATTTGTCCTCAAAAACGGTGCAGTGCTTGAGTTTGATGAGGAAAGCGCAAGAGTTGCGGGAACAGTTCCGTCGGGTAAAATACTTGTCGACGGATTCGGTGTCGGTGATGTCGGAAATATTGTGCTCCGTGACCGAAAGCTTTTGGCTCAGGACGGACTTATCGTTGTTGTCGTTACAGTATCAAAGGAAACCGGTGCGATTATCTCGGGCCCTGATGTGGTATCAAGAGGCTTTGTGTATATGAGAGAAGCAGAGGAACTGATTGATAAGATAAAGGAAATAACACGGGAGAGCGTCGAGGAATGTCAGAGAGGCTATGCTCATGACTGGGGTACGATGAAGAATGCAGTTAAAAACCACATTTCGAAGTATGTTGATGAAACAACAAACCGAAGCCCGATGGTATTGCCGATAATTATGGAAGTCTGATATATAAAAATAATAAAAAAGTATCACGCTTTTGCGTGATACTTTTTTTGTACGCAGAAGAGACCTATTTATATTTAATCTCTCAATAATCTTTTTCTGTATTCTTTGGGAGAAATTTTTTCGTGCTTTTTAAAAAAGCTTGAAAAATAATTTGAATCGGCAAATCCGACTAAAAAAGCAATCTCTGTCACGTTCATTGTTGTTCCTCGCAGCAATCGCTTGGCATTATGTAAGCGTATTTCATTTATTTTGGATTGAACCGATGTGTTCCCCTCTACTTTAAAGATATACCGCAAATAAGATGCTGAATAACCTATTTCTTTTGCTAAAATATCGGCATTGATAGGCTGTGAGTAGTTTTCATGAATAAATCGTAAGGCTTTTACATACAACTCTCCTGATGAAGAAGGAATTATTGCTTTGTCGCCTTTGCCGCAACAGTTTTTATATAATTCTAAAAGCATATACTGTAATGGTTTAATGAATGATGAAATTTGCTCGATGGTAGGGACATCGCCGGAAAGTTCTGAATACAGTGTATGGAATTGTTCTGTACACAGCGCAGCGGTTTTTTCCATCGCCTCATGAGAATGCTTTAGTTTGCCTCGAAAGCCCGAAACATGAATACACAAAAGCATTATATCTTCATAGTAAACCGGAAACAAGAATTCTTCTACCCCCGCATAACATGAACCATAAAAAGGCTTGGTAATCTCTTTTTTTTCTAGTTTGCATTTGTTTAAAGCACATTTTCCTGCCGTTTTAGGGTTTTGTTTGAGATAGTTACAAACCGCATGGGGATGGAAATCGTATTGCATAATCTCATGTATAACCGGTGCAAAGTGATGCCGTATAAAGCTGAAAGAAATATCATATCCGCACTTTTCAAGAAACCTCATATATTGATGAATATCATTTATAACACCTTTGCTCATAGTCACCTCTATTGTTATTTTACAAAGAAATTCAGTAAAATTATTATAGTAATCTATATAATTTTATTATATCATAGAATAAAAGAAGAGTCAAGGAGGGTGTTTGCCATGAATGGCTATGTGGAAAAAGAACAGCAGCTACCGTGTATTGCCGATGTGGATGTTTTGGTCTGCGGTGGTGGACCGGCCGGAATAGGAGCAGCATTGCGTGCCGCAAGAGAAGGCACTTCGGTTATGATTGTTGAAATGGGAGGTTGCCTTGGTGGCATTGCCTCTGCCGGTATGATGTCACATTGGGGTGGTCGATCATCAAGTAAGATTATGCAGGAGCTCTTTGTCCGTTCCCGTGAAATTGATCTGGGTTATAGTTGGATTGACGAAAATGATGCAGGCAAAAATGCTATTCCTCACGATTTGCAGATGATTGTTTTAGAAGAAATGATGAAAGAAGCCCGCGTACAAATTCTCTATTATACTTTTTGTTGCGAAGCCGTTATGGAGAATAATCGTATCATTGGTGTAACTGTACAGAATAAAAACGGTAAAGGTTTTATCAAGGCAAGATGTGTTGTGGATGCCACCGGTGACGGAGATGTGGCTGCATCGGCCGGTGTGCCATTTTTTAAGGGTAGAGAAGAAGACGGAAAAATGCAACCATGTACTTTGATGTTCAAAGTTGGTGGAGTTGATTATAAAACTGCCGTTTTTCCGGGTAGCTTTGAAAGTACAGTAGAAACAGAAAAGGGCGAATTGCAAGCACTTGCCAAGAAACTGCTTCCATTTCCGGCAGGGCATGTTTTGCTTTACAGGCAACCGGAGCCCGATACTGTTTGCGTAAATATGACAAACGCCATCAATATAGATGGAACTGATGCAAAAAGTGTAACCGAGGGTATTTTGACATGCCGTTCTCAGATTATGGCTATTATCCGTTTTTTGCGCGAATATGTTCCCGGGTATAAAAATTGCTGGCTTATGAGTACTGCATCCCTTATTGGTATTCGTGAAACACGCCATTTTGAGGGTTTGGAATCATTAAGTGCTGAAGACATTTTAGAAGCGAAAGTGTATGATAACTGGGTTGTACGCAGGGCACATTTTAATTTTGATGTACATAACCTTACCGGTGCCAGCCTTGACAAAACAGGAATCCAGAAAAACTGGAAACAGAATGCGGATTATTCCATTCCTTACGGATGCCTTCTTCCTGTAAATGTGGAAGGACTTCTGCTTTCAGGACGAAATATAAGCGGTTCTCACCTTGCTCATTCCAATTTCAGGATTATGTCGGTATGTATAGCATTGGGAGAGGCCGCCGGTGCTGCAGCGGCTCTGGCTGTCAAGCAAAAAATAAATCTTCGTGATGTGGATGTAAGGAAAATACAAAAGTTGGTTGGGGAATAAAAGTTCTGATATTTTATTGAAAAGTTTAGTTTGCTAAAAAAATAATGGCGAGAAACTAAAAGTTTTCTCGCCATTTTCAACTCTGATTTGATTTAGATTATATAGCATTATAAATCGAATCCGTTTGCGTTAGAACGACTTTTTCAAGCATTGACATATTTCGAAAAAGGAAGTTATATTTTGTCAATTTAATTTCGTCGGCGTACATTGGTACGGTAGAAGTTAAATTGGCAAAAAGCAAGCAATGGCGAGAAACTAAAAGTTTTCTCGCCATTTTCTCTCTGATTTAAATTTAGATTATATAGCATTATAAATCGAATCCGCTTGCGTTAGAACGACTTTTTCGGAATATGATTTATTCCTGTTCGTTAGGGAGAGTATCCTTGTGTGACAAGCTGATTTTGCCTGTCTTTGAATCAATCTCCATAACTTTAACCATAAGGTTTTCACCAACATTTACAACATCTTCAACCTTTTCAACACGCTTGTTTGCAAGCTTTGAGATGTGGCACAAACCATCTTTTCCAGGAAGAATTTCAACGAATGCACCGAATGCTGTAATTGTCTTTACAACACCGTTGTAGATTTCGCCAACCTCAGGCTCCTTAACGATAAGCTCGATTGCCTTTCTTGCATTGTCGCCCGATTCCTGGTCAACTGCGAAGATGTGGATTGTACCGTCGTCCTCGATATCAATCTTTGCACCGGTGTCGGCAACGATCTTCTGAATAACCTTCCCGCCCTGACCGATAACTTCACGAATCTTGTCAGGATCAATGTGCATTGTTGATACCTTCGGAGCATATGGTGAGAGATGGTCACGAACTTCAGGGATTGCCTTTAAGAGTACATCGTCGATGATGTGGTATCTTGCATCACGTGTCTTTGTGAGTGCTTCCCAGATTACATCGTATGGCAAACCGTCGTTTTTGATATCAACCTGAATTGATGTGATACCCTTCTTTGTACCTGCTACCTTAAAGTCCATTTCGCCATAGAAGTCTTCCAAGCCCTGGATATCAACCATAGTTGTGAAGCCTTCATCGGTTGTGATAAGACCGCATGAAATACCTGCAACAGGAGCCTTGATCGGAACACCTGCAGCCATAAGAGCAAGTGTAGAACCGCAGACACTACCCTGTGATGTAGAACCGTTTGAGCTCAAAACTTCAGAAACAGTTCTGATTGCATATGGGAATTCGTCCTCTGTAGGAAGTACAGGAACGAGTGAACGCTCTGCCAATGCACCGTGACCGATTTCACGTCTTCCCGGACCTCTTGATGGCTTTGTTTCACCAACAGAGTATGATGGGAAGTTGTAGTGGTGCATATATCTCTTTGTATCGTCTTCGTCGATACCGTCTAACTTCTGCATTTCAGCCAAAGGTGCCAAGGTTGCAACTGTGAGAACCTGAGTCTGACCTCTTGTGAAAAGACCTGAACCGTGAGTTCTTGGCAAAAGGTCAACTTCAGCTGCTAAAGGTCTGATTTCATTGAGGCCTCTGCCGTCAACACGTCTGCCGTTATAGAGCCATGCTCTTACGATTTCCTTCTGCATCTTGTAGAGGATTTCGCCGATTTCGTCGCCGATTGTCGGGAATTCTTCCGAGAGCTTTTCCATGAGCTCGTCTGTGATTACGCCCATTCTCTCGTCACGTACATTCTTGTCGTCTGTATCCAAAGCGTACTGAATCTTTTCGTATGCGATAGCCTTGATTGCATCCCAAAGCTCCTGATTTACAGTGTGTGCTTCGTAGTCAAACTTTTCTTTGCCGATTTCAGCAGCAATGCTGTTGATGAAATCACAGAGTTCAATGATGGTCTTGTGAGCAAACTTGATGCCTTCCATCATAACCGATTCTTCAACTTCGTTTGCACCGGCTTCAATCATAACAACCTTTTCCTTTGTTCCGGCAACAGTAACGAGCATTTCTGTCTTTTCACGCTCTGCAAGAGTTGGGTTGATAACATATTTGCCGTCAACCAGACCGAGCCATACGCCACCGATTGGTCCGTTCCAAGGAATGTCTGAAATTGAGAGTGCGATTGATGTACCAATCATAGCAGCAACTTCAGGAGGGTTATCCTGTTCAACAGAGAGAACTGTTGCAACAACAGAAACATCGTTTCTCAAATCAGCCGGGAAGAGCGGACGGATAGGTCTGTCTATAACACGGCTTGTAAGGATAGCTTTTTCTGAAGGCTTGCCTTCACGCTTTATATATCCACCAGGGATTTTACCAACAGAGTAGAGCTTTTCTTCATAGTCAACACTGAGAGGGAAGAAGTCAACGCCTTCTCTTGGTGTTCTTGATGCTGTAACGTTTACCATTACAACTGTGTCGCCGTAGCGAACCAAACAGTGTCCGTTTGTGAGCATTGCCATCTTACCGGTTTCGATAACAAGCGGTCTGCCGGCTAAAGTTGTTTCAAATACTTTAAACATAATCTTTCTCCTTTTCGTTTAGAATGTTTTTTGTTTTCTTCCAAAAGCAAAACATCTCAATAGCAGATAGACACAGAATCCGAAAATTCGGGTGCTCTGTTTATTTGCCACGGAAATATTTTGCTTTATTACACAAAAGCAAGCGAATAACCCGAAGGTATCCGCTTGCATAATGTCTTTTATTATTTTCTTAAGCCTAACTTAGCTACTAAAGCACGATATCTTTCGATATCTTCTGACTTCAAGTAGTTCAAGAGGTTTCTTCTCTTACCAACCATAATCAAAAGACCTCTTCTTGAGTGGTGGTCCTTCTTGTGGAAGTTAAGGTGTTCATTGTTCAAGTGGTTGATTCTCTCTGTTAAAAGAGCGATCTGAACCTCAGGTGAACCTGTATCGCCTTCGTGAGTTGCGAAGGTTGTGATAATCTCCTGCTTGCGTTCCTTTGTCATTGCTTTCACCTCCTATTTTGTATTATCCCCACATGCCAGGGTGCCGTTGGTGAATCGAACATCACGGGCAAGGGTTAAAATAAAGTTTAAAATTTTTTCTTGTAAGCTCTCCGGCTTACCATAAGCATAACAAAAATTATTTTCTGTTGAAACGCTTGTTGAACTTTTCAACACGGCCGCCTGTATCTACAAGCTTCTGCTTACCTGTGTAGAATGGGTGACACTTTGAACAGATTTCAACCTGGATGTTTTCCTTTGTTGAACCGGTTTCGATCACTTCGCCACAAGCACATTTAATTGTTGTCTGCTTATATTCGGGATGAATTCCTTCTCTCATTCCTGAGTCCCTCCTTATAAGTATTTTAGCCATAAAAGACCATTTATAAGTATAACACGAATTATTTTAAAAATCAAGCAAAATTTTAAAAAATTTTCTAATATGTAGATTTTATTTAAAAAAAACTTTTTTTCTATTGCAAATTATGTTAATTTATTGTATAATCTATGTATAGTATTTAGAAAAAATTTAAATTATTTAATTTCGTGTAAGGAGAACGGCTTATGAGAAAGGACATAATTCTAAACGGAAAATGGGACTTTATGCCTATCTTTGAAGAACAGGTACATACCCTTCCTGACAAAATTACTTATGATAAGGAAAAGATACTCGTACCGTCGTCTTGGCGTACAAAGGACAGCGAGCATTCAAAGACAAGATATAACTGCCCGAATAATTATCTTGATAAGTATGATTACAATCTTTATGATACACTGACCCATCCTGAAAGCTGGGATAAGGCTCCGTCGGGTGTTCTTGGAAGAATAATCGAGGTTACCGGGGAGATGAAAGCGGGAACAATTATCTTAAAGTTTGACGGTATCATGCAGACCTCGCATGTTTATTTAAACGGCAAAAAGATTGCAGACTGGAACGAGCAGTATCTTCCGCTTGCTATCGATATAACCGAGGAAGCAGTTGTTGGTGAAAACCTTATCCAGGTGCTCTGCACAGAGGCGGCGTATCACCAGATTCCGTCGGGACTTTATAAGACTTCGTCGCTTGTTGGCTCATGGTGGGGAGATTTGTGCCTTGGAATATGGCAGGATGTACATCTTCTTGTGTTGCCGAGAACTCACATTTCGGATGTTGAAATAGTAACATCGGTAAGAAATGACGGGATAAATGTTTATGTTGAAACCGAAAACTGCGAAGACGGAGTAATGGCAGTCTGCGAAATCTATGACGGTGATGAGTTGGTAAAGACCTTCTCATCGGGAGTTTTGAGAAACCAGGCTAATCTTTATGCAAAATGGGAAGACCCGATTTACTGGGATACAGAAAATCCGCACCTATATAATATGAAGGTTTTCCTAAAAGACGAAGACGAAGTCATCGATGAAAAAGGTGAGAGATTCGGCTTTAGAGAATTCTGGGCAGAAGGTCAGAACTTTATCTTAAACGGAAAGCGTATAAATTTGCGAGGCGATTCGTGGCATTTTGACGGAACAATCCAGATGACCAAGGAATATGCCTTAAACTGGTGCAGAGTCTGCAAGCAAAACGGTGCAAACAGCATCAGATACCACGCAGAACCTCATCCGTCATTCTACCTTGATGCGGCAGACGAGATGGGTATTCTGATAGTTGACGAAACCGCAATCTACGGCTCGGGAAAGAAGATTGATGCAGGACATCCTGACTATATAGCAAACTGCAGACGACATATCGCAAGACTTGCAAAGCGTGACAGAAACCATCCGTCGGTTGTTATCTGGAGCTTGCAAAACGAGTTGAGATGGGTTGACGGCAGAGATATTTACAAGCCACACGTGCCTGAATTTATCAATATATTCCACGAAAACGACCGCTCAAACCGACTTGTTTCGCTCGACGGGGATAACCGTCTTATCGATAAGGAACATACAGAAATTGCGAGTTTGCATTATAATATCGACGGAACAATCGACCAGTGGGACAGAAAGACACCGCTCACAATCGGTGAACACGGCGGTCTTTGGTATATCACACCGCAGGACTGCAGTATGTATATCGGACTTGATGCATACCGTGACCACGACACCTGTGCAATAGGTATGTCGGTCAAGGAGCAGATCTTTATGGAGTACGCAAGAAGAAAGGAAGTTTCAGGTATTTCGAGCTTCAACTTTGCGTTCTATTTTGCAGAGAGTATGCCTGAGGAGGATGTATATATCGGTCTTCCGGAGGAGCTGGATACACCATATCCGAAGATTGAGAAAATCAGAAAATATGCGCTGACAATAAATAACGGTCTTTTGAAGGACTACCCGATGTATATTCCGAATGTCACCTGCAAATATGCACAAGACGGTATGCGCCCGGTAACCGTTATTCCAAGACAGTACGACAGCTCGTTCTTTGATGATGCACCTATCATCCGACTTTTGGATGTATATAACGAAACACTCGGAGAAAAAAATGTCGTACTGAAAATCAAGGCAGTACAAAACGGCGTTGAAGTTTTTGCTGAAAATCTTGAATTTGTACAGGACGGCGGAGTAAGAGTTGAAAAGACAGTCGAGATCATCCCGAATAAGGTTTGCGATGTCGAGATAATGAAGTTCACAATTGAACAGTATCACGACGGCTCGCTGAAATATGTACTTGAAAAAGAGTATAAGATTTACCCATCGGCATTGAAGACAAGTGCAGTATCCGATGCACCTGCAGCGTTCTATGGCAATGAGATTGAGTATAGAACAATCAATAAGCTTTTACCTAATGCTAAAAAGCTCAGCAAAATTTCCGAGCTTTCAAACGATGTGAAGATTCTTGTAATCGGAAGCGATATTGCTGATACAGAAGCGGATATGCACAAGGCACTCTATGACTTCACAAATGCAGGCGGAAGAATTATGATAACCGAGCAGTTCGGTTTCAGCTTTGGCGATATGACAATCAACAAGAAGAAGTTCTTGAGAGCACATTCGAGCGATTACAGCCATCCTGTGTTTGAGGGCCTCGGAAATGATGACTTTATCTTCTGGCTCCCGGGCGTTGAAGAGGACGGCCCTGATTCGTTCATAAACAGTGCATTTGAAAAGCCGCTGAACGGTGACTACAAGATGCTTTTGGAAGCATCATACGGTGACTTTAATATGGGCGGCGACCTCTGGTCACCAATGCTTGAATATAACAATAACTCAAACGGTGCGGTAATCGCATCACAGCTTGAGATTATGAAATATTTCGAAACAGTACCGCAGGGCGTGGTGCTTTTGAGAAATACATTGAAGTATCTGATCGACTATGAGAAAAAGTCGAAAAAGACAGGTGTTATGGTCGGAGCAGAAAACAAGGCATTCCTTGATAAGATTACACTCGACTATGATGTAGCATCTGACTTTGCAGGGTATGAGCTGATAGTTGCCGATGCGGAGAGCATAAAGGGCAGAGAGGCTGATGCGAAAGCATTTGCAGATGCGGGCGGAAAGCTTGTAATTCTGCCGACCGACGATGCGGCAACGGTTGAGAAGATTGTCGGCAAAAAGACCGGGATTGTAAAGAGACCTACATACCACTTAAACGCTGACTATTCGATACCTGAGGCAAAGATGCTCTCGGTTGTTGACCTGTTCGGCTTTGATAAGGTAGGAATGTCGGGAAGAGAGGTAACAAACCGCCATCTTGCATTCCACACCGCAGAGATTGACGGTGCAGAGGTTATAGCAAAGAGCGCTGAGGGTACAGTCTGGGAAGATTTGTTCATTCACAACTACCATCACGAAATCTATAAGCGTCCATTGGTTAAGTTTAACCGTGACAATAAAGAGGCGGAAAGACCGTACATTGTAAAGTCGGGGAATGTGATTTTGTCGCAGTTTATCACAGATAAGGATGATGAAAAGGCGATAAGAATATACACAAGACTTCTTGCTAATTTGGGTGCTGAAATTTCGTATGATGCACTAAAGACTGTAAAGGGCGACGAAAAGAACTCGATGCAGCTTATTATGGCTCTGCCATATGAGGAGTACCTTGACTATGACAGAGCGGTTGAGTATTATTCAGACCCTGAATTTTCACTCAATAACCTCGGTGAGGGACTTTTCGGCTGGATGACTCAGATTGAGCGCAAGCCTGACGGGTATCTGCATATTACCGCAAGTGCCGGCAGAACTATGCTTATGTGTGCATTTGTTGAAACCTTAAGATGTGAGGATAAGGATTACATTATGGAGGTTGATGCAAACGGTGAGTATACACTATACCTAAATGGTGTTGTTACAAAGCCGGGTGTTGTGCACTTAAAGTCGGGAATCAACAGATTCTTTGTTCTTGCTCACGTTGGCGATGAGGACTTAAAGCTCAGACCGGTATTCAAGAATACCGACGGAACTTATGCAACAAACATCAGATTCCGTACAACGGTAGACGAGATTGACCCGAAATAACAGATATAAAAAACGGATTCCATTCGGAATCCGTTTTTTGATGTATAAATAGCTTTAGTCAAGCTTCAAGACCGACATAAATGCTTCCTGCGGAACTTCAACCGAGCCCACCTGACGCATACGTTTTTTACCTTCCTTCTGTTTTTCCAGAAGCTTTTTCTTTCGTGTGATATCGCCGCCGTAACACTTCGCCAAAACGTCCTTTCGGAGTGCTTTAACAGTTTCACGGGCGATGATTTTATTTCCGATTGCTGCCTGAATCGGTACTTCAAAGAGCTGACGAGGGATAGACTCTTTCAGCTTTTCCGCCATTCTTCTGCCTCGTGAGTAGGCATTGTCCTTGTGCACGATAAATGAGAGAGCATCGACCATCTCGCTGTTTAGGAGCATATCAAGCTTTACAAGGTCTGAACGACGGTATTCGGTCAGCTCGTAATCAAAGGACGCATAACCCTTTGTGCGGGATTTTAAGGCATCGAAGAAATCATAGATTATTTCGTTCAGCGGAAGCTCATAGAAAATCTGTGCACGGGTTTCTTCCATATACTTCATATCCTTGTATATTCCGCGTCGTTCCTGACAAAGTTCCATAACATTTCCGACATAGTCAACCGGAACCATGATGTTTGCATTTACCATAGGCTCTTCCATATATTCAATCTCAACTGTAGGCGGAAGATTTGTCGGGTTGTCCACCCAGATCATTTCTCCGTTTGTTTTGTGAACCTTATAGATAACGCTTGGTGCGGTTGTAACCAGGTCAAGATTATACTCACGCTCAAGTCGCTCCTGAATGATTTCCATATGCAAAAGCCCCAGGAAGCCACATCTGAAACCGAATCCAAGTGCAACCGAGGTCTCTGCCTCGAACATTAGAGCGGCATCGTTTAACTGTAATTTCAAAAGTGCCTCACGGAGGTCATCATACTGTGCACCGTCTGCCGGGTAAATGCCGCAGTAAACCATAGGGTTTACCTTTTTATAACCTGGTAGCGGCTCTTTTGCCGGAGCGGTGGCAAGAGTTACGGTATCGCCGACCTGTGTATCCTGAATGTTTTTAATACTTGCGGCAATATATCCAACCTCGCCCGCTGTCAGCTTGTCCGCAGGCTTCATTTTTGTTGCATGGAGTGTTCCGACTTCAACCACATCAAATTCTGCACCTGTCTGCATGAGTCGGATTCTGTCGCCCGGCTTTAGTGTACCCTCCTTCAGACGGACATAGACAATAACACCCTTGTAGCTGTCGTAGTATGAGTCGAATATAAGTGCCTGCAAAGGATTTTTCTCATCACCTTCGGGTGCCGGGATTTTCTCAACGATTTCCTCAAGCACGCTTTCGACATTAAGACCGGTCTTTGCAGAAACTCTTGGTGCATCCTCTGCCGGGATGCCGATAATATCCTCGATTTCCTTTATGACATACTCGGGCTGTGCCGACGGCAGGTCGATTTTATTTATAACCGGCACTATTTCCAGGTCGTGGTCGAGTGCAAGATATGTGTTTGCAAGAGTCTGTGCCTCGATGCCTTGTGATGCGTCAACTACAAGAATTGCACCCTCACAGGCGGCAAGACTTCTTGATACTTCATAGTTAAAGTCGACATGCCCCGGTGTGTCGATGAGATTGAGCGTATAGGTTTCGCCGTCCTTTGCTGTGTATTTTAAACATACCGCATGGGCTTTGATGGTAATTCCACGTTCGCGCTCGAGGTCCATATTATCAAGCAACTGGTCTTCCATCTCACGCTGTTCCACTTCGCCTGTCAGCTCCAAAAGTCGGTCGGCAAGTGTGGACTTTCCGTGGTCAATATGCGCTATAATGCAAAAATTTCTGATTTTGTCCCTATTTGTCATAGTTTACTCCTATATAAAAATTTGTTTATAAACTGTCCTTTTTAACAACATCCCAATATTCCTTGGCAGAACGCTCCTGTTTGTTGTTGCCGTAGGTGTAGTAGGTTTTGTCCTTTATATTATCGGGCAGATACTGCTGCGGAACATAATTGTTCTTGTAGGCGTGCGGATACTTATACTCAATGCCTCTGCCGAGCTTTTCAGCACCGCCATAGTGTGCGTCCTTGAGATGAGCCGGGATTTCGCCCACATCAATGCTCCCGATATCGGCAAGTGCCAGATCTATTGCAGATGCTGCCGAGTTTGACTTTGGTGCGGTTGCAAGAAGAATTACCGCTTCTGCAAGCGGAATCCGTGCTTCAGGGAAGCCTAACTGCAGGGCACTGTCAACACACGATTTTACAATTGATGCGGCCTGCGGATATGCAAGACCGATATCCTCCGATGCGATTACTAAAAGTCGTCTGCATATACTTTGCAGGTCACCGCCCGAAATCAGTCTTGCAAGATAGTGAAGCCCTGCATCGGGGTCACTGCCTCTGATTGATTTCTGGAATGCACTTAAAATATCGTAATGGCTGTCGCCCGATTTGTCGTATTTGATAGTCTTTTTCTGGGTTGCCTGCTCTGCAAGCTCAAGGTCGATTACCACCTTTGAATCTTTGTCGGGCTTTGCCGCCATAGATGCAATCTCGAGTGAATTTATCGCCTTTCTCACATCGCCGCCTGCCATTTGTGACATATGCTCTAAAGCATCGTCTGTTACGGTAAAGTCATAGCTTTTGAACTCGTCATCTGCCAGGATTTCAGCACCTCTTATCAGTGCATTCTTGATATCCGATGCCTCGAGTGGTTTAAATTCAAAAACGACCGCACGTGAGAGCACAGCGTTGTAGATGTAAAAATACGGATTCTCGGTGGTACTGGCAATCAAGGTGATTTTGCCGTTTTCCATGTACTCCAGAAGCGATTGCTGTTGTTTTTTATTGAAATGCTGAATCTCGTCAAGATACAAAAGCACACCGTTTGGTGTCAGGAAACTGTCAAGCGACGAGATGATATCCTTTATGTCGGAAACCGATGCGGTGGTGGCATTTAACTTGTAGAGTCGCTTGCCTGTATTTTTTGCAATTATGTTTGCAACGGTTGTTTTACCGACTCCGCTCGGCCCGTAAAAAATCATATTCGGATTTTCGCCACGCCTGATGATTTCACCCAGAAGCTTTCCCTCACCGAGGAGGTGCTTCTGACCTACAACCATGTCAAGTGATTCGGGGCGAATCCTGTCTGCTAACGGCTTGCTCATTTTGAACATCCCCCACTACAGCCACGGCATCCACGTACCTTTGTAAGGTCCTTTATCATCTCATCATCGCCGAAGTAGCCCTCTGCCAAAAAGAACGCTCTTGATTCCTCTGTCGGGTTTACGCCGATAAAGGTGCGCATCAGCTGAACGGCTTTGTCTTCGAGTGCACGGAGGATTGTGTCGCCGACATACTGCATACGGTTGTCGGTATCCACAATTACATTGTCTATCATGCACTTGATGTTGCTTACAACATACATTCTGCCTGCACAAATCACCTTACCGTTTTCATATCCTGCGATATGTATTGCATCGGCATCATGCTCATCGGCCTTGCCTGTCTTTAAATATTCTTCACGTATCGGGGAGGTCATGCTGTAGCCTTCCTCGCCTGTTTTTATCTTAAAGGTTATCATAATCAGTTCTCCAGACTCTTTGAAAATTCTTCGATTTCTTCCTCACTTACAGTTGTGAGTGCTGTTCTTATACAGTCGTCAAGGTTTTCGATGTGTTCTTTTGCTTTTTCAATATCACCTTTCGCTTTTGCGATAAGGGCTGAATGATATTGTGCTTCGATGAATGTAGGACTCATCTCTAAAAGCTCGTCTGCAAGCTCGGAAGCCTTGTCAAGGTCACCGTTTTTGTAGTACGCCAAAAGCAGATTATCAACAACATCACGGTCGTCGCTGTTGTAGTCGTATGCCTCAAGACAGAAAGCCAGGGTTTCGTCAATCGGCTCGTCACAGGCAAGCATAAGGAATCCCAAAAGACTGTAGATTGTTGTGTTTTTGTAGTTATCAAAAATCTCACGGGCATCCTCGAGTGCTTCCTCGGCTTCGCCTTTGTGATAGTAAATGAGCGCACGGTATTCCTTGAGGACATATTTATCTCTTTCGGCAAACTTACGGTTGATGATTGCAAGGTTTGCAATCTCCAAAGCCTTGTCAAGCTCGCCCATTCGCATAAGCATCAGGACATATGTGGAATAGGAAGATACAGGTGCACGGTCTGTTGCAAGTGCTTTGTTGTAGTATTTCTTTACTCCGTCATTGTCGCCTGCATGATATGCTTTGTTGCCGAGTGTTGCATAGATTGAGGGAAGGGACTTGTATGCAATAAGACCGAGTGCTAAAAGAAGCACAACGAGCCCTACATAGAAGTTCATACGGAACCCGAAATATATTAAAACCAAAGATACTAAATAAACCATTATAATCCGACCTTTCTTACTGTGGCTTGTTGCCGTCGACGAACTCGACATTCTCAAGTGTTGCTCTGAAGTTTCTTTTTATATCTGCGATGTACTCATCACGCAAAAGCTTCTGTTCTGCCTTTTCTTCTTCTGTCAGACCAACGCTTCTTTGCTTGCGTGAGAGCTCGCTTATTCTGTCCATCTTTTCCTTAGTCATTGCCGTTTTTCCTTTCAAAACATAAATATTCAGTATATATTATACACTATTTTAAATAATTTTGCAATACAAGCTTCCAAACTTTCCGAAAAAACATAGTATATTATTGTAATCTCCAATTGACAGTTTATTCGGGAAGGAGGCAGGAAGTATGAGCGACTGTGGATGCAACACAAACTGCGGTTTCGACCTTGACATGGTTTTGTGGGTACTTATCATCATTGTAATCGTTACTTGCTGTAACTAATTTTAAAAACCCCTCTTAGCAGGTTATCTTAAATGATAACCTGAGTGATATTTGCCACTGCGTGGCAAGTGATATTGCGTTTGCAGTAATATATTTGCTTTGCAAATGTGATATATCCGATAAATCGGATGTTAAAGATAAAAAGCCGTCAAAGACGGCTTTTTTTCTATGATCTTTAAGATACGGATATAAATGTGTTTGTACTTTAAGCTAACATCCCCTTGAGAGCAATTATTATTTGACTATTTTTTGGTGGTGTGGTAAAATGGAATGTGGAATTCGTTTTGAGTAATTAACCAAAAAGGAGGCGAAAGGGCGTGAAGAAAAACGATATACTGTTAATATCTGCAATTGTGGTGTTTTCGGCAATGCTGTTTTTTGCGGTATCAGGCCTTTTTGCCGACGGTGACAGAGTTGAGATTTATAAGGATAACGAACTGAAATACAGTCTGCCTCTTTCGGAGGACAAGGAGATAGACTTAGGAGGAAAAAACAAGGTAGTAATCGGGGACGGCAAGGTGTATATGGAGTCTGCCGACTGCCCTGACCAGATTTGTGTGCATCAGGCACCGCTTGGCACATCGGGACGGGATATAATATGCCTGCCGAACAGAGTTATGGTAAGAGTTACCAAAACTGCCGATGCACCCGATGCGGTTTCGAGGTGATGCGGTATGAATAATAAAAAGATAACAAAAACGGCAATATTTGCCGCTCTTGCAATAGTTTTCGGATATATTGAGAGTTTGATTCCGCTACCTGTTCCGATTTATGGAGCAAAGGTCGGTGTTTCAAATACCGTAATCCTTGCAAGCCTTTATATGTTGGGTACACCATATGCTTTCGGGATAATGGTGATAAAGACGATTTGTCAGAGCCTGCTCTTTTCGGGCGTAACTTCATTTTTGTATTCATTTCTCGGTGGGCTGTTCAGCGTGGCGGGAATGTGGCTTTTGAAGAAAACCAACAGATTCGGAACGGTTGGCATAAGTGTCCTTGGCGGATGCCTTCACAATGTAGGACAGCTTGTTGCAGCCGGGATTTTGATTTCAAATTTAAACACCCTCTATTATCTTCCGATACTTTTGGTATGCGGAGTAATATCGGGTGTCGTGATTGGTATTATAACCGATATAGTTTTAAAAAAGCTTTCGGGGTTTTCGAAAAATCATTTATAGTACGATGGGGAGTGGCCGTCGATGCGCTTAAAAACGGTGCTGAAATAGTTCTGGTTTGCAAAGCCGAGTGAGCTTGCGACCTCCTGAACAGTCATTCCGCCCTGTATCATTGGTATAGCAGAGGTGATTTTCAGGTTGTTAAAGTATGCCATAACCCCCATACCTGCATAATGAGAAAAGGTTTTTTTGAGGTTAACCTCGCTCATGTTGCAAAGAGTTGCTATTTCTGCAACCGAAAGGTTTTTGTCGAGATTGGTCATCAGGACATTTATTATATTTGAATAATGCTTTTCGGTGCGGGATTTGGATATTTTTTTCGGCTTCGTCTGATGCGAAATGGCATGTATAAGGAAGCTTTCGAGACTTTTTATCACAAGTTGATAATGGGTCTCGTTTTTTTCTTTTATATCTGCGATACATATTCCGACAATCTTGAAGTTTTCATAAATGCTATTTAGAATTTTTTTGGGCACTTTTAAGTCTGTAATGTCGAAGATCTTTGAAGTGTATTCGGGCATATTTTCTGCCGAGAATGAAAGAATTATTGCGGTAGGACTCGAGCCGCCGACACTTCTGAGTCTGTGAAATTCCATTGGCTCGTGCAAAACCGCCTGACCCTTTGTAAGAGTAAAGGCATCGTTCCCGGCAGTTATACCGATTTCGCCGTCCAGAACAATTACCATTTCCCAGAAGTCATGATATTCGCCGGCGAAGATATAATCATTGTCGAATTTTGCCTTGAAAGCGGTATATAGAGCAGTTATTCGGAGAGTGTTTTCAACATTGGTATGTATATACATAAAAATCTTCCTTTTTGGTATTCAAAATTATATATTTTATATACAAATTCGTATATACTTTTTATTTTGGATATGGTATTATGGTATCATAATCGACATAAAATGTCAAGAACGGAAAATGGAGGTTCCAGTTATGAAGAAAATCACACCGGGACAGGAAAAATGGATAAAAGAAACTATATCCAATATGTCTGTGCGCGAAAAGATGGCGCAGATTACCTGTGTTGGAGTAAATCAGCTTGTATGGGGAGGAATAACAAGAACCGATTTAACGGCTGAAGATTACAAAAAGAATGTTGACATATTTTTTGAGAAAAACCCTGTAGGTAATATCTTCTGTGGTGCTGAAATCATTCACGAAGCAACAGCCGGGGCGGAAGTTACTCACGAGGTTTTGCAGTACATACAGGAAAAAACAAAAATCCCAATGCTCGTTTCGGGAGATATCGAATACGGTGTTGGTGCCTGCGTAACAGGCATGACAAAATATCCGAACATTATGACCCTTGCAGCGCTTGGTGATGAGCAGGTAGCATACGATATGGGTGAGATTGTTGCAAAGGAAGCAAGAGCTATCGGCTTTAACTGGGTTTTCGGACCGGTTGTTGACCTTTGTGAAAACTGGAGTACCTGTGGTCATGGCAGAGAAATCAGCGATGACCCTGATATTGTTATAAAGTATGGCTCAAAGTTCATACAGGGCCTTAATGACTACGGCGTTGCAGCCTGTGGTAAACACTTCCCTGACGGCGGTGCTGACTGGAGAAATCCGCATATTGCTTTGACTGAGAATGCGAAGTCGGAAGAAGAATGGATGGAAAGCACCGGCAGAATATATAAGGAGCTTATGGCAAGCGGTATGGAATCGGTTATGATTGGCCACACATCGCTTGTATGGGCAGAAGAGTATGACGATGCAAACTGTGGATACCCACCTGCAACCGTTTCAAAAAATGCGGTACAGAAGGTATTAAGAGACAGACTTGGTTTTGACGGTGTATGTGTAACCGATGCAATCGGTATGGCAGGATGTGCATGCTGGAAGACAGGAAAAGAACGTATTATTGATATTGTAAATTCGGGAATAGACGTAATTCTTTTCCCGGAGGATGAGCATTACAGATATTTAGAGGAAGCAATCAATGACGGGGATATTTCACAGGAAAGACTTGATGAGAGTGTTGAGAGAGTTCTGCGCTTAAAGGTTATGCTTGGTCTTTTTGAAAAAGAAGATGAATTTGAAAAGATTCCTGAAATTCAAAAGGAAGCAGACGAGATGAACCGCTTGCTCTCAAAGCACGCTATTACCTGTGTCAGAAACAAGCTTGATATTTTGCCACTTGATAAGAATAAAATCAAGAAGGTGCTTGCTATAAAACTTGATATGTGTCAGGACAACAACAAACCTGCTCAATTCATCAAAAAGCTTGAAGAAATGGGTATCGAGGTTGATGTATATGATGTCAAAGATTTCGAGGACTGGGATGCTGTGCCTGAAATTTTAATAAGGGAGAAAAACGGTGATAAGTGGGATGCATACCTTTGGTTATATGATTATGCTTATATCGGCGACTACAGACCGGGTGGTTTGATTGCACAGGCTATCATGAGAGCAGCTCCATTTGAAGCATTGTCACCAATTTTGATTTCATTTACATCACCGTATATTCTTGAGGATATTCCTGATGCAAAGACATTTATAACAACATTTTCATCAAACAACAATAAGGAAATAATTGATGCACTTACAAAGGCAGTATTTGGCGAAGAAGAATTCAACTATAACCTTCCGGTAAGTCATTTAAAAAGGAGAGTAAAATAAAATGTCATCGGTTGAAAGAAAAAAAGAGAAAATGGAAGCTTTTAAGAAAAGCATCCAGCATCTATCTCAAAAAGAACAACGAAGATTGATAGATGACTTCATAAAAACGGAAATGGAAAGAGAAGAAATGGGAATGAAAAAATTGACAGCGGTTGTTTTGGGCTACGGAATGCGTGGTTCTGCGTATGCAAAGTATGCATCAGAGCATCCTGAAGAGCTCGAAATTGTGGCGATTGCCGAACCGGTTGATGATAAGCGAAACCACGCAAGGGATCTTCACAATCTCAGTGAGGATATGTGCTTTGTTGACTGGAAGCAGGTTGCAGAACTGCCTAAGCTTGCCGATTTTGCCATAATTGCAACTCAGGATGATATGCACTATGAGCCGGCGCTTGCTATGATAGAAAAAGGATATAATCTCCTGCTCGAAAAGCCTATGGCACCGACTGCGGCAGAATGTAAAAAGATTGCCGAGGCTGCCGAAGCAAAGGGCGTTAAGGTTGTTGTGTGTCATGTTTTGAGATTTACAAACTTCTTCTGCACTTTAAAAGAAATTATATACCGTGACGATATCGGCGAAATTATGTCGATTGTGCATATGGAAAATGTCGGAAATGTTCATCAGAGTCATAGCTTTGTAAGAGGTAACTGGAGAAACTCTGAAGAGTCAGCACCGATGATTCTTGCAAAATCCTGTCACGATACCGATATTCTGCAATGGCTTATCGGAAAGAAGTGCAAAAAGGTTCAGTCGTTTGGCTCGCTTGTGCACTTCACCAAGGAGAACAGACCTGCGGGTGCACCCGATTACTGCATCCAGGGTTGCCCTAAAGCTGACACCTGTTTCTATAACGCAGTTAAGCTCTATTATGATGATAAAGACAATCTCTGGTTCAGAGGCGTTGCAACCGACAAGGTAGCACCAACCGACGAGGAGGTAAAGGCAGCAATCACAAGAGGACCTTACGGAAGATGTGTGTATGCCTGCGATAACGATGTTGTTGACCATCAGGTTGTTAATATGGAATTTGAAGGCGGAGCTACGGTATCATTTACAATGAACGCTTTTAACAAGGGTGGAAGATTTATCAGAATCTTCGGTACAAAGGGTGAAATCAATGCAGCTATTGAGGACGATAAAATCAGCGTATACTCTTTTGCAACAGGGGAAACGACCGACTATAATCTTGCACACGTGGGTGAGGATATAACATCTGGTCACGCAGGCGGAGATACCGGTATTATGATGGATATTCTGAAATACTTCGGTGAAGTTGAAAAGAGTAAGTCGATTTGCGATGTCCGGACATCATATATGAACCATCTGATTGCATTTGCGGCCGAAGAATCAAGAAAAACTGATAAGGTCATCGATCTTGAAAAATATTCAAATGAAATCAAGTAAATGGAGGGACGAAAAATGAAAGACTATTTGAAGCCGTGGACACCGGTAAAAATTACACAGAACGGCAATTCTGTTTCGGCAGAGATGTGGGGAAGAAAGTACGACTTTGAAAACTCACTTATGCCAACACAGATCACAAGCCAGGGCAAGGAGATGCTCTATGCTCCGATCAAACTCACACCTGTATTCTTTGACACAGAGGGTGAGTGGCATAACATCACAACATCGGTTTGTGAAGAAAGTGATGAAAAGGCAATATTTATTGCTGCTGCAGAATGTGACAACGTAATGATAAATACTGCAGTAACTGTTGAATGTGACGGTTTTGTGAAGATTGACTTCAAGCTCATGTCACACTGGCAGTTCTCTAAAGACAATACACCAAGACCAAAGCTTACAGGTCTTTATATGGATGTGCCGATCAAGAAGGAATTTGCGACACTTATGCACTACTGGCCAAATGACAAGACAAGCATCATTCCGTCAGGTAAGGTAATGAACAGTGGTGAAACAAGAGAAGTAACCTTCCCGTTCAAGCCGTATGTTTCGTTTGGTAATGAAGAGGTGGGCTTAGGTATCTATAGCGGTGACTCTTGCGAAAACTATATCCTGAACAATGAGGATGTTTGTGTTGTTATCACGGATAAGGGTGACTACGTAAATTACAGACTCAAGTTCTTAGAGCAGATGCCAAAGAACTGGCAGGGAAGAAACGACAAGTGGATTTCAGCCTTAAAGCCGGTTGTATTCAATATTGGTTTCCACGCAACACCGGTTAAGCCAATGAGAAGCGGTGAGGAAACATATAAGATTTATCACTGGGGTAACTGTGACCTTATGAAGGTTGACGGAAAGATGAACATGGAGATGATTAACTCTCTTGATAAAGCGGGAGTTAAGTGGGTGATTCTTCACGAAAACTGGACAGGAATCCAGAACTTCGGTTATCCGCTCGATAAGCAGTTCACCATCGACTTTATTAAGGAATGCCACAAGAGAGGCATGAAGGTTATGGTTTACTTCGGCTACGAATTCTCAACACTTCATTGGGATTTCCACAAGCTTGCAGATGATTACCTCATCAAGACGGTAGACAACGAGTTCTGCGGCGGATGGCAGAGAAACCCATACCAGAGAGCATATATGGTTTGCTATAACGGCGGATACAGCGATGTGATGATCAAGAGAGTGGAGTATGTAATGGACGAACTCGGCGTTGACGGTATCTATACAGACGGTACATATATTCCGTGGGAGTGCGCAAACAAGGATCACGGTTGCGGATGCACAAATTCAAATGGCGAGTTTGTACCTACATTCCCGATTATGCCTGTTCGTGAACACGTTAAAAAGCTCTACGAGGTAGTTCATAAGCGTGGAGGTATCATTGATGCACACCAGAGCTCGTGCTGCGTAATGCCGACACTTTCATTCTGTGATTCGTATTATGACGGTGAAAACATTCAGGGAATGCTTTCTAAAGATAATATGGACTTTTTGAATATGCCTGCATTCAGAACAGAGTATATGGGCTGGAACTTTGGTATGCCTGCAAACTTTATCGCATACACAAACGAAGAAAGAACAATCGAAGCATTGTCTGCTTTGACACTTCTTCATAACACTCACTGCCGTTGCTGTTCAATTCACGCAAGTCTTGAAAGAGATCTTGGATATCTCTCGGGTATCTGGAAGATTTTTGATGAGTACGATCTGGATAATGCAGAATGGACACCGTACTGGAAGAACGATGTTGCGCCTGCATTGACAGATAAAGCATATGTTTCACTTTATGATACAAAGAAGGGAACAGTTGCTTTTGCAGCACACTTTGCATACGGTAATGAGGAGATTACAGTAAAAGTTCCTGATGGTGTAAAGAGTGTTACAAACATCAATACCAAGGAAGAATACAAAATCGAAGACGGAAAAATCACAATCAAGACATCAAGCGCTTTGCTTAATGTTTTGTTGATGAAGTAAAACGATAAAACCGCACCGTCTGACGGTGCGGTTTTTGTGTGCTCACTTTGTGGATTATTTTACGATTCGGAGAAAAACGGACAATGAAAAGGCGGGTAGGATGCCTTGTTTTGTACAATTTGAGCAAGTTATAGGGAAATGGAAAAACTTGCTTGACAAAGCAATATAAAAGTGCTATAATTTTAAGGTAAAAATGATAATTGGATTTTTGTGACCAGATATAAAATAATTGAAAAACGGGACGGCATTGCATACGGGGTATGGATGCCTTTTTAATGGAGAAAGAGGTTTAGCTATGGATACAACTCTTGTTATTATGGCGGCAGGTATGGGAAGCCGTTTCGGTGGCTTAAAGCAGATTGCGCCAATCGGACCAAATGGGGAAATCATTCTCGACTTTTCGATATATGATGCAAAGAAGGCAGGCTTTAATAAGGCAGTTTTCATCATCAAGAAAGCTATTGAGAAGGAGTTCCGTGAATGTGTAGGAAAGAGAATTGAAAAGATGATTGATGTTTCTTATGTTTTCCAGGAAACAGAGAAAATTCCGTCAGAGTTTTCACATCTCCTGCCACGTGAAAAGCCTTGGGGCACAGGTCATGCAATCCTTTGCGCAAAGGATGCAATTACAACACCGTTTGCGGTTGTAAATGCTGATGACTATTACGGATATGAATCATATAAGCTTATCCACGACTCACTTGTTGAGAGTGATGAGATTTGTATGGTTGGATATAACCTTTATAACACATTGACAGAAAACGGAACAGTTAGCCGTGGAATTTGTGATATCGAGAACGGATACTTAAAGAGTGTAACCGAGCAGACTGCACTTGATAAGAATTCGGGATATCCCGAGGACACACTTGTTTCTATGAATATGTGGGGATTCGGAACAAAGATTTTTGACACTCTCGAGGCTGACTTTGCTGAATTTTTGAAAAATATCGAAAACCCTGCAAAACAGGAGTTCTTCCTGCCGAGCGTTGTGGATAAGATGATTAAGACAAAGAACGAAAAAGTGCGTGTTATTCCGACATCTGAAAAGTGGTACGGAGTTACATATAAAGAGGACGCCGAGCCTGTGGCTCAGGCATTGAAAAAATTGGTAGATAAGGGGCTTTATGATGGTATCTGATTTGAATAAAATTTTAGAACAATTCACCTTGGACAGTGAACTTTCACCATATGGCGACGGACATATCAACAATACATTTTTGACAAAGTCAAAGCAATACATTCTCCAGAGAATCAATACTCACGTTTTTACTGAACCAAAGGAATTGATGAGAAACATTTCGATGGTAACTGAGCATGTAAGAGCAAAGATTGAAGCAGCAGGAGGGGATCCTGACAGAGAAACTCTGACAATTATTCCGACCCGTGATGGTAAAACCTATTATGAAGCTGAAAACGGTGAGTTCTACAGAGTATACAGATTTATCGATGAGACCGACTGCTACAGCGTGGCAGAGGATCCGAAACTTTTGTATGAAGCAGGAAGAGCATTTGGCAGATTTCAGAATATGCTAAATGATTTCCCGGCAGAGGAGCTTTTTGAGACTATCGTTAATTTTCATAACACAAGAAGCCGTTTTAACCAACTTTTGGAGGCAATCAGGGAAAACCGTGCAGGTAGACTCTCAGAGGTACAGGCGGAAGTTGAGTATGCTTTATCTCAGGAGAATATGGTAGACCAGATTACAGATGCAATCAAGGAAGGTACAGTGCCACTGCGTGTTACTCATAACGATACAAAAATCAACAATGTTTTGTTTGATAAGGCTACAGGAAAGGGACTTTGTGTAATCGACCTTGATACCGTTATGCCGGGCTCGCTTCTTTATGATTACGGCGATGCTTTGAGAGCAGGTGCAAACACAGGTGCAGAGGACGAAAAGGACTTGTCACTCATCTGGTTTGATATGGCGGCATTCAGACAGTTCTCTAAAGGTTTCCTGGAAGAAATGCTTCCTGTTATGACTAAAAAGGAAATTGAACTTTTGCCACTTTCGGCAAAAATGCTCACATATGAATGTGGAATAAGATTTTTGGCAGACTATCTAAATGGCGACACTTATTTCAAGACATCAAGACCGGAGCACAATTTAGACCGTGCAAGAACACAGTTTAAGCTCTGTATGGATATGGACAAAAAGTTTGACGAAATGACCTCGGTAATTGAGGTACTAACAAAATAATTATTTGCAGGGAGGATTTTTAGTATGAGAGTAATTGTATGTAAAGATTACGAAGAAATGTCAAAAAAAGGTGCGCAGATTATTGCAAGCCAGATTACAATGAAGCCTGATTCAATTCTTGGCCTGGCAACAGGATCAACACCTGTTGGCGTTTATAAGGGCCTTATTGAAATGTATAAAAACGGTGAAATTGACTTTTCAAAGGTTACAAGCTTTAACCTTGACGAGTATTATCCGATTGATAAGGACAATGACCAGAGCTATCACTATTTCATGAAGACAAACTTGTTTGATCATGTAAATATCAAGGAAAGCTATATTCCTGACGGTTCAGCAGCTGATCCTGAAGAAGCTTGCAAAAAGTACGACGAGCTTGTTGAGGACTATGGCTGGGTTGATTTGCAGATTCTCGGAATCGGACAGAACGGCCACATCGCATTTAACGAGCCTGATGAAAACCTTATCGCAGGAACACACGTAACAGGTCTTACAGAGAGCACAATCGAGGCAAACTCACGTTTCTTTGCAAGCCGTGACGAAGTTCCGACAAAGGCGCTCACAATGGGTATGGCAACAATCTTAAAGGCAAAGACAATTATACTTTTGGCAAACGGCAAGAATAAGCATGCAGCAGTTTCTGCTTTGTTGGACGATAAGATTACAACATCTAATCCGTCAACATTCTTAAAGCTTCACAAGGATGTTATTCTTATTCTTGATGAGGATGCTTATAACGGTTAATAAAAATGAAAAGCCCGGAAATTCCGGGCTTTTTTGTTTGAAGATAATCATATCTTTGCAAGACAATTCCTTTGAGGAGAAAACAGTCGAATCAAATAAAAACATATGCCTCTGAAATAGATGGCTTTTGGAAATTTACAAAAATACCAGTGCGGTGTTGGATTTGTAAAAGTCAAGCACATCAGTTGGAATGGAAAACATTCTTTCCACCGCACGGGGAAAGAGAAGAAGCGTCACATGAGGTATGTAAATTCGGAGAGTTAAAGTGGGGCGAATGAGGAAGATTTTGCCTTGGCAAAATTTCCGCCCTGAGCTACGCTTTGGGGTGTTTCCAAGAGGGGTATCCTCTCTTGGCGACTTTTCCGCCACTTTTCGTCGGTGAAAAGTGGCAAAAAGAAATTATAAACAACCAAAAAGGACTTGGAAAACCAAGTCCTTTTTTGACTAACATACCGGTATAATCAGCTTTTTACCAACATCTAAAGTTGCATTTTTGTCGAGCTCATTCAACTCGACCAACTCATCAATCGCAACCGAGTAGTTCTTTGCAATCTTCCATAGACTGTCGCCCGGCTGAACAAAGTAAACTATAATTCCGCTCATCTTTTCTGCATCCGAGAGCGTGCATTCCGATATTACATCGAGTTCGGCTTTCTTTGTGAGCTTTGTTCCAATCCGAAAACTTGCACGCAATTCAAGCTCGTTTGACATATTGAGATTGTAGCTTGTGTGGAGGATGCCGATGTCAGCAAGGCATAAAAGTCCGTCATCGGCCTTGTCATCCTCGGCAATAAAGGATAGCGGAAGCTCGTTTTTGAAACTGTAAATTGGTGTTTCGCCCGATGCGGAAATGTATGATACATAGACCTCAACCTTACCCTTGATTTCGATTTTTCCCTTACCGCACACTGCCGATTCTATAACGGGTTTGGTGAACAGATTGTATACCGTTGCAATTTCAGGTGAGTTTTCAGGGCAGGGGATAATACCCTTTAAAGTGGTCTGATGAGTTGCTGATGATACTATACTGTCAAAAGCGATGTGTTCATAGAGCATATCTGCCTTCGCACCCGGGCAGAAACAGTCGGTGAGTACCTGCAACTCGGAGCACTTGTATGATGTGATGTGTGCAGAAACGGTAATATCAAAATTAACTGTATCTGCCTCGCCTTCTGCATTGCCTGCAATCTCAAATGCCTGGTCGCAGATTCGGTAATCTACATTGCATGGAGTGTCTTCGTCAAGGTCGAAGATTTCGGCTATCTCGGTAAAGGGGATTTCGCCCGAAACCGAGTTGAGCGCTCCATCGCAGTCGATATATAGAGCTGATACCGTCAGATTTCCTTTAAGGACTGCCTTGCCGGTTATTGCCTTTGTTTCGGGCTCGGAGATTACAGCATCGAGCTTTATTAACTGCGAGATTGGTGAACGTCCCGACGGCAGGCACAGGCGGTCACGAACGACAAAGGTATAGTCCTCTGCTACTTCGAGACTCTCGGCACATATCGGCTCAAAGATTGTTTCGGCATTATCATAGTCAATGCCTGTGGCAAGTGACAACTCACGGTTTTCTGAAATCACATAGGAGACAGCAACTGTAGCCTTTATGGCGAGTTTTCTTGAGTTTAAGAGTGAAAAGTCGATTCTCTCAACATCGGAGCATACATCGAACACACAGTTTGTAAGCTTTGAGTGCTTGTCAAGCTTTATGGAAAAATCCTGCTCGGTTGAAATCGTCTCAAGGTTACAGTCGCTTGAGTCGGGGAGATAGAAGATGGTGTAGTGCACCTTGCCCGAGACCTTGATGACACCGTCTGAAATCTCTTTTGAGGTGATGTAGGATACTGCATCCACCTGCATAATTTTTAAGATGTCGGGTTTTACATCGGGCACAATCACATCGCTGTCGCAGACAGTGTTTGCCGTTTCTGACACCTTGGTTTCGGTGAGCTTTAAATTTTCCTTTAAAAGTTCCATAAAATCAAATCCTTCCTGAAAATAGTAAAAATAAAAGTGTTCATAGCAAATACTATGAACACTCTTTTTAAAATATGCTAATTTCAGATTGATTTTGTAACCTTTTTCCAAGTTTCGTAAGCATTGTCCCAGGCTGGTGAGTCAACAGGTGTGTATTTTGCAATATCGAATGAATTTCTTACAACCTTTCTGCCCTCGGCAAGGTCGGCAATCGCACCGCAGGCAATTCCCTGAACAATGACATTTCCGATACTTGTTGCCTCAACAGGTCCTGTTGAAACTGTTCTCTTGGTGGCGTTTGCGGTGAACTGACAAATCATCTTGTCCTTGATTCCGCCGCCAACGATATTTATTACATTGTACTTTTTGCCTGTAACATCTTCCATACCCTCAACAGTCTCACGGTACTTGAATGCAAGGCTCTGTGCGATACAACGGATGATTTCGCCCTTTGTTTCGGGAACCTTCTGACCTGTCTTTTCGCAGTATTCACGGATACGCTTTGGCATATTGCCCGGTGTCTGGAATGCAGGGTAGTCAGGGTCGATAAAGCTCTCAAACGGAGTTGCCGCATTTGCCTGAGCCTCAAGCTCGTTAAAGCTCAATACTTCGCCCTCACGCTCCCACTGACGCTTTGATTCCTGAATGAGCCACAAGCCCATAATATTTTTCAGGAATCTGACCGTCTTGTTTACGCCACCTTCATTTGTGAAGTTATACTTGAGCGCATCTGCGGTGATGTTAGGCTCTTTCAATTCAACGCCCATAAGTGACCATGTACCGCTTGAGATGTAGATGAAGTCCTCATCGCCTTCAACCGGAACAGAAGCAACAGCAGAGCCTGTGTCGTGCGATGCAACTGCAAATACCGGGATTTCACCAACGCCGAGTTCTTCTGAAAGTTCAGGGCGGAGTGTTCCGACAAGGTTTCCGGGATAGATTATGTCGGCGAAAATATCGGTTGGAAGTCCCATTTTGTCGAGGAGTTCGGTTGCCCATGTATGTGTCTTTGAATCAAACATCTGTGATGTTGATGCGATTGTGTATTCGTTCTTTTTAACGCCTGTTAAGAAGAAGTTGAAAAGGTCAGGCATAAAGAGCAGGGTTTTAGCATTCTTCAGGGCTACATCGTTTGAAAGCTTTGCAGCAAGGAGCTGGAAAAGTGTATTGAACCAGTTGAATGCGATACCTGTCTTATTGTAGATTTCTTCTTTTGCAACAAGGTTGAAAGCCTCATCAAACATTCCGTCTGTTCTTGTGTCACGGTAGTGGTAAGGGTTTCCGAGGAGCTTGTCGTTTTCGTCTAAAAGTCCGTAGTCAACGCCCCAAGTGTCAATGCCGATACCGTCAATATCGCCGTCGCCCGAGTTCTGGCACTTCAAGATGCCCTGTTTGATTTCGTGGAAAAGTCTCAAAGCATCCCAATGAAATCCGCCGTTTACTAAAACAGGGTCGTTTGCAAAACGGTGCTTTTCTTCAAGAGTAATCTTTTCGCCGTCGAACTTTGCAAGCATTGCTCTTCCGCTTGATGCGCCAAAGTCAAAAGCGAGAAATTTATAAGTTTTCATAGCCAACACTTCCTTTATTATAGTTATTTTTATTATACATAAAATTCAAAATTCTGTCAAGGCGATTAAACTTTCTTCTCGGGTAGTTGTGAAATTATAATCGCAACAAACATAATTGCCGAGCCAATGTATTCCTGCAGTGACGGACTTTCGGCCAGGATGATGATGCCGGCAAGTACCGCAAAAACAGACTCAAAGCTCATAAGGAGTGATGCAACCGCAGGCTCGGTGTGCTTTTGCCCGATAATCTGGAGCGTGTATGCAATACCACAGGACATAATACCTGCATAGCAAATCGGGAGCCATGCGGTGAGAATGCTCTGAAAGCTTGGCTTTTCAAATATCAGCATCGCAATGCCCGATAAGATAAACATTGTAAAAAACTGCAAGCAGGAGAGCTTTACGCCGTCTGTGGTAGGCGAGAAGTGGTCAACCACGAGAATGTGTACCGAAAAACAAACCGCACAAAGCAGAGTGTAAATGTCGCCTTCTGCAATCGAGAAACCGTCCTTCATACATAGGAGGTAGAGCCCGATTACGCCAAGCCCGACACATCCCCATACAACCGGTCTGACCTTCTTTTTTAAGAAAAGTCCCAAAACAGGAACGAGCAGTATGTACATTGCGGTGATAAAACCGGATTTTCCCGAGCTTGTGCCGAGGTTTATGCCTATCTGCTGTAAAGCCGCCGCAACGGTCAGCACTGCACCGCACAATAGTCCGCCGACAAGCAGGTTTTTCCTGTCGGTCCGGGTCGGCTTTTTGTATATGCCCTTTTTCTTTTTGATTAAATCAGATACGATAATTACCGGAACGAGTACGGCACTTCCCAAAATGGCACGTGAGGTCTGGAATGTAAGCGGACCGACATGGTCCATAGCGACGGTTTGTGCCACGAATGCACAACCCCAGATAAGTGCCGCCAAAAGTAATAAAAAATTGCAAGCAAGTCTTTTTGTGTTCATAAATTCCCCTCCACTAAAACTTAATTATATCATATATAAAATGAAAAATAAATACATTTTTTACCTTTTTATAAACAATTTGTAAATTTAAAAAAATAGAGCTATTTTGGCTTGAAAAAACAGCAAAAGTATTGTATAATATAATTTGGATATTTATATGGCAAAATGAAAGGAATGTGACATAAATTTGAGAGAAAAATATGTACTCCCGATGATGGCACTCAGAGGAATTGTGGTATTTCCCGGTGCTACGGTGGGATTTGATGTTATAAGAGAAAAGTCAAAAAAGGCGTTAGATATTGCAATGGCAACCGACAGACGCATCTTTTTGCTTACCCAGAAAAATATTGATGCAGAAGACCCGGGCGAGCTTGACCTCTATAAGATTGGCGTTATTGCCAAGGTAAAACGTGTTATGAAGATGCCGGGAAACATTGTACATGCAGTTGTTGAGGGTATCGAACGTGCAAGACTTGAAAAGGTTGAGGTGTGGCAGCCAAGCATTACTGCATCGTGCGAAAACTATGATGCAGAGGAGAGTATCGATGTTTTAGCAGACCAGGCGTTTGCAAGAAGTATCCAGGGTCATCTTGAAAGATACATCGAAGTGAATCCGAGATTCCCGGTTGAGCTTGCAATAGATAAAATCGAGCTTGGTGAAATCTCAAAGCTTACCGATATAATTGTTTCAAACCTTACCTGTGGCTACTATGTGAAACAGGAAATGCTCGAGGTTATAGACCCATATGAGAGAGCGGAAAAAACAGCGGTGCTCCTTAAAAACGAAACCGCAATACTTCGCTTTAAGCGTGAGATAAATGATAAGGTTAAAAAGCAGATAGACGAAAACCAGAGAGAATATTTCCTGCGTGAGGAAATGAAGATAATCGAAGAAGAACTCGGCGATAAAGACGGATACTCGGAGGAGCTTTCGAACTACCGCAAGGCGATTATGGCAATCGGACTTGATGAGGTCTATGAAGAAAAGCTCTTAAAAGAGGTTGACCGCCTTGCAAAGATGCAGACGACTTCGCCCGATGCAGCAGTTACAAGAAACTATCTTGATAATGTTTTGGCGCTTCCGTGGAATAAATCAAGCGAAGAAAACCTGGATATTCTGGCGGCTGAAGATATACTTGAGGAGGATCATTTCGGACTCTCCGATGTAAAAAAGAGAATTATAGAACATCTTTCGGTACATAAACTAACCGGCGGAAAACAGGGAACAGTCATCTGCCTTGCAGGACCTCCGGGGACAGGAAAGACATCTATTGTGAAGTCGATTGCAAAGGCTTTGGGTCGTGAATATGTGAGGATTTCGCTCGGCGGTGTAAGAGACGAGGCAGATATCAGGGGACACAGAAAAACATATATTGGCTCTATGCCGGGAAGAATTATAAGTGCAATGGAGCAGGCGGGAACAAAAAATCCGCTGATTCTTTTTGATGAACTCGACAAGATGGGTGCAGACTATAAGGGCGACCCGTCTGCGGCTATGCTTGAAGTGCTGGACATTGAGCAGAACCACGCTTTCCGTGACCATTATATCGAGATTCCCTTTGACCTCTCGAATGTAATGTTCATTGCGACGGCAAATAATCTGTCGAATGTGCCTGCACCGCTTCTAGACCGAATTGAGGTCATTGAGGTTTCGGGATATACCGATGAAGAAAAGCTTGAGATTGCAAAAAGGCACCTGATTCCGAAACAGCAAAAGCAGCACGGACTCGACAAGATGAAGATAACACTCGGTGACGATGCGATCCGGATGATTATTGAAAAGTACACAAGAGAGTCGGGTGTAAGAAGCCTTGAGAGAAGAATTGCAACCCTTATGAGAAGGATTGCAAAGGAAAGTCAGGAAACCGATAAAAAGAGAGTTACTGTCGGAAAGAGAAATCTGCAGAAATATCTCGGAAAACCTCGTTATGATGTCGAGATGATGAACAAAAAGGACGAGGTCGGTGTTGTAAGAGGGCTTGCATGGACAAGCGTCGGCGGCGATACGCTCTCGGTTGAGGTAAATGTAATGGAGGGAAGCGGTAAGGTTGAGCTTACCGGCAACCTCGGTGATGTAATGCGTGAGTCGGCGATGACGGCTATAAGCTATGTCCGCTCGGCATCAAAGAAGTTAAATATAAGCGATAGCTTTTATAAGACAAAGGATATCCACATCCACGTTCCGCAGGGCGCTGTTCCGAAGGACGGCCCGTCTGCCGGGATTACGATTGCGACTGCGGTTGCATCGGCATTATCCGATGTTCCGGTACGCCGTGATGTTGCTATGACGGGTGAGATTACCTTAAGAGGCAGAGTTCTGCCTATAGGCGGTCTGAAGGAAAAGTCGCTTGCAGCATACAGAGCCGGAATCAGAACGGTAATCATCCCCGAGGATAACGAAAGGGATGTTGAGGATGTTCCAAAAGAGGTAAGGGACGAGATGGAATTTGTCCCGGTAACCAATATGGATTCGGTTTTAAGAACTGCCTTTACAAGATAGGGAAAGGGAATTTAAATGAATATTCACAATGTAAGTCTTACCGTTTCTGCGGTAAGAAAGAATCAGTATCCGGGAGGCGGAATGCCTGAGTTTGCATTTGCGGGCCGCTCGAATGTCGGCAAATCATCGCTGATAAATAAGATTCTCAACAGAAAATCGCTTGCAAGAGTCAGCGGCACTCCGGGTAAGACTGCGACGATAAATTTTTATAATATCGACGACACAATCCATCTTGTTGACCTGCCGGGCTATGGTTATGCGGTAAGGTCGCAGTCCGAGATTGCAAAATGGGGAAGTATGATTGAGGATTATCTGAGAAGCCGTGAGGAGCTTGTGCAGACAATACTTTTGGTTGACAGCCGTCATAAACCGACAAAGGACGATTGTTTGATGCTTGAGTGGATAAGAGAGTATCATGACCGTGCGGTAGTCATCGCAACCAAGACGGACAAGCTCAAAAAGAGTGAGTTCGAGAAGAACCTGACCCTTATATGGGACACTTTAGAGCTTGGCGATGACGATGTCTTGATTCCTTTCTCGACAAAGGGCGACGACGGAAAGCTTGCGGTATGGGAACTCATAAACCTGATGCTTGACCCCGAAACAGAAGAAAATATATAAAAAGGATAAATAAAACAATGAAAAAAAGTGTTTTTATCGTGATTGCAATAGCACTTCTTGCGGTTGTTTTCTACGGTGTCCGCTATGTTAAAAAGCCTGTTGGTGTGATGGATGCAAAGGCGGTAACAAGAGAAAGCAGTATATCCTGCGAGGGCTTGATTGCGTATAATGAAAGTGTGTATTCTGCAGGTGTAACCGGTACATTCTATAGCTTTGCAGGAGAGGGTGAGAGAGTCGGAAAGGACAGAATTGTTGCCACAGTCTATGAAGGCGTGGTTGACAAGGAGGTTTTGCAGACACTCAACAATATCGACAAAAAAATTGTATCGCTTGAGGCTATGGAAAGCACAAGCACAACCTTTGTAACCGACAAATCTACCGAGCAGGCGGTTGTAAAGGATGTCGAGGAGGACATTATTGACTCGGTTATCGAGGAGGATGTTTCGCAGATTCCGGGATACAAGAGTAAGCTTGAGAACACTACCGGACTTGTCAGTGATAATGATACCCAGGCAGAGCTTTTAAAGCTTCGCCGTGAAAAGCAGGAAATCGAGGCAAAGCTTGGTCAGAACAAGCGTAACATCTATTCGGCAAATTCGGGTATATATACAACTTCGCTTGACGGATTAGAGGGTAAACTAAACCCTGCCGACCTTTCATGGTATATGGTTGCAGACTACAGAAATCTTTCAGAGCCTGAGGACGGAATGATTGGTAACAGAACTGTTCAAAAGGGAGATGCAATCTGTAAGGTGGTCGATAACCACACCTGGTACGCAGTTTGTATCGTAAAGGCATCGGATGCAGAGCGCATCGAGGTCGGAAAGAGTGTATCTTTGCGAATAAAACAACTCCCGGGTGAGGTAGTTTCTGCAAAAATCAGCTACATATCGCCCGAGCCCGAGGGTGCAAGTGAGTATCTTGTTGTTGTAAAGTGCGAGCATTACCTTGAGGGCGTGTTCAATATAAGAAAGTCGGATATCGAGATAATCTTCTCGAGTTTCTATGGCTATGAAGTGCCTATCCATGCGATAAGAGTTCAGGATGGCAAAAATGGCGTTATGGTAAGAAAGGGAAATAACGAGATTTTCAAAGAATGTAAGATTTTATCAAGAGACGATGATGCAGGAACTGTAATGATAGAAGCGACCGGAACTACAAACTCTCTCGAGGCGGGAGATCTGATAGTTCTTGGTGAAAAGTAAAAAAGGAAGAAAGATATGTCTTTAGAAGAACGGCTTGGGAATGTCAGGAAAAAGATAGCAGAAATTGCAACCGAGGCTTCAAGAACCCCCGAAGAAATAACCCTGGTTGCGGTTACAAAAACCTATGAACCTGATGTTATAAATGAAGCAATACGCCTGGGTGTTACCGATATCGGTGAGAATAAAGTCCAGGAGATTGTGAGAAAGTACGATGCAGTATTGCCTGTTAGGTGGCACTTAATAGGTCACCTGCAGACCAATAAGGTAAAGTACATTATTGATAAGGTTTCGATGATTCACTCGGTGGATTCTGTCCGTCTTATGGACGAGATTGACCGTCAGGCGAAAAAGCACGGCCTTGTGATGGATATTCTTATCCAGGTAAACATTGCCGATGAGGATAGCAAGTTCGGTGTATCAAAAGACGAAATTTATCAGCTTTTGGAACACGCAGAGGGACTTTCCAATGTGAAAGTATGCGGATTGATGGGGATTTTGCCGAAAAATGACAATAGTGTAATAAATAGATTACATTTTCATAACATAAAGGCTCTATACCTTGACATAGCCTCAAAAAAATACGATAATGTATGTATGAAAATACTCTCGATGGGTATGAGCGGAGATTATGCCGATGCCATCCGGGAGGGGTCAAATATGGTCAGAATCGGAAGTGCTATATTTGGCGAAAGGAAATATGTATAGAGTATAATTTAGGGGGTTTTTAGAAATGGGCTTTGTTGATAAGTTAAAGGATTTGACAGGTTTTGGAAATCTTGATTATGAAGAAGACTACATGGAAGAAGACGAAATAGAAGAGATTGAAGAAGTAAAGCCTGCAAGAAAAAATCCGGTTGTTAAGAAAAATAAGGTAGTATCTATAGGAAACAATGACGGACAGGCAAGAATAGTTGTCTTAAAGCCAAAGTGCTTCAACAACTCAACAGAGATTGCCGATGAGCTGAAGGCTCGCCGCCCGGTTATCATCGATGTAGGTGCGCTTGATATTGATGAAGCTAAGAGAGTGGTTGATTTTGTAGCCGGAACAGTTTACGGTGTTAACGGCAATATGCAAAAGGTTTCGGGAGGAATATTCCTTGCCACACCTAATCATGTAGATATACTTGGCGAAGTCATCAAAGACGGCAAAGGAAATTTTGAGTGGAGTATGTTTTAATATAGTGTGTGATAAGGCGGAGTGACTCTTATAAAGACTACTCCGCCTTTTATGCGTATTAAAAGAGGTATTATGGATCGGGAAATAAAAGAACTCGAAGCAAAAATCAAGGATCTTCTGAGGCTTTCTGAAAAGCACTCATCACCGAAATTCACCGCCTTTTTGAATGAAGAGGAGCAAGCGGGAATTGATGCAAATATTGCACTCGGCTATAACTTTTCATACTACGGTGGTTACGAGGGTGCAAGAAGAAAGATGTTCGGTGTTTTTCCGGACTGGCAGGAGGTTGACTTCTCGGAATATCCGATAGACATTATAAAATTTGAGAAAAAATACAAAAAGGAACTCACCCACCGGGATTATCTCGGGACAATCCTCTCGGCAGGAATTGAGAGAAATACAGTCGGCGACATCCTTGTTACCGAGTGGGGTGCATATGTATTTATTCTAAAGAGTGTTTCGGGGCATATTCTGGGACAGATTGAAAAGATAGCAAACTGCGGAGTTAAAACAGAGTTGGTCGGTGCTGACGAGGTGGAAATTCCAAAGCAGGAATATGACGATTTGTTTAAGGTTGTTGCATCGATGCGTTTAGATGCCTTTGTTGCGGCAATAACGAATCAGTCGAGAAATACGGCTCTTTTGATGATAAAGGGTCAGAAGGTGGCACTGAATCACAAAGAGATTACCGACGGAGCAAAGAGTGTTTCGGTAGGTGATATAATATCGGTCAGAGGTTTTGGCCGGTTTGTGGTTTGGGCAGAAGGTAGCAGAACGGGGAGTGGAAGGCTCCATGTTCATATAAAAAAATTCAGGTAAGGGAGATATGAGATATGCTGACACCGTTAGATATTCAAAATCAGGAATTTGATGTAAAGTTCAGAGGCTACAACGCTGATGAAGTAGACGGATTTTTAGATGTTGTTGGAGCAGACTATGAAAAGCTCTACAAGGAAAATGCGGATTTGAAAAAGCAGATTAAAGCATTGAATGAGCAGATAGCAGAATATAAAGAACTCGAAAAGAAGTTGCAGGATTCAATCATTTTGGCACAGTCTGCAGCAGAAAATATAAAGCAGAACGCAACCGAGAAGGCTGCAAATATTGTTGCTGAGGCGAACAATAAAGCTGCCGAAATCGTGATGAATGCAGAGCATGAACTGGCAGGAAGAAACTCGGAGCTTTCGGCTATGAAACTCGAAATTGGAAAATATCAGGCAAATATCAGAGGAATTTGCAACGGAATACTTGAAATTTTGGAAAAAATGGGTTAAAATAGTATTGTTTTAAAAAAAATACTAATCAAGAAAGGACAAAAAAGTATGTGTGACAAGTGTCAGGATTATACTAAATCGGTTAATCTTCCAACTACCGAGTTCCCTATGCGTGGAAACCTTCCCGAAAGAGAACCCGAAACATTAAAGTACTGGGAAGAAATCGGTTTATATAAAAAGTTGATGGAGAGAAATAAGGGAAAGACACCTTTTATTTTGCATGACGGCCCTCCGTATGCAAACGGTGATATTCACATGGGTCATGCCCTTAATAAAATTTTGAAGGATATTATCGTAAGATATAAGACCCTGAGCGGTTACTATGCACCGTTTGTTCCGGGTTGGGACACTCACGGTCTCCCGATTGAACAGCAGGCAATAAAAAGACTTGGAATCAACCGCCACGAAGTTGGTCAGGTTAAGTTCCGTGAGGCTTGCCGTGACTTTGCGCTTTCGCAGGTTGAAAGCCAGAAGGAGCAGTTCAAGCGTCTTGGCGTAATCGGTGACTGGGATAACCCATACATCACATTGAAAAACGAGTTCGTTGCAAAGCAGATTGAAGTATTCGGCGAGATGGCTAAAAAGGGTCTTATCTATAAAGGCTTAAAGCCTGTTTACTGGTGCCCTGAATGTGAGACTGCGCTTGCAGAAGCTGAAATCGAATATGCAGAGGATAAGACAAACTCAATCTATGTAAAGTTTGCGGTAAAGGATGACCAGGGTAAGTTTGAAGGCCTTGATAATGTTTACTTTGTTATCTGGACAACAACAACCTGGACATTGCCGGGTAACATTGCAATATGTTTGAACCCTGACTTTGAATATTCACTTGTTAAGTTTGAAAACGGCGAAATCTATGTTCTTGCAACAGAGCTTATCGAAAACGTTATCCGTGCTGCAAAGATTGAGGGCGGATACGAAATCGTTAAGAAGTTCAGAGGCAGCGAGCTTGAGCTTATCACCTGTCAGCATCCGTTTATCGACAGAGAGTCGCTTGTAATCGTTGGTGACCATGTAACACTCGATGCCGGTACAGGCTGCGTTCATACAGCACCTGGTCACGGTCTTGAGGACTATATGGTATGCACAAACTATCCTGACCTTGACATTGTTGTTCCTGTTGATACAAAGGGACACTTAAACGAGCTTGCAGGCGAGTTTGCAGGACTCTATTATGAAAAGGCTAATCCGAAGATTATAGAAAAACTCACATCAACCGGCAACCTTTTGGCGGTTGAGGAGATTATCCATCAGTACCCACATTGCTGGAGATGCGACAGCCCAATCATCTATCGTGCAGCAGACCAGTGGTTTGCATCGGTTGATGCCTTAAAAGAGGCTGCAGGCAATGCAATCAAGGGTGTTAAGTGGATTCCGCAGTGGGGTGAAGACAGAATCACAAGCATGGTTATGGACAGAAGTGACTGGTGTATTTCACGTCAAAGAACCTGGGGTGTGCCGATTCCGATGTTCTACTGTGCAGAGTGCGGAAAAGAACATATAAATGATGAAACTATCAAAACTGTAAGCAAGCTCTTCCGTGAGGAAGGCCCTAATAAGTGGTGGGAGCTTGATGCAAACGATATTCTTGCAAAGGGAACAAAGTGTACCGAATGCGGATGCGAAAAGTTCACCAAGGAAAAGGATATCATGGACGTTTGGTTCGACTCGGGTTCATCTCACGCAGCAGTATGTGAGGACAGAGACGACCTGGTTTATCCTGCTGATATGTACTTAGAGGGTAACGACCAATATAGAGGCTGGTTCCAGTCATCACTTCTTACAAGTATTGCAACAAGAGGCGTTGCACCGTATAAGATTGTAATCACACACGGTATGATTCAGGACGGCGAAGGCAAGAAGATGTCAAAGTCAAAGGGCAATGCTATTATGCCTGAAGAAATCGTAAAGAAATTTGGTGCCGATGTTTTGAGACTCTGGGTTGTATCTGCTGATTACAGAACAGATATGAGAATGTCGCAGGATGCCCTGAAGCAGTTATCAGAAGGTTACAGAAAGATCAGAAATACTGCAAGATATATCCTGAGTAACATCAACGACTTTGACCCGAATAAGGACTTGGTTGCATATGCTGATATGCTAGAGATTGATAAGTGGGCATTGATGAAGCTCAATAAGCTCATCGAAAAGTCTATAGCCGCATACGAAGCATATGAGTTCCATTCACTCTACAATGCAACTCTTAACTTCTGTATCGTTGATATGAGTAACTTCTATCTTGATATATTGAAGTCAAGACTCTACACAGAAAAGCCTGATTCACTCGAGAGAAGAAGTGCACAGTCAGCAATGTATCTGATTTTGAGTGCTATGGTTAAGATTCTGGCACCGGTACTTGCTTATACTGCAGAAGAAATCTGGAAGTTCATGCCGCATCTTGACACTGAAGAAACCGAAAGTGTAATGTTCTCGGAAATGCCGAAGGTAGTAGCAGAATATAACGATGCTGCACTTGAGGAAAAGTGGAACAAGATTATCGATGTAAGAGCTGATGTTAATAAGGCATTGGAGCTTGCAAGAAATGAAAAGACAATCGGTAAGTCACTCGATGCTGAAGTTGTGGTTTATGCTAAAGGTGAGATTTTAGAACTCTTAAAATCAATCGAATCAGAACTTGCAGAAATCTTTATCACATCAAAGGCAACCGCAGAGGACAGCGAAAAGGCTGACGATGTAGTTGCAGGTGAAGTTGTAAGCGTCAAGGTAACACCTAGCCCATACGAGAAGTGCGGAAGATGCTGGATTCATTCAGAAACTGTTGGCACAATCGAAGGCTACGACGGAATATGCGCAGAATGCGTAAGAAAACTTACAAAGTAAACGGTGATGTTAAAAAAAGAGGGTATTTGAAAAAGTCAACTGACTTTTTCAAATACCTTTTTTGTATCTATTTACCAATAAAAGTTGTACTTTTCGAAAAAAAATAAAAAATATTATAATTTTTGAAAAAAGGCTTTAAAAATGGAAAAATATGTGATATAATATTTATAATGGAGGAAAATTTGGAATTCTTTAAATTGTTAAAAGAGTGTCAAATTAAAAATCCAATAAAATACCTTAAAAACAGGAGGCGGAAGTTATGACAAATAACAAAACAGTTAAGGCATGGATGGACGAAATGATCGCAATGTGCGAACCGGAACAGATTGTATGGATAGACGGTAGCGAAGCACAGCTCGAGGCATTGAGAGAAGAGGCTTGCTCAACCGGTGAAATGATAAAGCTCAACCAGGAAAAATTGCCGGGTTGCTATTATCACAGAACAGCAGAAAACGACGTTGCACGTGTTGAAGACAGAACATTCATCTGTACACCTACAAAGGAAGAAGCAGGTCCTATCTACAACTGGATGGCACCTGAAGAAATGTATGCAAAGCTCAAGGCTCTCTATAAGGGCTCAATGAAGGGTAGAACAATGTATGTTATCCCTTATTCAATGGGTCCTGTTGGCTCACCATTTTCTAAAATCGGTATCGAGCTTACAGACAGTATCTATGTTGTTTTGAACATGGCTATTATGACAAGAGTCGGTAAGGCAGTAATCGACGAACTCGGTGATAAGGAAGATTTCGTAAAGTGCTTGCACGCTAAGAAGGATGTAAATCCTGATGACAGATATATTGTTCAGTTCCCACAGGATGCAACAATCTGGTCAATCAACTCTGCATATGGCGGTAACGTATTGCTCGGTAAGAAGTGCTTTGCTTTGAGAATTGCATCATACCTCGGCAAGAACGAAGGCTGGATGGCAGAACATATGCTTATTTTGGGCCTTGAAAACCCACAGGGCGAAGTTAAGTACATCTGTGCTGCATTCCCATCAGCTTGCGGTAAGACAAACCTCGCAATGCTCATTCCACCAAAGTATTTGCAGGAAAAGGGCTATAAGGTTTGGACAGTTGGTGACGATATTGCATGGCTCAGAATCGGACCTGACGGCAGACTTTATGCTATCAACCCTGAAGCAGGTTTCTTCGGTGTTGCACCTGGAACAAGCGAAAAGACTAACTTTAACGCTTTGGCTGCTACAAAGAAGAACACAATCTTCACAAACGTTGCAATCAACAATGACGATATGACAGTTTGGTGGGAAGGCCTTGACAAGAACCCACCAGAAAACTGCACAGAGTGGAAGGGTGCAAAGGTAAACGGCAAGGAATATTCAGCTGAAGGCAACAAGCTTGCTCACCCGAACTCAAGATTTACAGCTCCTGCTGTTAACTGCCCATGTATTTCATCAGAATTTGAAAACCCTGCAGGTGTACCTGTTAGTGCAATCGTATTCGGTGGAAGACGTGCAAAGACAGCTCCATTGGTATATCAGGCAAGAGATTGGCAGCACGGTGTATTCATCGGTGCTACAATGGCATCTGAAACAACAGCAGCTGCAGCCGGTGCAGTAGGTGTTGTAAGACGTGACCCAATGGCTATGAAGCCATTCGTTGGTTACAATATGGCTGACTACTTCGGTCACTGGCTCGAGATGGGCAAGAAGATGGATCCTGCAAAGGCTCCAAAGATCTTCCACGTTAACTGGTTCAGACAGGACGACGGAGGTCACTTCATGTGGCCTGGCTTTGGCGATAACATGAGAGTTCTTCTCTGGATTCTTGACAGATGCGACGGTAAAGCTGACGCAGTTGATAGCCCGATCGGTTATCTCCCAACAGAAATCGACACAACTGACCTTGATGTTGATGCTGATGTTATGAAGGAACTCTTAAGCGTTGACAAGGAAGTATGGCTTGAAGATGTTGCAAACCAGAAGGAATACTTTGCACAGTTCGGCGATAGACTTCCAAAGGAAATCGCAGACGAACTTTCAAAGTTGGAGAATGCTTTGAAATAATAAACAAAAATAAATGCTGCCACTATGTGTGGCAGCATTTTATATAAAAAGTCAATTTTTCCTCTATCAAAAAAAGCAGTCCCGCATTTGGGATTTGCAGAGAAAAGATAACGGGGGGAATGTATGAAAAAAGCCGGAAGTAAGAAGGTAATTCTGATTGGTATAATCATAATTGCCGTAATACTCCTGACCTTTGCGTTTTCACAAAAACTAACCATACGTAAATTTACCGATAAAACGGATAAGGTTTCAGGTGAAGTAAAGATAATGGTATTGAGCGACCTGCACGATACATATTACGGAAACAAGCAGCAGGGACTGACAGAAATTATTGAAGCGGAAAAACCTGATATCATCCTATTTGCGGGAGATATCTATGACGATAAAAAGGAGACCGGAGCAGCAAACGTGTTGTTTGAGGCTGTCGGTGAGGATTACCCGTGCTATTATGTCACAGGTAATCACGAGATATATTCAGGAAAAATTGACGAGCTGAAAAAAACGATTAAGGAATACGGTGTCACGGTGTTAGACGGTGGCGGAGATGTTGTGATGGTGGATAACCAGTACATCAGAATCTGCGGCGTTGATGACCCTGCTATCGGTGAGGACGGCTGGAAAAAACAGATTTCCGACTGTGATGCCTATAGCGGTGATAACCTGTATTCAGTTCTTTTAACACACCGTCCTGAGCGGATAAACCGTTATCACGGATATGATTTGGTAGTCAGCGGACACACGCATGGCGGAATAGCCAATCTACCCGGGGTGTTAAACGGACTTTATGCACCGCATCAGGGATGGTTCCCGGAATTTTCGGGCGGTGAATACAACTTTGACGATATGAAGATGATTGTATCAAGAGGACTTACAAAAACACCTTTTTCGAGATTCTTCAATCCGCCCGAGGTGGATATTATAACAGTTAGCGGAAAGTAAAAAGCGGACAAGGCTTGAAGAAGATTTATTTACATAGTTAAAGGGACTACATAAGTAGTCCCTTTAACTATGTAATATTATTTTTTTGATAACTCAACTAATTTGTCAGTATTTTCTATTAACTGTCCAAAACCATAAAGGACAAAAGAAGAAACCCAAGAAATTAATGAACCCAATGATGCAATCATAAGACCAGCAGATATCAAATCTTCATCTGTTGCCATCAATACAAACCCCCAAATTACACAACCAATAATACCCAACCAAGTTATTACTTGTGCTAATGATTTTATTTTACCACCAATATTGCCAAACATACCAGTTGAATTAGAATTAGAAAAAGACACTGTGGGTATATTGGTATTGTTGATATGATTTAATGGAGATATAGTTTGATTATCTGCTGTGTTTGAAGTGAAAATAGAATAAATCTTATCTAATAGAGCAGTTAAATACTCAATTGTTTCTTTATCCTTTTCAGCATTCAAAGTGCTTATTACTTTATTTTTTGTCTTTTCAAATGTGTTTGTATTTTTTAAATCATTTAGCTCGACACCAACATTGTTTAAATGGGTTTCAACTGGTTTTATACAATTTTCACATACACCCGTGCTTTCTTTTATTTGCCAGCCGTATTTAAATGATTTACCACAACAAATACAATTCATTGCCATTTATAACACCTCATACATTTTTTTTTGAAATTATATCACATTTTGGCAAAAGGAGCAATAGTTTTTTAACAAAAGACAAAAACATTACAATATAGTATATCCTCTTGTGTAAATCCTTTTTCTATGTTAAAATAAAAATATAATTGCAACCTTTTTTGGTTTTAGAAGGTATTACTAATGAGTGGAGGAAAAGTTGAGTATGGGCTTTGATATATCAAAGGAAGAAGTAGTCGAAAAATATTTCAATATGGTATATAAGCTTGCTTTGGCGAGAACAAAGAGCACCGACTCTGCCGACGATGTTGCGCAGGAGGTCTTTTTGCGCTATATCCGAAAAGACAGAGAATTTGCAAGCGACGAACATATCAAGGCGTGGCTTATTCGTGTTACTCTAAATTGCAGTAAGAATGTTTTTACCGACACCTGGTCCAAAAAGACTGTTCCCCTGACAGAAGACATCACCTTTGAGACAAAGGAGAAAAGTGATGTCTATTACCTTACTCTCGAGCTCCCTCAAAAATACAGAACAGTGATACACCTGTTCTATTATGAGGATTTGTCGGTATCGGAGATTGCCGAAATTTTAAAAACCAAGGAATCAACGGTAAAATCCCAACTCCACAGAGCACGGGAGATGCTTAAAACCAAACTGAAGGGAGGATATTTTGATGTTTAGAAAGCTATATAAAGAAGCAAATGATGAGATACAGATAAATCAGGTGCTAAAAGAAAAACTAAAGCTTGAGGCAACAAAATCTCCAAGTAAGAACTATACAAAATATATCTACCGCTACGGCTATATGGCGGCGGCAATTTTAATTGTTGCAGTTGCGATAAATATTTTGCCTGATTTTAGCAAAGAGACTTTAGCTCCCGATACAACACCTATGACAGTATCGGAAACCGAAGATGAACCAATGATGGCAAGAAGTGTTGAGGAAAAGCAGGCAGTCAGCGAGGATTTGGCTATGACGTCAAAAACAAGAATGGCAGATACTGCTATGTCAGAAAGCCTTTATGCGGTTGAGACCTTTGAGCAAACACCGACTGATGAGGCAAAGGAGATGCTAAAAAAAGGTCAGGTGGTGGTGACAATCACCCATTACAAAATGAGCGACGGAACATGGAAAACCGACACCAACAGCTATTTATATAAGCTTGAGCTGACGGGCAGACTCAACAATGCCGTAAAGGACAGCACATATATAATTCTGAGCAATACCGAGGATATAACCTTCGAGCAGGCGTGGAAAGCAAGCGGGTTAAGCAGTAATACGGAAGATTATTTTGACCCGGATGAGGCAGTAATCGTAGCATTTAAATAGAGTGGATGTTAAAAACCTCTGGACCGCAAGAAAAGTTTGAACTTTTCTTGCTATCAACAAACTTTGCCACTCGTCGTACCTGTGTACGACTTCGGATAACCCAAAGCTGAAGCCATGGCTTAAGTTTGTTAATTCCAAAGCTTTTTCCAATCCCCTAAAAAGTAGAGAGCCTTTAAAAGCCATTTGATTTTTAAAAGCTCTCTTTTTATTTATCAGAATATAACATTCGGGTAATCTTTTTTTAGGATTTCGCACCCGGTGTCTTCTTTGGAGAAATTTTTCACCATAATTTTTGCGGCGGGGTACTTTTTCGTTGCGTAGCGTAGTGCCTGCTCGGTATCCTCGGGTTTGCATACGGCAAGAACAACCAGTGTGTCCTTGTCTTTTTTTGTTCGCAATTTAAGGCGTAAAAGAGCATCGGCAAGCGAGATAATGCCGATTGTCAAAAGAATCAGTATAATCGCTACAATACATGGAAAAGGCATAGTCATTCCTCCCGGGAAATTGGTTTTTATATATTTTATTCGAACGTTGCGGTTTTTGTGAATTTCATACATTTTATCCCGGGTATTTCATATTATTTTTTCATACTAAAACACTCCCGGACTATTGACAAACCCTATACTTTTGCGATACAATATATTGTGGTGTACAATTTTTAAAAGGGAAGGAAGATTTAAATGGGAATGACACTGACAGAAAAGATTTTATCGGCTCATCTTGTTGACGGTGAAATGATAAAAGGCGAGGAAATTGGAATTAAAATTGACCAGACTTTAACTCAGGATGCAACAGGAACTATGGCATATCTTGAGTTCGAGGCTATGGGAGTTCCGAGAGTAAAAACAGAACGCTCGGTTGCATATATAGACCATAACACACTCCAGAGTGGATTTGAAAACGCAGACGACCACAGATTTATCGGAAGTGTCTGCAAAAAACACGGAATTTACTTCTCACGTCCGGGTAACGGAATCTGCCACCAGGTGCATCTTGAAAGATTCGGCGCACCGGGCAAGACCTTGATTGGTTCTGACAGCCATACACCTACAGGCGGTGGTATCGGTATGATTGCAATCGGTGCAGGTGGTATGGACGTTGCAGTTGCAATGGGCGGTGGCGCATACTATATAACCTGTCCGAAGGTTGTAAATGTAAAGCTCACCGGTAAGCTCTCTGCTTGGGTAAGTGCAAAAGACGTTATCCTGGAAGTGTTAAAGAGAATGAGCGTAAAGGGCGGCGTAGGCAAGGTTATAGAATACACCGGCGAGGGTGTCAAGACTCTTTCTGTTCCTGAGCGTGCTACAATCACAAACATGGGTGCAGAGCTTGGTGCTACAACATCAATCTTCCCGTCAGATGAGATAACGCTCGAATTCCTGAAGGCACAGGGCAGAGAAGATGTATATAAGCCACTTTCAGCTGATGCTGATGCTGTGTATGATGAAGTAATCGAGATTAATCTCTCTGAACTTGTTCCGCTTGCGGCTTGTCCGCACTCACCTGACAATGTAAAGTCGGTTGAAGAAATCGGAAACATGAAGATTGACCAGGTTTGTATCGGCTCGTGCACAAACTCATCATTGATGGATATGATGAAGGTTGCACATATCTTAAAAGGCAAAACAGTTCACCCTGATGTATCACTTTCGCTTGCACCGGGCTCAAAGCAGGTTTTGAATATGCTTGCAGAAAACGGAGCTCTCTCGATTATGATTGATGCGGGTGCGAGAATTTTAGAGAGTGCCTGCGGACCGTGTATCGGTATGGGACAGTCACCGAACTCAAAGGGTATATCATTGAGAACTTTCAACAGAAACTTCGAGGGCCGTTCAGGAACAAAGGACGGACAGATTTACCTTGTATCTCCCGAGATGGCGGCAATTTCTGCAATCAACGGAGTTCTGACCGACCCGAGAGAAATAGGGGAAATGCCTGAATTCAAGCTTCCTGAAAAGTTCAAGATTAACGATAATATGATAGTACCTCCTGTGGATGCGGCAGATATGGACAGCGTCGAGGTATTGAGAGGCCCGAACATCAAGCCGTTCCCTGTAGCAGAGGCATTGGCAGAGAATATCGAAGCAAAGTGTAGCTTGAAGGTTGGCGACAACATCACAACCGACCATATTATGCCTGCGGGTGCAAAGATTTTGCCGCTTCGTTCAAACATCCCTGAAATCTCGAAGCATTGCTTTGCGGTATGCGATACCGAGTTCTACAAAAGAGCACTTGATATGGGAAAATCGATTATAGTCGGCGGCTCAAACTACGGTCAGGGTTCATCAAGAGAGCACGCAGCGCTTGCACCGCTCTATCTTGGCGTAAAGGCGGTTATCACAAAATCATTTGCAAGAATCCATATGGCAAACCTTGTAAATGCAGGTATCCTGCCGCTCACATTCAAGGCTGAGGCGGATTACGACAGAATCGACCAGAATGATGAACTCGAGATTAAGAATGTAGCAGAGCAGATTAAATCGGGCTCTGAAATTACAGTTACAAACAAGACAAAGGGCTTTGACTTTACCGTAGTTCTTTCGGTATCACAAAGACAAAAAGAGATGCTCTATGCAGGCGGTCTCTTGAACTTTACAAAGAATAACGGTTAATTTTTAAGGAGGATACGAATATGGCAGACAAGATTCAAATGAAAACACCGCTCGTTGAGATGGACGGCGACGAAATGACCAGAATTATATGGAAGATGATTAAGGATATCCTTATTCTTCCGTATGTTGACTTAAAGACAGAGTACTATGACCTCGGCTTGGAGTACAGAAACGAAACAAATGACCAGGTAACATTTGATTCAGCAGAGGCAACAAAGAAGTATGGTGTTGCGGTAAAGTGTGCTACAATCACACCAAATGCCGACAGAATGACAGAGTATAACCTAAAGGAAATGTGGAAGTCGCCAAACGGCACAATCAGAGCAATTCTTGACGGCACAGTGTTCAGAACACCGATTATTGTAAAGGGCATCACACCTTTTATTCCGACCTGGACAAAGCCTATCACAATTGCCCGTCACGCATACGGCGATGTTTACAAAAACACCGAAATGCAGGTTGCAGAGGGTAGCAAGTGCGAGCTTGTTTGTACCGATAAGGACGGCAACGAGACAAGACAGCTCATCCACAATTTCGATGGCACATCGGGAATCATTCAGGGACTTCACAATACCGACAAGTCTATTGCAAGCTTTGCGAGAAGTTGTTTCAACTTCGCACTCGACACAAAGCAGGATTTGTGGTTTGCAACAAAGGATACAATCTCGAAAAAGTATGACCACCGTTTCAAGGATATCTTCAACGAAATCTTTGAAGCTGAATACAAGGAAAAGTTTGATGCGGTAGGAATCGAGTATTTCTACACACTCATCGACGATGCAGTAGCAAGAGTTGTTCGTTCTGATGGCGGATATATCTGGGCTTGTAAAAACTACGACGGTGATGTTATGAGTGACATGGTTGCAACTGCATACGGAAGCCTTGCTATGATGACATCTGTTTTGGTTTCACCTGACGGTGTTTATGAATACGAGGCTGCACACGGCACAGTTCAGCGCCACTACTATAAGCACTTAAAAGGCGAGAAGACCTCAACAAACAGCGTTGCTACATTGTTTGCGTGGACAGGCGCTATGAGAAAAAGAGGCGAGCTTGATAACACTCCTGAACTTTGTGCATTTGCAGACAAACTCGAGGCTGCAACAATAAAGACAATCGAAGACGGTGTTATGACAGGCGACCTTGCGGCATTGTCAAAGCTTGAGAATAAAAAGACTGTAAATACGGAAGAATTCCTTGTAGAGATAAATAACCGTTTAAAGGAAATGATGTAATATGAAGATAAGTGAAAATATTTTGTATATCGGTGTAGACGATAAAACAATCGACCTTTTCGAGAGCCAGTATATCGTGCCGAACGGCATTTCATACAACTCATACCTTATCCTTGACGATAAGATTGCGATAATGGACACCGTTGACAAACGAAAGGGCGAGGAGTGGTTTGAAAAACTCACAACGGCACTGGCAGGAAAAGCTCCGGATTACTTAATAGTTCAGCATATGGAGCCCGACCACGCATCAAGCATAGCTGCATTGGTAGAAAAATATCCTGATGTGAAGCTTGTGCTGACCGCAAAGGCGTTGCAGATGACAGAACAGTTTTTCGATACCGACTATAGCGATAGAGCTATTGTTGTAAAAGAGGGCGACGAGATGGAGCTGGGAGCACATACTTTGAAATTCTTTATGGCTCCTATGATTCACTGGCCTGAAGTTATGGTAACATATGAAAAGTCGGAAAAGGTGCTTTTCTCGGCTGACGGATTCGGTAAATTCGGTGCGTTGGATACCGACGAGGACTGGGATTGCGAGGCAAGACGCTATTACTTTAATATCGTTGGTAAATACGGTGCACAGGTACAGAATCTCCTGAAAAAAGCATCATCGCTCGAGATTGAGAAAATCTGTCCGTTGCACGGCCCTGTTCTTTCTGATAATCTTGGCTACTATATCGAAAAGTACGACATATGGTCAAGCTACAGACCTGAGGATGAGGGCGTGCTGATTGCCTGTGCATCAATTCACGGAAACACAATGGCAGCGGCAGTTGAACTCAAAAAAATCCTCGAGGATAAGGGTGCAAATAAGGTTGTTCTTGCAGACCTTGCCCGTGACGATATGGCAGAGGTTATCGAGGATGCGTTCAGATACTCAAAATTGGTTACAATGGCACCGACCTATGATGCAGGAATATTCCCATGTATGGAGGATTTCCTGGCACACTTAAAGGCAAAGACCTACCGTAGCCGCAGGGTTGCAATCGTTGAAAATGGCTCCTGGGCACCTGCAGCAGGTAAGATTATGCGTGAAGCATTCGAGAGTATGAAGGATATCGAGATTTGCGAAAAGCTGGTTTCAATCCGTTCGGCATTGAATGCTCAAACCAGACAAGACCTTAACGAGCTTGCTGATGAATTATTAAAATAAATAAAAACTGTAATGGGGATACTTCAAAAAAGAGGTTATCCCCATTATTTTATTGGAAAAGATTGTGCGTTGATGCAGGGCTCTGCCTATGTTATAATAATTAACGGGGCAAAAAGCGGATTAAGGTAAGCTATGCCCCAAATTATTTTAGAAAGGAATGGTGGTGTATGAAGTTATCGAGGTTGATTTTAATGTCAGCAATAATTATGGCATCTTTTGTGATCGGCGCATCGGCACAGATAAGAGTTACGGTAAACGGGCGTACGGTTGCAATGGATACTAACCCATATATTCAGAATAATCATACAATGATACCGATAAGAGGCGTTGCAGAAACACTTGGCTGTGATGTGGACTGGAACCCAAAGACGAGAACTGTTACGGTTTTGGATGAGGAAACCGAAATAACACTTGAAGTAGATAAGATGAGTGCAGAGGTAAACGGAGAGGATAAGCCGCTCGATTCGCCCGCAAGAATCAAAAACAGCAGGACATATGTTCCGATACGCTTTGTTGCAGAGGGACTTGGTGCTGATGTTTCGTGGAACGGTCAGGATAAAACGGTCAGGATTGTAAAGGAAGGGGTAACGCCCGAGGTTGCATATGGTGAGGACGAACTTTTGTGGCTTGCAAGGATAATACACGCCGAAGCGGAGGGAGAACCCTTTTTGGGCAAGGTAGCGGTTGGTAATGTGGTGTTAAACAGAGTCGGGAACAAGGAATTCCCAAATACCATCTATGGAGTCATATTTGACCGTAAAAACGGTACACAGTTTACGCCGGTAGCAAACGGCAAGATTTACAACAATCCCTCGAACGAGTGCATTTTTGCAGCAGACAGAGCCCTCTCGGGCGAAAATGTTATAGGGAGCTCGCTCTATTTTTGTAATCCGGTAATCTCGACAAATTCCTGGATTTCAAATAACCGACCTTTTCATACCGCAATAGGTAAACATTATTTTTATTTGTAGGGAGAAAAACAGACACGTAAGTGTCTGTTTTTTAGATGAGCTTGTGGCAAGAGCTTGCGAGGATATGATTTCTAACAGCAACCAAACAAGGAAATTGCTTGCCAAGATGAGTGTTAAGGAACAACAGGACTTTATCGGCAAGATTAAAGAAACGCTTGATAACCTGATTCAGTGGGTGAATGACTTTCTCAAACTCTACAAGTCAAACTCTGATGAAGCTAAAGCCTTGAGAGAATATAAGCATCAGCTTAAAAAGATTTCCAAAATGTGGGATGAAATGCTTGAGTCTGCAATTACGGCAAACCAAGCCCTGCAGAAGGAAGGGAAGTCGGAGACGGAAGTTGTGGGAAAAATTTCAAATGATGTGCAGTATTCCTCAAGAGAAAAGTTTGATAAAACTTGCGAAAAGATAAAAACCATTAGTGATGAAGAATACAAAGAAGCATTGAAAAATCATCCGTTTATTCTTGTGATGAATTACACACCGCAGACTGTGATTGATGCAATGAAAGAGATAAATCCTGACTTAGCTGTTCCTGCCAACAACCGAAGAATTTTGATGAGGCGAGATGCTTTATATTTAGCGATTCGTGGTGAGGGAATACAAGAAGGACATTATCATGACTTGGGTGCAGAAGCATTGAAAAAACTTCCTGAATATCTTGAGAGACCAGATGCAATTATCAGGACAGACGGAAACAAAAAAAGATGTCTTGTATTATCACATATAGAGGTGAAAAATGGGCAAGCCATTATTTCTGTGGAGTTTGAGTCGTCAAAAGACTACGAAGGGAAAAATGAATTTTTCAATGTAATTATAACCGTCTTTGATTTACATGAAAATTACATTAAAAAGCTTTTCAGAAAGAATAATGCAGAAATAAAGTATGAAAAAGAAGACCTCGAGCAAGTTAATCCTCAACTGTATAAGTGGTTGAGAACTTTTAACTCAAAGTCTTCTAAAGATAGTATACTCAATCCTGACGAAAAAGTCAAGAAAAATTTTGACAATGATGAAATGCAGATGTCAGATAGAATTGACAGAAGAAGAAAGTCGTATTATAATGAATATCATACGAATGCTTTGATTTGGGCAAGAAGCGCTTCGACTAAACCGGGAGATTTAAAGATATTAAATGCTAACGGTAAACATTTTGCCTTGATTGAAGCAACTGAAGACGGATTTGTAGAATTGAAAAAAGGCAGATATGAGGAGGTACGCACTTATTATGAACGTGCATACAGAAAAGCAACTGACGAGATTTATGGGAATACTCAAGGCATTAAAGCTGACCAAGGAAGAGATATTTGGGATATGCAGTATGCTGGAGACAGAGGAAATGATGTTGGAGATGGTGAACAGACTGGAAGCAAAGGACTTCAAACTGACACCTCAAGAGACAATGAACATCTGCGGAAGAGTGATAAAGGAGAATCTGAAGAGCCAGGAATAGAAGATTCAGGGGATGTGCAGTTCTCGGATAGGGATGATTTTTATACTGAACAGGAGTATAGTGACTTTGGTTGGGCAAGAGCAAACGGAATACTAAATGCAGGGCAGAACGCAGACTATCGCTCTAAGTTTGCTATGGCGAAAGGTGGCAGACTTAAATTCAATAAAAGCAAAAACGGAGAGTATATAATACCGGTAAGCGACATATATGACGCTACATTTGAAGGCATAAATAACATTCTTGTTTTTGCGAAGGGAACTATTGACAAGCCCGTAATCACAAGTATAATAGAAATATACGAATATGATGAAACATCGCTTGATAAGGTAAGGAGAAACATTTATGAATTGGAACGGAGAGGAATACAGCAGAAGGCTGGAGGGGTTATCGGACGATACTATGCTACTGATTTCGGAATTCAACACTATAGAGAATATCTCGAAAGCAGCAGAAATAATAATGGAGATCAATTCGGAGAAAGAAATAGTGAAGAAACTTCAACATCTGAAGAAAACAGGAAAGGAATAGATTTTTACTCCGACCGAGACGATGTCTCTGTTTATGAACAGATGGGTGAAACAGAAAGACTTGTCAAGGAAAACGAAAAGTTCAAGACGGACATTGAAAGACTAAAGGAGAGGCTAAAGCTTGAAAGACAGATTACGCATGGAAATTACTTCAACGAGAATCAGCTTGACATCGTTGCCGGGCATCTACGCAAAATTGCCGGCAGTACATATTCCAAAGCAAAGCTTGTAGAGCTTCTACGGGAGGTGTATTCGTTTATTGCACATACGGAGGATATTTCGTGGGATGAAGTGTTCGTGCAGTGTTATGATGTTGCCGAAAGCATTCTTTCGGAGTCAAAGCCAAAGGTTGAAACGGATGATTATGCAAAGCATATTTTAAGGGAAATCAGAAGTAAGAGAATTTCTTTAAGCGAAACACAAATTGCCGAGGCAAAGCGTCGCTTTGGTAACAACTACCGTGACAGCTTTATGGGGAAAATACTTATTACAAAGGACGGTATCAGTCTTGATTCACAATGGCAGGAGTGGGCATCACAGTATCCTGCTTTTTTTGATGCCGAAATTGGTGATATCAGCAAAAAGAAACTTCATTGTTTGTCAAATAAACCATTATGTTGTTTTTGAGTTTAGGGTCAATATACTCAAACAACCTTCTTGTTTTTTCGTTTTTTTCGACAAATAATAGGGAAATCAAATAAAGCTTATAACATATTTTTCCAAATTCAGAAAGCTTGTAATATGAATAAGGACTGTCAGACCTATCAAAAGTATAAATAGCATCGCGCAATGACGTAGAATTTAAGGAGGTTTGCTTTTTGAGATAATTGTGAAGAGAAAACATAAAATATTCCAACGAAGTCAATCTGCAAATGTTTTTGTTATCTGATAAAGAACCATGGAAATATGATTTAATGATATAGGCTTTATATTCATTTAGAAGTATTTCGAGTTCTTTTTTCTCTGTTTCATTTGAATAATCAATAAAAAAATTCGGATGTAAATTTACTTCTTTTTGCGTTGAAAAAATATAGCTGCTTAATTCCTCGTCTCGTAATGAGCCCCACTTGGAGTCATAACACATATTGCGATTTTCTTTTTCAACAATCCAGCCGATTTTTCTGTATATATTTTGATTTTTTATTAGATTCTGAAGGTATGAACCAAACCTCCATCCAAATATAAATAGCACGAACAAAATTGCACAAATTATAGGTTCGATTGGCATAACAACAAATCCTTTCTATCACTTACATCCAAGATGAAATGAAAATTAGTAAAAAAGCGTTGGTTTTAAATAAAACCAACGCTTTTTTTGGTACGCGATCAGGGGCTCGAACCCTGGACACCCTGATTAAGAGTCAGGTGCTCTACCAACTGAGCTAATCACGCATACATGGCTTGTCTCAACCACGAGTAATATAATAACATAAAAATTTGGGCTTGTCAACACTTTTTTTAAAAAAAATCTTTTTTATTCAAATAGAGTAAAAAATGCGGTTTTTTTAGCTGTTTTTTAACCAAAATAATAAAAATTTTCATTTTTCTATTTAAAAACAGAAAAATATATAGTATAATATAATGGACTATATATATTTTAAAAATAACCTTTTTGAAAGTTTTTACGAAAGGAAGAATAAAATGATGGGTGAAGAAAAATTTAGCATACCCTTGAGTAAAGTTGTGGATGAATTCCGCTTTGAAAAGCTCCATACATCGGAGGACTACGAGGATATTTTAATTACCTGTGCTGATGTAAACCGTCCGGGTCTACAGATTGCAGGCTTTTTCGATTATTTTGATAATAACCGAATCCAGATTCTCGGCAAAGTCGAGCTTACTTATCTTTCACAGTTTCCATATGAAAAGAGGTATAAACTCCTAAAACCGCTTTTCGAACAGAAGGTTCCTGTAATTATCATCACAAGAGGAATGCAGGCAGGACCTGAAATTTTAGAGCTTGCCAAGGAGCATAATGTCACAGTTTTGCGTGGAGAACAGTCGACTTCCACAATTCTGAGCTCGCTCATCAGTTACCTGAACGTTCAGCTTGCACCAAGAATTACCCGTCACGGCGTTCTGGTTGAAGTTTACGGCGAAGGTATCCTCATTATGGGTGAGAGCGGAGTCGGAAAGAGTGAGGCGGCAATCGAGCTCCTAAAGCGTGGTCACCGTCTTGTTGCCGATGATGCGGTTGAGATAAAGCGAGTGTCCGAGAGAACTTTAGTCGGGTCATCACCTGATATTATAAGACACTTTGTTGAACTGCGTGGTATCGGAATTATAGATATCAAGGAAATATTCGGTATCGGTGCTGTAAAGGATACCGAAAGCATCGACCTCATAATTCACCTCGAGCCATGGGTTGAGGGAAAACAGTATGACCGACTCGGTATGGTTGATGAATACACAAACGTAATGGGAATAAATATACCAAGCCTCACAGTACCTGTAAAGCTTGGCAGAAACCTTGCAGTTATCATCGAGGTTGCGGCTATGAACAACCGTCAGAAACGTATGGGCTATAATGCGGCAGTTGAACTCAATAACCGTCTGATGAGAGAAATGCAGGGCGATATTGAATAAATAGGAGTAGTTTTATGGATTTTTTTGATGCGCTAAAAGGTATCTCAAAAAGGGTAGAAAAAGATGTTCCGATGAAGAATCACACATCCTTTAAAATCGGCGGATGTGCAGATTATGTTGCATATCCCGGAAGCATAGACGAAATCAGGGCAATAAAAAAACTTGCAGACGAACATAATGTTCCGGTGACTGTGGTGGGCAACGGATCCAATCTCCTTGTGAGCGATGATGGAATCGAGGGCGCTGTTATTAAGATTTCCGATGCCATGTCCGAGGTTAAAGTTGAAGGATGCGAGGTTTTTGCAGAGGCAGGAGTGCTACTCTCAACCCTTGCAAACCGAGTCGAAAAGGATAGCCTCACAGGGCTTGAATTTGCCTCAGGCATACCCGGAACTCTTGGCGGTGCGGTTGTTATGAATGCCGGTGCATACGGTGGCGAGATGAAGGATGTAATCACATCTGTAGGGTATATGACAAAAGACGGAGAGGTTATAGAGGCAGATGCCGAGGAATGTGGCTTTGGCTACAGAAAGAGTATTTTCTCCGGCGGAGATAAAACCATGCTCTATTGCAGGATGAGTTTAAAAGAGGGAAATCGTGACGAAATCCGGGCACTTATGAACGAGCTCAATCAAAGACGAAAGGATAAACAACCCTTGAGTTTACCGAGTGCAGGAAGCACCTTTAAAAGACCCGAAGGATATTTTGCAGGAAAGCTCATTGAGGATTCAGGGCTAAAAGGATTCAGAGTCGGCGGTGCAGAGGTGTCCCAGAAGCATTCGGGATTTGTTGTAAATATTGACAATGCAACGGCTAAAGATGTTAAGAATCTTATCGCTGAAGTGCAGAGAATTGTGTTTGAAAAGTTTGGTGTAAACCTTGAGCCGGAGGTTAAATTTATAGGAAGATAAAAGGAGGGAGTCCGGGTGTCATTTTCTTCGGAAATCAAGGAAAAGTTAACATTGACGGGGGAAATGTGCAAGGATTGCGACCGTTTCTTTCTTGCGGGATTTATGAGCACCGCAGCGAGAATTTCTCCCGAGGCTATCACCTTTTCGACCGAAAGCGAGTCGACGGTTACACTTTTTTGCGAGATTATAAAAAGAATGTACAAAGCCGAAGTTATACTTATTGATAAAAAGACGAAATATGTGATGGAGATTTCGGACGAAGCAGTTCTGGCAAAAATGCTTGCAGATACGGGGTACCTTGGAGAACTTCCCGAAATGGAGAACGAATGTTGCCTCGGTGCATATGCAAGAGGTGCATTTTTGGGTGGCGGCTCAATTTCAGACCCGCAAAAGAGCTATCATCTGGAGTTTGACTGCAAGATACCGTCCGAAGCAAAAAAACTTGAAGATATACTTTTGGCGATAGGTATTGATGTAAAGCATACAGAGCGAAAATCATATACAGTTTTATATGTAAAGGAATTTGAGGCGATTGCCGGAGTTTTAGGACTTATGGGTGCAGGCGGTGCGGCGGTTGAGATATTTAATATCTTTGCGGAAAAGGACTTGAGAAACAGGATAAACCGCCAGATGAACTGCGAGGGCGCTAATATGGATAAAATTACCGTTGCCTGCGGAAAGCATACTCAGGCGATAAAGAAGCTGCAAAAAAGTGCCGCATACTCAAAGCTTCCCGACCACTTGAAGGAAACTGCAGAATTGAGAATTCAGTACCCCGAGGACAGTTTATCCGACCTCGGAAAACGATTTAAAAAACCGATTGGGAAATCGGGTGTCAATCACAGATTAAATAAACTGATAGAGCTGGCTGACGGCCTGAAATAAACTAAGGAGGAGAAATATGACCGATTTTGTACATCTGCACACACATACTGAATTCAGTTTGTTAGACGGTGCGGCAACAATCAAAAAGCTGATTGCAAAAACAAAAGAGCTCGGGATGACCTCGATTGCCATTACCGACCACGGTGCAATGTACGGTGTGGTCGATTTCTATAAAGAGGCTATCAAAAATGATATAAAGCCTATTATCGGATGTGAAGTGTATGTTGCACCGAGGTCGAGGTTTGACAAGACTTATGGTGTGGACTCAAGATACAATCACCTTATTTTGCTTGCAGAAAATGAGGTGGGCTACAAAAACCTGATAAAAATCGTAACAGCAGGTTTTGTTGACGGCTTTTACTATAAGCCGAGAGTGGATTTTGAACTTCTCTCGGAGAATAAAGAGGGACTGATTGTTCTTTCCGCCTGCTTAGCAGGTGCACTACCGAGAGCAATACTTGACTCGGGCTATGATGAGGCAAAAAAGATTGCTAAAAAATACATTGATGTCTTTGGTAAGGACAACTATTTTATCGAGATACAGGATCACGGCATAGCCGACCAGAAGCGTTCAAATCCTGAACTGATACGCCTTGCTCACGAGCTTGGAGTGGGACTTGTTGCGACAAATGATATTCACTATGTCGAAAAACAGGATGCCGAGGCACAGGACGTTCTTATGTGTATTCAGATGGACAGAACGGTCGATGACCCCGAGCGAATGAAATTCGAAACAGAGGAGTTTTACTTAAAATCTCCCGATGAGATGGAAGAACTCTTTTCATATATCCCCGAGGCATTGGAGAATACTGCAAAGATTGCACAAAGGTGTAATGTCGAGTTTGATTTCAAAACCCGACATCTTCCGTCATACGCAGTGCCCGACGGTAAGGAGCATTATGAGTATTTAAGGGAGCTTTGCTTTGCTGGACTTGACGCAAGATACGAAAATCCCGGTGACGACTTAAAAGAACGCCTTGAGTACGAGCTTGGTGTTATTAAGGGAATGGGCTTTGTGGACTATTTCCTTATCGTATGGGATTTTATTAACTATGCAAAAAAGAACGGTGTAATGGTAGGACCGGGCAGAGGCTCGGCTGCCGGAAGTATTGTATCATACACCCTTGCTATAACTGATATTGACCCGATAAGATATAACCTGCTCTTTGAGCGATTCCTAAACCCGGAGCGAGTTAGTATGCCGGATATCGACGTTGACTTTGCACCGGAGGGAAGACAGAAGGTTATAAATTATGTTGTTGAAAAATACGGTGCAGATAAGGTTTCGCAGATTATCACCTTCGGAACACTCAAGGCAAAGCTTTGTATCCGTGATGTCGGAAGAGCCTTGAATATTCCGTATGCCGAGGTTGACAGGGTTGCAAAATATGTGCCGAACGACCTTAAAATGACGATTGATAAGGCACTTGAGGTAAGCACAGATTTGAGAGACCTCTATGATGCTGACCCGAAAATCAAGAAGCTTATCGATACCGCAAAGAAGCTTGAGGGACTGCCAAGACATAAGTCAACTCACGCAGCAGGCGTTGTTATTACCGAGGAGCCGACCGTTAACTATATCCCGCTTCAGACAAATGACGAGGCGGTCACAACACAGTTTGTAAAGGATACGGTAGAAGAACTCGGACTTTTGAAGATGGACTTTTTGGGGTTAAAGAACCTCACAATCATCGAGAATGCGGTAAATATCATCGAAAAAACACGTGGCATAAAGCTTGATATGTCAAGGATTTCATACGACCTGAAGGAAGTGTATGAAAACATTTCGACAGGAAATACTGACGGCGTTTTCCAGATAGAAAGTGCCGGCATGAAGTCCTTTATGCAGGAACTAAAGCCGACATCGTTAGAAGATATTATTGCCGGTATTTCGCTATACCGTCCGGGTCCTATGGATTCAATTCCGCTTTATGTAAATAACAAGAATAACCCGGATAAAATAACATATAAGCATCCGCTTTTGAAGGATATACTTGAGGTTACATACGGCTGTATGGTATATCAGGAGCAGGTTATGCAGATTGTAAGAAACCTTGCAGGCTATTCGCTCGGTCAGGCAGACCTGATGCGAAGAGTTATCAGTAAAAAGAAGATGGAGCAGATGGAGATTGAACGCCAGAACTTCATCTACGGTAAGGTTGACGAGGACGGAAAAGAGGTCATTAAGGGATGTATCAATAATGGCATTGATGAGAAGATTGCGATTAAGATTTTTGATGAAATCTATGAATTTGCAAACTATGCCTTCAACAAATCCCACGCCGCAGCTTATGCCTATATCACATATCAGACGGCATATTTAAAGACCTTCTATCCTATCGAGTTTATGGCATCGTTGATTTCGAGTGCTGACGATACCGATAAGGCAAATGCCTATATCCAGAACGCAAAGCGTATGGGAATAGAAATCTGCCCGCCCGATATCAATAAGAGCACCGACTCCTTTACGGTTGAGGGAAACTCAATCAGATTCGGACTCTCGGCGGTCAAGAATGTTGGCAGAAACTTTATTATAAAGCTTGTTGAAGAGCGTGAGCAAAACGGAATATTCAGTAGTTTTTCCGATTTTGTGGCAAGAATGATTGATAAAGAAATCAACAAGCGTGCAATCGAGGGACTCATAATGTGCGGTGCGTTTGATTCGCTCGGAATAAAACGCTCACAGCTTATGGAGGTATATGAGGAGGCAATAAGTGCCGAGAACGACTCGAGAAAGGGAAATGTCAGCGGACAGATTACTCTCTTTGATGACGATACCGAAACAAACGAAATCGAGCTTCCCGATATTGCAGAATTTTCAAAGAGCGAAATTCTCAGAATGGAGAAAGAAACTATCGGAATGTACCTATCAGGTCATCCGATTGAGGAATATGTTGAAAAAATCGAAAAGATTACCGAGTATAACATCGGCTCGGTCACATCGGCATTCGAAAAGGATGACGAGGGAAATGTTACCGTTCTGGACGATACAGTAAAAGACGGTATGCAAATCAAACTATGCGGAATAATAAGCACGAGAAAAAATAAAATTACACGCAGCAACTCACAGATGGCATTCGTTACCATTGAGGATATGTTTGGTGCGATTGAGTCTTTGGTGTTCCCGAAGGTTTTAAAGGATTATTCACATATTTTAAATGAAGGAAAAATTGTCGTAATCGAGGGAAGGCTATCACTTCGTGACGATGAAGAACCAAAGCTTATATGCGAGCGGGCATACGATATCAGCGACATAAGACAGATGCCAAAGCGGGTATTTATAAAGATTCCTGAAAAGGATAACTCTGCAATCGAAAGGCTCAATGCTTGCGTGAAAAATTTCCCCGGCAAGGTTCCGGTAACATTTTATATCGAATCGACAAAGGAGAGAATCGACTGCCCGCAGGTTATGAACCTTTCGGCGGATGATGAGTGTATGCGTATGCTTTCTGACTGCTTCGGGGAGGAAAATGTCAAGGCGACAAGCTGATGGTTTGTTGTGAATTTAACGATTTTTAAAAAATACCTTGCTTTTTTTGGAAGAATGTAGTAAAATATCATATGTATGTATTTTGAAAAGAGGGAAAATGGTGAATAATGATAATTTATTGAATGACTATATTGTTATCAAAGCCCTGGAGGATGGGGTAACAATTATGGGCTTGACAAGAGGTGCCGATACCCGTTTTCATCATATTGAAAAGCTTGACTGCGGAGAGGTTTATGTAGCACAGTTTACAGAAACAACATCAGCAGTTAAAATAAAGGGTAATGCTATGGTTTATACAAAGCATGGCGAGGTAAAATCAGGAGCTTATCAGGAGTAAAATTATGTGGACTACAGTATATATTTCGCAAAAGCCGGAGGAGGCACAAAATATCAGATTAAGCCTTGAAGATGCCGGCATTTGCGTAAAATCAAAGCGTACAACAAACGTCGAATCGGGTGAGAGTTGCTATGAACTCCTTGTTCCGTCAAGGGAACTTCAGGAGGCACACAATCTGATCATTGATGCGGAATTGTAATTTTTTTTCGGAAAGGATAACTTGGTTATGGAAAACAGGATAAAAAGGATTGGTGTATTAACCAGTGGCGGAGACGCTCCGGGTATGAATGCAGCAATAAGAGCGGTTGTGAGAACTGCTATATATAATAATATCGAAGTTTGCGGAATTCAGCACGGCTATAACGGACTCATTCACGGCGAAATCCAGCAGATGGACGCAAGAAGCGTTGGTGAGACACTCCAGAAGGGCGGTACAATCCTTCAGACTGCAAGATGCCTTGAGTTCAAGGAATGGGAAGGTGTCCTAAAGGGCGTTGAAGTTGCTAAAAAGGCAGGCTTGGACGGTCTTGTTGTAGTTGGCGGTGACGGTTCATTCCGTGGCGCAAGAGACTTGACAAGAGCAGGTCTTCCTACAATTGCAATCCCGGGAACAATCGATAATGATATTGCGTGCAGTGATTACACAATCGGTTTTGACACATGTCTTAATACCGTTAAGGATTCAATCGATAAATTAAGAGATACATCAACAAGCCATGACAGATGCTCGGTTATCGAGGTTATGGGAAGAAATGCGGGATATATTGCAATTCACGCTTCAATCGCCTGCGGTGCAGAGGTTGTTTTGATCCCTGAGCGTGAAATCGATTTCGACAGAGATGTTATATCACCTATCCTGAAGGGTAAGGCACGTGGTAAGCGTCATACAATCGTTATTGTTGCAGAGGGCGTATCGGGTAAGTTCAATGATGTTTATGAAATTGCAAAGCGCATTGAAGCAGCAACAGGAATCGAATCAAGAGCTACAATAATCGGACATGTTCAAAGAGGCGGAAGCCCGACTGTTCGTGACAGAGTTATTGCGAGCCAGATGGGTTCAAGAGCGGTTGAACTTTTGCTTGAGGGTAAGTCTAACAGAATTGTCCGCATGAAGGACAGTCATATTTGCGATATTGATATCGAAGAAGGCTTGCAGATGAAGAAGGAAGTTCCTGAAGACCTTATCGAGCTTTCAAAGGTTTTGAGTGTATAAAAAGATTTGGGCAGGCATGGAGTTTTTCCGTGCCTGTTTTTTGAAATGAGGAGAGGACTATGGAGCACATTACCAAAACATATCTGTCTGTACGTTATGCAGAAACCGACCGTATGGGAATAATGCATCATTCAAGATACTACCCATGGTTTGAGGTCGCAAGAGGTGACTTTATAAAGCAGTTCGGCGGAAGCTACCGCGAACTTGAAGAGTCGGGGATTCTGATGCCGCTGACCGAGACACATTCAAAGTACATTCAGGGCTTAAAGTATGATGAAGAAGCGGTTATATTATGCAAGTTAGCCGAGTTGAGCGTTGCGAAGTGTAAGTTTGAGTATGAGGTCTACCGTATATCGGACAATAAGCTTGTAAATACCGGTTACACAAAACACGGCTTTGTTGATGAGAGTTTCAGACCGGTAAACCTGAAAAAGAAAAATCCGAAGGTATGGGAACTTTTGGAGAGTCTGGTATATAGTGAGGAGTAAATGATGAAGATAAACATTCTGGATGCAAATACACTTGGTGAGGATATCGACCTTTCGCCAATTCTGGAACTCGCAGAGACTATAGTTTACCCTGCAACAAAGCCTGACGAGGTATCAGCGCATATTGCAGATGCCGATGTTGTGGTTCTCAATAAGGTTAAGTTGGGTGAAAAGGAACTGCAATCTGCCGGGAATGTAAAGCTTATCTGTGTCACCGCAACAGGCTATGATAATATTGATGTAGAATACTGTAAAGCCCACGGGATTGCAGTGTGTAATGTTTCGGGCTACTCAACCAACAGTGTCGCACAACTGACGGTTTCGGTGGTGCTTTCGCTTTCGATGCATTTAAGGGAGTTTGAGGATTTTGTAAATAGCGGAGAATACACAAAAAGCGGAATACAGAATCGCTTAAGCCCGACATTTCACGAAATCGCAGGCAAAACCTGGGGTATTGCAGGATATGGTAATATCGGGAAAAAGGTGGCTGATGTTGCAAGGGCACTTGGTGCAGAGGTTATAGCATACAAAAACACACCTGTTGACGGTGTCAGATGCGTCGACATTGAAACTATCTCAAAAGAGTCAGACATCCTGACAATCCATCTTCCGCTTACCGATAAAACAAGGGGAATATTTGGCGAGGACGAGATAGCCCTTATGAAGAAGAATGCGATTGTAGTCAATATGGCAAGAGGTGCGGTAATTGATGAGAAAGCCTTTGCCGAGGCTATAAAATCAGGGAAAATCGGTGCATTCGGAACCGATGTCTATTCAGTTGAGCCGATGAGCAAAGACAGCCCATTTGTCGAAATCCTAAACTGCCCGAATACTCTTTTCACTCCGCATATGGCGTGGGGTGCATTCGAATCCCGGGCAAGATGTATGGAGGAAATCGCAAAGAATATCACTGCATTTTATGAGGGGAAGACAAGAAACAGAGTCGATTTATAAAAAAGGAATAAAAGACCAAAACAAACAGTAAAATATAGATATAAACCTAAAAAGGAGTACTGCTATGAAAAAGCTAATATCTATATTGATGGCTGTTTGTTTTTTTGTGCCGTCAACACTTGCTTTTGCCGCACCCGAAGTATCGGCAAAATCGATGATTTTAATGGAGGCATCAAGCGGTGCGGTGCTTTGCGAGAACAATGCAGACGAGCGATTGCCGATTGCGAGCATCACGAAGATAATGACACTTTTGCTGATTATGGAAGCAATAGATGCCGGAAAACTTACGATGGATGAGATGGTTACGGTGAGCGATAATGCAATGAGTATGGGCGGCTCGACCATGTTTTTAGAGGCGGGCGAGACCTTGTCTGTTCATGAGATGATAAAGGGAATTGCGGTTGCATCTGCAAACGACGGATGTGTTGCTATGGCAGAGCATCTGTCGGGTAGTGAGGAGGAGTTTGTGAATATGATGAACTCCCGTGCAAAAGAGCTCGGTATGGAGAACACGCAGTTTATGAACACAAACGGCCTTGACGAAGAGGGACATTTTTCATCTGCACGGGATGTTGCGAAAATGTCACGGGAACTGTTACGCCACGAAAAGATTTTTGAGTACACAACTATCTGGACAGGAATGATGCATAACGATGAATTTGAACTTGCCAACACAAATAAACTCATCCGGTTCTATAGCGGTGCAAATGGCCTTAAAACCGGCTCCACATCCCAGGCAGGGTGTTGCTTATCGGCCACCGCAAAGCGTGACGATATGCAGTTGATTGCGGTTGTGCTGGGCTCACCGACATCCCAGGACAGATTCTCCGGTGCAAGAGCACTTCTTGATTTCGGATTTGCAAACTATGCAGTTAAAAAACCGTGGGAGAATGAGGAATTTCCTGAAATTATCATCAGAAAGGGAAAAGCCGAGACTATCAAGCCGATTTTAGCAAATGAGGACGGTGTGCTTCTGGAAAAAGGGAATTCAGGCGATATTGTGACAAACTGGAATGTTCCGACCGAAATCACAGCACCGATACAAAAAGGACAAAAGATTGGCGAGGTGAGCTTTTTAAAAGACGGCACCGAGATTGCAAAAAAGGACTTGGTAGCCGATTGCGACGTAGAAAAGAAAAGTTTTTTTGATATGCTAAAGGACATCATATATATGATTATTTGCTGAACAAAAAACCGCAGGGGAAATTCCCTGCGGTTTTTGTAGTATTACAATTTGACTACATATCTTGAATTCGACAATGTTTCGTTATATAATATAAGATGGTAAATAATCAGAAAGGATGACGAAAAATGAACAAAAAAATTGTAGCTTTACTTACATTGTCGGGTATGATGATATCATCCACTGCTTTTGCATATAAAATCCCAAAGGAGTATGATTGGGCAAAGGATGCGGTAGAATATTGCCTTGATGAGGGGATAATGAACGGCGTCGGCGGAGGCGAGCTGAAGCTTGAGGGAAATCTCACCCGTGAGCAGATGGCAAAGCTTCTGGTTGAGGCATTTAATCTTATGGGAGAGGAAACGGATGAGGAAATCGAGCCGTCATTTTCCGACATTGATGCCGATAGATGGTCAGCTAAATACATCGAGGCATTCAAAGCCTATATGAAAAACCCGGGCAAAAAATTCAAGCCCGAGGAAATGGTAACCCGTGAGGAGTTTGCGGCATCGTTGGTGCTTGCATCGGGACTAAAGGACAGAAATGTTTTAAACAAGGATATTTTGGAGGATAACTTTTCCGACTATAAGGAAGTTTCTGCAGACTACAGAGACCTTTTATGTATCGCAGTTGAGAAAGGGTATATGAAAGGAATTGGCGACGGTATAAGCCCGAAAGGATTACTTACAAGAGCACAGACCTGTACATTTATCTACAGAGTTTTGGAGTCAAAGGCAGGAAACATAAAGCTTGAGCTTGGAGTGAAACCACTCGAACTCTCACTTGTCGGAGATGCAACGGTAACACTCGAGCAGGCAAAGGCGTGGGCCGAAAAGCGTGGTGCACATCAAAGATACATAGATATCGCTGACCTTTACTGGGAATACGGCGAGATTACCGGAATCAGACCTGAAATCCTCTATGCGCAAGCCGCAAAGGAAACAGGCTTTGGCAAATACGGCGGAAATGTAATCCCCGAGCAGAATAACTGGGCAGGTATCAAGACAAGAACAGCGACAGGGGACACTACATATGACCACGAAAGCTTTGAAACACCCGAGGATGGTGTAAGAGCACACTTTAATCATATGTCTGCATACATTGGTCTTGACCCGATAGGTGAGCCACACGGCAGATACTATAGCGTGAAATCAATCGCCTGGGCAGGGACAGTAAAATATGTTGAAGAGCTGGGCGGGAAATGGTGCCCTGACCTTTATTATGGCTACAGCATATACTATAACTACCTTATAGCGATGCAGGAAATGGATGTTTAAGGAAATAGCAAAATGATACTTATTAGTGCAAACAACCTGAAAAAGAGCTTTGGCGACGAAGTGCTCTTTTCCGATGTGAGCTTTTCGGTTGACTCTGCCGATAAAATCGGTTTTGTCGGGATAAACGGTGCCGGAAAGTCAACACTTTTTAAAATAATAACAGGCGAGATGGAGCCCGATAGCGGTGATATTTTCATAAACAAAAACACCGTCTGCGGGTATCTTACACAGCACGCCTGCTCCGAATCAAAAAAGACGGTTTTTGCCGAGATACTGGAGGTTTTCTCCGAGCAGGTTTATATCGAGTCCGAGCTTGAGGCGATAAGAGGCGATATAAACACAGGTCTTGGTGACCTGGATAGCCTTATAAAGCGTCAGAACAAGCTATCAGAGCGGTTTGCTGAAATTGACGGATTCTTCTATAAGAACAAGATAAGGTCGGCACTCATAGGACTCGGCTTTTCGGAGGAGGATTTCGGACTTTCGGTAGAAAAACTCTCGGGTGGTGAGCGAACAAGAGTTGAGCTTTGTAAAATTCTTCTCTCGGGTGCAGATGTACTGCTCCTGGACGAGCCGACAAACCACCTTGACATTCAGTCGGTTGAGTGGCTCGAAGAGTTTTTGATTTCATATAAGGGTGCGGTAATTGTAATATCGCACGACAGATTTTTTCTCGACCGTGTAACCAACCGTACGTTTTCAATGGAGTCGGGGAATTTCCATTCACATAACGGAAACTACACCTTCTTTCAGAAACAGAGGGAGATAGAGCGACTCACCGAAAGGCGTAGCTATGATAACACCAAAAAGGAAATCGAACGCTTGGAGGGCATTGTTGAACAACAGCGCAGATGGAACAGGGAGAAGAATATCAAAACCGCAGAAAGTAAGCTAAAGGTCATCGAAAAGCTTGAAAAGGATTTGAAAAAACCAGAGGAGATTGCCGAGGGTATTGAGTTTAAGTTCAGGGCAAGAGCTGGCGGTGGCGATGAGGCTCTGACCATTAGAGGTCTTTCCAAACGATTTGGCGAAAAAACCTTGTTTTTCGATTTAAACCTTGATATAAAACGTGGCGAGCGGGTATTTTTGCTTGGGCCTAACGGATGCGGAAAAAGTACGCTAATTAAGTTGATTATGGATGCCGTGGTGAGAGAATCGGAAAATATAAAAATCGGTGCAAATACCTATCTGGGGTACTTTGACCAGGTTCAGTCGAATTTATCGATGGAAAAGACCGTAATTGACGAGCTTTGGGATGAATATCCCAAAATGACCGAGACTGAAGTCAGAAACGCACTTGCGGTATTTATGTTCCGTGGTGAGGATGTTTTCAAGGAAATAAAAAAGCTCTCGGGTGGCGAGCGCGCAAGAGTTGAGCTTGCAAAGCTGATATTAAAGGATGTAAATTTCCTTGTAATGGACGAGCCGACAAACCACCTCGATATTCAGTCAAAAGAAGCCCTCGAGGCGGCACTCTCGGACTATAACGGCACAATTTTGACAGTCTCTCACGACCGTTATTTTATAAATAAGCTTGCCGACAGGATTATTTATTTAGATGAGAGAGGCTTGCAGAACTTCCCGGGTAACTATGATTATTTCACCGAGAAGTTCAAGGTCGCAAAGGAGCCTGAAAAGAAAAAGCAGGAGGGTGTAAATGACTATAAGCTCCAAAAACAAAAGGAGAGCGAGCGACGAAAACTAAAAACCCGTATCACAAGACTGGAAGAGGAAATCTCAAAGTTCGAAGAGGAGATTGATGCACTGAATGCCGAGCTCAATCAACCCGAGATTGCGGCAGACTACAAAAAAGCGTTTGAGATAACAGAAAAGATTTCAGAGCTTACAGAAAAGCTGGAAGTTGACTACAGTCAATGGGAAGAACTGCAAGCTTTAAGCGAGGAGGATATATGAGAAGCGTAGTACAAAGAGTAGCCCACGCATCGGTTACGGTGGACGGCGAGGTTCTGGGTAAAATCGGAAAGGGATTTTTGGTTCTGCTTGGCGTAAGTGATGAGGATACCGATGCTGACCTGAATTATATGGCAGATAAAGTTTCGGGACTTCGGATATTCGAAGACGAAGACGAAAAGATGAACTTGAGCGTTGAGGATATCGGCGGCGAGATTATGGTAATTTCGCAGTTCACCCTTTTCGGCGACTGCCGAAAGGGCAAACGACCGAGTTTTGTCGCAGCAGGCAAACCCGACTTTGCAAACGAGATGTATGAAAAGTTTGTTAAAAAGCTTACCGAAAAGGGTTTTGACGTGAAAAAGGGAAGATTCGGTTCAGATATGAAGGTTGAACTTTTAAATGACGGGCCTGTTACACTTTTAATAGACAGCAAGAAGACTTTTTAGGAAGAAAATCCCTCATTTTTGAGGGATTTTTAAATTTTAATATTTCTCAAGCAAAAAATACAAAATAAGAGTAATAATATGTTGCTTTTTCTGAAAAAATGTGATATAATTTTATGGTTTGAAAATAAAAACAAGCCGTATAGAGACTTGCGGCAGAAAAGGAGAAAATTATGAGTAATCAAACAAACTTCAAGCCGTATGTTCCGGCAGAAAAGATTACCCCTGAGATAACAGTAACATCAATTGTTATGGGTATAATTCTTGCTGTAGTATTCGGTGCGGCAAATGCTTACCTCGGACTCAGAGTTGGTCTTACGGTTTCTGCATCAATCCCTGCTGCAGTTATAGCTATGGGAGTTATCCGTGTGATTATGCGGAAGAACTCAATTTTGGAGAGTAACATCGTTCAGACAACAGGCTCTGCTGGTGAATCATTGGCAGCGGGTGCTATCTTTACACTTCCAGCACTCTTTTTGTGGGCAGCAGAAGGAAAGATGGAAACACCGGGGATTCTGGAAATCACACTTATATCTTTAATTGGCGGCTTGCTTGGCGTATTCTTCATGGTACCGCTTCGTAACGCACTTATCGTTAAGGAACACGGAATATTGCCGTATCCTGAAGGTACAGCTTGTGCAGAGGTGCTTTTAGCCGGCGAAGAGGGTGGTGCAAACGCATCAACAGTATTTGCGGGTATGGGAATCGCCGCAATTTTCAAGTTCATCATTGACGGTCTCAAGGTGGTTGCAGGCGAGGTAACCTTTGCAGTAAAGGGCTTTGCAGGTGCAATCGGAACACAGATTTACCCAGCGGTAATGAGTGTTGGCTATATCTGCGGACCGAGAATTTCATCGTATATGTTTGCAGGCGGAGTTCTCAGCTGGCTTGTTCTTATCCCACTTATTGTGCTTTTTGGTGAGGGTATTATTATGGCACCGGGTACAGCTACAATCGGAGAAATGTTTGCAGAGGGTGGTGCAAGCGCAATCTGGGGAACATATATCCGTTACATCGGTGCGGGTGCATTGGCTGCCGGCGGTATCATAAGCCTTATTAAGTCATTGCCGCTTATCGTTCGTACATTTACAGGTGCGGTCAAAGGCGTGGCAACAGCCGGAAGCGCAAAGAATGTTCGTACAGAACAGGATATCAGCATGAAACTTGTATTGATTGCTATTGCAATCCTTACACTTTTAGTATGGCTCGTTCCACAGATTCCGGTAACACTTTTGGGTGCTTGCATTGTTGTAATCTTCGGATTCTTCTTTGCGACTGTATCATCAAGAATGGTTGGTCTTGTAGGAAGCAGTAACAACCCTGTTTCAGGTATGGCGATTGCGACATTGCTCATTGCAACAGTAATTTTGAAGTTTACAGGCTCGGTTGGAGCAGAGGGCATGAGAGCAGCTATCGCAATCGGCTCAATTATCTGTATTGTTGCGGCAATCTCGGGCGATACATCACAAGACTTAAAGACAGGTTACTTGCTTGGTGCAACACCTAAAAAACAGCAGATTGCAGAGTTAATCGGTGTTGTTGCGGCAGCTTTTGCTATCGGCGGCACACTTTATATCCTAAACAGTGCTTGGGGCTTTGGTTCTGAAGAACTTGCGGCACCACAGGCTACACTTATGAAGATGATTATAGAAGGTGTTATGGACGGAAACCTTCCATGGGCACTCGTATTTGTTGGTGTATTTATCGCAATCGTGGTTGAGGTTGTAGGTATTCCTGTATTGCCGTTTGCAATCGGTGTGTATCTGCCTGTTCACCTGAACGCTTGTATCATGGTTGGCGGTCTTGTAAGACTTGTACTTGACAAGATGAAGAAGGATGAAGATAAGAAGAAGGCTATCATAAACGACGGCGTGCTCTTCTGCTCGGGTATGATTGCAGGCGAAGGCCTTGTTGGTATACTTTTGGCGGTATTGGCAGTAGCAGGTTTTGATAAGGTAGTAGATATTTCAAAGTATGTAGCATTGCCTGAACCGTTTGCATCAATCGCAAGCCTTGTTGTGTTTGCACTTGTAGTTCTTTCGGTATTGAAGTTCTCACTCTGGAAGAAGCGTAAGTAATTATGAAAAAAAAGAATGTAATTTCCAAAAACTATCTTGAGAATATCCCGAAAAAGAATGATGCAATCGCCTGGTCTGCTGACGAGAACGGGATTGTAACACTCGATATTGAAAACAAAGGAATGTTCAATAAAATCGCCCAAAAGCTTTTGAAAAAACCGAAGTTCACCCATGTACATCTTGATGAGATGGGAAGCTTTGTCTGGCCACTGATTGACGGAAAAACCGATATAATCGGGCTTGGAAAGCTTGTTGAGGAACATTTTGGCGAGAAGGCAAATCCTTTGTATGAGCGACTTGCCAAGTATTTTCAGATACTTGCAAGCTACGATTTTGTGAACTTTTTGGAAAAAGAAGAATAGGATGAAAATAGAGTTGTCGCAAGATGACTCTATTTTTTGTTGACATTATCGCCCAAAAGGTATATAATATTATATAATTATTTTTAAATTTGATAGGTTTTGCCGCATGTGGCAGAATCGGAGGAGATATATGATTTGTGATAATATTCTGGAGGCAATGGGGAATACCCCGATAATCCGTTTGAATAACCTTGCAGAGCCAGACAGTGCCGAGATACTTGTAAAGTTTGAGGGTCTGAATGTCGGCGGCTCAATCAAGACAAGAACAGCATTTAATATGATAAAGGATGCAGAGGACAGAGGATTGATAAATCCCGACACAATTATTGTTGAGCCGACAAGCGGTAACCAGGGTATCGGCCTTGCACTTGTGGGTGCAGTTCGTGGCTATAAAACCAAGATTATTATGCCCGACTCGGTAAGCGAGGAACGAAGAAAACTTGTTGAGCACTACGGTGCAGAAGTAATCCTAATACACGATGCGGGAAACATCGGCGACTGTATTGAAGAATGCTTGCAGACTGCTTTGAGAATGCAAAATGAGGATGCAAGAGTGTTTGTACCGCAACAGTTTGAAAACCCTGCAAATGTCGAGATTCAGAGAAAACGCACTGGTGTTGAAATTTTAGAACAGGTCGGAGGCCCGATTCACGGCTTCTGTTCAGGCATCGGCACAGGCGGTACAATTACCGGTATAGGCGAGGTATTGAAGGAAAAGAACCCTGATATTGAAATATGGGCAGTTGAGCCTGAACACGCTGCGATTTTATCGGGCGGCTCAATCGGCACACATCTGCAGATGGGAATAGGCGACGGGCTTATACCGAAAATCCTTAACCAGAACATATATAACAATGTTTGCATAATTAAGGACGAGGAAGCAATCGGTACGGCAAAGGCACTTGCATCAAAAGAGGGAATTATGTGCGGAATATCGAGCGGTACTAATGTTGCGGCGGCGATAAAGCTTGCTAAAAAGTTAGGACCGGGAAAAACCGTTGTGACAGTTTTACCCGACACCGCCGAGAGATATTTCTCAACACCGCTTTTTGAATAAAAATACATAAAAACACCGCTTAAGAGCATTATGACTTTGGCGGTGTTTTAAAATTTTTGAAAAAAAGTTAGTATGTTGTATATTTTTTCTTGCATAATAAATAATTTTAGTATATAATATTTTCTATAAAAAGCGGGGAGGCAAATTAATATGGATTCAAACAAAAGACCGGAAAATATGGAAAGAATTGTGACAAAAGAGCTTGCTGATAAGTTTATCGCAGAACAGGTCAGCCAGGTGAGAGCACAGGTTGGCGACAAAAAGGTGCTCTTAGCACTTTCAGGCGGAGTTGACAGCTCGGTTGTTGCGGCACTTTTGATAAAGGCAATAGGCAAGCAGTTGGTTTGCGTGCACGTAAATCACGGCTTGATGAGAAAGGGCGAAAGTGAGCAGGTTATTGAGATTTTCAAAAACCAGCTTGATGCAAACCTTATATATATTGATGCAACAGACAGATTTCTGGGTAAGCTTGAGGGCGTTGCAGAGCCTGAGAAAAAGCGTAAGATTATAGGCGGTGAGTTCATTGAGGTGTTCAATGAAGAGGCCTTAAAGATTGACGATATTGATTTTCTTGCACAGGGTACAATCTACCCCGATATTTTAGAGAGTGACGGCGTTAAGGCACACCATAATGTTGGTGGCTTGCCTGAGGATATGAAGCTTGAGCTGGTTGAACCGGTTAAGCTTTTATATAAGGATGAAGTACGAGTTGTCGGAAGCGCATTGGGCTTGCCTGATGAGATGGTTTACCGTCAGCCGTTCCCTGGTCCGGGACTGGGTGTTCGTTGCCTTGGTGCGATTACCCGTGACAGACTCACAGCACTTCGTGAAGCTGATGCAATCCTTCGTGAAGAGTTTGATAACTGCGGACTTGCAAAGACAGTATGGCAGTATTTTATCGCCGTACCTGATATGAAGAGCGTAGGCGTAAGAGACGATAAGAGATACGAGGGATGGCCTGCAATCATCCGTGCGGTGAATACCACCGATGCTATGACTGCAACAATCGAAGAAATCCCATATTCGGTACTTCACAAGATTACCGACCGTATCACAAAAGAGGTTGAAGGCATCAACCGAGTACTTCTTGATTTAACACCAAAGCCGATTGGCACAATCGAGTGGGAATAATACCGAATGGCTTACTAGTGCCCGAAAACCCTTGGAAATAAAGGGTTTTCGGGCATTTTATATTTTAATGAAAATGACTTTGCAACACTTTTGCAACACGCAGTGTGAAATTTATAAAAAGGAATGGTTACAAGTGGCTATCAAGTTTATATAAAAATTTTTTGAAAAGCCGCACATTTTACAGTCATAATCCGTTAAACATTATGAAGGGAGGTTTCACTTAAAATGGATATTAAAGAACAATATGACAAAATATACCGATATTGCTATTTCAAGATGTATGATGATCAAATAGCACAGGATATTACACAAGAAACCTTTCTTCGTTTTTACAAGCAAGGATTAAATATTGGCAGTGACAAAGAACTGCCCTATTTATATACAATTGCAAAGAATTTGTGTATAGATCACTTTCGTAGGCGGACGACTGAAAGCTTAGAGGAAATAACAGAAGAAGTTATAGATGACCCAACCGAAGACCTGATAAGTAATTTGACATTAAGAATGACCATATCAAAATTGCCGGAAGATGAACAAGAATTGATTTTTTTCCGATATGTAAACGAAATATCTGTTACAGCAATTTGCAAAATCACTGGGTTATCCCGCTTTGCTGTTTATCGGAAATTATCTAAATCTTTGAAATGGTTGAAAGAGGAATTATTGAAGGAGGGATTTTCAAATGGATAATAAATTAAAACGGAACATTCAAAAAGCATTTGAAGCCCCACAACCAAACCGGCAGGAAAAGATACGATTTTTAAGAACATTACCCGCGCCAAGAATTAGTATGTTTCGCTTTATATTAGTACAGGCATCATACATGAGGGAAATGACATTGGTGTTTTCTGTTCTGTTGCTGCTGCCTGCGGTGATCGGGGCTAATTATATCAGCGAAAATACATTATGGATCGTGTCTGCGTTTGTGCCGATTTTAGGGCTTTTGGCAGTAGCGGAAAGCACCCGCTCTACGATGTATGGAATGAGTGAATTTGAAATGTCTACCCGGTTTTCTTTGAAAAGTGTGGTGATGGCAAGAATGAGCGTTTTAGGCGTACTTGATTTCATTGTTTTAGCCTGTGCCATTCCACTGTGTTACACCGGAAGCAGATTTTCTCTATTGCAAACAGGACTATATCTGCTTGTACCATATATGCTGACTGTCAACATCAGCTTATGGATCATTCGACGCTTCCAAGGCCAAGAAACGGTTTATGTATGTATGAGTGTTGCAGCATTGATTGGCGGAGCTAATGTCGGACTGCATTTTATCACAGATCTTATATACCAAAATGCCAACATTGTCTGGTGGTTTATTCTATTAGTTCTCCTGTTCGCAGGAATGGCGCATGAGATATATTTAGCAATAAAACAAACGGAGGAATATACATGGAACTTGTCATTGACAGACTAACAAAGCAATTTCAAAACAAAATCGCAGTGGACCGTATCAGCCTGCGTTTGCATAGTGGAGTTTTTGGCCTTTTAGGCACCAACGGTGCTGGGAAAACTACCCTTATGCGTATGCTCTGTGGGATCCTGCAGCCTACAGGCGGTACGATCGCTTTCGACGGTATGGACGTCCGTGAAGAAGGCTATCGTGCAGTATTAGGGTACCTGCCTCAGGATTTTGGCTATTATCCTGAATTTACTGCTATGGATTTTCTGTTGTATATGGCGGCATTGAAGGGGCTGCCCAAGAAGTCAGCGAAACGGCGAGCAAATGAACTTCTGGAATTGGTCGGTCTGCAAGACATGGGCCGCAAAAAGATTAAAACATTTTCGGGCGGTATGAAGCAGCGACTGGGGATCGCTCAAGCACTGCTGAACAACCCGAAGCTGCTGATCCTCGACGAACCCACCGCCGGATTGGACCCCAAAGAACGCGTGCGCTTCCGAAACCTTATCCAACAACTCGGTAAAGACAGCATCGTACTTCTGTCCACCCATATCGTTTCCGACATAGAGCATATTGCCGATGAGGTACTCATGATGAAAGATGGAACCTTGATTTATAACGGAACATGGGACGAACAAATGGGTGATTTAGAGAGATTCTATCTTGCACAATTCGAGGAGGGGAGTCATGAATAATCTGTTTACTCTATACGGCTATGAGCTTAAAAAGCTGATGCAGAAGAAGCTAGTTTGGATCGCTCTTTTTGTTTGTATGGCGGTCATTGCCTTTTCGATACTTTTTCCTTTAATGGGCAGTTATTCGGTAAACGGCACGTATGTAGGTACAAACTATGAAGAGCATCTAATCAATCAAGAATACCGCAAAGCACTTAGCGGCAAATCCATAGACCAAGCTCTACTGGAGGAAACCATTGCCGCCTACAAGGATTTGCCCATAGACACCAACTATGTTTTAACTGAAGAATACCAGACCTATGCCCGTCCGTACAGCGATATCTTCAATTTGATCAGGTCATGGACCGGTATGGACAAAGGAACCGCCCAGCAGTGGTCTCCTGATGAAGCTGCGTTATATGCTGCCATGAGAGAACGCTTTGAAGAATCGGCTGTTAAAAACTATCTGACTGAGGCTGAGATTTCATATTGGCAAAGTCATGCAGATAGTCTTGAAACTCCTGTTGTATATCAGTTCCACGAAGGATACGGATGCATCTTAGAAACCTTTCTCACCGTAGGCTTTATGATGCTGATTTATGTCGCTATCACCCTTTCAAGTAGCTTTCCCGATGAGCATACTCACCGAACTGATCAGCTTGTTTTATGCACCTCGAACGGTAAAAAACGGCTCTATTGGGTCAAGCTGCTTTCAGGAATCACAGTTGGCTGTGTGGGTGCATTGCTTATGGCATTGCTGACCTGGGTGCTGAGTCTGCGGGTATACGGTTCGGAGGGTTTTGATGCCGCAATACAGCTATTTTATACCGGCTACGCTGGCAATATCACTATAAGACAAGCATGTCTTGTTGCATACGGATGTCTGATTGTGACTGCGATTTTTATCAGCGTATTCGTCATGCTTTTGTCCGAGCTTTTTAGTAGCAGTATTGCCGCAATGTCAGTTACCACCGGCATGATCCTTGCAGGAATGATTATTCAGATACCGGCACAGTATCGCATATTGGGACAG
>JAZPZI010000009.1:0-14214 GCA_045544615.1 Clostridia bacterium
TTTCATTTTTATCACTCTCCTGCATGAGAAATGCCAAGGATAGAAAGCTCTTTATCGGTAAGACCGACACCGCGAAGCATCAATCTGTTTCCACGGAGCGATTCAATTGAGTTGATACCCATACCGCCCATAAGCTCTTTAATCTCGTGTCTCCAAGCATTCATCAAATTTATTAAGCGTTCGCTTCCCATATCAGGGTTAAGTCTTTTTACAAGCTCAGGTCTTTGTGTTGCGATACCCCAATTACACTTGCCGGTCTGACAGGTACGGCAAAGGTGACATCCGAGAGCAAGGAGCGCCGCCGTAGCAACATAGCAAGCATCTGCCCCCAATGCTATCGCCTTAACAACATCTGCCGCACTGCGGATAGAACCGCCTACAACTAAAGAGACATTGTTTCTGATACCCTCATCACGAAGCCTTTGGTCAACAGATGCAAGTGCAAGCTCAATCGGGATGCCAACATTGTCACGGATGCGAGTCGGAGCGGCACCTGTGCCGCCACGAAAACCATCTATTGCAATAATATCAGCACCACTTCGTGCGATACCGCTTGCAATAGCGGCAATATTATGAACTGCCGCAACTTTTACAATAATCGGCTTTTTGTATTCTGTTGCCTCTTTAAGAGAGAATACAAGTTGCCTTAAATCCTCGATAGAGTAGATATCGTGATGCGGAGCGGGAGAAATAGCATCACTGCCTTCAGGAATCATTCTTGTCCTTGATACATCTCCGACGATTTTTGCTCCCGGCAGATGTCCGCCGATACCCGGCTTTGCACCTTGTCCCATCTTAATTTCAACGGCTGCACCTGCCTCTAAGTAATCCTTGTGAACACCGAAACGACCGGAGGCTACCTGAACAATTGTATTTTCTCCGTAACAATAGAAATCCTCGTGCAAACCGCCCTCTCCTGTGTTATATAAAATACCAAGCTCGGTAGCGGCTCTTGCCAAAGATTCATGTGCGTTATAGCTGATAGAACCGTAGCTCATTGCAGAGAACATAACTGGCATTGAAAGCTCAAGCTGAGGAGGTAACTCGCACTTTAACTTCCCGTTTTCATCTCGCTGAATCTTTTCGGGTTTTTTGCCAAGGAAAACACGGGTTTCCATTGGTTCACGGAGCGGATCAATAGGAGGGTTTGTTACCTGGGATGCGTTAATCAGGATTTTATCCCAATATACCGGAAGTGGCTTGGGATTACCCATAGATGAAAGCAGAACACCGCCGCTTGAAGCCTGCTTATATATTTCTTTAATGGTATCATTCTGCCAGTTTGCATTTTCACGAAGTGTGCAGTCGCTTTTAACAATTTTTATCGCTCTTGTAGGGCAAAGAGAAACACAACGCTGACAGTTTACACATTTGGTTTCGTCACTTATGAGCATTTTGTTTTCTTCATCGTATGTATGTACTTCATTTGCACATTGTCTTTCACAGACACGGCAGCCGATACAGCGATTCTGATTTCTTATAACTTCAAATTCGGGATAGATAAATTCTACGCTCATAACTTAACACCTTCCTCCATTTTGATGATAACAGGTTCTCCGCCGGCAGGTGCCCAAATGTTTTCAGCATCAGGTTCCATTACACGGATAGCGGCTTCTTCGCTTGCAATAAATACCTTGTCGTCTTTTTCACCGACTACCATACTGCGGAGCTTCAAGCGGTCATTAAGAGCCATAAGTCCTCCGTTAAAACCAAACACAATAGAAAACGGTCCTGTAATCAGGAGACTCGGAAACAGTGTACGAAGATAAATATGTTTTTCTTTATCCTCAAAATCTGTCTTATTTTCTATAGTGCTCCAGAATGGTGCAGCAATAACACTTGCGGCTTCGCCAAGTGATAGCCCTTGTCTGCGGAGCAGATAATCCATTATATATGTAATAACCTCTGTATCGGTCTGGAGTGTACATTTGTATCCAAACATTTCTATAAAACGGCGGTTAGCATCATAGGATGATATTTCACCATTATGTACTATTGAATAATCAAGAAGTGTAAACGGATGAGCACCGCCCCACCAACCGGGAGTATTGGTAGGATAACGACCGTGTGCTGTCCACGAATAGCCTTCGTATTCATCAAGCTTATAAAACACACCGACATCCTCCGGAAAACCTACCGCCTTGAATGTTCCCATATTTTTACCGCTTGAAAATACGTATGCTCCGGGCATTTCTGTATTTATTTTCATTACAGTTCTTGCAACGAACTCGTTTTCATCAAGCTGCATGGAGAGAAGTACAGATTTTAAAGGTGCCACAAAATATCTCCATATAACAGGCTCGTCCGTAATTTGGGGAATTTTCCGTGTAGGGAGAATTTCGGATTTGACAATTTCAAATCTTTCCTTTAAAAATTTTTCACAGTCCTTTCGGGTGGTGCGGTCATTAAAGAAAAAGTGAAGCGCGTAAAACTCTTTATATTCGGGGTATATGCCATAAGCGGCAAAACCACCGCCGAGACCGTTGCTGCGGTCATGCATAGGTTTCATAGCTTCTATTATTTTTTCACCCGTCATGCGATTTCCTTCTTTAGATATAACTGCAGCAATTGCACATCCGGAAGGGATTCGTACCTGACCTTCTGTGTTCATAGGTCCACGTCCTTTCATGCAAATAATAAAACGAATAAATAAACAAAAAAAGACGTCACTCACTTAGAAGAAAACTCTTCTAAATGAATGAACGTCTTTGCTCATTTGCAACCATTATATACTAAAACTTCAAATTTGTCAAGAGAAAAACGTAAATTTACCAAATATCTGAAAGTTTTTTAGTAAAAAATTCAAAAAAAGGGTTGACAAATAAAAAAATTGGGTGTATAATGTGTGCAGTTGAAGGCAAAGGCGTCTTCGAGATTCGGTTCTCGAGGACGCTTCTTTTGTTTTAACAATATAATATGAGTTTGTGGAGATAAGGCAATGGCGTCTTTAAGAGTATTTCTATACTCTTGGAGGCGCTTTTTTCTTTTCGCTGCTAAAGGAGGAACAAAAAATGTCGTATGTAGATGAAGTAATCGAAAGGGTTGAAAGAGAAAATCCTAATGAACCGGAATTCCATCAGGCGGTTCGTGAAGTTCTTGACTCAATCAGACCTGTTGTTGACGCAAATGAGGCAGCGTATAGAAGAGATGCACTGCTTGAAAGACTAGTTAATCCCGAAAGACAAATCAAGTTCAGGGTACCGTGGATTGATGATAAGGGTGATGTTCAGGTTAATACCGGATACCGTGTACAATTTAACAGTGCAATCGGTCCATACAAAGGCGGCTTGAGACTTCATCCGTCAGTTAATATCGGAATCATTAAGTTCTTAGGATTTGAGCAGATTTTCAAAAATTCACTTACCGGGCTTCCGATTGGCGGCGGTAAGGGAGGCAGTGATTTCAATCCCAAGGGAAAATCTGACAGAGAGATTATGGCATTTTGCCAAAGCTTTATGAGTGAGCTTTGTAAATATATCGGTGCTGATACTGATGTTCCTGCCGGAGATATTGGTACAGGTGCAAGAGAAATCGGATATATGTTCGGACAGTATAAAAAGCTCAGAGGCTTGTTTGAAGGCGTTCTTACAGGAAAAGGTCTTTCATATGGCGGTTCACTTGCGAGAACAGAAGCAACCGGTTATGGTCTTTTGTATCTTACCGATGAAATGCTTAAGAAAAACGGAAAGGATATCAAAGGAAAAACCGTAGTCGTTTCAGGAAGCGGTAATGTTGCAATTTACGCTGTAGAGAAAGCACATCAGCTTGGTGCAAAGGTTGTTACCGTATCTGATTCAAACGGCTGGGTATATGATCCTGACGGTATTGATGTTGCTGCTCTTAAAGAAATCAAGGAAGTAAAGAGACAGAGACTTACCGAATATAAGAACTACAGACCAAATTCCGAGTATCACGAAGGTAAGGGTGTTTGGAGCATCAAAGCGGATATTGCGCTTCCTTGTGCAACACAGAACGAGCTTGAACTTGATGATGCAAAGACCTTGGTTAAAAATGGTGTAATCGCAGTTGCAGAAGGTGCAAATATGCCAACAACTGCTGATGCGACAAAATACCTTCAGGAAAACGGAGTGCTCTTTGCACCCGGTAAAGCTGCAAATGCAGGTGGTGTAGCAACTTCAGCATTGGAGATGAGTCAGAATAGTGAAAGACTCAGTTGGTCCTTCGAAAAGGTTGATTCAAAGCTTAAAGATATTATGGTTAATCTTTTCGACAACATTGATGATGCCGCAAAGCGTTACGGATTCCCCGGAAACTATGTGGTAGGTGCAAATATTGCAGGTTTTGAAAAAGTAGTAGATGCAATGAATGCACAGGGTATTGTTTAATACTAAAAAATAAATAAATATAAGTAAAAAGGCAAAGGCGTCTTTAATGTGATATTTTTTACATTGAAGGTGTCTTTTGCTGTTTATAAGGAGATGTTTTACTATGAAAACCGTACCGGATTATTTTGGAAGCTTAGTTTTTGATGACAGAGTTATGAAATCTAAACTTTCATCAAAGGTGTACAACTCACTGAAGAAGACAATTGATGAAGGAGCGCAGCTTGACTCAAATGTAGCCAATGCCGTTGCGGATGCCATGAAAGAATGGGCAGTTGAAAACGGAGCCACACATTATACACATTGGTTCCAGCCTCTTACAGGTATAACTGCCGAAAAGCATGACAGTTTTATTTCTCCTTCACCTGATGGCAGAGTTATTATGGATTTTTCGGGAAAAGAGCTTATCAAAGGAGAACCGGATGCTTCAAGCTTTCCTTCAGGCGGATTACGTGCAACTTTTGAAGCAAGAGGATATACTGCGTGGGATCCCACATCATATGCCTTCATAAAAGGGAAAACACTTTGTATTCCTACAGCTTTTTGTTCATACGGCGGCGAAGCCCTTGATAAAAAGACACCACTCCTTCGTTCAATGGAAGCGTTAAATAAGCAGGCACTTCGTATTCTGAAGCTTTTTGGTACAGAGGCTAAGTATGTGCATACTTCTGTCGGTCCGGAACAAGAATATTTCCTTGTTCCCAAGGAAATGTTTGAAAAGCGTAAGGATTTGATTTATACAGGCAGAACACTCTTTGGTGCAAAACCTCCGAAAGGTCAGGAAATGGATGACCATTACTTCGGTGTAATCAAACCGAGAGTAGAAGCATATATGACGGAACTCAATGAAGAACTCTGGAAGCTCGGAATCCTTGCAAAGACTCAGCATAATGAGGTTGCACCGGCACAGCATGAGCTCGCGCCGATTTATACAACTACAAATATTGCAACCGACCATAACCAGCTCACAATGGAAATCATGCAGAAGGTAGCTGCACGTCACGGTCTTGTATGCTTGCTTCATGAAAAGCCGTTTGCAGGCGTAAATGGAAGTGGTAAACACAACAACTGGTCTATGGCAACTGACACAGGTGTAAATCTTCTGTCTCCCGGCGAAACGCCATATGAGAACGCACAATTCTTGCTGTTCCTTTGCGCAGTAATCAAGGCTGTTGACGATTATCAGGATTTACTCCGTATTTCGGTTGCAACTGCCGGAAATGACCATAGACTTGGTGCAAATGAAGCACCGCCGGCTGTTGTTTCTATGTTCCTTGGCGATGAACTGAATGCAGTTTTGGAAGCAATTGAAACAGATACACCGTATAAGGGTTCAGAAAAGACTCAGATGAAACTGGGAGTCGATGTACTTCCTAAGTTTAACCGTGATACAACCGATAGAAACAGAACATCACCATTTGCATTTACCGGTAATAAGTTTGAATTCCGTATGCTCGGTTCTTCAAATAGTATCGCTTGTGCAAATATTATGCTTAACGCTGCTGTTGCAGAAAGCCTTAAGATTTATGCTGACAGGCTTGAAAATGCAGATGACTTTGAAACCGCACTCCACGAAATGATTAAGAAAACGATCAAAGACCATAAGCGTATCATTTTCAACGGCAACGGCTATGATGATGAATGGATTAAAGAGGCTACAGAGAAGAGAGGACTTTTGAATCTTCGTACAACACCGGATGCGATTCCGCATTTACTTGACAAGAAAAACGTAGATATGCTTACAAGCCATAAGGTGTTTTCAGAGGCAGAACTTAAATCCCGTTGCGAAATTACTTTGGAAAACTATTGTAAGACAGTTACAATCGAAGCTAACACTATGTCTCAGATGGCTAAGAAGGAAATCTTGCCTGCAATTGAAGAATATACCGCATTCATTGCATCAGCAGCAGGAAAGAAAAAGGCTCTTGATGCAGAAGTTTCATGCGTATATGAAACCGGAACAGTCAGAAAGCTTTCTCTCCTTTCAGGTCAGATTTTTGAAAAATGTGATGAACTCGATAAAGTTCTCTGCAAACTCTCTGACAGTGCAAATGTTGAGCAGGAAGGATATATGATTCGTGATGAATTACTTCCGAAAATGAGCGAACTCCGAGTAGCTTGTGATGAGGCGGAGGTCATTACAGCAGAAAAATATTGGCCGTTCCCAACATACGGAGAATTGCTTTTCGGTGTTAGATAATTGGCAATGGGTTTAAGAAAGAAGATGTTTTTTTATGAATGAAATAATTAGAGAAATGGTAATGGAGACAGCAACCACACAGGTTTTTGCGGTATGGTTTTTGATAGGAGCTGCATTGGTATTTTGGATGCAGGCAGGATTTGCAATGGTCGAAGCCGGCTTTACAAGAGCCAAGAATACAGGAAACATTATCATGAAAAACTTGATGGATTTTTGTATCGGTACTGTGGTATTTATTCTGATAGGTTTTAGTTTACTTATGGGCGAGGACTTGTTTGGATTTATTGGTAAGCCCGGATTTGATTTATTTACAAGCTACGCGAATTTTGATTTCTCAAGTTTTGTATTTAATCTTGTATTTTGTGCAACAACGGCAACAATTGTTTCAGGAGCCATGGCAGAACGAACAAAGTTCCTTTCGTACTGCATATATTCAGCTGTAATTTCAGCTCTGATTTATCCTATTGAGGCACATTGGATTTGGGGCGGAGGCTGGCTTGCACAAATCGGCTTCCATGATTTTGCCGGTTCGTGTGCAATTCATATGGTAGGCGGTATTTCAGCTTTAATCGGTGCAAAAATTTTAGGACCTCGTATTGGAAAGTTTAATAAGGATTCCAATGGCAAAATTACAAAGGTCAATGCATTTCCTGGTCATAGTATCGCACTTGGAGCACTTGGTGTATTCATCCTTTGGCTTGGTTGGTATGGGTTTAATGGTGCTGCGGCAACATCGGTTGAACAGTTAGGTTCAATATTTTTGACAACAACGGTTGCTCCGGCAGTTGCAACAGTTGTATGTATGATCTTTACATGGATTAAATACGGTAAACCGGATGTTTCAATGTGTCTAAATGCTTCATTGGCAGGTCTGGTAGCCATTACCGCAGGCTGTGATGTAACTGATGCTTTGGGTGCAACCATAATAGGTGCAGTTGCCGGTGTTTTAGTCGTATTCGGTGTATGGCTTCTTGATTATAAATTACATATTGATGATCCTGTAGGTGCGGTTGCAGTACATTGCTTAAACGGTATATGGGGTACATTAGCGGTTGCTTTGTTTGCCACCGATGCAGCTCCCGGATATTCGATTACAAACGCATCAGGCGAAACTCTTACCGGATTGTTTTATGGCGGCGGTTTTGAATTGTTAGGCATACAGATGACAGGATTTTTGGGAGTGGCGATATGGACGGCTATAACAATAACAATCACATTCCTTGTAATTAAGGCTACTGCAGGACTTCGTGTTTCACGAGAAGAGGAGATCATCGGTCTTGATGCTACAGAGCACGGTTTGCCATCCGCATATGCAGGTTTTGCAATGCAGCCTGATACTGTTTTGGAAGATGAGGATGAAAATACTGTATATGTTATAGGCGATACTCCGGTAGCTGAAGCGATACCTGTAAAGAAAGTACCGGCATTTGAAGAAGGAACAACTGCTAAATTTACTAAGGTTGAAATTATTTGTAAGGAAGCAAGATTTGAAGCACTTAAAAATGCAATGGTAAAGCTTGGAATAACAGGTATGACAGTATCTCATGTAATGGGCTGCGGTGTTCAGAAAGGAAAGCCGGAGTATTACAGAGGTATTCCTGTTGAAACAAACCTTCTGCCTAAGATTCAGGTAGATATTGTTGTAAGCAAGATTCCTGTAAGAAGTGTAATTGAAACGGCAAAGAAGGTTCTATACACAGGACATATCGGTGACGGTAAGATATTTGTTTACGATGTTGAAAATGTTGTGAAGGTTCGTACCGGTGAAGAAGGCTACGATGCACTGCAAGATGTTGAATAAGATTTGAAAGGAGCTTTTTGTATGGCAGATAAAAAACAAACTGAAAACTTTGTAAAGAGTATAGATTTTACTGATTTACTTCCTAAAATGCAGGTCAGGACACCGAAGATTGATCCGCTTTATGAGAAAGCATTTCTTGACAGAGATGAAAAACCGGCAAGTGAGTACAATCAGAATACAACGACTCACGATTGATAAAAACTTAAAAGTTAAAAGCGTTTGAGAAAAGAGAAGTAATACGGATAAGCCGGGTATAGCGAGCATGGGATGGTGGAAGCCATGTCCCGGTCCCGTATGAATAACACTTTTCGAGCTGCAATCTGAAAGAAGAAATTTTAGTAGGTGCGCCGTGTGCCGTGCGTCAATCGGCAATGTTAATGAGAAAAAATACAGGTGGCACCGCCGGTACAGCAATCGCCCTGTAGAATGCTGAATATTTAAAAATATGACTGTGTTCTATAGGGGTTGTTACTTAGGTGACACCTTTTGTGCGTTTACAAATCCATTTCACGGCACAGCATATAAGTAAAGATTCAGGAGGAATAAATCTATGAAGAGAACAGAATATTGTGGCCTTTTAAGACCTGAACACATAGGAACGCAGCAGATATGTTCGGGGTGGGTTCTTACGAAGCGTGATATGGGCGGAATCATATTTATTGATCTTCGTGACCGTGAAGGCGTTTTACAGGTTGTTGTGGATGAAGGTAAAGTGAGCGCTGATGAGTTTAGCTTAATCGAAAGGCTGCGTTTGCAGTCGGTAGTGTCTATAAAAGGCACGGTCAGAGAAAGAGACGAAGAAACAATTAACCTAAAGATTGCTACCGGAACAATAGAACTTGCTGCAGATAAAATTGAACTTATTTCACAGGCGGACAGTTTACCATATTCGATTGATGACGGAAGTAAAGTTCGTGAAGAGCTTCGATTGAAATACAGATTTTTGGATATTCGCAGACCGGAGCTTTATAACAATCTGAAATTCAGATATAAAGTTCAAAAGGCTGCATCGGACTATCTTGATAATAACGGGTTTCTATATGTTGAAACACCTATGCTTACAAAATCAACACCGGAAGGAGCAAGAGATTATCTTGTGCCGAGCCGTGTGAATCCGGGAACATTTTATGCACTTCCTCAATCGCCTCAAATATTCAAACAGCTTTTGATGGTTGGTGGTGTTGATAAATATTATCAGGTTGCGAGATGCTTCCGTGATGAAGACCTGCGAGCAGACCGTCAGCCTGAATTTACGCAGGTTGATATGGAAATGTCTTTTGTAGAACAGGAAGATATCTTAAATCATCTTGAAAAAATGTTTAAGTATATCTATAAAGAGACAACGGGAAAGGAAATACATTATGACTTTCCGCGCCTGACCTGGCAGGAAGCGATGGATGTATATGGCTCGGATAAGCCTGATATCAGATTTGAGTTGCCGATTGTTGATGTTACGGATATTGCAAAAAAATGTTCCTTCAGCGTGTTTAAAAAGGTTGCACAAAGCGGTGGCTATGTAAGAGCGATATGTGTAACCGGACAGGCAGACTTTACACGTTCAACCATTGAGAATTTAACCGAAAAAGCAATGGGCTACGGTGCAAAGGGTATGGCATGGATTGCATATAAGCAAAACGGAGAAATATATTCTATTCTCACAAAATATTTTACTGAAGATGAAATGAAAGAATTGCTTGATGCTGTCAAAGCAAAGCCCGGTGACTTTATACTGTTTTGTGCTGATAAGCTTGATGTTGTGAGAAGAACGCTTGGCGGACTCAGACTTGATTTGGGTGATATGCTTGGACTGCGCAGAAAAAATGATTATAAATTCCTGTTTGTAATTGATTTTCCGCAGTTTGAATATTCCGAAGCGGAAAATAGATATGTTGCGACACATCATCCGTTTACAATGCCATATCCGGAGGATGTACAGTATCTTACGACAGATCCCGGAAGAGTGAGGGCACAAGCATACGATGTAGTGCTTAACGGAATCGAGCTTGGTTCAGGTTCAATCAGAATTCACGACAGACGTGTGCAGGAGAAAATGTTTGAAGCCTTGGGGTTTGACAAAAAGACAATTGATGAGCGTTTTGGCTTTATGGTAAATGCTTTCAGATACGGAACTCCACCGCACGGCGGTTTTGCATTTGGACTTGACCGTTTTGTAATGCTTATGGTTGGCGCCGATTCTCTTCGTGATATTATTGCTTTTCCGAAGATTAAGGATGCGTCTTGTCCCCTTACCGGAGCACCTGATTTTGTAGATAAAGCTCAGCTTGATGTACTTGGTCTTACAGAAGCTGTACAGGCGGAAGAAAATTCTGCATTGTCGGAACAAAAGAAAGAAAAAGAAATCACAATTGATGTTGAAAATATAGCAAACCTTGCATGTCTGTACCTTACAGATGAAGATAAAATAAGCTACGCAGAGGATATGAATTCTATCATAGCATTTGCAGATACAATCACAAGGGTTGATACATCAAATATAAAGGCGAAGGAACATCTTATTCCGATAAGCAATGTTTTTCACGATGATGAAGTAATTATTCATAATGTGGAGAGAGATGAGCTTCTTGCAGCTTCTCCAACAAAAACAGACGGATATATCACAGTTCCCCGTGTGGTAGAAAATTAAGACGGAGGGCAGAATTATGAGTTTAGATTTAATAAAAAGAAGTGTTTCGGAGCATATAGAATCGCTAAAGAAAGGTGAATATTCATCCAGAGAACTTACAGATGCTTATATTGCTCAAATAAAAAATACAGATTCCGAGATAGGAGCTTATATTACAACCGACTTTGAAACCGCGCTTAAAAAGGCAGAAGCGGTTGATAAAAAGAGACTCTCCGGCGAAAGCCTTGAACCGCTTGCCGGTATTCCGTGTGCAATCAAAGATAACATTTGTACAAAAGGAGTAAAAACAACCTGTGCTTCAAAAATGCTCGAAAACTACATTCCTCCGTATGATGCGTGTGTTATAGAAGAGCTGAAAAAGGCAGATGTAGTTATTCTTGGAAAACTTAATATGGACGAGTTTGCAATGGGTTCTACAACGGAAAACTCAGCATTTAAGACAACGAAAAATCCGGCTGATATTACCCGTGTGCCGGGCGGAAGCTCGGGTGGAAGTGCTGCCTGTGTTGCGGCAAAGGAAGCGGCATTTACTCTTGGCTCTGATACAGGTGGTTCCATCCGTCAGCCTGCATCATTTTGCGGTGTTGTAGGTATGAAACCGACATACGGAACGGTATCACGATACGGACTTGTTGCGTTTGCATCATCACTCGATCAGATTGGTCCGCTTACTTCTACCGTAAAAGACAATGCCATTGTTTTAAGTGCAATTTCCTGCGCAGACAAAAGAGATGCTACCAACATTTATAAAAGTCAGGGCGATTTTACCGAGGATATTGGAAAAGGTATAAAGGGAATGAAAATCGGACTGCCTAAAGAATTTTTTGGTGAGGGTATTTCACACGATGTTAAAAATGCTGTATTTGAAGCAGCGGAGCGAATGAAAAACGAGGGCGCAGAAATCGTAGATATTTCAATGCCATCAATTGATAACGCACTTGCGGCTTACTATATTATTTCTTCTGCAGAAGCTTCGTCAAACTTATCCCGTTTTGATGGAGTTCGTTATGGATACAGAACAGACTGCTTTGAGAATATCCATGACCTTTACAAAAAGAGCCGCAGTGAAGGCTTTGGAAAAGAGGTTAAAAGGAGAATTATGCTTGGAACATTTGCTCTTTCATCGGGATATTATGATGCGTATTATAAAAAAGCATTGCAAATCAGAAGTATTGTAATGAATGACTTTGAAAACAGCTTTAAAAAGTGTGATTTCATTTTATCGCCCGTAGCACCTACTGTTGCATATAAGCTTGGTGAGAAAAGTAAAAATCCGCTTGAAATGTATATGGGAGATGCTTATAGTGTTCCGGTTAATATCGCGGGTGTTCCTGCAATCAGCGTACCGTGCGGCAGGGGTGAAGGAAATATGCCCGTAGGAGCACAGCTTATAGGTCCTGCGTTTTCCGAAAAGATGCTGTACAGAGCTGCTGCTGTTTTAGAGGAGGTGTCAAAGTAATGGCTAAAGAGTATGAAATGGTAATAGGTCTTGAGGTTCATGTCGAACTCAAAACAAAAACAAAGATTTTCTGCAATTGTGAAACAAGCTTTGGAGCAGAACCTAATAGCCATACCTGTCCGGTATGTATGGGCTTGCCTGGAACACTGCCCGTCTTAAACGATAAGGTTGTCGAATATGCAGTTAAAGCAGGACTTGCAACAAACTGCAAAATAGCAAACTTTTCAAAGCAGGACAGAAAAAACTACTTCTATCCGGACCTTCCCAAAGCATATCAGATTAGTCAATTTGACCTGCCTTTATGCGAGCACGGTTATCTTGATATCGAAACAGAATCAGGCTCAAAACGAATCGGTATAACGAGAATTCATATAGAGGAGGATGCCGGAAAGCTTGTGCATGATGATATTCACGGAACTATGATTGACTGCAACCGCTGTGGTGTTCCGCTTATTGAAATAGTTTCCGAACCGGATATACGCTCGGCGGAGGAAGCAAAAGCATATCTGCAGAAACTCCGCGCCATTATCCTTTATACCGGAATTTCAGATTGTAAAAAAAATGAGGGTTCATTCAGATGTGATGTAAACCTTTCCGTCCGTGAAAAAGGAACCGAAGCATTTGGAACCAGAACTGAAATGAAAAATATTAACTCATTTAATTATGTTGTACAAGCTATTGAGTATGAGTATAGAAGGCAAATTAACGCAATAGAATCTGGAGAAAAAATAGTTCAGGAAACGAGAAAGTTTGATCAGGAAACTGGTAAAACTTATACTATGAGGTCAAAAGAAAACGCAAACGATTACAGATATTTCCCTGACCCCGATTTACCTCCAATAGAACTCACAGATGATGAAATAGAAATAATAAAAAGCACTATTCCTGAACTTCCTGATAACAAAAAGGAAAGGTATATAAAAGTTTACGGGCTTACAGCATATGACAGTGATGCATTGTTAGCTGAACCGAGTATGGCAAGTTATTTTGAAGAAGTTGTCCAATATACCAAGTACCATAAAATTGTCGCAAACATTTTTATAACGGAAATAATGAGGCTCAACAAAGACGAATTTTTCTGTCCAATTGCAGCTGAGAATTTGGCTAATCTTGCGACACTATTCGGTGAGCAGATTATTAATTCGTCCACAGTAAAGCGATTACTTAGTAGAATGTGGAAGGAAGACTTTGATCCTAAAGCTATCGTTGAAAAAGAAGGGCTTACACAAATCAATGACCGTGAAATACTTGCGGATATTGCTAATGAAGTTTTGAAGAACAGCGAGAAACTCGTTACTGATTACAAAAGAGGCAAAGTGAAAGCGTTTGAGGCTCTTATGGGGCAGGCTATGGGCAAAACAGCAGGAAAGGCAAATCCTGTCATTTTGGAAGAAATAATAAAGAAGTTAATTATTTAAGTTCAATTGCAAACTGAAATGCAACACTTGTTTATGTAATTTATAATTTTAAGCGTATAGATTATAGATGCAGACAGGTGTTGCATTTTGTTTTGCAAAATCCGGAGAAATTGTCATGCAATGCTTATTATAATAACTCTATTTATCCCTTATCCGAGAGATAAAGCATCAAGATAACTGTAAAATGATTATTAAATTAAGCAGTTATGTCTTGTTGATTTGGTTGGGCTATTTTCTTAACTTACAATTAACATACATTTGCTTTTAGAGTTTACATATACTATGTTAAACTGATACCGTAGTCAAAAAGAAAAGAAAAAATTTTAAGGAGAGTGATTTTGATGAAGAA
>JAZPZI010000010.1:0-46646 GCA_045544615.1 Clostridia bacterium
GGTATAACCCCCAAAAGAGAATATCCGGTGACGATAGCAAGGAGGATCCACCCGTTCCCATCCCGAACACGGAAGTTAAGCTCCTTTACGTCGATGATACTTGGCGGGAGACCGCCCGGGAAAGTAGATAGTTGCCGGAACCAAGAATCCGAAGCAATTCGGATTCTTGGCTTATCTTTTTTAAAAGTAAAACCAAATATTCCTCGTTAGCTCAGTCGGTAGAGCGCATGACTGTTAATCATGATGTCGTTGGTTCAAGCCCAACACGAGGAGCCAATCGGAGCAAAGTAATTTGCTCCGATTTTTTTGAGCTAACGAGGTTCGTCAGCACGCGGTCAACATCGGCCAAATCAAAGATTTGGGATGTTTTCGCATGGGTGTCGTGAACCAAATTAAAATTTGGACTCCACCGCAACTCGGTAGAGCGCATGATGAGTTAATCATGATGTCGCAGGTATCAAGCCCAACACGAGGAGCCACCAAAACAGAACGATTTAGATGACAATCTAGAGCGTTCTGTTTTTTTATAGAAAAGTATGTTTTATAAACTCTTGAAATGTTGATAAAGCTATGATATAATAATTATGCTACACTTTTAATTAAAATGTGTTAAGTGTATATACTTGTATATTTTGTGCATAGAGGAGGTACGCTAATTGGTAAAAGCGTACTCTCTGACGACTTCTCTATGTAGATGCAAGTTATATAAGAGTGTAGCAACCTTATGTCAGAGCCGTGCGTTTTTCGTGCGTAGCTCTGAGACATGGGCTACGCATTTTTTATAAATATTATAAAAGAAAGGGTTATACTTATGAAAAAAACAATTTTATCGCTACTTTTATTCATTACAATGTTTGTAGGATTTGTTCCGCAAGCCACTTATGCTCAATCGTCAAGAGATACTTCGTTTGAAGAAGAATTGGCTACAGATTTAAAAGCTCTTGGATTATTCAAAGGTGTATCAGATACAAACTTTGATCTTAATCGTGAGCCTACAAGAGTTGAGGCTCTTGTTATGCTTATTAGAGTATTAGGTAAAGAGGCGGAGACTTTAAATAGTAATTACAGTCATCCTTTCACAGATGTTCCTGCTTGGGCTGATAAATATGTTGGATATGCCTATGAAAATGGATTAACTAAAGGAACATCCTCTACAATATTTGGAGTTGAAAATGCAAGTTCAGCAATGTATATAACTTTTATCTTGCGAGCGTTAGGATATTCTGATACAGACGGAATTGACTTCACATGGGATAATCCTTATACTCTTGCAAAGAATATCAACATTATGCCAAGTTCTGTGGATGTTGATAACTTCTGGAGGGCAGATGCGGTAGCTATATCACACGCAGCGCTTTCTGTAACATTGAAAAACTCCGAACAAACATTGGCTGAGAAACTCATATCGGCTGGAGTTTTTTCAAAAAATCAATATGATACCTACTACGGCAATTCTTTTGAAGATAATTTAAAAGATAACAAAAAAGAACTCTCTGCCGAACAAATTTACGAAAAATGTTCGTCGGCGGTATTTTATATAGAAGTATACAATTCATTTGGGGAAATGACAGCTTCCGGCAGTGGTTTCTTTATTGACAATAAGGGAACTGCTATAACAAATTACCATGTCATAAATGGTTGCTATTCTGCTAAAATAACACTTTCTAACGATAAAAAAACATATGACGTAATAGGCGTGTACGACTTTAATGAAAGCGAAGATTGGGCTATACTTGATACCGGTGTAAAAAATGCAAGCTATTTAGAAATAGGTGCCTCTTCGACGGTAGTTGGAGGTGCAACTGTTTTTGCAATAGGCAGTCCGCTTGGACTACAAAATACTATTTCGCAAGGGTTGATTTCTAATCCGCAGAGAACAGAAGAAAATGTATCTTACATACAAACAAGTGCTGCTATATCATCAGGTAGTAGCGGTGGTGCTTTGCTCAATAAATACGGGGAAGTTATTGGTATTACATCAGCTTGTTATATTGATGGACAGAATTTGAATTTAGCACTACCTATGTCCTATATTTCTCTTGCAAATAACAAATATTCTAATTCGTTTATCTCTGTGGTTACTGGCAATGAAAATTCTAAGATAAAAGCATATAATGCTTTTCCTGTTGTTCCTGATTTTGGGGCATACAATGCAGTTCCGGTGTATTCAGAGATTTCATCGGGAAATGCAGTAACATATTATTATTCGCACGAGGATTTAAACAATGCAGATACATACACATATTCAATTAATTTGTATTGTAAAGTTTTAAAAGAATGGGGATTCGCACTTGCATCAGATAACTTTTATGAATACCTTTTAGTAAATACAACAGGAACATACAGCGTTATTTATGATGTGTTTGCCGAAAAAAATGGAGTTAAATGTACTGCAATTACTTTAAGTTTAAATCAGGATGAAAAGGTAGAAGCTTTCCAAGAAGCGTCAGCAGTTCCGGATTTTGGTCATTACTTTGGTGTAAATGGAAAAGTTAACACAAGTTCAGTAGCTTCAATTCAATGGATCTCTTATTACTATAATGTTGCTGATCTATATAATAACAGGCATGACAATTTCTTTGAAGTATATGCTGATTTGTTAGAAGATTGGGGATTTATATACGATGGCAAAGATGAAAATAATATTTACAGATTTGAGAATTCCGTAAAGAACCAAACTATTAATTTTTCAGCAAATGATGGTGTAGTTATTTTGCATGTCATTATATGGTAATGCGAGCATAAAAGGTACCGATGAAATTAAAACGCTTGAGTTAAAATTAACACTATATAATGAGAATCTTCAAAAGCCATGTTAACAACCGATATTATTGTAATAAAATTAGATTATATATACTTTTTAAACTGCATATACATCATTCTAATTTCCCCAAAAACAGAGGGGAGTAAGCCTGTATGCCAGAAAAAATTATTGATATAATCGGATTGTTACCGCTTTTCTTTTGTATCATCTTAACTGTTTTTATTATAGTCAGGATTATAAGAAACGGGATTGCACCGGTAAAGAAGGTAAAGGCGGTTGTGGTGGAAAAATATACATATCAGCCTGTGTCAAGAACACAGGGTGCATATAACACCACAAACTATGTGATTGTTTTTCAGGCTGGAAAGAAGAAATTGAGCTTTAATGTTTCGGAATTCTCATACTCCGGTTACAGAAAAAAAGAGCGTGGAACACTTACCTATAAGGGAGATAAAATTATAAGTTTCAAATAAATAGCGAAAAAGGAGAACGAATTTCGTTCTCCTTTTTCTATTCTTCCGCTTTCTTTATTCCTCTTTTATATTCCGATGGGGTTTTGGAAAAATGCTTTTTGAAGCATCTGCAAAAGGTGTTCAATGAATTGTAGCCGCACTCGTATGCGATTTCGGTAAGGCTTTTTGAGGTTGTGGAAATCAGGGTGGCAGCATATTCTGACCGTACTGCACCCAGATATGTCCTGAACGGAATTTTCAACTGATCATAAAAAATATGAGCAATATATGAGGTGCTGTAGCCGAATTCTTTTGCAAGATACATGATTGTAAGCGGTTTTTCAAAGTTTGAATTTATGTACGATATAAGGTTTGGGGCAAGATTCAACTCGCCCGATTCCTTGACAGGTATAAGTTCGAGAATTTTAAAAATTCCCGATAATGCTACGAATGTCCAGCCGAGAAGTTCGGTTTTATCTTTTGTGCTCTTCATTTTTTCGAAAGCAAGAACAGAATTTTCAGGAATGAGTTTTGCTTCTATAAAGGGTGAGCGTGGGTGCTTGGTTATCAGATCGGGCAAAAAACCGGTGAGATAGTCGGTTTCACTTATAAGCGAGATACTCTCGGTTTTCATCTCGGAATCCTCGCAAGCTATATATTCATGAACGACATTTGGAAATATTATTACCGCATCGCCGGATTTGAGGGTATAGACGGTATCTCCGACCTTGACTTTTTGTAACCCTGAAAAGCAGTATGCGATTTCTGTTTTATTATGAAAATGCGACTCGAAATCGTATGATTTGTCTTTATGGTGTGTGTAGAGTTTGTTCGCTTTCTTTTCAAAATAGGTAAACATTTATAATCACCTCATATACAATATAGCATATTAAGCAGAAAAAGTAAATAAAAAAAGCATATTTTGATGATTAAAACTCATAAACAGATATATAAATATTATCTTTTGTGTGATAGAATAGAGAAAAAACTACGGGAGGCTTATAAAATGGCAGAAATGGAAAAATGGGCAAGAATCAAGTATCAACCGGCAATCCCGCTGGGTGATAACAATTCAAAGATTACCGGCTGTGAGCGTCATATTGCACTATCGAGAGTGGCAGCTTGCGAGGGAACGGTTCTTCTGAAGAATAACAACAATGTGTTGCCACTTAAAAAAGGTACAAAGGTTGCAGTATTCGGAAAGGCGCAGATTGACTATGTAAAGGGCGGCGGCGGCTCGGGAAATGTTCATTGTGAGTATGTGAGAAACATCTACGAGGGACTAAAGCTCAAAAGCGATAGGATAGAGATTTTTGACAAGCTTTCTCTATTTTATGAGGCGGTGGCGCTGGAGGCATACAAATCGGGCGCGAAAATCGGTCGTTTTGACGAGGTTGAAGTTCCACAAAACTTGCTCGATGAGGCAAAAAACTTTACCGATACCGCTATAATTACAATCAATCGTTTTTCTGAAGAGTGCTTTGACAGAAGAAACGATGGTGAAGATACATATTTTGTGTTGAGTAAGCATGAAAAAGCAATGGTGGCTGCTGTTTGTGACAATTTTAAAAATGTTATTGTTTTACTTAATGCAGGAGCCATAATAGATACATCATGGTTTGCCGGAAACGATAAAATTCAGGCGGCGCTGATGCTCTGGCAGGGCGGTATAGAGGGCGGTCTTGCAGCTGCCGACATTCTGGTTGGTGATGTAAACCCATCGGGTAAGCTTGTTGATACCTGTGCAGGAGAATTTGACGATTATCCATCGTCGGCAGGTTTCCACGAATCGGAGGATTATGTAAAATACACAGAAGATATATTTGTAGGCTACCGTTATTTTGAAACCATTCCCGGAAAGAAGGATTGTGTTGTTTATCCTTTCGGATACGGACTTTCCTATACAAGCTTTGAGCTTTCTAATATGTCTGCCTGCAAGACGGGTGAAAAGATTCTTGTAAGTGTAGATGTTAAAAACACTGGAGACTATGCCGGAAAAGAGGTTGTTCAGGTCTATTACAGTGCACCTTTGGGCAAAATTACAAAGCCAAGCCTTGAACTTTGTGCATTCCAAAAAACAAAGCTTTTAGCACCGGGTGAGACCGAAACTGTAATTATGACATTCGATATAGCATCAATGGCATCATATGATGATATAGGCGATGTTGAAAAGTCCTGCTATGTTTTAGAGGCGGGAGAATATAAAATATTTGTGGGCAACTCGGTTCGCAACATCGCTGAGCTTGACTATAAGTATCAACTGTCGGAAAATAGAATTACCGAAAAGCTTACAGAGTACTGTGTTCCGGCAAACCTTGGAAAACGCTTGATAGCAACGGGAGAATATGTTGATGTTCCCGAGCATAAGGTGACTAATAAAGAATTTCTGTGCGAGTATTCATGTGAGAAAAAGATACCGGAAAATGATGAGGATATAAAGAAGCTTTGCGATGTTTTAAGCGGCGAAATAACCCTTGACGAATTTTTGACACAGCTTACCGATGAGGAAATGATGAAATTGCTTCTTGGTACGAAGAATACCGGCGTTGCGAATACCGACGGTATGGGTGGGCTTGAAAAGTACGGAATCCCTGCACCTATGACGGTGGACGGCCCGGCAGGAGTTCGCATAAAGCCGTTTACAGGTGTTAGAACAACTGCTTTTCCGGTTGCTACAATGCTTGCCTGTACCTGGAATACAGAGCTTGTTGAGAAGGTCGGAGTTGCAGGAGCATTGGAGACAAAGGAGAATAATCTGTCAATCTGGTTAACGCCTGCTCTTAATATCCACAGAAGCCCGCTTTGCGGAAGAAACTTTGAATATTATTCTGAGGACCCGTTTTTGACAGGAAAGATGGCGGCTGCGATGGTGCGTGGAATACAGTCACAGAATATTGTGGCAACACCAAAGCACTTTGCCTGCAACAATAAGGAAACGAACAGAAGAGAATCTGACTCTATTGTTTCGGAACGAGCAATAAGAGAAATTTATATTAAGGGATTCGAAATATGTGTCAAAGAAGCAAAACCACGCCTGTTAATGACAGCATATAATATAATCAATGGTATCCGCGCATCGGAAAATGCCGAGCTCATTACAGGTATTTTAAGAGGTGAATGGGGATATGATGGCCTTGTAACTACCGATTGGTGGAATCATGCATCCAGAACAAAAGAAATAATTGCAGGAAATGATATTCATATGCCGTCAACTGCAAATGACGGAACATTGGCGACTGCGGAAGTTGAAGGAGTAACAAGAAACCAGCTTGCGGTATGTGTAAAGCGACTGCTTGAGATGATTTTGTGGCTTGAATAAACCAAAAAAACACACCCAATCGGGTGTGTTTTTTTGAAGTGACAGTTAAGAAGGAAGAGGTATGCTAAAAATTTGCTTTGGCGAATTTGTTTTGACTTTTTATTTTATTTGTGGTAGTATAAGCTTATACTAAATAACTTGGCAATGAACAAAAAGAAAAATTCAAATTAAGAAAAGGAAGTGTTTTTATGGATTTAAAAGCGTTATGGGACTCATTGATTGAACTTGGAGTTTCCTTCGGAAGCAAGCTTATTGCGGCGATTTTGGTGCTTGTGATAGGTGTAAATCTTATCAAGTGGATTAAAAAGTGGATTAAGACATCGAAAAAGCTCGATAGAATTGATGACGGTGTCAGAAGTTTTTTAAGAAGCTTTTGCGGAATCGCACTCTATGTTGTGCTCTTTATCACAATCGCAATGATGCTCGGCATCCCGACAACCTCGTTTATAACCGCTCTTGCATCCTGCGGTGTTGCAATCGGTCTTGCTATGCAAGGGTCACTTAGTAACTTTGCCGGTGGACTTATGATTTTGCTATTCAAGCCGTTCAGGGTTGGTGATTTTGTGGAGGCATCGGGTGTTTCGGGAACGGTTGATGCGATAACTGTTGTATATACAGTATTGATAACACCTGACAACAAGAAGATAACTGTGCCAAACGGAACTCTTACAAACTCAACTATTATAAACTATTCTGCGAAGGATACAAGACGAGTAGACCTCACATTCAGTACTGCATATGATGCTGATGTTGAAAAGGTAAGAGCAATTCTTGATGAGGTTTTGGCAAACCATCCGCTTGTACTTTCGGACCCCGAGCCGTTTGCAAGACTTTCAAATCATAATGAAAGCTCGCTTGACTATACAGTCCGTGCATGGTGTAAGGCGGAGGATTACTGGACAGTAAACTTTGACCTTTTGGAAACCGTAAAGAAGGAGTTCGACAAAAACGGAATCGAAATCCCATTCCCACAGGTGGATGTACATATTGCAAAATAAAAAACAGCCGAAAGGCTGTTTTTATTTTGTTATTATAATTTTGTTGTTATCCAAATCATACTTTATTTTCAGACCGAAGATTTCGGAAAATAGCTGTTCGTCGATATAGTTTGCATCGCTTACATAGTCTTTTGCAAACTCACGGGAAAGTGTTTTTCCGTTTTCGGCCCAGCTGATTGTTGCATAATCCCCTACAGAAGAGGATTTAAGGAAATAGCTTTTGCCATCGAGTGTGATTTCTACCGCCTCGGCACTCCACTCAACCTTTCCGCCGAATGCTTCGACTATACCTCGCATCGGGAGCAGATACCGTCCGCTCTCGTGAGGAATCGCAAAGGATATTGTCTTTCCGTTGCAGATTGTGATAATGCTCTCATTCAAGCCCAAAAGCTCGGTGATATAAAATGATGAATAGCTGTTTAATTCACGGTTTAGTGCGTCAATGCCGTATTGCTCGGCAAGTGTTTTCTCGCCCGAGAAAAGGTTTACGCCAAGTCCGAGTCGCTCGCCTTCAATCTGGCAACCGATTGCGGCAAGTGTGGTCGGGAATATATCCATAGTTGTGAAACTGCGGTTTTTGCAGTAGGTTGTGTCTAAATCTTCTGGTGCATTTAAGATTACATTATAGACATGTCGCTCATAGTCGTCATCTACAGTTTCCTTGATGTAGGCGTTATCCATTGTGTTATGGTCACCGACGATTATAACTGTTGTGTTTTCGTAAAAGTCCTGGGCTTTCAGCCATTCGACAAAGTCAGCAACCTGTCTGTCGGCACAGGTGATTACGTTATCATACTGACGTTCATAGTCGTTTTTGCACTCCGAGCAGACATATCCGTTTGCAAAGTGTGTGTCGACCGTCAGCATTGAAAATGCAAAAGGCTTATCGCCCGATGCCATCTCAAACAGCTTGTCCTTTGCGTAAGTGTAGAGGTATTTATCCTCCATACCCCACCAGACGAAGTATCCGTCCTCGATTATTCCATCGGATATGGCGGTGTGGTAGTCGTATATGTAGTCGGTTTTGTGGTCGGAATAGTATTTGTCACGGCCTGCAAAGGATGCCATTGAGCCAACCATAAGTGCCTGTGAATACCCGTTGGCGTTTAAAATGTCACCAAGCGAGGTCACACCCGAGAGAAAGCTTCCGCTCTCATAATACCGCTCGCCGTAGATTCCCGAAGATAGCGGCACACCCGAGGACTGTGCAACCAATGCACCCATTGTCCAGGTTGAGCCTGATGCGGCATGACCGCCGCCAACGCTATCGTTATGCGAGAAATTTATATTCTCCGATGCAAGACGATGAAGATTCGGGATGAGATTGTTTTCCATAGCACCGCCCGATGCAATGTCTGCATAGGTGGTCTCCATTGATTCCAGGAAGATAAATACAAGATTTCGCTTTTGCTCTGGGAATGTGATATTGACAGAGGCTGAGTCAACATACTCGTCCTCATAAATAGTTGTCTCATACGAAAGATTGCCTAAATATTCAAACAACCCCGAGGTCGCTGCAGCACTTCCCAGAAGACTTAAAGACAAAACTGCCGAAATGACCGATGCCGTTTTTTTGTTTAAAAATTTTCCAAGCCCTTTTGCAAATTTCGGGAGGAAAAACAAAATGAAGATAATAATTGGTGTCAGAATGACCGACGGCACCAATGCCGATACAAGATAGTCACGAACAAGGCCTTTGTCGACACCCGTCATATTCCCGAAAAGGGTGGAGAGGATTGCACCAAACCCGAGCTCGCCGTAGGTTTTTATGTACCAGTTTGCAGAAAAGAAAAGCAAAAAGCTCAGAAAAACCAGGAGAATGCCCAGGCTTGCAAGGATAGTCGAAAAGAGACTTCGTTTTTTGGGCACAAAGAGAGCTTCGGCTTCTTTTTGCCTTGACTTTGTAATCATTTATAACACTTCCTTTAAAATTCAAGACTATATTTAAATATTATAGCATATAATGTCAGATTGTGAAAGAGGCATATGGAAAATATTTGAAAAAAGTGTTATATGGCAAAATATGATTGAAAGTACGCGTGATTTGTGATAGAATGAGTTTGCAAAGCAAACTCAATGAATTGCCTTCGGCATGAATTGAAATCAGGGATTTCATGAATTGAGCCTTGCGGCTCATGAATTGCACTAAAGTGCATTAAAAGGCAATTCAAATTATGTTGCGATAGCAACAATTCATGGCTTTAGCCAATTCATGACAACGATAGTTGTCAATTCATTAAAACTAATCGGTATCTGAATCGTATACTGATTGCAGAACAGCGTTAAGAATTAAAAAAAGGAGAACATTATGTGGTTTGAAGAAAGTGTAATATATCAGATATATCCGTTTGGATTTTGCGGAGCACCGAGGGAAAATGATGGTGTTATAGTCCCGAGAATAAAAAAGGTGGCTGACTTTATCCCGCACCTGGTGGATTTGAATGTGAGTGCGGTGTATTTCTGCCCGATTTTTGAGAGCAGTGCGCATGGCTATGATACAAGGGATTTTTCTAAAATAGATGTAAGGCTTGGTACCAACGAGGATTTCGCCGAGGTGTGCAAAAAGCTTCACGAAAACGGAATCAAGGTTATTTTAGACGGTGTTTTCAATCATGTCGGCAGAGAATTCTTTGCATTCCGTGACGTAATCGAAAAGCGTTGGGACTCGCCCTATAAGGATTGGTTCTACATAAACTTTGACGGAAACAGTCACTATAACGACGGTTTCTGGTATGAGGGCTGGGAAGGGCATTTCGAGCTTGTAAAGTTAAACCTTGATAATCCCGAGGTTAAGGAATATCTTCTGAAAAATGTCGGTGACTGGATGGATAATTTCGGGATTGACGGCTTGAGACTCGATGTTGCATATATGCTAAACCGTCAGTTCATGACCGAGCTTCGTGATTTTTGCCTTGAAAAGAATCCCGAGTTTTTCCTGGCAGGCGAGATGATTCACGGAAACTATAACGACATAGTAAATGACAGAATGCTACACTCTGCCACAAACTATGAGTGCTTTAAAGGAATATACTCGTCCTTTAACTGTATGAACATGTTCGAAATCGGGCATTCACTTATCAGACAGTTCGGGAAAGAGGACTGGTGTCTCTACCGTGGTAAGCACCTTATTTCATTTATTGACAACCACGATGTAACAAGAATCGCATCTAATCTTACAAATAAAAACCATATTATCCCGGCGTTTGGAGTGCTGATGGCGATGCCGGGAATACCCTGCATCTACTACGGAAGCGAGTGGGGAATTGAGGGCAGAAAGGAAGATGGCGACAATGCCCTTCGACCTGAGATCATATCGCCTGTGAAAAATGACATTACGGCTTTTGTTGCATCGGCATCAAGAGTGCACAGGCAGGAAAAAGGCCTTTGCTACGGCTCGTTTGAGATACTGCATATGACAAACCGTCAGTTGGTATTTGAACGTGCATTTGAAGGCGAGAGAGTGATTGTTTTGATAAATGCAGACGAAGCAGAGTATGTTGCACATTACAACGCAAATGCCGGATGCGGAGTTGAGTTGTTATCGGGCAAGAACTTTGACTTTGGCGCAGGAAGTGTAATGCCGGGATATTCTGTTCAGTATGTAAAGATTTAAAACAACTCCATTCAGACTATTGGCAGTAATTACATTTGATTTGCCTCTTTTATATATGTTATACTTAAAAGGTATTTCTGAAAAAGGAGGGAATATATAATGAAAAGGATTTTGAAACTGACGGTATCGGCATTTTCTGCATTCATAATGCTTCTTTCGGTTGCATCGGCTGAGACACGCCATACTGTACAATCGGGCGACAGTATGTGGAAGATTGCTGTAAAACATCAGGTTGGACTTGATGAACTCATCAGTGCAAATCCGGGCATTTCTGACCCGACTCTCATATACCCGGGTCAGGTGATAAAAATACCCGAAGCCGATTCCGGGGTAAGGGAATATGAAAAAGAGGTTGTAAGGCTTGTAAATGCTGAGCGAGCAAAAAACGGTTTGAGGGAACTTACCGAGGACTGGGAGCTTAGCCGTGTTGCAAGGTTTAAGTCACAGGATATGAAGGACAACAGGTATTTTTCGCACACAAGTCCGGTCTACGGTTCGCCGTTTGATATGATAAAGAGTTTCGGCATATTATACCGCTCGGCAGGTGAGAATATTGCAAGAGGGCAGAAAACACCGCAGGCGGTGGTTAATGCATGGATGAATTCATCAGGGCACAGAGCAAACATTCTCAACGCTTCATACACAAAAATTGGTGTAGGTTATGTTTCGGACGGAAACTACTGGACACAGATGTTTATAAGAGAATGATTAAAAAGAGGAAATTGGTTTTTTGCTGATTTTCTCTTTTTTGTTGAAAATTTAATTAAAAATGTAAAATGTACTTGACATTTATTCGAGCGGATGTTATAATCAAAATGTAAAGCGAGCTTTACTAATTTCGGAGGTGATTGTTTGAATAACAAAATACGGGAATTAAGAAAAGAAAACAAGGTGACCCAGGACGATTTGGCAGGTGCGGTAGGTGTAACCCGTCAGACAATCATATCGTTGGAAAACGGGAAATATAATGCCTCACTTCAACTTGCATATAAAATCTCACAGTATTTTGGTATGAGAATTGAAGATGTTTTTGTGTTTGAGGAGGAATAATTATGGATTTTAAAAAGAAACTTAAAACAAGACTTTATGTTGCAATTATTTATATTGCACTTGGTATTTTGATGATTGCCGGAGTGTTTTTATCCAAATCTGATAACGATTTTATATCAGCATTGGGTTTTGCAGTAGCAATGGTTGGAGTAGCACGTATTATACAATATTTAAAAATTACTAAAAATGAGGATAGTATCAAAAAACAAAAAATCAATGAAACAGACGAAAGAAATCTATCAATAATACAGAAAGCAAAAAGTGCTACATTTTCTATATACCTTTTATTTAGTTGCACAGTTGTAATTATCACATCATTGTTTGATATGCCTGATGTAGCAAATTGGTTTGGATATTCTCAATTTGTTCTTGTAATTATTTACTGGATTGCTTATTGGGTTATCAGAAAAAAATCGTAATGAATATTTCTTGCAATCTGAATTGTTTTGTGGTATTATGTAAAACATATAAATAAAAATCGGAGGGAATTTTAGTGTTTGATGCGTTAAAGGTTAAAAACGAATGCGTGTTATGGATAAAAGACTTCTTTGAGAAAAACGGAAAAGACTGTAATGCGGTCATTGGTATATCGGGCGGAAAGGATAGCTCGGTTGCAGCGGCACTCTGTGTTGAGGCGCTCGGGCGTGACAGGGTAATCGGCGTTTTGATGCCGTGTGGCGTGCAGAAGGATATTTCTGCTTCGCACCTTTTGTGTGAGCATCTCGGAATAAAGAATGTTACGGTAAATGTTTTCGATGCGGTAGAGGGCGTAAAGAATGAAATCGAAAAGGTGGTTGATGTATCAAACCAGACCGTAATCAATATCCCGCCAAGAATACGAATGACATTTTTATATGCTATTTCACAGAGCTTAAACGGCAGAGTTGTAAATACCTGTAACCTTTCGGAGGACTGGGTAGGTTATTCAACCCGCTATGGCGATGCGGCAGGCGATTTCAGCCCACTTTGTAATCTTACCGTTGCCGAGGTAAAGGAAATCGGCAGGGTTTTGGGACTTCCCGATGAACTTGTAGATAAAGTGCCGATAGACGGACTTTGCGGAAAGACCGACGAGGATAATCTTGGATTCACCTATGCGGTTTTGGACAGATATATAAGAACGGGCGAGATTGATGATGAGCAGACCAAAGAGCGAATAGACACGCTTCACAAGCGAAATCTCTTTAAACTCCAGCTTATGCCGTCATTCAAACCGAGTGAGATATAATAAAAAAGCCGAAGACTTTTGTCTTCGGCTTTTGGTTTTAATTACAGTTCCAACTGTTCCTTTACACTCTTCAAAACTGCTTCTACTGTAGCCTCGGCGTTTGCAAGATTTTCTGCACTTGATGCAATGTAGAACTTAATCTTCGGCTCTGTACCCGACGGTCTTACGATGCAGTAGGTCTTTTCGTCTGCAAGGTTAAACTTCACAACATCAGCACTCGGTAAGCCTTCAATTTTACCGAGAGTTCCGTCTGCGTGCTCAATCACCTGGGTATGATAGTCGATTTTTTCTATAACCTTCTGACCTGCGATTTCTGTGAGGGGATTTTTACGCAAGCTTGCCATAAGCTCTGCCATTTTCTCCATCCCGTCCTTACCCGGCATAGTCACAGACACGGTCTTTTCGGAATAGTAACCGTACTTTTTGTAGATATTTTCGAGTGCTTCGTAAAGCGACATTCCCTTATTCTTGTAATATGCCGCCATCTCGGCAATCAGCATTGATGCAACAACACCGTCCTTGTCACGGGCGTGCATTCCGACAAGGTAGCCATAGCTTTCTTCGAAGCCAATGATGTATGTGTGGTTTTTCTTTTCAGCAAACTCGGTCATCTTCTCACCGATATACTTAAAGCCTGTCAGGACATTCATAATCTCGATGTCATAAGCTTTTGCAATAGCAGATGCAAGCTCGGTTGTAACGATAGTCTTTATAATCACGCCGTCTTTTGGAAGAGTGCCCTTTTCCTGCATAGCAGAGAGCAGATACTCGCAAAGGAGTGCACCTGTCTGGTTGCCTGTGAGTGTCTGATAAACTCCGTTCTTGTCACGGACAACTATTCCCACTCTGTCGCAGTCGGGGTCTGTGCCGATTATGAGGTCAACATTGTTCTTCTTTGCCATCTCGATTGCAATGGTAAAGCCTTCCTTATCCTCAGGGTTAGGCGATTTTACTGTCGGGAAGTTTCCGTCTTCTGTATCCTGTTCCTTTACAACAAGGAGATTGTCAAAGCCGATTCTTTTTAAAATCGCCTGCACAGGACGGCTGCCTGTTCCGTGGAATGGGGTGTATATTATATTGAATGTATCCTTAACCTTTGCAACGGCATCAGGGTTTACCTGAAGCTTTTCGATTGTGTCAAGGAACTGCTTATCAAGTGCTTCACCGACAATTTCGAGGAGCCCGCTCTTTTTAGCTTCATCAAATGAGCAAATTCTGATGTCGTCAAATATATCAAAGCTGTTGATGGCATCAATTACAATCTTTGCAGCATCAGGCGGGAGCTGACCGCCGTCTGCACCGTATACCTTATAACCGTTGTATTCTTTTGGGTTATGGCTTGCGGTTATCATAACACCTGCTGCACAACCGAGTGTTCTGATTCCGAACGAAACCTCCGGTACAGAATGAACTCTGTCAAAAAGATACACCTTGATACCGTTTGCAACAAGCACCTTTGCAGTTTCTTCGGCAAAAACTCTTGAGAAGTTTCTTGTATCGTACCCGATCAAAACACCCTTTTCGCAAGCGGTCTTGCCGAGTGAGTTTATGTGTGTTGCAACGCCCTGTGTTGCTTTTCTTACCATATACACATTCATTTTATTTGTTCCGGCACCGAGAGTTCCTCTCATTCCTGCTGTGCCGAACTCGAGTTCACGGTAAAATCTTTCTTCGATTTCCTTTTCATCCGATGCAATTGCGAGAAGCTCCTTTTTTGCATCCTCATCAACTGCTGGGCTCTCAAGCCAACGGTTGTAGTTTTCCTTGTAATTTGCCATCTTTCATATACTCCTTTATATTTTAATTCTCTTTTTATCTAAATCGTCAATTACCGCAAAAAGCGCATCCGAGTTGTTGTCGACTGTGATATAGTCGGCGACTTTTTTGAGCTCAACTGTTGCGTTTTCGACTGCAACACCGATTTTTGCTGCACATATCATCTCAATATCATTTTCGTTATCGCCGACGGCAATAGTTTTTGATATATCAACATTCAAAAATTCAGCAAGCATTTTCAATCCGAGCCCTTTTGTTACACCCTTTGGCAATAACTCATACTGGGTTGATGCACTCTTTGAAAAGTCGTATCTGTCATAAAACTCCGATTTTGAGATTGCTGATTTCAACTCATCAATTCTTTCGGGTTCCTGGGTAAAAATCGCTTTTCGCCAGGGGTTTATGACCTGCCTGTGATGCAGGATTTTTTCGGGAATATTCTCAATCACAAAATGATTCCGTATCAAGTCGGTCATGCGCGATGCATAGGCTGTATCGCTTGCACTGACCGCTATGCCGAAGTCGGGGAAATCCCTCTCGACCATATCGACAACCCGAACCGCATCGCTATCTAAAAACAGCTCCTCTATCATTTCGTCTTTTTCTGTATCATAGATTGCCGCACCGTTGAAGATTATTATGGGTGCATTTGGCGTGATGTGCTCGAGCACCGATTTTATGCCGAGTTGTGAACGACCTGTTGCAAGGGTGAAGTATCCGCCCTCGCTTATATAATACTTTATCGCATCAATATTCTTTTTAGAGATTTTCTTACAAGTATCAAAAAGTGTTCCGTCAAGGTCGGTTGCAAGAAGTATCCCGTCAAATTTTCCCATGCGTTTTCTCCTTTTTGAGTGGTCTTTCTCTTATTATATGCTAAAATGTGTTTTTAATCAAGCAACAAACCAAATATATTAAAAATAATCGGGAAATAGCACTAAATATCGAGAACTTTCATGCTTTCTCTTGGTGACATTCCTGTTTCCTTTACATACATCTTATAGAAATTCGAGTAGTTTCCGAAACCTGCCTCCTGGCTTGCCTGAGAAAGAGTTTTCCCGTCTGCGTATAGATTTCTTACAAGAATTATTCTTTTGTGGGTTATGTATTTGTTTATAGTAAGCCCCGTGTGCTTTTTAAAAAGTCGGCACAGATGGTACTTGTCAAGGAAGAATTTCTCGGCGATATCGTCTATAAAAAGCGGTGATGACAAGTTATCGTTTATATAGTTTATAATCGGTGCGACCTTGGCATTGAACGCTGAGCGAGCGGTGGTCTGCTTGTATTTGTTGAGCTCATTTAAGAGTTCTAAAATCGTGTAGCGTGAGAGTATTTCCGAGTTCTCTTTTTCCGAGTACTTCAAAGACCTGTTGATTATGTCGGGAATATCGTGGCTCTTTACAAACTCTGACGGGATAAGATTTTGCTCGCCCGGTCTCCTGTTTTCAAACATTTCAAGATACTCTTCGCAGGAATTTGTTGTAAAGAAGGACCGGTCGATGGTATACACTATACGCTCATACGGCTTGGTGTTTTTCGGGCGTGTATGGTGAAACTCGTTCGGGTTCATCAAAAGAATATCATACGGGCGCAACGGATACACAGTACCCTCAACAACAAAGTCGGCATCACCCTTCATGAAGATATAAATCTCATATCTGCCGTAATGGTTGTGAAGCTCAAACTGACCGGGTTTTATGTAATTATCCTTTGATCTGCCAAAGTCATATTCGTGGCCATAAAATTCCATAACATTACCCCTCGTTTCCCTGAATTTTATTCCAAAAATAGTATATCATAAAAAGTCAATATTTGCAATCTTTTTGTCAATATTTATATTGATTATTTAGAAAATTTATGATATAGTAAAATCAAAGTGAAAAAGGGAGGTCTTACTTATGAAAATGACATTCAGATGGTACGGAAAAGACGATCCGGTAACCCTCGAGAAAATCAGACAGATTCCGGGTGTTACAGGGATAGTTTCTGCCATATACGATATACCCGTTGGTGAGGCGTGGAGCTATGAGAGAATCATGGAGCTCAAAAATGAAGTTGAAGCATCAGGCCTTGAGCTTTCTGTAATCGAGAGTGTTCCAGTACACGAAGACATCAAAACAGGCGATGGCGACCGTGACCGTTACATAGAAAACTATTGCATCACCCTGAGAAATCTTGCAAAGGCAGGAATCGACTGTGTTTGCTATAACTTTATGCCGGTATTTGACTGGACACGCTCTGACCTTGCATACGAGTTGCCTGATGGCTCAAATGCTTTGATTTATCGTGAAGAAACAGTTCACGATATGAATCCGTTAACAGGCGATCTTGCACTTCCGGGTTGGGATGCAAGCTATACAAAAGAGGGCATGAAGGCACTTTTGGAAAAGTATCAGTCAATCAGCGAGGAGGATTTGTGGAACAACTTAAAGTACTTCCTCGACAGAGTTATAAAGGTTGCAGAAGAGGTTAAGGTCAAGATGGCGATTCACCCGGATGATCCGCCCTGGAGCATCTTCGGTTTGCCGAGAATTATAACAAACAAGAAAAATCTTGAGAGATTTTTGAAGCTCTATGACAGCCCATATAACGGCTTGACACTCTGCACAGGCTCACTCGGCGTTGATCCTGAAAATGATATTGTTGATATGGTAAATTCATTTGCCGACAGAATCCATTTTGCACATATCAGAAACATCAAGATTACAGGCGAGAAGTGCTTCGAAGAGGCGGCTCACAAGTCAGAATGCGGTTCTCTGGATATCGTAAAGATTGTAAAGGCATATCACGACCACGGCTTTGAGGGGTATATCCGTCCTGACCACGGTAGAATGATCTGGGGCGAAAAGGGCAGACCGGGCTACGGCTTGTTCGACAGAGCTCTCGGTGCGGTTTATATCAACGGCATCTGGGAAACACTTGAGAAGGAATGTAAATAAGAAAGAAGGATTATATATGAAATTACCTTTTGATTTGGATTTGGCAGGCAAAACCGTTGTCGTAACAGGCGGTGGCGGAGTGCTTTGCGGTATGTTTGCAGAAGCTGCAGGCAAGTGCGGTGCAAAGGTTGCGGTGCTTGATTTAAATAAGGAAGCAGCCGATGCGGTTGCTGAAAAGATTGTAGCAGAGGGCGGTACTGCAAAAGGCTATGCCGCAAATGTTTTAAAGCCTGATGTTATGAAGGCAGTTCGTGAGGAAATCCTTGCCGATTTCGGCACTTGCGATATTCTGATAAACGGTGCCGGCGGAAACAATCCGAAGGGTACAACAACCAAGGAATATCTTGATTTTGAGGATATTGACGGAAAAGAGGATTTGGTAACATTCTTCGATCTGGACCCTCAGGGCATTGAGTTTGTGTTCAACTTAAACTTCCTCGGAACACTTATTCCGACACAGGTTTTTGCAAAGGATATGGCAAAGAACAAAAAGGGAAATATCATAAATGTTTCGTCAATGAACGCGTTCACACCACTTACCAAAATCCCTGCATATAGCGGTGCCAAAGCTGCGGTATCAAACTTTACACAGTGGCTTGCAGTGCATTTTTCAAAGGTTGGAATAAGAGTAAATGCAATCGCACCGGGATTTTTCGTAACAAAGCAGAACAAGGCACTGCTTTTTGACGAAAACGGAAAGGCAACACCAAGAACAGAGAAGATTCTTGCTGCAACCCCAATGGACAGATTCGGCGAACCAGAAGAACTTGTTGGCACACTTCTCTGGCTTTTGAATGATGAAGCATCGGGATTTGTTGACGGCGTGGTAGTACCGGTTGACGGCGGATTCTCGGCATATAGCGGAGTATAATAACTTAAAAACTGAAGCGAAAGCTTCAGTTTTTTTGTGGTTAAAATAAGAATGTAAGCATTTGTTTTATTTAAAAAATCTGAACTAAATTGCCAAAAACATCTTGACACTTTTGAGGGATTATATTATACTTATCATATAATAATATGCAGCTTATAAAGTGTATTTAAACTTAAATAATAATTACATAAGGAGAAATTGAAATGTTAGTAAATCTCAACGAAGTACTTATACCTGCAAAGAAAAACCATTATGCGGTCGGACTTTTTAATGCCGTTAACATGGAGCTTGCAAGAGGTATAATCAGTGCAGCAGAAAAAACACAGTCACCGGTTATAATGGGTACTGCAGAAGTTTTGTTCCCATACGGACCTTTGGAGGAGGTTTCATATTACCTCTTGCCTATGGCAAAGAAAGCAAGAGTGCCTGTAGTTGTACATCTTGACCACGGTCTTAAGAAGGAAACCTGTCTTAAGGCTCTTGAGTTGGGCTTTACTTCTATTATGTATGACTGCTCAACAGACCCATACGAAGTAAATATAGAAAAAGTTAAGGAAATGGCAGATATTGCACATTCATACGGTGCAACAATCGAAGGCGAGCTCGGTCACGTTGGTGATAACGAAGGCTCTGCTGAGGGTGACTCTCACCTTGAGGATCCGTCAAAGTATTTTACAGATCCAAAGCTTGCAAAGGACTATGTTCAGAAGACAGGCGTCGATGCACTTGCGATTGCTGTGGGTAATGCACACGGTGCATACAAGTTGCCACCAAAACTCGATTTTGAAAGAATCAAGACTATCGCAAACACAGTAGATGTTCCGTTGGTATTGCACGGTGGTTCAGGCCTTACAGACAATGACTTCAGAAGAGCAATCAAGGAAGGTATCAGCAAAGTTAATATCTTTACCGATATCAATATTGCTGCGGTTAAGGCAGAGTTCAGTAAGTTTACAGATATGAACAAGGGTATCATCGACCTTATCCCTGCAGCAGTTGAGGCTGTAAAGCAGGAAACTATATCAAAAATGGAACTTTTCTCAAGCGTAGGCAAGGCAGGCACAGCACCGGCAGCATCAATTGACGGAATGGATATGGATAAGCTTGTTGAGTTGGTAGTTGCAGAAGTACGCAAGGAACTCAGCAAATAATCCAATACGTTAAGGAGTGAGTTTTATGCCGTATATAGCAATAAAAGGCTATCCGAAGGATGAAGAAACCAAGAAAAAAATAGTAGATGAAATCAACGAACTGTTTATCAAGCATTGGGGTTGTCCGCCCGAGGCTATTTCGATTTCGGTTGAGGAATTTCCGCCCGAAGAGTGGGAGGAGAAAGTGGTAAAACCCGAAATGGATAAAAAGCAGGACAAGATGATGATTTTATCGGGTAATAAAAAGTATTAAAATAAAAAAATGCACCGGAGGTGCATTTTTTATCCAAACTATTTAGAAAAATATCAAAATAGTTATTGACAACAGATAAAACATCTGATATAATCTATTTAGAAATATTTCTAAATACTTGGAAAGGGAGGGTATATTATGGGAATGAATGAAACCTTAAAGGCAATTTCCGACCCGGTGAGGCGTGATATTCTTGCAATGCTGAAGGAAGGAAAGAAGTCGGCAGGTGAGATTGCCGAGAAATTCAACCTTACCGGCGCCACAGTTTCGTATCATTTGTCGAAGCTGAAGTCTGCCGACCTGATAGCTGAAGAAAAGTATAAAAATTTTATCTACTACGAGCTGAACGCCTCGGTTTTCGAGGAAGTGCTCGTCTGGATTTATAAGTTGGGAGGTAAGAAAGAATGAAGTTTATGAAATGGAAAATATGGATTGTAACAAGTATAGTTTGCCTTTTGCCGATACTTTTGGGGATTGTACTATGGGATAGACTGCCCGAGATTATGGCAATTCATTTTGATATCAACAATAATCCCGATAACTTTGCATCGAAGGCGTTTGTTGTTTTTGGACTTCCGCTGTTGATGGTGCTTTTGCAGACGGTTTGCTGTGTTATAAATGACATTAACGCATACAAACACGGCGACAGAAAAAAGTTCGAGACTGTGACGAAATGGATTATTCCTGTTATGTCGATAGTTTTGCAGATTGCAACACTCGGCTACGGACTCGGTTGGGATTTTGAGGTAAGAAAGGTTGCCGCAATTCTGGTTGGCGGTGTGATGATTGCAATCGGCAACTATATGCCGAAGTTTGATTATATTAAAAATTACGATGTGGATGCTGAAAAGGCCCGCAAGATTAACAGGTTTATAGGTTTTGGAAGTGTTATTATGGGTGTGCTCTTTATATTGAGTATATTCCTGCCACCGTGGGCAACAATCGTTTGCATCCTCCTGCTGATACCGTATGCAATAATCGGTACTGTGTATGGAATAAAGGTAGCAAAGAAATAAAATTTAAAAAAGGCCGTTTAAAAAGTAAGTTGGATTTTTAAACGGTCTTTGTTTTTTTGGGGAAATAGGAAAAAAGCTTTGGAATTGGCAAACTGAGCCAAAGCCGGGCTTTGGGTTACCCGAAGTCGTACATTGGTACGACGAGAGGCGAAGTTTGTCAATAGCAAGAAAAGAGTTCCTCTTTCTTGTGTTCCAAAGCTTTTTAACATTTCCCTTATATGTCCGGCATTACAATGTCTATAATAGTCTCTGCATCGTCCGAGAATATGTTTACACCGTATTCCTTGCCGAAGATGAGCTTTATTCTCTGGTTAACATTTGAAAGCCCGATATGCTTGGTTTCCTGAATCTCGTCCGATTCGAGCATTTTTTCCAGAACCTCAAGCCTGTCTTTTGGTATTTTCGGACCGTTATCCGAAACCGACAGGACAAGGCGGTTGTTGAAAATAGCGGTACTTATTGTTATGATACCGTTATTTTTTTCGAGCTTTTTCATGCCGTGCTCGATTGCGTTTTCGATAATCGGCTGTAATACGAACTTGACGGTCTTACAGTTAAGGGTGTCAGGGTCTATGTCGTAATTGACATGGAACTTTCCTGGATATTTCACCTTTTCGATATCGATATACTTTTTTGCATATTCAAGCTCGGTCTCTACGGTCACAATGTAATCTTTGGTATTGAGTGCAATATAGAGAATATCCGAGAGATTCGAAAGCATTGTTGCCGCTTTGCTGTCGCCCTTGCTTTCTTCTAATATAAATCCGTTTACAAGGTTCAGGGTATTGAACAGAAAATGCGGATTTATCTGAGTCTGCAGGGCGATAGACTGAACTTTTTTGAGGGTTGCAATTTTATCTACAAGCTCCTGCTCGATTTTTTCGTGATTCTTTATAGTATTAAAAAGAGTGTTACTCAAGTACACAAGCTCGTTATCGTTGGATTCATCAGGCGGTGCAATGTTGGGGGAAGTGGTGCGTGTTACCACATTTACGATCGAGCGGTAGAACATGAATGCAATAACAAGCGATACAAGTATTACAAGGAGAAGGATAATAACAAAATAGATTACCGCAACCGATATAATTTTTGAAAAGCTTTTGTTGTGTGCATCAAGGTCGAGGGCAACCGCAAGCTTATAATCATGGTTCTCTGATGCAATAGCGTTATAGTGCATAGAGAGCGTTGAGGTTACCGATTCGTCCCTGTATGATGAATCTGCCACTGTTTTTTGGATGTTTTCCAGATTTGCATTGAGAATATCTGGGTTTGACGAATAAAACAGATTGTTCTTCGCATCGAAAAAGAAAACCGCTTCGTTTGTTCCGCCATCTCCGGTATACATTTCCTGAACAAGTATTTCGCCGTCGAGGGTTATGATTACAAGCCCTGCGTTACGGTCATTTATCAAAAGGCTTTTGCCGATATTCACGAGCTTTGAATTTTCGACACCCTTTGGACTGGCAGGGCGGGAGAATTCAACATATCCGTCTTGGAAAAGCTCGAGCCAGGAGGTATCACGGAAATGTTCCGAATACTGTGAACCGTAGCTTGAGCATACGAAATCTGTTTTTGGGTTATATACCGATATTGAGTTTATGTATGTAAATCTCCGCTCAAGATCCCGCAAAAAAGCCGAATATTCGGAATTTTCGCTCATGCCACTCTTTATGTACTCGGCAGTCAACCGATTGGAAAGCAACTCGTTATATATATCGTCGATGTTAGTGAAAGCATTATCAAACTGAATCAACGATTTTATGATGTTATACCGCTGTTCGGTATTTATTTCGCTTTTAACACTCGAATAGTGGAGGTTTAGCGTTATAACAATAAAGATTATGGCAGGGATTGCAAAGACCAGGCTCAGCACCTTGAAATATTTAAAGAAGATACTGTTCCATTTATAGTCCCTGATAAGTCCCAGCGCATCCTTGAAAAATTTGTTCATGGTTTATTCCTCTATGGCATCGTCCCTGAATTTTGACGGTGTTGTGCCGGTATATAGCTTGAATACACGGTGGAAGTACTGAGCATCCTTGTAGCCTACAAGGTTTGCAATAGCCGTGATTTTGATGTTTGAGTTAAGCAACAGGTCTCTTGCCCGGTCGATTCGGAGCTCCGAGAGATAGTCAACGAATTTCTTGCCGGTATATTGCTTAAAGAGCGAGCTGAAATATCCCGGGCTCAGGGCTACATAATGCGAAACATCAGCGAGGGTTATATTCTCGCAGAAGTGCTTTTTCACATACTCAAGTGCCTTTTCCATCATATTTTCCGATTCGGGAATCTCAAACCCTTTGAGGTTGAGAATCTGCTCGTTTAAAAATGCAAACATTTCGCCAATATCGGTGATACTTAAAAATCGTATTCTTATCTCGTACGGATTTTCTATCATCGGTGTAAGCTCGGAAAAGAGATTACGGCAGAATTTTTCTGCCTGTACAGTATCTGATGAGAAAATCTTTTTTACAATCTGCAGGGTACGCATAGCCTCTGCAGGGCTGTTGTTATGAATGTATGACATAACCATATTCGAAAGCTGGATCGCAGAGCTTTTTGAAATCTGATATTTTTTAAGGCTTGCGATGTTCTTAACCGACTGCAGAATTTCATAAGATGTTTCTAACTGAAGAATTGTCTGCAGGTTTTCAACAAGCGTCTGCATATATTCGTGTATTATTTTATTGAAAAGCTTTTCCGGAAAACGGTCCTTGCCTATTGCGATTATCTCTATTGACTCGTTTGCAATTTGCGAGATGGAGAAGAATGCGTGCTCGTTTTCCGGGGTAATGAACTTGCTTATTGTGCTGAAGAAACGTTCACGCTCGTGCTTCCATTTGGTAGCAAAAAATTCATCAAAGTTCTTGATGCTGATACCGATTTGTGCACAGGAGCAGTTGTCCTTGTCAACCGTGATACCGATTTTTCTCAAGTGGTGAATAAGCGTATCCGAGTCGATTACTCCTAAGATATAGCTTGAGAGGTACTCCTGCCTCATAAATGCAATTTCGTCTTCTAAAAAGTCGCTTCGCTCCTCTAAAACCGAGATGCGGTTTACCTTGTCTACTTCATTATATAAGGAAACCATAGCATTAAAAAAGTCGCTGTAGGTAATAGGTTTTGTTATGTAGTCAACGACATTATAGCGGATAGCACTCCTTGCGTATTCGAAGTTACGGTATGCACTGATGAATACAAATTTAATATGGGGATGAGTGTTGTGACAAATCTTCGAAAGCTCTATTCCTGATATTACAGGAACACGGATATCGGTAAGTACGGCATTTACCTCGTGAGTGTTGATGTACTCAATCGCCTCTGCACCGTTTTCAAAAGATGCAACGATTTCAAACCCGATATTTCCCCAGTCGAGAATTTTGGAAAGCTGTTGGTTCATCTGTGATTCGTCTTCTACGATTACAAGTTTATACATAAATTTACCCCTCCGTTTTGCGGAAAACATTTATATGAATATTCTACACTTCCATAGTGGAAAAATCAAGGATAATCCGAAAAAAATCCAATAAAAGTGTAAAATTTTTATGAAAAAATCCAAAAATTGCGAAATAATTGTCCGTGTCAGGGAAAAGAAGTAGTGATTTTGCCCAAAAGATTTATGTATTTTTTTGTGGAAAAAACAACGACGATTTTCTTGAATTGAATATTTTAGATAATCAAAAGCCGGGTTTCTTATAAAAAATCACCTAAAAATCCGAAATTTCTTAAAATAATCCACCAAGTTCCGAAAAAAATCCACTATCCAAATTAACTAAAATGTGTTACAATTTAGATATGTTAATTGTCGGGATGAGATATTTTAAAATATTTTCGGCATAAGCAGACCGAGTTTTCAGTCTGACACAATGAAAAGAAAGGGGTTTTGTCATGAGCACAAAACAGAAGGTTGTTACATCAAATGGGACAATCGTAACAAAAAAACGTAAGCTCGATGCGAGTGATTTACAACTTTACTCCTTGTGCGCAATTCCGCTCATATATGTATTCATTATGAGCTACATACCAATGTTCGGTATCATAATTGCGTTTAAGAGCTACAACTATGCAGACGGTATTTTAGGAAGCCCATGGGTAGGATTTAAGAACTTCGAATTCTTCTTCAAGTCGGATATCGCATGGCGTTTGATAAGAAATACTGTTGCAAATAACTTATTGTTTATTGTTGTCGGTATTATCGCTGCTTTGGCAGTTGCTATATTGCTCTTTGAAATCAAGAGCAGAACAGCTACTAAAATTTTCCAGACAATTCTTATCACACCGCACTTTATGTCATGGGTTATCGTTGCCTACATGGTACTTGCTATTTTGAATACCAATAACGGTTATTTGAATCAGCTTCTGATGGCATTTGGTATCAACGGCGGCGAGGTAAATGGCAAGATTGTCGGAATAGACTGGTATAATAAACCAAATGCGTGGCCGATTATCCTTATGATATGTTATGTATGGAAACACGTTGGTATGGACTCTGTTATCTACTATGCTTCTTTGATGGGCGTTGACTCAACTCTCTTTGAAGCAGCAGAAGTTGACGGGGCAAACAAGTTCCAGAGAATTATGAACATCGTGTTGCCAAGCTTGATACCGATTATCGTTATCAATACTATTCTGAAGATAGGCGGTATCTTCGCAGCAGACTTCGGTTTGTTCTATAACGTTACACAGGACGGTGCGAGCGGTCAGCTCTATTCAACCACAGACGTTATCAATACATACACATTCCGTGCCTTCAAGGAAGGTACCGGTAACTCATACGGTCAGTCATCATCTGTTTCTTTGATGCAGTCAATTGTTGGTATCATCATGGTAGTTATAACAAATGCAGCATCTAAGAAGATTGACAAAGACCTGGGATTGTTCTAAGGAGGTGCAGATTAAATGAAAAAACAAAATGCTATTTTTCAAGCTTCATTGATTATAATTTTCTCAATCATCTGCCTCTTGGTAATATTCCCGTTCTGGCTCTTGGTTAGTACATCGCTGACAAGTGCAAAGGCGCTTGCAGAAGGTTATCAGGTAATTCCTAATCCTGTTGACTGGGGTGCATATAAGTACATATTCGAAAATCCGGGTGCGATTTTGCAGGCTTACAAGGTAACATTTATCTTCTCAGTAACATATATGTTCCTTTCAGTTCTTTTGATGGCAATGTGTGCATATCCGCTTTCAAGAAGTAAGTTAAAGGGAAAAACAGCAATCAGCTTCTACCTTTACTTTACACAGCTTTTCGGCGGCGGCCTTGTTCCTACATATCTCTTGCTTTCGAGAACATTCCACCTGAATGATACTATCTGGATTTATATCCTGACAGGTCTTATCAGCCCATGGTACGTATTTATGATAAGAACATTCTTCCAGGGTATTCCTGGTGAAATTGTTGAATCGGCAACCGTTGACGGTGCATCGGAGTATACAATATTCTTCAAGATGATTATTCCGTTATCAAAGCCGGTTATCGCATCAATTGCACTTTTCCAGTTCCTCGGACAGTGGAACAACTGGTACACCTCGCTCATCTATATTACAGAGCCTGAGCTTTATAGCTTGCAGTATTTGCTACAAAAGATAATGCGTAACCTTGACCAGCTGAAATTGATGGCAGACCAGGGTATATCGATACAAAATGCAGCTGTGGATGTTCCCGGTGAAACAATCAGAATGGCGATGGCAGTTGTTGTTGCAGGCCCGGCATTGGTTGTATTCCCGTTCTTCCAGAAGTACTTCGTAAAGGGTCTTACTGTAGGTTCGGTAAAGGGTTAATAAAAAAGTTGTTAAGGGAAACCGGTTATGCATTTCCCTTGATTATAAAAATTAAGGAGGAAGAAAAAATGAAAAGAATTATCTCGGGAATTATGGGTATTGTTATGGCAGCTTCAATGGCAGTAGGCCTTGCAGGTTGCGGTGGCAATAGCGGAGACACAATGATTTGGTATATGCCTGGTGACAAGCCTGCTGCTTTGGAAGAAGGTATGGCAGCTTTCAACGAAAAGGTTGAACCAATCATCGGTAAGAAGATTGAAATGCAGTATATCGATTCGGGTTCATACGGTGAAAAGATGAAGCTCAAGATGGCTGCAGGAGAAAGCTACGACCTTGCATATGTGGGTTGGAGAAGTGATTATCAGACAGCAGTTGAGATGGGCGGCTTGAAGGACATCACGGAGCTCGTTGAACAGGAAAAGATGAATGAAGTAGTTGAACAGTACTACCTCGATTCAGCAAAGGTAAACGGAAAGATATATGCCGTTCCGAACATACAGATTATTTCTAACCCTGATTCATTCCAGGTATTACCAAGCATTTTGAAGGAATGCGGTATTGAAGACAAATACAAGCAGATTCAGGACATGGTTTCTCTTTCAATGTCATTTGACGAATTGAAGAAGATGTTTGACCTCTACACAGAAATGTTTGCAGCAGTAAAGGCAAAGAGACCTGACCTCTATACATGGAACCCATCGGGTGGTAACGTTGCTACATACACAAACTATGAAATCTACAATAACCTCGCAATCAGAAAAGACGGAAAAGATCCTACACTCTATATCGAATATGAAACAGAAGAGTGGAAGCTTGGCTGTCAGTTGGTAAGAGAATGGTATAAGGCAGGTTACATCAGAAACGATATTGCATCTGTTGGTAATGGTCTTCCAAGCACAGAAGAAAGACTTAAGGTTGCATTCAATAACACAACATGGGGTCCTGGAAACGAAGCATCTGAAACAGCTAAGTATGGCGAGCCTATGGAATATGCTCTTTTCTTTGAACCATATGTAAAGAGAACATCAGCGCTTCTTACAATGATCGGTGTTGGTGCAAATGCAAAGAATCCAGAAGCAGCTGTTAAGTTTATTAAGCTTATCAATGAAGATGCTGATCTTTATAACCTCCTTATCTGGGGTATTGAAGGCAAGCACTACACAAAGAATGAAGATGGTAGCATCAAAACTATCGATGAAGCTGGCTACACAATGGGAACAAGTGCTGTAGGTATCAGCGGTTGGCAGTTTGGTAACCAGTTCAACTCATACACACTCGAAGGCGAACCTTTGGATAAGTATGAAATAGTTGAAAAGCAGAACAACGATGCTGTTAAGTCACCAATGCTCGGTTTCGTACCTGATACATCAGCTATTGCAACAGAAATGGCAAACGTATCAGCAGTTAAGGATGAATACAAGGCAAAGATTTTCTACGGAACAGAGGACTTTGATACATGGTATCCTGAATTCTGCCAGAAGATGGAAACTGCAGGTATGAAGAAGATTCAGTCAGAAATTCAGGCTCAGTATGATGCATTTCTTGCTTCAAAATAATAAAGAGTAACTGATTTTTGAAAATACGCAAAACCGAAAGGTTTTGCGTATTTTTGTAAAAAAAGATAGAGGATACCTTTAAATTATTGACTTTTTTGTTTATTTATGGTAACATTAGGTTAGATAAAAAATGAGAAGAATCATTTTTAAAAGTATTTAAGGAGGAAGAAAAAAATGAAAAGAATTATCTCGGGAATTATGGGAATTGTTATGGCAGCTTCAATGGCAGTAGGCCTTGCAGGTTGCGGTGGCAAGAGTGATGACACAATGATTTGGTATATGCCTGGTGACAAGCCTGCTGCTTTGGAAGAAGTTATGGCAGCTTTCAACGAAAAGGTAGAACCAATCATTGGTAAGAAGATCGACATGCAGTACATCGACTCTGGTTCATACGGTGAAAAGATGAAGCTCAAGATGGCTGCAGGAGAAAGCTACGACCTTGCTTATGTAGGTTGGAGAAGTGACTATCAGACAGCAGTAGAGATGGGCGGATTGAAGGATATCACAGAGCTTGTTGAACAGGAAAAGATGAGCGAAGTAGTTGACCAGTATTACTTGGATTCTGCAAAGGTAAACGGAAAGATCTATGCTGTTCCTAACATTCAGATTATTTCTAACCCTGTTGCATTCAACATTTTGCCAAGCATTTTGAAGGAATGCGGTATCGAAGACAAGTACGCTCAGGTTGCTGAAATGGCATCAGTTTCAATGTCATTTGATGAATTGAAGAAGATGTTTGACCTCTATTCAGAAATGTTTGCGGCAGTAAAGGCAAAGAGACCTGACCTTTACACATGGAACCCATCAGGCGGTAACATTGCTACATACACAAACTATGAAATCTACAATAACCTTGCAATCAGAAAAGACGGTTCAGATCCTACACTCTATATCGAATATGAAACAGAAGAGTGGAAGTACGGTTGCCAGATGGTAAGAGAATGGTATAAGGCAGGTTACATCAGAAACGATGTTGCATCAGTTGGTACAGGACTTCCAACAACAGAAGAAAGACTTAAGGTTGCATTCAACAACAATTCATGGGGCCCTGGCAGTGAGGCTTCAGAAATCACAAAGTATGGCGAACCTATGTCATATGCACTTCTTTATGAGCCATATGTAAACAGAACATCAGCACTTCTTACAATGATCGGTGTTGGCGCAAATGCAAAGAACCCTGAAGCTGCTGTTAAGTTTATCAAGCTTATCAACGAAGATGCAGAGCTTTACAACCTCCTTATCTGGGGTATTGAAGGCAAGCACTACACAAAGAATGAAGACGGTAGCATCAAGACTATTGACGAAGCAGGCTACACAATGGGAGCAAGTGCTGTAGGTATCAGCGGATGGCAGTTCGGTAACCAGTTCAACTCATACACACTCGAAGGCGAACCTTTAGACAAGTATGAAGTTGTTGAAAAGATGAACAACGAAGCTGTTAAGTCACCAATGCTTGGTTTCGTACCTGATACAGCAGCTATCGCAACAGAAATGGCAAACGTATCAGCAGTTAAGGATGAATACAAGGCAAAGATTTTCTACGGAACAGAAGACTTTGATACATGGTATCCTGAATTCTGCCAGAAGATGGAAGCAGCAGGTATGAAGAAGATTCAGGCTGAAATCCAGGCTCAGTACGATGCATTTCTTGCTTCAAAATAATAAATCGTAATTGATTTTAAAAAATACGCAAAACCTTTCGGTTTTGCTTATTTTTTTATCCCTTTAAAAAGTGGTTGCTATATGGTGGAAATAACCAAAGAAAATAAGCAAAAAAGGGGTTAGTTTTACAATTTAACATATTGACATTTTTTTGTTGCTGTGTTAAAATATAAGTTGTTTCATAAAAACAGTTGTTCACGGGTGACGGACATTTGGAGGTCTGTGATGAATAAAACTTACTTATTGATAGATTCCGCAATATTACCCGAAGTATATTTAAAAGTAGTAGAGGCAAAGACTAAAATGGCATCGGGGAAATTCAAATCGGTAAACGATGTTATAAAAGAGGTCGGAATCAGCCGTTCTACATTTTATAAATACAAGGATAATGTTTTTGCATCCAATGAGATTGAAAAGGATAAGCTGATATCGCTCGAGTTTACACTCGATGATATTCCGGGCGTGCTCTCGGCAATACTAAATGTGTTGGTTGGGGGAAATGCCAGTATCCTGACAATAAATCAGAATATACCGATAAACGATATAGCAAATGTTACAATAACCTTCAAGCTCTATAATATTGACGGAGACCTTGAGGAAATTATGGACAAGCTGAAGAAGATAAAGGGTGTAAATAAAGTCAGAATTATAGCAATGAATTAAGGGGGAAGACATTTTGGCCAAGATTGCAGTTATGGGTTTCGGAACGGTCGGAAGCGGCGTTTGGGAAATCATAAAGTCAAAGAATTTTGAGAAAACCGCAGGCGAAGACCTTGAGGTTAAATATCTTTTGGACATAAGGGAATTTGATGACCCTGAGGTTAAAAAGATTCTCACCAATAAATTTGAAGATATTTTAGCTGATAGCGAGGTTACGATAGTTGCCGAGGTAATGGGTGGCTTGCATCCGGCATACGAGTTCACAAAAGAGCTTTTGCTGGCAGGTAAGAGCGTTGTTACATCAAATAAGGAACTTGTTGCGACATATGGAACAGAGCTTTTGAATATTGCCTGGGATAAGGGAGTACAGTATCTCTTTGAGGCAAGTGTCGGAGGCGGTATTCCGATTATTGCAGCGATGATGAACAACCTCGGTGCAAATAATATCGGGAAGATTGCCGGTATCTTAAACGGCACAACAAACTATATCCTGACCGAAATGTTTGAAAAGGGCAAGGACTTCGACGAGGTGCTAAAAAAAGCACAGGAGCTCGGCTATGCCGAAAAGAATCCGGCTGCCGATGTTGAAGGACATGATGCCTGCAGAAAGATTGCAATTCTATCCTCGCTTGCATGGGGTAAATTTATCGACTATAACGACATCACAACAGAGGGAATAACCAACATTACACTCGATGATGTCAAGTATGCAGAAGCACTTGACTCGGTTATAAAGCTAATCGGTTATGCAGATATTGATGCCGAAGGCCGTGTGTTTGCACGTGTTAGCCCGATGATGATTAAAAACGACATTCCGCTTGCCGGAGTATGCGATGTGTTCAATGCAGTTATGGTATCATGTGATATGCTGGGTGATGCGATGTTCTACGGCAGAGGCGCAGGCAAGCTCCCGACAGCAAGTGCGGTAGTATCGGACATTATTGAATGCCAAAAGCATAAGAAGATGCATAATATAGTATGGGAAAAATCTGACGAAACCAAGATGTTCCCGATTGAGGAAAAGGAAACCTCATATTTGCTAAGATTGAAAAAAGACTCGGGATTTTTCCAGGGCTGTGAGGAAATCACAGGTATTGTGGACGGCGAGAAGGCAGTAATTGTCCGCAATATGAAAGAGGGCGAGTTTATGAATAAAATTTCAGGGAATGCCAATATAATTTCATATATCAGAATTTTTGAATAAAGTATTTAATAGAAGATAAGAGAGGAATGGTAAAAAATGGGATTGATAGTACAGAAATACGGCGGCTCATCGGTAAGAGATGCTGAACGTGTAATGAATGTTGCAAACAGAATCGTAAAAACCTATGACGAAGGTAATGACGTTATAGTTGTAGTTTCGGCTCAGGGCGACACAACAGACGATTTGATCGAAAAGGCATATGAAATAAACAAGAACCCGTCAAAGCGTGAGATGGATATGCTCTTATCAACAGGCGAGCAGATTTCGATTGCACTTCTTGCAATGGCGATTGAAAAGCTCGGAAGACCGGTTATTTCATTGACAGGCTGGCAGGTTGGAGTAGGTACAGACAGTAACTATTCGGCTGCAAGAATCAACAGAGTGGACACAGAAAGACTCAAAAACGAAATCGATAAAAGACGAATTGTAATCGTTGCAGGCTTCCAGGGAATCAACAAGTTTGACGATATAACAACCTTGGGCCGTGGCGGTTCGGATACATCAGCGGTTGCTTTAGCGGCTGTAATGGGTGCAGACCTTTGCGAAATCTACACGGATGTTGACGGTGTATTCACTGCAGACCCGAGATTCGTTGAAAACGCATATAAGCTTGATGATATTTCATATGATGAAATGCTCGAGCTTGCATCGCTTGGTGCAAATGTGCTACATAACCGCTCGGTTGAAATGGCAAAGAAATACAAGGTAAAAATGTCGGTAAGATCAAGTTTGAACTATAATGAGGGTACTTACGTTAAGGAGGTAAATCAAGTGGAAAAGATGTTGGTTAGAGGTGTTACAAGAGATAATGACTGTGCAAGAATTGCACTTTGCGGTATAGAAGATACTCCGGGAAAGGCATTTGAAGTGTTCTCGCTCATTTCAAAGCACGGAATCGGTGTTGACCTTATCATTCAGTCAATCGGAAACGGTAAGACAAAAGATATCAGCTTTACAGTATCTGAGGGCGACTGCGAAAAGGTTCTGGAACTTTTGCAGGGTGAGAATAACACTCTCCACTTTGAAGATATCAAGTGGTCAAAGGATGTATCAAAGGTGTCTATCGTAGGTACAGGTATGGTATCGAGTGCAGGTGTTGCGACAAAGATGTTCGAAGCTCTTTATGATGCACACATCAACATAAATATGATTTCAACATCAGAAATCAAGATTTCTGTTCTTGTTGACAGAAAGGATGCTGAAAGAGCAGTTGTTGCAATCCACGATAAGTTTATGCTCTGATAAATACTATGGAAGATAAAATTGTCGGAAGAAACCCTGTCATGGAGGCAATCCGCTCGGGCAGGGAGATAGAGAAGATTTTCATAAAAAAAGGTCCTGCTGAGGGCTCGATTGTGTCGATTATCAAAAAGGCAAAGGATGCAGGAATAATTGTAACCGAGGTTGACAAGCAAAAGCTTGATAGCCTGGCGATGGGTGCAAACCATCAGGGTATTGTGGCACTTGCTGCGGTATGCGAGTACTCGACAGTTGCGGATATTCTCTCGGAAGCAGAGAAGAAGGAACGCCCGCCGTTTATCATAATCTGTGACAAGATAACCGACCCGCATAATCTGGGCTCGATTATCCGTACCGCAAACTGTGTCGGTGCAGACGGAGTAATAATCCCGAAAAGAAACAGCGTGGGACTAAACTCTGTAGTTGATAAAACATCTGCAGGAGCACTCGAGTACACAAAGGTTGCGAGGGTTACAAATATTGCTCGCACAATCGACGAACTCAAAGAAAAAGGACTCTGGATTGTCGGTGCTGAAATGGATGCACCGAAGATGTATGATGTTGACCTAAAAGGTGCAATCGGTCTTGTTATCGGAAGCGAGGGCGAGGGCATAAGCCGCCTTGTCAAGGAAAAGTGCGACTTTTTGGCATCTATCCCGATGTTCGGGGAAATCAATTCATTGAACGCATCTGTTGCGGCGGCGGTGCTGATGTATGAAATATCACGCCAGCAGAGAAACTGAATAGACAGGTGCAATCCCTCAAAAGGGGATTGTGCCTGATTTTTTAAAAAGAGAGGAATTTTCAAAATGAAAGCTGTTATTACTGTTGTTGGACAAGATAAGCCGGGAATCATTGCAAAGGTGAGTAATGTTCTTTTTAAAAATGATATAAACATCTTAGACATTTCACAGACAATTATGCAGGAAATGTTTACAATGATAATGATGGTAGATATGCCGAGCAAGGCAACAAGGGCAATATCTGCAGAGCTTGATGTTGTGGCAGACGAAATGGGACTTTCAATCCGTGTACAGAACGAAGAAGTGTTCAAGTCTATGCACCGTATATAATCAAAAGGCAGGTGTCATAACATGATAAATTCATTTGAAATTGCAGAAACCATACACATGATAGACAAGGAAAACCTTGATATCAGAACAATCACAATGGGCATTTCACTCAAAAGCTGTGCAGGCCCTGATGTTGATGAAGTGTGTGATAAAATATTCAAAAAGATTACAACTTATGCAAAGGACCTTGTAAAGGTCGGCGAGGATATCGAGGAGCTCTACGGTATTCCGATTATCAATAAGCGTATATCGGTAACCCCGATTGCGACTTTGGTTGATGCACTTGAAAACCCGACTGTTGAGGAGTGTGTCAAGATTGCAAAAACGCTTGATAAGGCGGCAAAAACTGTAGGTGTAAACTTTATCGGCGGATTCAGCGCGCTTGTTCACAAGGACTATACAGAGGGCGAGAGAATCCTGATTGAGTCAATTCCACAGGCACTCGCATCAACAGATGTGGTATGCTCAAGCGTGAATATCGGCTCAACACGTGCAGGCATCAATATGGATGCGGTACGCCAGATGGGCGAGATTGTAAAAAAAGCGGCAGACCTTACAAAGGATACTGCAGGATTTGCCTGTGCAAAGCTTGTTGTATTTTGTAATGCTGTTGAGGATAACCCGTTTATGGCCGGAGCTTTCCACGGCGAAGGCGAGGGTGAATGCGTAATCAATGTCGGCGTAAGCGGACCGGGAGTTGTAAAGTGTGCTCTTGAAAAGGTAAAGGGCGAGCCTTTCGGCGTTGTTGCCGAGACAATCAAAAAGACAGCCTTCAAAATTACACGTATGGGACAGCTTGTTGCTCAGGAAGCTTCAAAAAGATTAAATGTTCCGTTTGGTATTGTCGATTTATCACTTGCACCAACTCCTGCTGTAGGTGATAGCGTTGCGTATATCCTGGAAGAAATGGGACTCGAAAAGTGCGGAACTCACGGCACAACTGCTGCATTGGCGCTCTTGAACGATGCAGTTAAAAAGGGCGGTGTTATGGCATCGTCATATGTAGGCGGCTTGTCGGGTGCGTTTATCCCGGTAAGTGAGGATGCCGGCATGATTGATGCGGCAAAGGTTGGAGCCTTGAGCCTTGAAAAGCTTGAAGCTATGACTTGTGTTTGCTCGGTTGGTCTTGATATGATCGTTGTACCGGGAGATACAACTGCGGCTACCATTTCTGCTATTATTGCGGATGAGGCTGCAATCGGTATGGTAAACAGTAAGACAACAGCTGTCAGAATCATTCCTGCACCGGGCAAAAAGCTCGGCGATGTGGTTGAGTTTGGAGGTCTTTTGGGAAGCGGACCGGTTATGTCGGTTTCAAACTACTCAAGCGCGGACTTCATTGCAAGAGGCGGCAGAATCCCTGCACCGTTGCAGTCGCTGAAAAACTAAAATAATACTTGACAACAAGGATAAAAGGTGCTATACTTCATATATACACAAGAAAACGAGTCGCAAAATAGGTCCATCTTATTTTGCGCTCTTTTTGTTATTTTAAATTGAAAGGGAATTTGTCATGAATTATCTTTTTATGATACTCCGCCTGGTTGTTGCGGCAGTATTTGGTGGAATTATAGGCTTTGAGAGAAGTGAAAATAACCATGCAGCAGGCTTGAGAACACATATACTCCTTTGTCTTGGTGCGGCGGCTATTATGGTTGTCAGTGAGTGTATGGTACTGAAATTCGGAATAGAACAGGAAATCCTTCGTATGGGTGCTCAGATTATAAGCGGTGTCGGTTTCCTCGGCGCCGGAAGTATTATAATTGACGGCGGAAATAACAAGATCAGGGGTATAACAACCGCAGCAGGTCTCTGGACCACGGCGTGCCTCGGTATTGTTGTCGGATGCGGATACTACCTGATTGCAGCGACAATGGTTGTAATTATGCTTGTTACAATGCTTGGATTGAGATCATTCGCTGAAAAAATCAAGGGAAAGAGCCTTGCTTACAAGATTAAGGTTGTAGCACATGATATCAATGTAAGAAAGGTTATAAAAACATTGTCGGACAGAAGAATATCGATCAAGTCAATCAATGTTGATATCATGGGCGATATGGATGTCTGCCTTGCAGAGATAAATGTTCCGAACGAAGAAGTCCAGGAAGGCGAGCTTTATGACCTTTTGAGTTACATACAGGGAAGAATAGAGATTATTCATCTATAGGAATAAAAAAGGTGTTAAAAAAGTCATTTGACTTTTTTAACACCTTTTCTTTGTCTTAGGGGATAGGGAAAAAGCTTTGGAATCAACAAACTGAGCCAAAGCTGTTGCTTTGGGTTACCCGAAGTCGTACATAAGTACGACGAGAGGCGAAGTTTGTTGATAGCAAGAAAAAGTTCAACTTTTCTTGCGTTCCGGAGATTTTTAACATCACCTATTTAATCCTTTACACGCTGAAGCCTCTTTGCCTCAACCCAGCCTGATTTACCGCTGTCACTGTTTTTGATATGATACCATGTAACGGTGTCACCGTCATCGTCCACTACATCTTCTGAAAGGTTATTAAAGTATAGGATTGTTTCATCATCCTCGATCTTTTCAACCACTTCCGAGTATGAGTCGGGCTCTTCTCTCATAAGTGCAACATCGTACTTGTGAGACTTAAGGTATTTTTCCCCACTTCCGCTATTATCTTCGGTTTCGGTCTTTTTGTCGGTTGATTCGCTGCTTTTGGATTTTGTAAGAAGGTCACTTCTTATCCAACCCTCGATATCCTTTGACGGAATCTTTACAAAATACCAGTCATAGGATTTTTCTTCGTCTTCATCATATACTTCTTCGTATTTGCCTGTGTATTCGATTTTTGTGTTGCCATCGCTGATTTTTGCAATAACTTCCGAATCATAGCCGTGATTGTCACGAACATTTATGTAGTCCTTGCTTGCCTGCTTGTAATAGATTTCGGCATTGCTGTCTGACTTTTCATCGTTTTCATCGTTATCATTAGCTTCGGTCTTTTTCGGTACATCGTCATCCCATGCAACTTCAAGGGTAACATCTGCCTCCGGCATAATAAATACTGTTCCGACCGGCAGGATTTCGTCGATATAGTCTATAACACCGTCAAGATCACGCCAGCCGACCATTTCCTTATCGGATGCAGAAATGTCACCAAGGCGGACAACAACCTCATCACCCGGCTCGAACTTTCTTGTAGCAGGTACTGTTCCGACAAACTCACCTTCGCCTGCAGAATATGTAACGCTGTATGTTTTTTTGCCTACAGTTGAGAAAATAAGCGATATAACCCAGATAATGGCTACAATTAAAAGTGTAGTCAAAACTGTGCAAAGAGTTCCGTAAAAGTTACTCTTCTTTTTCTTTTTTTGCGTTGATCTCATAAAATCACTCCTTTCCACAGATTATACATCATTTCACATAAATTGTCAAGTTTTAGCCAAAATGCCCGAATTTTGCGAAAAATCGGTACAGGCTTGCGATTATAATAAAAGAGACAAAATTATACTAATATACAAAAGGAGTGAGTTCTACGCTTAAAATCTGCCCGGGGGTATATATCCATTTTACTGCGATAATGCTTGCTGTGTTGTGCTTTATAACCGGAAAGCTTGAGACACTTTTTATAACCTACCTGATTATGCTTATTCACGAAACTGCCCATCTTCTTGCAGCACTATGGCTCGGGCTCAAACCATCGCATTTCTGCCTTTATGCTTTTGGTGTAAACCTGAAGTTAAAAAACAGTCTTGTTTGCTCGCTTGCAGATGAGGTGGTGCTGTATCTTTCAGGACCGCTCTCCAATTTGTTGATGGCAGGGATTAGTGTGTTCTTTTTCCGACGGTTTTTCTGGTATGAGGATTTTTACTGGAAGAATATTATTCTCTGCATCATAAACCTTCTGCCAATACTGCCGCTAGATGGCGGAGTGTTGCTAAAAAACACCCTTACAAGGTGCATAGGTAACAGAAAAACCGTTTTTCTTATGCGGACAGTATCTGCCTTTATGGTCGGACTTTCCGTGATCCTGATTTGTTTTGTTGCACCTCTGCGACATAACTTTTCTTTTTACTTTTTTGCGGCATTCCTGGCAGGGAATCTGTTTACCGCAAAGGAGAAGTATAACCCGGATTTTTTGAGGGCTCTTGCATTCACGAGCAGGGATTTTAAGCGGACGGGAAGAATAATTGTTATGAAAAAACATGAGCGGTTACGGGATGTTTTAAAAGAATTTACAAATATCCGATACAATATACTCTGTGTTATTGGTGAAAATGGCGAAATTGAAAAAATTATGTCCGAAAGAGAGGTAATTGACAGTTTGATGGCGAATAAATAACTTTGGAGAAGAAATTTTGAGTTTTTTGTTTGAAGAAAGGTTTTGAGGGGAATATGTATATAGTAGCATTAAACGGCAGTCACAAGGATAACGGAAATACGGCGTATCTTTTGCAGGAAATTCTCGGTCATCTCGAAAAGGCCGGCGCTGAGGTGGAATTGATAAGCGTTCATAAGGCGATAGAGTCTGCAAAGATTCCGTTCTGTGTTTGCTGTTCTTCACCTTGCAATAAGACTTGTTATGCTGATACACTTCTTGATGAGGCGTTCGAGAAGGTGACAAAAGCCGATTTTGTAATTTTTGGCTCACCGGTATATTTCGGTTCGATGTCGGCACAACTCAAAGCATTTTTCGATAAAACAAGGGATATAAGAGCCAAAAAGGCGTGGCTTGCAAAGCCTATGGCAGCGGTTACCTCGGGTGCGACAAAATACGGCGGTCAGGAAAGAACACTCGATGCAATCCATTCGTGTGCACTTGTTCTGGGTATGTCGCCGATCGGCAACAGCTCTGAATTTACGGCAGGACATTTCGGAGTTTCGGCAACTGCACCGGCAAGCGAGGATGAGTATGCAAAGACTGCGGCAAAGACTATGGCAGAGCGCATTTTAGAGACTTTGCGATAAATTTTGGAATAAATTCGGAAAAAAAGGTAAAATTAGATATTAAAACTGCAAAAAGAAGGATTTTTCCGACTTTGAGGGAAAGATACAAATAGAGATAACAAAAGGAGGTGGGATTTTGCCGAGATATTCAGATGATATAATAAACGAGGTTTTTGCCGAGAATGATATTGTGGACTATGTTTCACAATATGTAAAACTAAAGCGTTCAGGCAAGAACTATAGCGGACTTTGTCCGTTTCACGGCGAAAAAACACCATCCTTTCATATAAGCCAGGACAAGCAGTTGTTCCACTGCTTCGGATGTGGTGCAAGCGGAAATCTCGTACAGTTTGTTATGAGAATTGAGGGTCTTGATTTTGTTGAGGCACTGAAGGTTTTGGCTGACAGGGCAGGAATAGTGCTTCCTGAGGATAACGGTGTGGTCGATGATGTGATTCATCAGAAGAAGCAGAAAATCTATGAAATGAACAGATTTGCGGCACGGTTTTTCTATAATAATCTTGTAAAGACCGAACACGGAAAGCCTGCCTTAACCTATTTCAAGGAAAGAGGCATAACGCCAAAAACTGTTATCGGCTATGGTCTGGGCTTTGCGATAGATGACAGAAGAACTCTTTGTGATGCCTTGAAAAAAGAAGGTTTTTCCGAGACCGAGATGGTCGAGGCAGGACTTGCCATAGAGCGAGAGGGAAAGGTTATTGATAAGTTCCGAAACCGGGTAATATTCCCGATTATAGATTTGAGAGGAAATGTTATCGGTTTTGGTGGAAGAATTATGGGACCGCAGACCGAGAAAAACGGCTACAAGCTTCCGAAATACTTAAACTCGCCCGAAACATTGGTTTTCAATAAGGGTAGAAATCTGTTCTCTTTGAATTTTGCGAAAAAGGACAACTCTAATAAGGTGATACTTGTTGAAGGGTATATGGATGTAATATCGGTCTATCAGGCGGGTGTTACCAATATTGCGGCAACACTCGGTACAGCGGTCACACCCGAGCAGGTGAAGCTTTTGATGAAATATTTCAATGAAATCCTGCTTTGCTATGATACCGACGAGGCCGGCGAGAAGGCGACAATCCGTGCAATCGAGATTATAAACAGTGTTGGAGGAAAGGCGAAGGTTATTCGCTTAAAAGGTGCAAAGGACCCTGATGAATACATAAAGAAAAACGGCGTCGGGGCATTTAAAAATGCAATGGCGGAGGCGATACCTTCGACCGAATACAGAATATCGAGAGTAAAATCTCAGTTTAATATCGACACGGCAGAGGGAAAGATTGAGTTCATAAAAGAAGCTGCCGAAACTCTGATGTCTGTGCAGAGCGAGGTCGAGGTCGATGCATACATCAAAAAGATGTCGGATGAGACCGGAATAAGCAAGGATGCAATATACAGTGAATATAAAAAGAGGAAAAAAGGCAATACGCTAAATAGTGAGGAGAGCTTGAGGAAAGCCGCCAAACGGCAAATGGAGCAGGAAACTGCCCAAGTGTTGACGCCTCCGACTAAAGCGGAAAAGATGCTTTTAAACCTGATGATTAAAGAGAAGAAGTTCATTGATGTTGTATTTGAAAACTTTAAACCGGAGGAATTTTCTTCGCCGGTAACGAGAAAGCTTTTGGAAAAAATCAAAGAGATACGAACATCGGGCAAAATTCCCGAGGGAAATCTTCTGGTCAATGCTTTTTCGGGCGCAGAGGCAACAATGGTTGCGGATATTTTCTTTGCAACCGAGGTGTTTGCTGACGATAGAACTGCCCTGGATGATCTGATCCGGGAGATAAAAAAGGCAAGAATTACCGAGGAAATAAGCAAAACGACAGATTCTCAGAGATTAAAAGAACTGTTCGAAGAGCTTAGAAAATTTGGGAGGAATTAAGAAAATGGCGGATTTGGAAAAAAAGAAGAGTATAATCAGTGCTCTTTTGGAGCTTGGCAAGAAGAACGGTATGCTTTCGCATAAGGATATTGCTGTGGCTTTGGAGGAAATCGAGATTGTTCCGGAAGAAATGGAGACAATCTATGAAATCCTCGAAAAGGAAGGTGTAGAAATTGTAAACGACCTTGACAAGGAGCTCGAGGAAATCGAGGTATCGAAAGAGGAACTCGAGGATTTGTCTGTGCCTGAGGGTATCAGCATCGACGACCATGTCAAGATGTATCTGAAGGAAATCGGTAAGGTAAACCTTTTGGAGCCTGCTCAGGAAATTGAGCTTGCAAAGCAGATGGCAGACGGTGATGAAAAAGCCAAAAAACGCCTTGCAGAGGCAAACTTAAGACTTGTTGTAAGTATTGCAAAAAGATATGTCGGCCGTGGTATGACATTCCTGGATCTTATCCAGGAGGGAAATCTCGGTCTTATAAAGGCAGTGGACAAGTTCGATTACTCGAAAGGCTATAAGTTCTCAACATATGCAACATGGTGGATAAGACAGGCTATAACCCGTGCTATTGCTGACCAGGCAAGAACTATCAGAATCCCTGTTCATATGGTAGAAACCATAAATAAACTGACAAGAGTCTCAAGACAACTCGTTCAGGAATTGGGTCGTGAACCTACCCATGATGAGCTTGCAAAGGAACTTGGAATGTCGGTTGACAAGGTAAGAGAAATCTCGAAGATTTCACAGGAGCCGGTATCTCTGGAAACACCAATCGGTGAAGAAGAGGACAGCCATCTTGGTGACTTCATACCTGATGATGATGCACCTGCACCGTCTGATGCGGCAAGCTTTGTGCTTTTAAAAGAACAGCTTGTTGATGTCTTAAAGACACTAACACCGAGAGAAGAAAAGGTTTTAAGACTCCGTTTCGGACTCGATGACGGCAGACAGCGCACCCTTGAAGAAGTGGGCAAGGAATTCAATGTAACAAGAGAAAGAATCAGACAGATTGAGGCAAAGGCCCTAAGAAAGCTTCGGCACCCTAGTCGCAGTAAGAAACTCAAGGATTTTCTTGAATAAGATTATAAACGGAGAAATATAATGGATTGGATTAAGGTTACAATTTACACATCAAGCGCAGGTATAGAGCCCTTAACAGGGGTACTCTATCAAATCGGCGTGACCGGTGTGGAGATAGAAGATGAAGCGGATTTTTACGACTTTTTGGAGAACAACCGCCAGTACTGGGACTATGTTGATGAGGACCTCAAAAAGGAAAAACACAAGGAAACCTCTGTAAATGTCTATATCAGCGATAATGCTGCGGGTCATGAAACGCTTCTTGCAATAAAGAATGAGCTTGTGCTTTTGAAGGCAAGAGATGAAAATGGCGAGTTCGGCAGACTTGAAATTGCTATGGACAGCATCTCAGAGGAGGACTGGGCGAATAACTGGAAGCAGTATTTCCACCCGATAAATGTCGGCAACAAGGTGCTCATAAAGCCTGAATGGGAGGATTTGTGCGAAGAAACCGACAGGATAGTATTCAATGTGAATCCGGGTATGAGCTTTGGCTCGGGTACTCATTTCACGACACAGCTTTGTATTGAGGCTCTCGAGGACTACATCGGTAATGATACATATATGCTCGACCTCGGATGCGGAAGCGGTATTTTATCAATTATCGGCATAATGCTTGGTGCGAAGAATGCCGTTGCGGTGGATATCGACCCGAATGCGGTTGATATTGCATACGAGAACGCCGAGAGAAACGGCGTGGGAAAAGATCGCTATACGGTTTTAGCCGGAGATGTTACTTCCGATAAAGAGTTGATAGCAAAGCTATCCGGGCAAAAATATAACGTTATTGCGGCAAATATTGTAGCGGATGTTATAATTGCAGTAACACCATCGGCAAAGAACCTGATAGACGAAGACGGTGTGTACATTACCTCAGGCATAATTGAGGACAGAATAGACGATGTTTTAGCATCGCTTGCGGAGAATGGATTTGAGATTTTGATAGTCTTAAGACGTGCAGACTGGGCGGCAATAATTTCAAAACCGAAAAAATAATAAGGGAAAAATGTATATTATTCGAAAAAGAGGAAAAGATATAATTGACCTCACAAAATACATTTACCCCCTTAAAAAAGGTAAAACCCTTTTTAGATACAAGCAATGCCGCTACGGGATTGCTTGTATTCTTATGTGGGAAAATAAAGGGAGGGAGTTTGGTGAAAAAAGCAAAAGTCAGCGTCTACGGTATGACCTGTAGTGCCTGCAGTGCTCATGTTGAAAAGAGCGTTGGCAAGGTGGCGGGTGTAAAGAGTGTCAGCGTAAACCTGATGGGCGAGAGTATGAATGTCGAGTTTGACGAGCAGGTCTGTGATTTAGGTGACATAGAAAATGCTGTCAGAATTGCCGGATACTCAACTCAAAAAGAGAAAAAGGAAGAAAAGAAGACCGGAGGCGGAATTTCCGGGATAGTATGGTCATTTGTTTTTCTTCTGGTACTTATGTATATCACAATGGGCGGAATGATTGGGCTTCCAAGACCTGAGTTTTTAGTGGGCGAAGGCAGGGAAGTGATTTTTGCATTCACGCAGTTTTTGCTTGTGTTGCCCGTAATCTATATTAACAGAAGATACTATATAAACGGATTCAAGCGTGCCGTGCAGGGTGCACCGAATATGGATACACTTATTGCGGTGGGTTCTGCATCGGCGGCAATCTACGGGATATTTTCGATATATATGATTGCCGATGCCCAGGCTCGTGGTGATACGATGCTTGCGATGGACTATTCGATGAATCTGTATTTTGAGTCGTCGGCAATGATTCTGACTCTCATATCACTCGGAAAGCATATGGAGGAGAGAAGTAAGCGAAAGACCTCGGATGCGGTGAATAAGCTTGTTGATCTTGCACCAAAGACTGCGACGGTTATCCGTGACGGAAAGGAAGCTCAGATTCCTGCCGAGGAGGTAGTTGTCGGAGATATAATAATCGTAAAAGCAGGCGAGGGTGTGCCGGTTGACGGTGTTATAACCGAAGGCTCGGCGGTATTGGATGAGTCGGCAATAACGGGTGAGAGCATACCGGTTGAAAAAACAGTCGGTGAGCGTGTAACGGGTGCTACAATCAGTAAATCGGGTTATTTTGTGATGCGTGCCGAAAATGTCGGCAAGGACACAGTTTTATCAAAGATAATCGGACTTGTTGAGGAAGCCTCGGCATCAAAAGCACCGATTGCAAAGCTTGCCGACAAGGTGAGCGGTATATTTGTGCCGGTTGTTGTTCTGATTGCGATTGTGACCTTTACTGTGTGGTTTATATTGACAAAATCCTTCTCGGATGCATTAGAGAAGGGGATATCGGTACTTGTAATTTCCTGCCCGTGTGCATTGGGACTTGCAACGCCTACTGCAATTATGGTTGGAACAGGCAGAGCGGCACAGATGGGTATCCTTATAAAATCGGCAGAAATCCTTGAGATTACACATAAAGCCGATACTGTAGTGTTTGATAAAACAGGAACGCTCACATACGGAAAACCGCAGGTGACCGATGTTGATGCGCTGATAGATAAGGACGAGTTTGTTGCAATAGCGGCATCAATTGAGGCGATGTCGGAGCATCCACTGTCGATGCCGATTGCTGAGCTTTCTGAAAAACGCTTTGAGGTTGAAGAATTTAAACAGCTTGCAGGAAGAGGCCTTTCGGGAAAGGTTCACGGCGAGCAGATTTTGGCGGGAAATATCAGGCTTATGCAGGAAAACGGCATCGAGGCCGATGCGAAAAAGGAACATGAAGAAAACGGAAAGACGGTTCTTTATTTTGCAAAGGGCGAGAAACTGATAGGTACGATTGCCCTGATGGATACCATAAAAGAGGATGCCAAAGATGCGATTGAAGCCTTAAAGCAGATGAAGATAAAGACCGTGATGATTACGGGCGATAACAGAGTAACTGCCGAGGCGGTAAGGAAAAATGCCGGAATTGACGAGATGTACGCCGAGGTCATGCCACAGGATAAGGAAGAAAAAATCCGTGAAATACATGAAAGTGGAAAGACGGTTATTATGGTCGGTGACGGCATAAACGATGCTCCTGCGCTTGCAAGAGCTGACATCGGAATGGCAATCGGGACAGGTACAGATATTGCGATTGAGTCGGCGGATATTGTCCTAATGAAAAACTCTGTCACAGATGTCGTGAATGCGATTTCCTTGAGTAAGAAGGTAATGTTGAATATCAAGGAAAATCTGTTCTGGGCGTTTTTCTATAATGTAATAGGAATCCCGGTTGCGGCGGGTGTTTTTGCAGGTGTTGGCCTTTCGCTCACACCTATGTTTGCGGCACTTGCAATGAGTATGAGCTCGGTGTTTGTTGTGAGCAATGCCCTGAGACTGAGATTTTTTAAAGAAAAGGGAAATGTAAAAATAGAGGAGGAAAAGACTATGACAAAGACAATAAAGATTGAGGGTATGATGTGCACACACTGTACAGGCAGAGTCAATGATATTCTAAATGCCATGGACGGAGTTTCGGCAACGGTGAGCCTTGAGGAAAAGCAGGCGGTTGTGACACTTGATAAGGATGTTTCGGATGAAATGCTGACTAAGGCAATCACCGATGCGGGATACAAGGTTATCAGCATAAACTGACATAAAATTCATATTGATTTTTTAGGATGTGTGTGGTATACTAATTTCATCGGAGGATGAAATTGATGAATTGCCTTCGGCATGAATTGAAATTAAAATTTCATGAATTGAGCCGTTAGCTCATGAATTGCACTGCGGTGCATTAAAGAACAATTCAAATCATCCAAACCGATATGGCATCTGAAATGTCCATTGATTTACTATTATCACACACCAATATGGGGATGTAACGGCTTCGACGGGGATGTTGTAGCTTCGGAAGCGGGTAGTGATGAGTACCACTTTAAAAGGCTTAAATCTTAAATATAAACGCTAGAAACGAATTAGCATACGCTGCCTAAATAGGTAGCCGTCTTTCCTCGGAGGACCACGGCCGGGGATAAGGCGCATACCAGTGGTGAACGTGAACAGCTCCTTGCCTTGTGAGTTGTCATGAACTAAAGGCTACCGTAGCACAGACCTTGGTTATGAGGGATGTGTGAGGGGAATCTAAAGCATAACCTACACCCGTAGAGGCCGGGGTGAATATGTTTTCGGACACGAGTTCAACTCTCGTCA
>JAZPZI010000011.1:0-9650 GCA_045544615.1 Clostridia bacterium
GTTCCTGCAACAAGTCGGTTTTCACTTGCAGCGATAGCATATAATGTAAGCATGCGAATACGAGGTGCCATATTGTTAAGAGCTGCGTTATTCAATTCAGTTATACCAGCAAGCACCTTAGTCTCGGCTTCTTTTACAGGAGTCAGATCAACAGTTCTTGTTTCAATGCCGTATTTCTGTGCAACCTCTTTTGCATCCACCGCATCTTCATCATAATTTCGTTTTGTGCTACAAGGCATAATAATTCCAACAGTGTTTTCGCAAGCAGCTTTGCAAAGAATCCCAACCAATGCAGAATCCTTACCTCCGCTATTTCCGTACACAATACCTTTTGCACCACTATCAGCTAATACAGACTTTATGAACTCGACTCTATTTTCAAATTCTGCTTTATAATCTCGCATTCATATCACTTCTTTCCAAGCAAACTTACCAAACGATTTGCAGCTTCTACCGTATCTTCCGGACTTCCGAAAGTGGAAAATCTGAAATATCCCTCGCCGCAAGCGCCAAATCCTTCTCCAGGAGTTCCGACAACCTGAATCTCATTTAAGAGATAATCGAAAAACTCCCAGCTTCCCATACCATCCGGACATTTCATCCAGATATAAGGAGCATTTTTACCACCGCAGTACCATATTCCAAGTTTGTCAAGTGCCTTCATCAGCACCTTTGCATTATTCTTATAAACCTTTATATTATCATGAATTTGTTTCTGACCTTCGGGGGTAAATACTGCAGCACCGCCTTTTTGAATTATGTATGATACACCATTGGTTTTTGTTGTACGGTTCCTTACCCACATTTCATTAAAATTCATGCCCTGTCTTATAAGCTTTTTGGGAATAACAGTATAACCAAGTCGTGTTCCTGTAAATCCTGCTGTTTTTGACAGTGAACAAATTTCAATTGCACAGGTTTCTGCTCCATCTAATTCAAAAATGCTGTGAGGCAAACTTTCATCTTCTATAAACGCCTCATAAGCCGCATCAAAAAGAATTACAGAGCCATTTTCATTTGCAAAATCCACCCAAGCCTGAAGCTGATTACGGCTGAACACTGCACCTGTCGGATTGTTCGGAGAACAAATATATAAAATATCCGCCTTAACCTCTTCGGATGGTGATGGCAAAAATCCATTATCTTTTCCCGAGGCAAGATGTACTATTTTTCTGCCTGCCATAACATTTGCATCAACATATGCAGGATATGCAGGCTCGATTACAAGTGCAGAGCTGCCTCGGTCAAAAAGATCGAGAATATCACCAAGTTCGTCACTTGCACCGCTGGACACAAACACTTCATCGGTTGATACTGTTACTCCTCTGTCGGCATAGTATTTTGCGATGGTTTCACGAAGGAAGGTAGCTCCGCATTCGGGCATATAGCCGTGAAAATTTTCTTTCTTCGCCTGATCGTCAACTGCTTCATGCAGTGCACGAATTACAGCATCGCAAAGCGGAAGTGATACATCGCCGATGCCCATACGATAAAGATGCTTATCGGGATTTGCTGCCAAATATGCCTTTGTCTTCTGTGCAATGTTGTAAAAAAGGTATGAATCCTTTAAGTCTGCGTAATGTGTGTTTGGTGTAATCATTCTATTACATCTCCTTCGTATATCATTTCTGCCGGTCCCGTCATGGTAACAGAATAGTCCGGCGCTATTTTTATTTTCAGAGTACCACCGTCTAACACAACAGATATTTCATCATCAAACGAGCAGTAACCTTGTTTTATTGCTGCCGCAGTCGATGCGCAGGCACCCGTTCCGCAGGCCATTGTCACTCCACTGCCACGCTCCCATACACGCATTCTAAGAGTGTGCCTGTCTATGACTTCCACAAACTCAACATTTACTCCATCCGGAAAAGCACGATGATGCTCCATTTTAGGCCCTAACGTCAAAAGCGGTGCTTTTTCAATGTCCGCAACAAAACTGACTGCATGAGGATTGCCCACAGAAACAGGAGTACAGGTGACCTTTTCACCATCTACATCAAGCTGTAGATTTTCTGACACCTCGGCTTTTCCCATTCCTACAGATACCGTTTTTACTTTGCCGTTTGAAACATTCAAATCAAGTGTTTTAATGCCCGAAAGAGTTTCTATTCTGAGGTGCTTTTTGTCTGTATAGCCTTTGTCATATACATACTTTCCGACACAGCGGATGCCATTACCGCACATTTTTGCTTCACTGCCGTCTGCATTGAATATTCGCATTTTGAAATCTGAAATTTCTGACGGAGAAATATATATCATTCCGTCCGAACCTGCTCCAAAATGGCGTTCAGATAACTTTATTGACAAATCCTCAATATTTGCAGGCACTTCGCCGTAAACATACAAATAATCATTTCCAAGGCCGTGCATTTTCGTAAAGTGCATTATCCGTTCCTCCTTGCTCTGTTGATAAATTTTACTACTGCACAACAAATCAGTCCAAGAAAAGTCCCACCTAAAACAGAACCCACTGTAATTACCGTCTTTTTATTTTTCATTGTGCATACCTCCTTTAAGCGTCTATTGTAGATATTCCTATTGTCATTTCCTCAAGAACATCCAGTAAAACCTTTACTGTATCTAATGATGTAAACATTGTGATATTATTTTCTGTTGCTGTTCTTCTTATTGCAACGCCATCTTCGTAGTGCACACCCGATAGAATGGCACGGGTACATATAACATAGCTGACATATCCTGCACGAATTGCTTCAAGTATCTCCGTGCTTCCTTCTGAGAGCTTTCTGAGTATTCTTGTTTTAATGCCATGCTTTTTCAAAAACTCTGCCGTTCCGATTGTTGCCTCGATATTGAATCCCATATCGTAGAAGCGCTTAACAAGCGGCAGGGCCTCTTCTTTATCCTCATCGGCAAGCGTTACAACAACCGTTCCGTAATTTTGAAGCTTCATTCCCGAAGCCGTAAGCGCTTTATACATTGCTCTTGGAAATTTATCATCATATCCGATTGCTTCGCCTGTTGACTTCATTTCCGGTGAAAGGTATGAATCCATTCCGTTAAGCTTTGAAAATGAGAATGCAGGTGCTTTTACATAATGACGCATTTTTTCGTCAGGATAAACCTCTGTTACACCTTGCTCTTTAAGGCTTTTTCCAAGGATAACCAAAGTTGCAATATCTGCAAGGCTGTAGCCTGTGGATTTTGAAAGAAATGGCACCGTTCTTGAAGAACGCGGATTTACTTCGATGATATAAACATTTTCTTTTTCATCCACAATGAACTGAATATTGAAAAGTCCGATAATACCAATGCCAAGTCCTAATTTTTCGGTATAATCAAGAATTGTTTCCTTGACCTTTTTGGATACGCTGTATGTGGGATAAACACTTATTGAGTCGCCGCTGTGAACTCCAGTTCTTTCAACAAGCTCCATAATACCCGGAACAAATACTGACTTGCCATCGCATATAGCATCCACTTCAAGCTCCTTGCCCCTGATATATTTATCAACCAAAACCGGCTTATCTTCGTCAATTTCTACGGCAGTTTTAAGATAGTGGCGAAGAGCTTCTTCTTTAGCAACAATCTGCATAGCACGTCCGCCTAATACAAAGCTTGGTCTTACAAGTACGGGATAGCCAATTTCTTCCGCCGCCTTTATCCCATCTTCTATGTTCGTAACTGCACGTCCGGGCGGTTGTGGGATACCAAGCTCTTTTAACAGTTTTTCAAAAGCATCTCTGTTCTCAGCTTTATCTATTGCTGCACAGTCTGTACCGATAATTTTTACACCTCTGTCATACAATGGCTGTGCAAGATTTACCGCAGTTTGCCCTCCAAGGGTTACAATTACACCCTCTGCATTTTCTAATTCAATAATATTCATTACATCTTCAGGTGTCAGCGGTTCAAAATAGAGCTTATCACTCGTTGTATAATCAGTTGAAACTGTTTCGGGATTGTTATTTATAATAATTGCCTCGAAACCGGCTGCCTTAATTGTTTTAACGGCATGTACTGTTGAATAGTCAAATTCCACACCCTGACCGATTCTGATAGGACCCGAGCCAAGAACGATTACCTTTTTCTTATCCGATACCTTTGATTCATTTTCGCCCTCGTAGGTTGAATAGAAGTATGGAATATAGCTGTCAAATTCTGATGCACAGGTGTCAATCATTTTATATACAGGCATAATGCATGCTTCTTTTCTTGTTTTAAATACTTCATTTTCAGGTTTGTTCCACAACAGTGCAATTTCCTTATCTGAAAATCCCATTTTCTTTGCTTTTATAAGTTCATCTGTATTCCCAACAGAATATTTTAACGCTCCTTCTTCATCAATGATGTTTTTTAGCTTTCTAATGAAGAATCTGTCAATCTGTGTGTTTTTGCAAATCGTATCAATTTCTATACCTTTGCGAAGTAATTCTGCTATAGCATAAATTCTGTCATCAGTTCCGATTTTGATGTAATCGAGCAGGTCTGCAACCGATATTTCATCAAACTTTTTGTGATGCAAATGCCATATACCGATTTCCAATGAACGAATTGCTTTTAAAAGACTTTCTTCAAATGTTCTTCCAATTGACATCACCTCGCCGGTCGCCTTCATCTGTGTTCCAAGCTTGTTGTTTGCATCGGTAAATTTATCAAAAGGAAATCTCGGCATTTTTGTTACCACATAGTCAAGAGTGGGTTCAAAGGATGCAGGTGTGTTCGCTATTCTGATTTCGTCAAGTGTCATACCCACACCGATTTTTGCCGATACCCTTGCAATCGGATATCCGCTTGCCTTTGAGGCGAGTGCCGATGAACGGGATACTCTCGGATTTACCTCTATCAAATAATACTGAAATGATTTTGGATCAAGTGCAAACTGAACATTGCAGCCGCCTTCGATTTTAAGAGCACGGATAATTTTAAGTGCGCTGTCACGAAGCATATGATATTCCTTATTTGTTAGTGTCTGCGAAGGACACACAACAATAGAATCACCCGTATGAATACCGACAGGATCAAGATTTTCCATATTACAGATAGTAATTGCTGTATCGTTGGAATCTCTTATTACCTCGTATTCGATTTCCTTAAAGCCTTTAATACTCTTTTCGATTAAAACCTGATGGACAGGTGAAAGACTAAGCGCATTTTTCATTATCTGCAAAAACTCTTCCTCATTGTCTGCAAAGCCGCCGCCTGTTCCACCGAGAGTGAATGCAGGTCGAAGCACAACGGGATAACCTATTTCTTTTGCAACCTTCAATCCTTCTTCCATAGAATTTGCAATATCCGAAGGAAGCACAGGCTCTCCAAGGCTTTCACAAAGCTCCTTGAACAATTCTCTGTCCTCGGCTCTTTCAATACTTTCACTCTTTGTTCCTAAAAGCTCGGTACGGCATTCTTTCAATATGCCTTTCTTTTCGAGCTGCATAGCAAGATTAAGACCCGTCTGACCGCCTATTCCCGGCAAGATTGCATCCGGTCTTTCATGTCTGATAATTTTTGCGATGTATTCAAGATTAAGAGGCTCCATATAAACCTTATCTGCAACTGTAGTGTCTGTCATAATTGTTGCAGGATTTGAATTGCAAAGTATAACCTCATAACCCTCTTCACGAAGTGCAAGACAGGCTTGTGTGCCTGCATAGTCAAATTCTGCAGCCTGACCGATTACAATAGGACCGGAACCGATAACGAGAACTTTTTTTATATCTTGTCTTTTAGGCATTTTCTTTTTCTCCCTTCATCAGTTCAATAAATTCATCAAATAAATATGTGCTGTCCTGCGGTCCGGGTGCACTTTCGGGATGATATTGCACAGAAAAAACCTTATCTTTTCTGCATTCAACCCCTTCAACCGTATTGTCAAGTAAATTTATATGTGTAATCTCTAAATCGGTATCCAGAATGCTGTCTTTTTCTACAGCATAGGAATGATTTTGAGAAGTGATTTCAATTTTATTTGTTTTTAAATTTCGTACCGGATGATTGCCGCCACGGTGTCCAAATTTAAGTTTATATGTTTTTGCTCCGTAGGAAAGTGCAATAATCTGATGTCCAAGACAGATTCCGAATATAGGATATCTGCCTTTCAGTTTTTTAATGGTTTCAACTGTTTCAGGAACATCCGTAGGATCTCCGGGACCGTTTGAAATAAACACACCGTCAGGACTAAAACTTTCTATCTCCTCGGCTGTCGTATTCCACGGAACAACCGTGACGGAGCATTCTCTGTTTTGAAGAGAACGCAGAATATTTTGTTTCATACCGCAGTCTATTGCTACAACATGGTACTTTTTATTTTCCGTAGGAAAATATCCTGTTTTTGGTCTGCTTACTTTTGAAACTGCGTCTTTTGGTATTTCAGTATTTCTCAATATTTCAAGTCCTTGCCGGAGTGTTGTGCCGATTCCTGTAATCAACACCTTACGGCTTCCCAAATCACGGATAGAGCGTGTAATTTGTCTTGTATCAACTCCGTATATACCGGGAATATGATATTTTTTCATTGTTTGAGACAGGCTCTCAACACTTCGGAAATTTGAAGGTTCATCATTATATTCACGAACAATGAGTGCTCCGATTGTTGGTGTTTTCGTTTCAAAATCATCTTCACAGATTCCATAATTTCCAATCAAAGGATAGGTCATAACAACAGCCTGATAGGTGTATGACGGATCTGATACAATTTCCTGATAACCTACCATTGAAGTATTGAAAACAATTTCACATACTTTATCTGACAAGTCACCAAAAGCAAACCCCTCATATTCACTCCCGTCCTCTAAAATTATTTTTCTGTTAAATTTTTCTGCCATGATGAACCCTCACTTTCATTTTGCCTCGGATATTTTTTGTTCAAATTTATTCTTTGGTATGTTTGTCATAACCGGAGTTGGATATTCACCATCAAAACAAGCACTGCAATAATCTGTGCTTTCAATCAAATCTCCGAGTTTTTCTTTTGGCAAATATCCCAGGCTGTCTGCACCAATCATTTCGGCTATTTCCGGAATTGTATATTTACAGGCTATCAGATGTTCTTCGGAATCTATATCCGTTCCGTAATAGCACGGATGGAGAAACGGCGGAGCGGAAATCCTCATGTGTATCTCTTTCGCTCCTGCATCTCGAAGAAGCTTTACTATTCTTCCGCTTGTAGTACCTCTTACAATAGAATCATCGACCAAAACAACTCGCTTTCCCGACACAGTTTCTTCAACTGCACTCAGCTTTATTTTAACTTGGTCAACTCTTGTTTCCTGTCCCGGCGAGATGAAAGTTCTGCCGATATATTTATTCTTTATAAGACCGATACCATACGGAATTCCTGATTTTTCAGAAAAACCTAATGCTGCATCCAACCCCGAATCAGGAACACCAATTACAACATCTGCATCAACAGGATGACACTCAGCTAAGATATGTCCGGCTTTCTTTCGTGCTTTGTGAACTGATACGCCGTCTATCTTGGAATCCGGCCTTGCAAAATAAATATATTCAAAAATACAGGTCTTCTTTGTTTTTGTACTGCAATGCTCTTTTCGGGACTCTATACCGCTTTTTGAAAACACAAGAATTTCTCCGGGCAACAAATCTCTGATAAATTCTGCACCAACAGCTGATAATGCACAGCTTTCAGAAGCAATAACATAAGTACCATCACTTATTTTTCCGTAGCACAGCGGTCTGAATCCATAAGGATCACGACAGGCAATCATTTTTGCAGGTGACATAACCACAAGTGAGTATGCACCGCAGAGTATATTCATGCTTCGGCTTACTGCTTCTTCAATTGATGGTGCATTTAACCTTTCCTTTGTTATGATATATGCAATCGTTTCAGTATCGCTTGTTGTATGAAATATTGCCCCTGTAAGTTCAAGCTTGTTTCTGAGTTCATAAGCATTTGACAGATTTCCATTGTGTGCAATCGCCATTTTTCCTTTCTGGTGATTCACCTCAATCGGCTGACAGTTTTTCCTGCTCGAACCTCCTGTTGTTCCGTATCTTACATGACCGACCGCCATATTTCCCTTAGGAAAATCACGAAGTTTCGATCCGCCAAACACTTCACCGACTAGTCCTATATCCTTATGTGAATAAAATAATCCGTCATCATTTACTACAATGCCGCATGCTTCCTGACCTCTGTGCTGCAGAGCATATAACCCATAATACACAAGATCAGAAACATTGGTTTGTGCAGAAGAAAAAACGCCGAATACTCCGCATTCTTCATGTATAGACATTACTTCACACTCCTCTCAAATGCCGCTCCGATGAAGCCACAGAAAAGAGGATGTGCCTTATTGGGACGGCTCTTAAATTCGGGATGATACTGAACGCCGACATGGAATGGTCTTTTTGTAATTTCAACTGTTTCTACAAGTCTGCCGTCAGGTGAAGTTCCGCTAAGTGTAAGTCCTTTACCTTCAAGTATATCTCTGTATTCATTATTAAATTCATAGCGATGTCTGTGTCTTTCTGAAATCGAAGTTTCACCATAGCAACGCTCCATTGTTGTATCAGGCTTAATTTCGCAGGGATATGCACCCAACCTCAATGTGCCACCCTTATCTATATCATCGCTCTGACCGGGCATAAAATCTATTACTTTATGCTTACACTGCTCATCAAACTCACCAGAGTTTGCATCGGTTATGCCGCAGACATTTCTTGCATATTCAATAACTGCAATCTGCATACCGAGACAAATTCCGAAATATGGAATTTCCTTTTCTCTCGCATATTTTGCGGCAAGAATCATACCTTCAATTCCACGATTGCCAAATCCGCCCGGAACTAAAATTCCGTCAAGACCGCAAAGCTTTTCTTCGTAATTGTCATTTGTAATTTCTTCCGAGTCAATCCACTTGATATCAATGTGAGTATTATGGAAATAACCCGCATGGCGAAGTGCTTCCGCCACAGAAAGGTACGCATCGTGAAGTCCGACATATTTTCCTACAAGACCGATATTAACATTGTGTTCTCTTGTCTTTATACGCTCGACCATCTGACTCCACTCGGTTAAGTCAGGTTTCGGAGCATCTATTCCAAGTTCTCTGCACACAACCGCCGAGAAGTTTGATTTTTCAAGCATAAGAGGTGCTTCATAAAGGTTTGGAAGCGTAATGTTTTCAATAACACAATCAGGCTTTACATTGCAAAATAGTGAAATTTTCTTGAAAATGGATTCATCCAGAGGTTCATCACAGCGCAAAACCACAATATTGGGGTTAATGCCCATTCCTTGCAGTTCCTTTACCGAATGCTGTGTCGGCTTGGATTTATGTTCGTTGGAACCGCGAAGGAAAGGAACTAATGTAACATGAATAAACAGACTGTTTTCCCTGCCGACCTCTATGGAAATCTGACGGATCGCTTCAAGAAACGGCTGCGATTCAATATCGCCGATAGTTCCACCGATTTCTGTAATTACCACATCTGCATCTGTCTTCTTGCCGACACTGTAAACAAATTCTTTAATTTCGTTTGTAATATGAGGGATTACCTGAACTGTTGAGCCTAAGTATTCGCCGCGGCGTTCTTTATTGAGTACATTCCAGTAAACCTTTCCTGTGGTAAGATTGGAATATTTGTTAAGGTTTTCATCAATAAATCTTTCATAATGTCCAAGGTCAAGGTCGGTTTCTGCACCATCTTCGGTTACATATACT
>JAZPZI010000012.1:0-43916 GCA_045544615.1 Clostridia bacterium
ATCTGTAACGGATTCCAGGCACTTGTAAAGCTTGGTCTTGTTCCGTTCGGTAAGATTATCGATGCTGATGAGAACACACCAACCCTGACCTTCAATACAATCTCACGTCACCAGTCAAAGATTGTAAGAACAAGAGTTGCATCGAACAACTCGCCATGGCTTTCGGAAACTTCGGTTGGCGATATCTACTATGTGCCTATTTCGCACGGTGAAGGAAGATTCATCGCAAACGATGAGGTTTTATCAGAGCTTGTAAAGAACGGTCAGATTATGACTCAGTACGTAGACTTTGACGGAAACGCAACAATGGACATCAACCACAACCCTAACGGTTCATATAATGCAATCGAGGGTATCCTCTCACCTGACGGCAGAGTATTTGGTAAGATGGGCCACTCCGAGAGAATCGGTGCGGGACTTTATAAGAATGTTCCGGGTGACTATGATATGGGACTCTTCCGTTCAGCAGTAAAATATTTTACAAAATAATGCAATAATGAACAAAACTCACCGCTCGGGCGTATCCTTGAGCGGCATCGGGCGAGGGCATAAAAACTAAAAAACTCAAAGGGTGTAGCATGTGCTGCACTCTTTTTCATTTCCCTGAATAACCCCACTCCTTTTTGCTCATATTAAGTATGAGAAAAAGGAGTGTGGCGTGATGAAAAATGCAAGGCTTTTGAATAAAATTTACCGCAATTCCAGAACATCAATGGAGGCTATAAGCGAGGTGATGCCGAGTGTCAGCTCGGAGGATATGGCCCGGGTTCTGAAAAAACAGAAAAACAAATACCAAAAGATTGCAAAGGAAGCCTCCGACTCGCTCGGTGAGCTTGACCGGTTGCCGGATGAAGAGGGAATATTTGAAAAAATCGGGTTTTCCCTGACATTTCGGTTTGGAATCTTAAGGGACAAATCCGAGCCGAATCTTGCATCGGTGCTGATTGAGGGATGCAATGGCGGGATTGGTGACATAAGAGGCGAGCTCAATGCTCAAGAAAACTATAAAACAGAGTGTATAAATCTTGCCGAAATCCTGATTGAAACAGAGGAGGAAATGATCCGGGATTTGCAGAGATTTCTATGAAGAAAAAAGAAAGTCGGATGCTGTTGTTTGTACTATAAAAAAGTAGCGGAAAAACCGATAACCGTGCAGAAAAATCACAGGTTTTTGCACGGTATTTTATTGCCCTCAAACCTTGACAAAACCTTGAGAAAATGGTATAGTTAATATGGTATGTTTTAACTTAAATTAGTATGAGGTTTAAAAGAATATGTGGCTTGCTGATAATTGGAAAGATTATAAATTAGTAGACAGCGCCGGCGGTGAGAAGCTGGAGTATTGGAAGAATGTATTACTCTGCCGTCCCGACCCGCAGGCGATATGGGTAGAAAAGTCAAATCCGGAGCTCTGGAAAAAGGCAGATGCAAGGTATTTAAGAAGCAACACCGGCGGCGGAAAGTGGCAGTTTTTCAACAAGAAAATGCCCGAGCAGTGGACTGTCGGGTATAGAGAACTCACCTTCAACATAAAGCCGATGGGATTTAAGCACACCGGACTTTTCCCCGAGCAGGCTGTCAACTGGGACTGGTTTTCCGAGCTCATTAAAAATGCAGGAAGACCTATACGGGTTTTGAATCTATTTGCATATACAGGCGGTGCAACTGTTGCGGCACTCGCATCGGGAGCTGAGGTTGTGCATGTTGATGCATCAAAGGGAATGGTTACCTGGGCAAAGGAGAATGTGGTTTCTTCGGGACTGGGTGATAAGTTCGTCAGATTTATCGTTGACGATGTCAAGAAATTTGTTCAAAGAGAATTCCGAAGAGGCAGACAGTACGACGCTATCATAATGGACCCGCCGTCATACGGCAGAGGCCCGGGTGGTGAGGTATGGAGAATAGAGGACGAGCTTTATCCGCTCATTCAGGACTGTATGAAGATAATGTCGGACGAGCCGCTGTTTTTCCTGATAAACTCATACACAACAGGTCTTTCGCAGACGGTACTATCGAATGTACTCTCGCTTACAATGCAGAAAAAATACGGCGGGACTGTCACAGCAGATGAAATCGGGTTGCCGATTTCGGGGAGTGATTTGATACTTCCTTGCGGAATTTCGGGAAGATGGCAAAAATAACAAAAGAGGTTTTTTGATGATTAAGGTTGAGAATTTATCATATGCATATCCGCAGGATGAAGAGGAGAAAAAAACGCCAAAGAATGTTTTGGAGGGTGTAGACCTTCATATCGAAAAGGGCAGTTTTGTTGCGATATTAGGGCATAACGGCTCGGGTAAATCGACTTTGGCAAAGCACTTCAATGCGATTTTGCTCCCGTCCGGCGGAAAGGTGTATATAGGCGGAATGGACACCGCTGATGAAAATCTTATATATGAAATTAGAAAAGATGCCGGCATGGTTTTCCAGAACCCTGACAACCAGATTGTTGCGGCGATAGTCGAGGACGAGGTAGCGTTTGCACCCGAGAATCTCGGCGTTGAGCCCGCCGAGATAAGAAAAAGGGTTGATGAGGCACTAAAGACGGTAGGTATGAGCAAATTTGCAAACTTTGCACCGTCAAAGCTTTCGGGCGGACAGAAGCAGAGAGTTGCTATTGCGGCAGTGCTTGCAATGGAGCCTGAGTGCATAGTTCTTGATGAGCCTACCGCAATGTTAGACCCTATGGGCAGAGCCGAGGTAATCTCCACCATAAAAAAGCTCAATCGTGAAAAGGGTATAACCGTGGTATTGATAACCCACTATATGAATGAGGCGGCAGAGGCAGACCGTGTAGTGGTTATGAAAAAGGGCAAAGTCACTTTAGACGGCACACCGAAAGAGGTATTTTCCAATGTCGAATATATAAAAGAGCTCGGACTCGATGTTCCACAGGTGACACTTTTGACACACGAGCTGAAAAAAGAGGGAATAGACCTCGCAGGTGATATTATAGACATCGACGAGTGTGCAGAGGCACTTTTAAAATACTTAAAATAAAGGTATATAAAAATGATTAAGATAGAGAACTTAAACTTTGTGTATCAAAAGGGAATGCCGGGCGAACACAGGGTTTTGAAGGATATAAACTTGGAAATTGAAGACGGGGATATTGTTGCGATAATCGGTCACACAGGCTCGGGGAAATCCACCCTGATACAGCACCTGAATGCCCTGATAAAGCCGACGAGCGGCAAGATTTCGGTAAACGGGACCGACCTTTCCGACCCGAAGTGTGACTTAAAAGAAATACGAAAAAAGGTCGGTATGGTTTTCCAGTACCCCGAATACCAGCTATTTGAGGAAACGGTATTCAAAGACATCGCATTCGGCCCGAAAAATATGGGACTTTCAGAGGATGAAATAAGGACAAGGGTATTCGAGGCAATGGACCAGGTAGGATTATCCCACGAGCTTGCCGACCGTTCGCCGTTTGAACTCTCGGGCGGACAGAAAAGGCGTGTTGCCATAGCAGGTGTGCTTTCAATGCAACCTGAAATACTGATTCTCGACGAGCCGACAGCAGGGCTTGACCCGCACGGCAGAGACAGTTTATTAAGAAGAATCGAGGCACTGTCAAAGGACAAAAACCTCACCGTAATATTTGTTTCGCACAGTATGGAGGAGGTTGCATACCTTGCAAAGACGGTTATCGTTATGAACGACGGCAGCGTCTACAAAAAGGGCAGCGTTTCGGAAATCTTCGAGCTTGGCGAGGAGTTAAGGTCAATCGGGCTCAATATTCCGCAGATTACCGAGCTCACCTTAAAGCTCCGAAAGCTTGGAGTGGATATCCGCCCCGATATATACACAGTAGAGTTTGCAAAAAACACAATACTTGATCTGATAAAGGAAAAACAGCAGAAAGGATAAGACGATGCTACAGGATATTACAATAGGACAATACATCGATACAGGCTCGTTTTTGCATAAAATGGATGCAAGAATCAAGCTTTTGCTGACATTGCTTTTTGTCGTTGTGTTGTTTTTGATAGATAGCCCCATATCATACGGGGTATTCACAGCGTTTGTAGTTTTTCTGGTATGGCTTTCTAAAATCCCGGTAAGGTTCTTACTGAAAGGGTTAAAGCCTATGTTTTTCATACTCATTTTTACAGTTTTACTCAATGTTTTCATGATGCCGGGAACGCCGCTTTGGGAGCAGAGCGTATTCGGATGGTTTACCTTGAGGATAACCTATGAAGGGTTAAGGTCGGCGATTTTAATGGCATTGAGACTTTTATATCTTGTAGTTGGAACATCACTTCTGACTTTGAGCACAACACCGTTGATGCTGACAGACGGTGTGGAGAAACTCCTAAAACCGTTTGAGAAAATCAAGGTGCCGTCGCACGAGATTGCTATGATGATGACTATTGCAATACGTTTTATTCCGACACTTGCAGAGGAAACCGACAAGATTATAAAGGCACAGACTGCACGAGGCGCAGACTTTGAGAGTGGAAACCTCATAAAGCGAGCAAAGGCTATGATACCGCTTTTGGTACCGCTTTTTGTGAGCGCATTCAGAAGAGCCGACGACCTTGCAACGGCTATGGATGCAAGATGCTATCACGGCGGTAAGAACCGCACAAGAATGAAACAGTTGAAAATTACAAAACGGGATGTATTTGCGTTTTTGTTTGTGATTTTGTTTTTTGTAAGCCTTGTTTTAGCAGAATTTCTGGTGTTTTGAGGTAGAGTTATGAGGAACATAAAGCTCACAATTCAATATGACGGAACTGCCTATCACGGCTGGCAGACACAGGAAAATGCCATAACAGTTCAGGAAACTTTAGAGCGTGCTCTGAAAAAACTCCTTGGTCAGGAGGTCAGGGTTACCGGTTGCGGAAGAACCGATACCGGAGTCCACGCAAAAAAGTATGTATGCAATTTCTTTGCCGACACAACCATACCTTACGAAAAGTTTCCGATGGCACTCAATTCATATCTTCCCGATGATATTGTTTGTCACAGGGCAGAAGGCGCAGAGCCTGACTTTGATTCGAGGTATATGGCAAAGAAAAAGACCTATTCATACTATATCAACAATTCCCGTAATGCAGATGCATTTTTGAAAAACTATACATGGCATTTTAAATATAATCTTGACATTGACAAGATGAGAAAAGCGGCAGAGGCGTTTTTGGGAACGCACGATTTTTACGGATTTGCCGCATCGGGGTTTACGGTTAAGACAACGGTGAGGACGATTTATTCGCTCGACATAAAAAAAGAGGGGGACATTATCGCCATACATATAACGGGTGATGGCTTTTTATATAACATGGTAAGAATTATTGCCGGAACGCTTTGTTTTGTGGGTACCGGCAAGATTGATGCGGAGGATATGCCGGGGATTATAGAGTCCCGTGACAGAAAGCGAGCAGGCATAACCGCACCGCCTACAGGACTGTTTTTGACGGAGGTGTTTTATTGATGAAGAAAAAAGGCGGTATTTTTATACTGATTTTAGCACTGCTTTTGATTGTGTTTGCTTTCTTTACAAGCAGTGTCGGTGCAAGCTATATAGCAAACTATGGTTATAATTTCAGAGCAAATTTGCGAACCATTCTTGAGGCTATCAATTTCCCGATAGGTGGTGAGCTTGAGGTCTTTTTAAACAAGTATGAGGAGGAACAACCCCAGACTGAATATGACCGCTTAAAGCTCGAGTACGAAAAGGAACAGCAGGCACAGGAAGACGAAACAGACAAGCAGACCGAGATAGACAATGAGGAATATAACCAGACGACTATAAAGCGTACGGGTAAGAATATTGCCCTCGAGAATGCTGCGTCATCAAGATATTCAAGATATTCAAACGGGATTATTTGTGTGAGTGAAACACATCTTAGCTTCTATACCAAAAACGCAGTTAAGAAATGGACACAGAACCTGCAGATATCCTCGCCGGTTCTGAGGGTAAACGAAAACTATATCCTAGTATTCGAGAAAAAAGGGAACAAGTTCTCACTTTATAAGGGCAAGAAGAATATCTACACGGCCAAGGTTGACGGAACTATCAAGACCGCTTCGGTTTCGGCTGCGGGCGATGCGGTTATTGTGTTTGACCGTGATGGCTATAAGGGCTCTGTTGCGGTGTTCAACAAATCGGGTGAGGAAGTGTATCTCTGGAACTCGGGAACATACAGTATTCTTGATGCAGATATTTCAAAGGAAAGAAGACTTGCGGTGTCACTGCTTGATGCCTCGGCTGCAATTTCTTCTAAAGTGTATCTTTTTGACATAGACAAAACAGAGGTTGACAACACAGTCGACCTTAACAACACTCTTGTTTTTGACATAGCCTTCGACGGTGAGCTTTTGAATGCTTATGCCGACGGTAAGGTGGTTGGTATCACATCCGGCGGAAAGGTTAAGTGGACATACGACACCAAGGATAAAAACCTGACCAAGTACACTATGACACCGGGCGGAACAAAGGCAATGGTATTTGATAACAGCAATAACTCCGAGATTGCGATTGTTTCGGCATCGGGCAGTGAAAAGGATATCATAAAGGCAGAGGTTTTGCCTGACTTTATAGATGTTGCCGACGGAAGACTTCTCTATAACGACGCAAGAACAATAATCGTAACCAATCTTTCGGGTAAGGTACTGGCAAAATATACCTGCTCAAGAGACATCAAAAAAGTATATATAATAGATTCTAATAATATCTTTATAGTATACGCATCAAGCATAGAATTTTTGAATTTAAAGGGTGAGTAATATGTCGTTATGGATTATAATTGACTTGATTTTAATCGGAATATATGTATTTATGTTCTTCCATTTTAAGGGTAAGGGCTTTATCAAGGCATCCGAGACGGTTGTGTCACTTATCCTGACACTTTGTCTGATGACCTCTGCTTTGCCGTTTTTTGAAAACTTTATTGCCGGGTCGGCATTGGGAGAATCAATCGGAGAGAAGGTAGAGAAAGCTCTGGTAGCAAAGGAAGCGGAAGAACCTGATGCGGAAGAGGAAAAGTCCTCGATACTGCCGAGCTTTTTGCAGGATGCGGTTGACGATAAGTTAGAGGACATAGAAGATGCAAAAAACAATGCACTTTTAGCAACTGCAAAAGAGACCACCAAGGTAATTATTCAGGTGATATCGGTAATACTTCTATTTATACTTGTAAAACTATTTATATTCTTGCTCTTTAAGATTTTGAATATTGTTTCAAAATTGCCGGGACTGAACTTCGTAAACCGGACTCTCGGCGCTGTTATGGGACTTATAAATGCTACAATTTTAGTGTATTTTCTCTGTGCAATCCTTGCGGTAATGATACCTGCAGAGGCAAGCCTGCCGATCAGGGAAGCGATAGAGGATACATACTTGACAAAATATTTTTATGATAATAATATGCTGATGAGGTTGTTCATCCGCTAAAAAAATAAAAGCTGGAGGATGCGGGATGCAGGACGAAATTTCGCTTGAGAGAAAAAATAAAGAAGAACTAAAGCAGATAGCCCTCGGGCTTGAAGTGCCAAGGGTGTCCTCGATGAAGAAAGAGGAACTGATTGAGGCGATAAATGCAGCACGTGCTGCACAAAAGCCGAGCGAGGAAAAGAAACCAAAAAGACAGAGACCTGCAGATGTTACCGAAGTAACGGGAGTCCTTGAGGTTATGTCGGACGGGTTTGGTTTCCTGCGCTTTGAAAACTATCGCCCGGGCGAAAACGATGTTTACGTCTCTCCTACACAAATCAGGCGCTTCAACTTAAAAACAGGCGATGAAATATGCGGTGATTCAAGACCATCGGAGGATGAGGATAAGTATTCTCCGCTACTTTTTGTAAAGACAATCAACTCTGACCCGCTCGAGGTGGCACTAAAACGCAAAAGCTTTGAAAAGCTCACCCCGATCTATCCGAAAGAACGGCTGATGCTTGATTGTGACGGGAGCGAAACTGCAAGAATAATTGATATCATAGCACCTCTTGGCAAAGGTCAGAGAGGCATGATTGTTGCACCGCCAAAGGCGGGCAAGACTACCATAATAAAAGAGATTGCACAGTCTATAACCAAAAATCACCCCGAGGTGCACCTGATTGTACTTTTAATCGATGAGCGCCCCGAGGAGGTAACCGACATCAGACGCTCGATTTCGGGAGATGTGATTTATTCGACCTTTGACCAGACACCCGAAAACCATACAAAGGTTGCCGAGATGGTTTTAGAGCGTGCATCAAGGCTTGTCGAACAGAAAAAGGATGTTGTGATACTTCTTGATTCGATAACACGCCTTGCAAGAGCATATAACCTGACGGTTACGCCGACAGGAAGAACTCTCTCGGGCGGACTCGACCCCGATGCACTGATAAAACCGAAGAAGTTTTTCGGCGCGGCAAGAAATATCGAGGAGGGCGGAAGCCTTACGATTCTTGCAACCGCACTGGTCGAGACCGGAAGCCGTATGGATGATGTCATCTTTGAGGAGTTCAAGGGCACAGGAAATATGGAGCTGAAGCTCGACAGAAGCTTGCAGGAGCGAAGAATCTTCCCTGCAATAGATATTCTGAAATCGGGCACAAGACGAGAAGAGGACCTGCTCTCGCAGAGTGAACTTTCGGCAATGTGGAAGTTCAGGGGCGACCTTTCGGCAAAATCTCCTGTTGATGCAATGAATGTATTACTTCAATATGTGAGAAAAACAAAGAACAACAGGGAAATGACAGATTTGATTGGCAAAAAATAAAGATACAAAAGGGGTAACATTATGAAAGCATTGGAAAAAGAAATTTTAGAAAGAGTAAAAGTCGGCGAGTCAAAGGATGGGGTAAGTGTTCTTTCGTATGCCGAGTATGTGTACGAAAAGGAAATATGCGAAAAAACCAAGGACGGCGAGATTACAAAAACCGTCAAGGTATGGTCGGATGCGATAAACAAGGCGCTTTTGGAGAATAAGCATGTATATATCCCGGATATGGGTGAGGACATATACCTTGAGGATGCTATTATGATGAGGTCGGGATATAGCCTGAAGGTGGCTGAAAATCAGCTTCTGGTAAAATGTCCGAACACTCCTGTTACACTCATCAGAAACGAAAACCTTATCTCGGGCGTAGAGAAGAAAATCGGGCTTTCAAACCCTGATTCTGACATTACGGTTGAGGGTGGAATCTGGAGTGCAAACGAGCCGGAAAACGGATTTGACAACGGAAACATAAGACTTCGTGTTGACAGAGAACACTCAATCGAGGGCGTTTTTGCTGTAATGGTTTTCTCAAATGTTGTAGATATTACAATTAAGAACTTGAAGTTCAGGGATTCAAAGTCGTATGCTGTACAGATTTCAAACTGTGAGGGTGCATTCATAAGCGATATTGAGTTTTTGAATTTCCACAAAGACGGCATACATATGAATGGCTCGATAAAGTATGCGATTGTGAGAAATCTCTCGGGAGTTGGCATGGGTGATGATATGGTTGCCATGAACGCCTGGGACTGGAAAACATCCGCAATGAGTTTCGGAACACTTGAGAAGATTATAGTTGAGAATATAACAAGTACCCATAACGAAATCCGACTTCTCCCGGGAAGAAAGACATACATAAGCGGTGAGAAGAATGATTGTATGATAAAGGATACAATCATGAGAAACATCAAGGGTGTGTATACATTCAAGCTCTATTCACAGCCAAATATTCATGATACTAAAGACCGCTCGGAAATCCCGGGAAATATCGAGAATGTTTATTTTGAAAATATCGATTTCCCTGAAGTATCTGCAAGCGGATTCGGCGGTTTGCCTGTTGAGGGACTTTTTGATGTATGCGTTGACACCAAGGATGTTTACTTTAATAATATCAGAATAAAGAACACCATCTCGGAATTTGAAAAGATGGGTGTAAAGCTTATTAAGGTTGGTCCACTTTCTGCAACCTGGAAGGGCGGAAAGGTAAACCCTGAAGAATGGACCGAGGTGTTTGCGCCGGACGATATCTGCACAGCAGAGAATCTGCATATCGGCAAAATCAGTTTTTCGGACAGGGATGTAGTGCCGGCCGATGAGAAGGTTATAGTTTGTGAGAAAAAACAGACGCTAAACCCTGATTATCCGAACACCTTGCCAAAGGGCGGAACGGGCTACGGAATAGTAAAAAATGTTATATTTTAATGGTTCAGGCCGGGAATGATTTCCGGCTTGAATTTTTTTGAAAAAAATGTTGATTTTATTTTGTTTTTATTGTATAATGTAATTTGTATATTTTTAAAAAGCAATGTAATGATTGACAATACCGAGAAGGAGGACGGCAGAGTGAATTATATCGAAAGCCCCATCTTTGCCGGACCATCAAAAGACGGCGGAAAGATTTTCAAGGCAAACCCGAGAATGGCAAAAAATCGTGCAAACAGACTTATACTTGGCAATGTTATCATTTTTATGCTTTGTATTATAGCAATAATCTGCGGTATATTCTGTTGCGTTTCGGACCTGGGGCAAAACATAGTATTCAACTATATCGGACAGCTTATCATAATTTTCTCGGTTGCGATCATGATAGTTCTTGCGGTGACAGGGGTAAAATCGGTTTCTGATTTCAACAACAAGATGTCGAAAATCTATATCCAGATAGACCGTGACCGAATGAAGGGGCTCACTCTCGACAGGGAAGAAAGATTTGTATATTTTGATGTAGCATATACAGAAATTGAAAAGATTAAATACAACACAAAAATTATAATTATATACTTAAAAAACGGAAAATTTGTTGACTATAATGTGTTTTACAATCCGAGAGAGATTTACACAACCATCAGAAATTTTGCAAATATTGATTTTGAAGAAGAAAACTAAAACGCTCACGGCAAGGAAAAGGTCGGGGCGTTTTTTGGGTTATACGAGGTGGGAAGAATGGATTTTAAAAATACAGATTGGAAAGCTGGGGAGTACAGGGACTTTCTTTTGTATCTTGAGAGTCTTGGCGAAGAAAAATATAAAAAATTCAGTTCATCGCTTATTCCGGGCGATACCGAAATGTTCGGTATCAGAATCCCGACGGTAAGAAAGATTGCAAAGGAAATCCTGAAGACCAACCCCGAAAAATACCTTATGGCTAAAAAGGGTGACATCCACGAGGAGGTCATAATCGAGGGATTGGTACTCTCGGGCAGGAAAAGTGAATATGCTAAAATGCTTGAGGATATGAAGTACTTTTCGGCCAGGATTTACAACTGGGCAAACTGCGACAGCATAACGTTTAAGGGTGTTAAAAACCATAGGGGAAAATTCATAAAGGATGTTGACTGGTTCCTGGAAAATCCCAACCCATGGGCAAAGCGGATGGGGATTTTGCACCTTATGAATTTTTACCTGGATATCGACTATATAGATATCGCCCTTGAGAAGGTTGAGAGTGTGAAATCTGAGTTTTACTATGTTGAGATGATGCAGGCGTGGTTTTTGGCGACTGCATTTGCAAAAGGAAGGGAACAGACGCTTTTGAGCCTTGAGCGTGGCAAGTTCTCCGACCGTGTAATGAATATGGCGGTCAGGAAGATCAGGGAATCCTTAAGGATTTCAAGAGAAGATAAAGAGTTGGTGCTGAAGTTCAAAAGATAAAAGAGGCTGCTTAAAACAGCCTCTTTTATCTTAAAACTTTCTCTCATATGAGCCCAGGAACCTGAACATCGGTGTTTTCGAGCGGAGCTTTTTCAAGGCATGTTCAATGTCCTCGTTCTCGCAGTTTCCGTCGAGGTCGACAAAGAAAACATACTGACCAAGCTCCTTTTTCACAGGTCTTGACTCGATTTTTATCATGTTTATATCATACACCGCAAAGAGTGCAAGTGCATTGAAAAGGCTGCCCGGCTTATGCGAAAGCGAGAATACAAGCGATGTGCGGTCGTGGTCTGTGAGCTTTTCCCTCGGCGTTTTTGAGATGACAACGAACCGTGTTGAGTTGTTAGCCTCGTCTCCGCAGTCGGCTCTCAAAATTTCAAGGCCATTGAGCTCGGCACATTCCTTTGTACCAATCATAGCAGTGTTGCAGTCCTCGGCTGCAAGCTTTGCAGCGGCAGCGGTCGAGTCGGTAAAGATGATTTCTGCATTTGGGAATTCTGTATGTAATAACTGCGAGCATTGCCCGATTGGTTGCGGGTGGGATGCTATTTTTTTTATGTCCGAAAGCTTTGTCCCGGGTTTTGCTATCAGGTTCTGGCGGATGCTAAGAATATGCTCGGCAACAATAAACAAATCATCGCAGAAAACAAGGGTGTCGAGTGTCTGATTGATGCTTCCCTCGATTGAATTTTCAATAGGCACAATCGCTGAATCAACAACGCCTGAACGTACCGCCTCCAAAACAGCAGGGATGGTCTTGAATTGACGGATATCCTCGGTGCCGCCTGTGTATTCGGTTGCGGCAATATGTGAAAATGTCCCCGTAGGGCCAAGATAACCTAACATATAATCACCTCGTAAAAAATCTATAATTATATTATATCAGCAATTTGAAAAATTACAAGAAAAACATTGAGGTGATACCTTGTATTTTCAAAAAAAATGTGATAAAATACAAGGTATATAAAGATAAAATGGAGGGAATATGGCAAAATATATAGAAAAAGAGGAAATTGAGCGTCAAAAGGAGTTTATAAAAAAGCTAAAAGCCAACTCTGATGCCTTTTTCAAAGCACATAAAAGACGGCCGAGGGCGAATACCGAAACCTATGGTTGCCAGCAAAATGAAAACGACACCGAACGAATCAGAGGCATCCTTTCTGAGGCGGGGTATGAGTTTTGCGACAGCGCATCGGATGCCGATATTGTTGTATATAACACCTGCGCGGTAAGAGAAAATGCCGAGCAGAAGGTGTTCGGAAGAATCGGAATCCTGAAGCACACAAAGGAGCACCGCCCTGATATGATAATATGCCTTTGCGGGTGCATGGTACAGCAGGAGCATATAACAAAAAAGATAAAGTCGCTCCATAACCACATCGACCTGATATTCGGACCGCACGAGCTTTACCGCTTTGGCGAGCTTTTATATGATGTGATCGGGAATAAAAAGCCGATTGTGTCAATCCCCGATGTTGACGGTGCGATTGCAGAGGGTATGCCGATTTTAAGAGAGGTCGACACAAAAGCCTGGGTATCGATAATGTATGGCTGCAACAATTTCTGCTCATACTGCATAGTGCCATATGTAAGAGGAAGAGAACGAAGCAGAAAGAGCGAGGAAATCATAAAAGAGATAAAAGAGCTTGTGGAGCGTGGAGTAGAGGAAGTCACACTCTTAGGGCAGAATGTCAACTCATACGGCAAGGACCTTGAGGAGGAGATTGATTTTTCTGACCTCTTGCGTATGGTAAACGGAATTGATGGGATAAAGCGAATCAGGTTTATGACCTCGCACCCGAAGGATTTTGGAGATAAGCTGATTGATGCTATGGCGGAGTGTGAAAAGGTATGTCATCAACTGCATCTGCCATTTCAGGCAGGCTCGGACAGAATCCTTGCCGATATGAACAGACGCTACACAAAAGCTGACTATCTTGAAAAAATCGAGAAGGTAAAAAAGAGAATCCCCGACATTTCGCTCTCGACAGATGTTATTGTGGGATTCCCTACAGAGGACAACGACGACTTTGAAGAAACACTTGATGTACTAAAAAAGGTCGAGTTTGATAACATCTTCTCCTTTATATATTCAAGGCGTGAGGGTACACCTGCGGCGAAGCTTGATTTCAGACTCACCGAGGAGGAGATTCACAAAAACTTCAATCGTTTGCTTGAGGTACAAAACGAGATTTCGCTAAAGAAAAATGAGGCATATCTCGGTACAGTCCAGCTTGTACTGGTTGACGGCGTAAGCAAGAATAATCCCGAGATGTTAACGGGCAGAACCGAGTCGCTAAAGGCGGTAAACTTCAAAGGCGACGAGAGTCTTTCGGGTAAGTTTGTAAAGGTTAAAATAACCGAAGCTCATACATGGAGCTTAAATGGAGAAATTGTAGAATAAAAAATGACCTGATGGGGTCGGAAAGTGAGAATAAAAATGGATATTTTTGAAAAGACACAGGAACTCGGTAAGATGATTCAGGAAACAGAGGAAATGAAGAGAATGTTGGCAGCAGATGCGGCACAGCAGGCAGATGCAGAGGCGCAGGAATTGTTGAAGGAATTCAATCTCCAGAGAATGAACCTTGCACGTGATATGCAGGAAGAAAAAATTACTCAGGAAGAGGCAATCAAAAAGAATAACCAGGCTTTTGCCGATATGATGGAAAAGAGCGAGGTTATCAAGGAATATGTAGAGAGCAAAAAGGCGTTTGATGCCGTTATCGGAAAGATTAACGGAATCTTAAATTTCTACATCACAGGACAGGACCCAAACTGTACTCATAACTGCAGTACATGCGGAGGCTGTCACTAATCTTATTTTCGGGTGAAGGTAAATGATAAAGATTGATAAAGAAAAATTAAGCCCTATGATGCAGAGATATCTGCTCACCAAGGAAGAGTACGCTGACTGCATACTCTTTTATCGGCTTGGGGATTTTTATGAGATGTTCTTTGACGATGCACTCACCGCATCAAAGGAGCTCGAGATTACGCTGACCGGCAAAAACTGTGGATTGCCCGAGCGTGCACCTATGTGCGGTGTGCCATTTCACAGTGCAAATGTCTATATAGCAAAGCTTGTAGAAAAGGGCTATAAGGTTGCAATCTGCGAGCAGACCGAGGATGCAAAGAACGCCAAAGGCCTTGTAAAGCGTGAGGTTGTAAGGATTGTCACTCCGGGTACCGTAATGGAGGAGGGACTCTTAGACGATAAGAAGAATAACTATCTTGCCGTTATCGTAAAGGGTGAGAGCGAGTTCGGACTTGCCTTTTCCGATATCTCAACCGGTGAGATTTTCTCGACCACCGCAAAAAGCTATGACGGAGTTTTGAACGAGGTGGCAAGATATTCGCCTGCAGAGGTTATCCTGAACGAGCCGGCGTACGACATCTTCGCGGATGTTTTGAAAAACCGATTCCACACAAATGCCGAAAGGCGTGAGGAAGATTTTTTTGATAGCTATATAAAGGACCAGAAGATTTTCAGTCAGTTCGGTAAGACAAGCTATCAGGAGCTTGGAATCAAGCAGGAAAGTGCTGAGGTTTTGGCGGTTTATGCTATGATTTCGTATCTTGAGGAAACGCAGAAGGGAAGCGTTCAGTATATGGACAGCCTCCAAAGCTACAAAGAGTCCGAGTATATGGATATCGATGTTGCGACAAGACGAAACCTCGAGATAACCGAAACAATGCGTGAAAAGCTCAAAAAAGGCTCGCTTTTGTGGGTGCTCGATAAAACACGCACATCGATGGGCGCAAGAAAGCTCAAGCAATGGCTTGAAAAGCCGCTCATAAATCCTGCGGATATAAATAAAAGACTCTATTCTGTTGAGGAGCTTTTTGCAAACAGAATCCTTGCCGATGACATTGGCGAGATTTTAGACGGCATCTATGATATGGCAAGAATACTCGGCAGAGTATCGCTTGCAACGGTGACACCGAGAGACTTGGTGTCACTCAAAGCATCGCTTTTGAAACTTCCTGAACTATACGGACTCCTTGGTACAACAAAATCTCCTGTCCTGTCGGGAATCTACAAGGCACGGGATGATATGTCGGATATTGCAAAGCTATTGGATAGTGCGATAAAAGACGAGGTTCCGGTTTCGGTCAAGGACGGCGATGTCATAAAGGACGGCTACAGCAGGGAGGTTGACGAACTGCGTGATGCCATGAAAAACGGCAAAGCCTGGATCGCCGAGGAAGAAGCAAAAGAGCGCGAAAGAACAGGAATCAAGAATTTAAGAATACAGTATAATAAAGTTTTCGGCTACTACATCGAGGTTACAAAATCAAACCTTGACATGGTACCCGACGACTACATAAGAAAGCAGACTCTGACCAATGCCGAGAGATTCATAACTCCAAAGCTAAAGGAGTTGGAGGAGCTTATTTTGGGTGCGTCGGAAAAGATAATCGGACTCGAGACTGCACTGTTTGAGGATATACGACAGAGAGTTTCGGCAGAATCCGATCGTCTGAAGCTTGTTTGTGAGGCGATTGCGGCTGTAGATGTTCTCTGCTCATTGGCAGAGGTTGCATACAAAAACCACTACACTATGCCGATTGTGAACACAAGCGGAAAGATAAGCATAGTATCAGGGAGACACCCGGTTGTTGAGAAGATGCTAAAAGGCTCTGTTTTTGTGGCAAACGATGCGATTTTGAATAAAGCCGACGACCGCATGCTCATAATTACCGGCCCGAATATGGCAGGTAAGTCCACATATATGCGACAGGTTGCGGTTATTACCCTGATGGCACAGATAGGTAGCTTTGTGCCGGCAGAATCGGCAGAGATTGGCGTTGTGGACAAGATTTTCACAAGAGTCGGTGCATCGGACGATATTTCGTCGGGTCAGTCTACATTTATGCTCGAGATGACCGAGGTTGCCAATATCTTAAAGAATGCAACCGAAAACTCGCTTGTCATCCTTGACGAAATCGGGAGAGGAACAAGCACATTCGACGGACTCTCGATTGCCTGGGCGGTTGCCGAGTATGTACACGATAAGAAAAAAATCGGCGCAAAGACGCTTTTTGCAACACACTATCACGAGCTCTCCGACCTTGAGGGGATGTTAGACGGTGTTAAGAACTACCGCATTGCGGTCAAAAAGCGTGGCGACGACATTACATTCTTAAGAAAAATTGTAAGGGGCGGAGCTGACGAGAGCTACGGTATCGAGGTTGCGGCGTTAGCAGGCGTTCCGAATCAGGTTATAAAGAGAGCAAAGTCGATTCTGGCAGATATTTTGGCCGGAAAAATTTCGACCGAGCCAAAAGAACCGAAGCAGGATTTGCAGATGGGATTTGAAGACATTGCAGGTGCCGAGATTTTGGAGGAGCTAAAGATGATTGATGCTACAACTCTTACTCCGATTGAGGCTTTGAATGTCCTGTTTGAGCTTACAAAAAAGGCTAAAGAATTTTAAGGAGGTGAGACTATATGGGTATAATAAACAGATTGCCGAGAGATGTTTATGATAAAATTGCGGCAGGTGAGGTAGTAGAACGCCCTGCATCGGTTATAAAGGAACTGGTCGAAAACAGTATTGATGCCGGTGCCGATAAGATTGTGGTTGAAATCCGGAACGGCGGTACGATATTTATGCGTGTTGCCGATAACGGTTGCGGTATGAGCCGTGAGGATGCCGAGCTTTCGTTTCTTCGTCATGCAACAAGTAAAATCAAGTCGGCAGACGACCTCGAAGCTATCAGTACAATGGGTTTTCGTGGCGAGGCATTGGCGAGTATTTCGGCGGTGGCAAAGGTTGACCTCTTCACCCGTAAAAAAGGCGAGGAGAGCGGTACTCATGTAGTATGCACCGGTGGCGAGATAGAAAAGGTTGAGGATTCGGGAAACCCCGAGGGAACAACCTTTATTATAAAGGACTTGTTTTATAATGTTCCGGCGAGAATGAAGTTCTTGAAAAAGGATGCAACCGAGGCGGGGCATGTTGCAAATATCATGATACGCTTTATCCTTGCACATCCCGAGATTTCTTTTAAGCTCATAAATAACGGCAAGGAACAGCTTTTCTCGTCGGGCGATAATATGCTTTTAAACAGTATCTACAGCGTTTACGGAAAGAACTTTGCAAAATCGGCTATTGAATTTGATGAAACCTATGAAGGTGTGAGAATTTTCGGTGCGGTCGGCAGAGGCGATACTGCACGCCCGAACCGTGATTATCAGAGCTGTTTTATCAATAAAAGATATGTGAGAAGCTCGCTTGTTTTTGGCGCGATAGAAAAAGCATACAAAAACCAGGTTATGATCGGAAAGTACCCTATGGCGATTATAAATATCGAGATAAACCCGGCGGAGATTGATATAAATATCCACCCGACAAAGCTTGATGTTAAGTTTTCGGACGAGCAGACAGTTTACCGTGCGATATACAGAAGCATTCAGAATGCACTCTATTCGACTGTGAACATTCCGAAGATTGAGGCAGAAGAACCCAAAAAAGAGCCCGAGAGATTTATCGCACCGACCAGGGAGCCGGAGAGAATCAGCACACCGGTATACACCAAAAAGCCCGAGATCAGCTTTTTGAGAGAGGATGCGGTATCGACCGTAAGACCTGCACCCAAAAGAGAACTTGGCGAGTATGAGCTTGAGAAAAGCATGGACTACTTCAAAAAGCGTCAGGAGGAAATCATAAAAGAGGATGAGCCTGTTGCTGAAAAAGTGGTCGTATATGAAAAGCCGGAAGAGCCGAAGCAGGAGGCTTTGGTTTTTGATGTGCAAGAGCCGGCTCATCAGGAGGAAATGATAGTTGAAAACGAGCCTGAAATCAAGGTTATAGGTCAGGTTTTTGACACATATATAATAGCGCAAAGAGGCGACGAGATGCTTCTTATTGACCAGCACGCAGCACACGAGCGACTAAAATACGAAAAGCTCAAAAAAGATATAGAGGAGCACAAAGTTTCGTCACAGGCGATGCTTGTACCTTGTGTTGTATCCTTAAATCCGCTCGAGTATGCCGCATACTGCGAGTATCAGGCGGAGATTGCAAAGCTTGGGTTTGAGTGCGAGGATTTTGGCGATAATTCGGTTGTAATCCGCTCAACTCCGTATGATATCGAATCGGGCGAGCTTGAAAATCTTCTGGTTGAGATAATTGACAATTTCTCGAAAAACAGAGCAGGACTTGACGGCGAAAAGCGTGACAGACTGCTCTATACAATAGCCTGCAAGGCGGCTGTGAAGGCAAACCATACATTGCAAAAAAGCGAGCAGGAGAGCCTTGTAAAGCAGGTGCTTGATTTTGATAACATAAACACCTGTCCGCACGGCAGACCGATAACAATTTCGATGAGCAAAAAAGAGCTCGAAAAGCTTTTCAAGCGAATTGTTTAGGAGGTGCAGTGTGGAAAAAACAGCATTGCTGGTAGTGGCAGGCCCGACTGCATCGGGAAAGACCTCGCTTGCGGTTGAGCTTGCAAAAAAGTATAACGGCGAGATTGTATCTGCCGACAGTATGCAGATTTATAAGCGGATGAATATCGGCACCGCAAAGCCGACAAAAGAGGAAATGGGCGGAATCCCGCACCATATGATGGATTTTTTAGAGCCTTCTGAAAGCTATAGCGTTGCCGAATATGTCAAGGCGGCACATCAGGTGATTGCCGATATAAAAAGCCGAGGAAAGCTCCCGATTGTCGCAGGCGGAACAGGGCTTTATATAAATTCGCTCGCAGACGATGTGGATTTTTGCGAGACATCGGATGACGGAAAAATCAGAGCCGAGCTTACCGAAAAGCTTGAAAAAGAGGGTATCGAGGCTCTAATTAGTGAGCTTGCCGAGTGCGACCCGGTATCGGCAGAGAAGATTCACCCGAACAATACCAAAAGGGTAATAAGAGCGATAGAGTTTTTTCGCTTAAACGGAACGCCGATTTCGGAACAGGGACGGGATGCGGAAAATTCACGGTATAATCCGCTGATGCTGATGATAAATCACCCAAGAGAGCTTCTTTATGAGAGGATTGAAAAAAGGGTGGATATCATGCTCGATGACGGACTGATTGATGAGGTAAAATCCCTGATGCGCGAGGGTCTTACAAAAAAGCATCTTTCGATGCAGGGTATCGGCTATAAGGAAGTAATTGACCACTTGAGGGGATTTACCACAAAAGACGAGATGATACGCATTATAAAGCGTGATACAAGGCGTTATGCCAAGCGTCAGCTCACATGGTTTAACCGTGATGAGCGGATGAGAAAGATAAGCGGGGACATTTTCAGAGAAGCCTCCCGGCTTATTGATGAATGGAAAATTTGAGAGGAGTGCGGTATGGCATTATTTACTATATCAGACCTGCATCTTCCGCTCGGGATAGATAAGCCGATGGACATCTTCGGCACAAGATGGGAAAACTATGTGGAGAAAATCCGCACAGAATGGATATCGGCAGTCGGTGAGGATGACTTGGTAGTTCTCCCGGGCGATTTTTCCTGGGCGACCTATCTTGAGGAGAGCAAAAAAGACTTTGAGTTTTTAGAAAGCCTCCCGGGGAAGAAGATACTTTTGAAAGGAAACCACGATTATTGGTGGTCAACCCTTTCCAAGATGCGGAAGTTTTTAAAGGAGAATAATTTTTCGAGTGTTGATTTTTTGCAGAATGAAAGCTTTATCCATTCGGGTGTTGCCATAGCCGGAAGCAGAGGCTGGAGCTACATCGGGTGCGGAAATCCGCCAAAGCCGGAGGATAAAACAATATATGAGCGTGAGCTGATTCGGCTCGAGCTCTCGATTGAGGCGGCAAAGAAGCTGAACCCGGAGGAAATCATAGTATTTCTGCACTATCCGCCAATCAATGCCGAGTGCAGAGAGTCGGGGTTTTCCGAGCTTATGAAAAAGCATGGAATAAAACGGTGTGTATATGGGCATATTCACGGCAGACAGGAAAAAAATGCTGTAAAGGGTGAGTGCGGCGGCATTGAATATATGCTTGTTTCGTGCGATTGTACGGGCTTTTCGCCCACTAAATTGTGCGATTAGCACAGATATGTGAACGAATTTAAAATTTTTGAAAAAAACAATTGAAATTTATTTTTAATATGGTATAATATAGAATTGATGCGTGTATTCAGTTTACTAAATAATAACGGCTTTTAAAAATTTTAAGATACACGGGATAAATATTATTTTTTGAGGAGGATTGCAAGATGGCAGTAAAAACTGAACAGGTTGAAAAGAATCTTGTAAAATTGACATTCGAAATCTCGAATGAGGACTTTGAAAAGGGAATTAAGGAAGCTTACAAAAAGAATGTAGGTAAGATAAATGTACCGGGCTTCAGAAAAGGTAAGGCACCGCTTAACATGATCACAAAGATGTACGGTGAAGAAATTTTCTATGATGATGCTTTGAACGCAGTTTTGCCGGAAGCATATGAGGCAGCTTTGAAGGAATCAGGACTCGATGCAGTTGCACGCCCTGAGATTGATGTTGAAGAAATCAAAAAGGGTGAGCCTGTTGTTATCACCGCTTTGGTTACAACAAAGCCTGAAGTTAAGCTCGGCAAGTACAAGGGTATAAAGATTGACAAGATTGAGTATACTGTATCTGAGGAAGATATTGACAAGGATATCGAAGCAACACAGAAGAAGAACGGCAGAGTAGTTACTGTTGAAGACAGAGCTGTAGCAAACGGCGATGTTGCAGTTATCGACTTTGAAGGCTTTGTTGACGGTGTGGCATTCCCTGGCGGCAAGGGCGAAAACTACGACCTTGAAATTGGTTCAGGCAGCTTTATTCCGGGCTTTGAAGAACAGCTCGTTGGCGCAAACACAGGCGATGAAGTTGATGTTAACGTAACATTCCCTGAAGAATACCACGCTCCTGAACTTGCAGGAAAGCCTGCACTCTTTAAGGTTAAGGTAAATGAAATCAAGGTTACAGAATACCCTGAACTCGACGATGATTTCGCATCAGAAGTAAGTGAGTTCGAAACAATGGCTGAATACAGACAGAGCGTTAAGGAAAGACTTGAAAAGGCAGCAGAAGACAGAGCAAAGACAGAAACAGAAAATGCAATCGTAGAAAAGGCAACTGAAGGCTCAGAAATTGATATTCCGGATGCTATGATCGAAGCACAGATTGACAGAATGGTAAGCGATTTTGCACAGCGTCTTGCATATCAGGGCATGAACCTTGATATGTACTTGAAGTACACAGGCTCAACAATGGAGAGCTTCAGAGAAGGCTTCAAGGAAAATGCTGAAAAGCAGACACGTACAGTTTTGACACTCGAAGCTATCGCAGTAGCAGAGGGCATCGAAGCAACCAAGGAAGAAACAGACGAAAAGATTGCAGAGATGGCAAAGATGTACAACATGGAAGTTGCAAAGCTCGAAGAACTTTTGCGTGACGAAGACAAGGAAAACATTGCTCACGATGTTGTAATGGGCAAGACAGTTGATATGCTTGTTAACAAGGCAACTGTAAAATAATATCTGACTTATTTGAAGCCCTGTGCCCGATGGCATGAGGCTTCATTCACTCTAAGGTTAAAAAGAAAGGATGAAAAGATATGAGTTTAGTACCTATGGTAGTAGAGCAGACAGGCAGAGGAGAGCGTTCATACGATATCTTCTCAAGACTTTTGGAAGACAGAATAATTTTTTTGGCAGACCAGGTAAATGATGCGACTGCAAGCCTTGTGGTTGCACAGATGCTATATCTCGAATCAAAGGATCCTGACAAGGACATCCAGTTTTATATCGACAGCCCGGGAGGATCAATCACAGCAGGTATGGCAATCTATGATACAATGCAATACATAAAGTGCGATGTATCAACAATATGTATCGGTATGGCAGCATCTATGGGTGCATTCCTTCTTGCGGCAGGCACAAAGGGCAAGCGTTTTGCGCTCCCGAACAGTGAAGTTATGATTCATCAGCCGTTGGTAAGCGGTGGCTTGAGCGGTCAGGCAACCGATATCAAGATCTACACCGACCACCTGGTAAAGACCAAGGAAAAGATGAACACAATCCTTGCAGAGCGTACAGGCAAGACCTATGAGCAGGTTTGCGAGGATACCGAAAGAGATAATTTCATGAGCGCTGAGGAAGCAAAAGCATACGGCCTCATTGATGATGTTATCGAAAGAAAGAAATAGTTTCTTATCTTTTTGGAAGGGAATATAGACGATGTCAAAAAATGAAGAAAGAAAGCAGTTCAAGTGCTCTTTTTGCGGAAAGACCGAGGACGAGGTTTCACAGCTTATCTCGGGACCTGCGGGCGTGTTTATCTGTAACGAGTGTGTAAGCCTCTGTAACGGAATTATAGACGGTGATTTTTCGGAAGAAAATACCGAGCTCATAATGGATGAACTACCGAAGCCAAAGGAGATAAAGGAGTTTCTTGACCAGTATGTAATCGGTCAGGAAGACGCAAAAAAGGTGCTTGCAGTTGCGGTTTACAATCATTATAAGAGAATAAACTGTATGAAAAAGGATGACAAGGTAGAGCTTCAGAAGAGCAACATACTCCTTGTCGGCCCGACAGGCTCGGGTAAGACCTTTTTGGTGCAGAACCTTGCAAAGATTTTGAATGTTCCGTTTGCAATCGCTGATGCCACATCACTCACCGAGGCAGGATATGTTGGCGAGGATGTTGAAAATATCCTCTTAAAGCTTATCCAGGCGGCGGACTATGAGATTGAATCGGCAGAGCGTGGAATAGTTTATATCGATGAAATAGACAAGATTGCAAGAAAGTCGGAAAACGTCTCAATAACCCGTGATGTAAGCGGTGAGGGCGTTCAGCAGACACTTCTTAAAATCCTCGAGGGCACAGTTGCATCTGTTCCGCCGACAGGTGGAAGAAAGCATCCGCATCAGCAGCTTTTGCAGATAGATACCACAAATATACTCTTTATCTGCGGTGGTGCGTTTGACGGAATAGATAAGATTATCGGCGACAGAGTCGGCAAAAAGGGACTTGGCTTCGGAGCAGAAATCGAATCGAAAAAGGCAAAGAAGGTGGGCGAGCTCCTGGCTCAGATTACACCTCAGGACCTTTTGAAGTTTGGTTTGATTCCTGAATTTATAGGCAGACTCCCGATTATCGCTAAGCTCAACGAGCTCGACACAAATGCACTTGTTGACATCCTCACAAAGCCGAAGAATGCACTTGTTCGTCAGTATCAGGCACTTTTTGGAATGGACAATGTAGAGCTTGAGTTTGACAAGGATGCCGTTTTGGAGATTGCCAAAAAGGCAGAGGAGTTAAACACCGGTGCAAGAGGCTTGAGGTCTATCATCGAAGAAATTATGACAGATATTATGTTCGAGATTCCGTCGGATGAGGACATAGTGAGCTGTATAGTTCACAAAGAATGTATCACCGACAAAGTTCCGCCCGAACTCATCAGAAAAGCGGGCGAGGAAAGAGCATAAACTTTCGGGCATGGGAGAGCGGTCTTTCATGCCCTTTTAAATAACAAAAAAGGTGGAAGTAAAATGTTTGTATCAGAAAACCTTGGAATAAACGAAAAGGGTCACCTGACAATAGGCAAAAACGATGCCGTAGAACTCGCAGCTGAGTTTGGCACACCGCTTTATGTCATGGACGAGGACCTGATAAGAAAGAACTGCCGTATGTATAAGGACGCTATGGATGAATACTACGGCGGCCGTGGAACTGTGCTTTATGCAAACAAGGCGTTCTGCTCGCTCTTTACCTGCAAAATTGCAAAGGAAGAGGGGCTTGGTCTTGATGTTGTGTCGGGCGGTGAGCTCTATACCGCAATCAAGGCGGATTTCCCGATGGAGAAGATTTGTTTTCACGGCAACAACAAGACCCACGACGAGCTTGTGATGGCGGTTGAGAATAATATCGGCCATGTGGTTGTTGATAACATCTACGAACTTGAGATGCTAAATGAAATCGCAAAAGAACAGGGAAAAGTTCAGAAGATAATGTTTCGAATCAAGCCGGGAATAGATGCACATACCCATAGCTTTGTTCAGACAGGTCAGATTGACTCAAAGTTTGGTGTGGCACTCGAAAATGGCGAGGCGTTTGATATAATCGAGCATGCATTGAAGCTTGAGAATGTAAAGGTTACAGGCGTTCACTGCCATATCGGCTCGCAGATTTTCGACAATGAGCCGTTCTGCAGGGCAGCAGAGGTTATGGTGAACTTTATGGCAGATGTCCGTGATAATTTAGGACTTGAGATTGAGGAGTTAAACCTCGGTGGCGGTTATGGTATAATGTACACAGAAAAGGACGACCCGATAAGCTACGGCGAATACATAAAGTATGTTTCGGAGGTCGTAAAGAATACCGCTAAAAAGAGAAATCTCAAAGAGCCGTATATCTTTATGGAGCCGGGCCGCTCGATTGTTGCATCAGCCGGTGTCACACTCTACACTGTCGGCGGTGTAAAGGATATAAAGAATGTGAGAAAGTATATCTCGGTTAACGGCGGAATGTGTGATAATCCGAGATACATTATGTATCAGTCGGAGTATGAGGCGGTAATCGCAAACAATGCAGGTGCAGACCGTACAGAAACCGTAACGATTGCAGGCAAGTGCTGTGAATCGGGCGATATTCTTTTGAAGGATACACTGATGCCTGAAGTAAAAGTAGGCGACACTCTTGCAGTATTTGCAACCGGTGCATATAACTATTCAATGTCATCAAACTATAACCGAATCCCGAGACCTGCGGTTGTTGCAGTAACCGACGGCAAGGCAAGAGTGGTTATAAAGCGTGAAACATATGAAGATGTTTTAAAGAACGATTTGTATTAAAAGAGAAGCCTTATTGAAACGAACCCCAAAAGTGTTTAACTTTTAGGGTTCATTTTTTCTTATTCTAAAACTTCCAAAAACTCTGTTATGAGCCTATCTTCATAATCGCCTTTATATCTTCCTTCAAAGAATGCATCAAGTGCCTTTTCTTCGAGTCTTCTCCAACAGTTTTCCTCTCTTCCCGGAATGATTGGATAGAAAAGCGCACCTATGCTCTTTGCCACTTCCATATCGCTAATAGCATCGCCTATTATAAGAATCTTTTCAGACTCATATTTTCCGAATGCAGCGTCCTTTAACTGTTGCTGTTTAGAGCCCGAATCCTTGCCGAGGACGTATGTAACATAATCAAAAAGCGAATACTTTTGCCAGTCTGCATGCAAGCCTTCGGTTGATGAAGATGAAACAACCGAGATGTCGGCTTTTTCATATGCTTTTTTGAGTGCAGGGCGTACACTGCGAAATGGCATAAGAGTCAAGGTTTCCTTTTCAAAAAGCAGGTCTGAAATACGGCTCCATTCAAGGACTTCATTTAAGAAATCATCGGGGTTATCCTCAATAAATTCTTCCAAAGCCTTGTTTGACATACTCTTTCCGCTTTCGCAAAAATCACGAAGTGATGAATGGTCATATGGCGAGAGCTTTTCTTCCTGGAGCTTATCAAAAAGCATCAAAAGCCCGGAAAAACGGTTTATGCCACGACTCTTTGAAAAAAGATTGATTTTCTTTTCGAGTTCGATTATCCGGTTGCGGTTCGGACCGAATACCCAAACATCAAAGATGGCGGGAATGAAGGACAACTCGTGCCTTGCGGTCATGCTGTCAAAAACTGCGCCGTCAGAATCAATTCCTATATAAAACTTTTTTTCCATTTCCAGTTCCTTTCTTGGGTCGCCTAAAATGTGTCAGTATAATTATGCGAAATACGAATAAGATTATAACATATACGATTTATTATGTCAAGAAAAACGAATAGAATTATACATATAAAGTATAGAGATGAGGTGTTTTTGTGAATCGTATAGCACAGCTACGAAAAGAAAAAGGATTGAATCAAGTGGGATTGGGAATGAAACTAAATGTATCGCAGAAGATGATAAGTGCTTACGAAAGCGGTCTGCACCAACCGAGTATTGACACACTATTGGAGCTTTCAAAAATTTTTAATGTTTCGGTTGACTATATAATAGGAAATAGCAATATAAAAGCTATGGCAGAAAAGTTCTCACAAGATGGATTAAGTGAAATGGAAATAAAGTTGCTAGATTTATTCAAAAAGTTGGATAAAGAAAAACAGCAGCAAGCAATAGGGATAATATTTGCCCTCCAAAATTACAAACCCAACATATAAAAAATACCACCCTCGGGTGGTATTTTTTATATCTCTTTTCTTACAGTTTCAAAATCTGCAACTATTCCGTAGTCGGCATATTCGAATATCCGTGCGTCCTTGTCGGGGTTGATTGCAATAATCGTGCCCGAGTTCTCGATTGCAGCGGTATGCTGTACCGCACCCGATACGCCGATTGCGATATAGATTTTAGGCGAAACGGCACGGCCTGTAATTCCGACCTGCATCGGGTATTCGCCCCTGCCTTCATCTAAAAGTCCACGTGATATGCAGGGCTTTGCTGAAAGCGAGTCTGCAAATTCTAAAAACTCATCATATTCGTCCTTTATACCACGTCCTGCACATACAAGAAAATCATCCTCAGCCGAGGCAAGTCTTACTGTTGCCATCTGTGGCTTGGTGTTCGAGATTATCTTTGCATAAAGGTTTCCGCCCTGTGCAGGTCTTGTCATAAATAATGTCTTTCCGTCTGTTTCGAGATTGGTGCAGTCGGCACACAATCCAACGCCCAGGATTGCCGCAACAATCGGTGCGGTCTTTCTGCCCCAAAGGCTTGCAGGCCAGAGTATAACCTCGGGATTTTCTGCCTTTGCACGCTCGGCAATCTTTTCGGGATCGGTTTCGTCTATAACAGTAATGGTTTTGGAAATCGCCTCTGCAATCGGGAGAATTTCATCGCCGATTGCCCATATATTCTCAAACGGAGTAGCACTTTTTTCGATTGTGCGGCTCTCCTTTTCGCGGTTTTTCAGCTCATCAATCAAAGGCATCAGCTCGGATGGTGAAATGAATTTACAACGGCGTATTCCGGTAGAGTTTTCGTAAGATTCTATAACCCTTGTCGGTGAGCCTGCAAGTCCAAAACGGGCAGGGTCGCCACCGATTTTGGTTTTATCCCATATCTCGACCTCGCCAACCTTTGAAAAGATTGACGGAAACCGAAGCTTTGCGATTCGCTCAAAGGTCAGGAGTGCCGGAAGTGTTATCTTTTCTTCACCGTCACGGGTTTTGCAGGAGTCTTTGGAAAACTCCATAATGTTCGTTATGAGATTGAAACCTAAAAGTCTGCTGAGTGCAGGGCCTACCTGTGCGGTATCGCCGTCGATAGACTGTCTTCCGCAGAACACGATGTCGGGCTCAAGCTTTTTTATCGCAAGCGAGAGTGTGTATGCAGTAGCGAGTGTGTCTGCTCCTGCAAAAGCTGAATCGGATAGCAATATTGCACGCTTTACGCCAAGTCGTGTCAGGCGCAAAAACTCCTCTTTTGCAGACATCGGCCCCATGCTGATGACGGTGACATCGTCGAAGTTTTCGAGTGCCACTTCAAGCGCCGCCTCATCAAACGGATTCAGCTCGCCTTTTATAAATTTTACTGAAACAACTACCTTCATATCTCGTAATCCTTATGATATATATCCTCCAACGCCTTTTGAATGTCCTTGTACTTTGCAAAAAGACGCTGGTATTTTTCTGTATTTTCAGGGTTTGGCTCGGTTGTAAATAGGGTTTTGTTGCAAGCATCGAGTGCTTCTTCCTCGTCTTTCCATAAGCCTGCCGCAATTCCTGCAAGCATGGCACTTCCGAAGGATGAATCGTTATGCTCCTTGCCGATAAAGGTTATCCCTAAAGCATCCGATACAATCTGACGCCAGAACTTACTCTTTCCGCCACCACCGATTATTACGGCAGTCTCCTCGTGTGGGATGCCGATTTCTTCGAGTGTCTTCATGCAGTCGAGCATACTCATCGCAACACCTTCCATAACGGCACGGGCAAAGTGACCTAAAGTATGCGATGCCTTAACCCCTGTAAAGCTTGCAGACAATGTCGGGTCCTGATAGGGAGTAAGCTCACCGTTTAAGTATGGGTGGAAAACCATACCGTCAGCACCGACCGAAGTTTCTGATGCAAGCCTATCGAGCTCGGCATAGTCGCCATTGAAGGTGTCACGGAACCATCTGTAGCTTGCAGCACACGACTTTGTGGCTGTACCCGGGTACCAGAGCCCGTCTTTTATGTGCGAGTAGTTTATGAGATTTTTGTGAGGGTATGCCTTGTCTGATATTACGCAGATTCTGCCTGCGGTTGCAAGCTTTAAGGTCATCTGACCTTTCTTTGTTGCACCGGCGGCAAAAACCTCCATTACGGTATCGGTTGTGCCGCAAAGCACCTTTGTACCCTCAAAAAGACCTGTCTTTTTGGCAACATCCTTGCTGATTTTGCCGACAATGTCCTTTGGATTCACAATCCTCGGCAGATTTTCGGGTGATAACTCAAGAATATCCAGAAGCTCCTCAGACCAGGAAAGTGTGTTAAAGTCAAACATCATGCTTCCTTCTGCCTCGATAAAGTCGGTGACAAAATCGCCGGTCAGCTGATGGCGTACATAGTCCTTGGCAAAGGTGATGCGCTTGGTTTTCTGCCAGATTTCGGGCAGATTATTCTTAACCCACAAAAGCTCTGGTAGAGTCCAGATTGTGCCCGGAGCGTGGAAAACCTTATCGTAAATCATATCGCCAAAGTTTTCCCTAAGATACTCAACCTCATTTTTACTTCTTGTATCGGTCCAGTAGATTGACGGGCAGAGCACGTTAAAGTCCTCGTCCATCAAAACTGCGGTATGAGTTGCGGCATCGAGTGAGATTGCAACAATGTCCGATGCATCAATACCACTCTTTCCAAGAAGGTCTTTGATATTTTTCTCGGTTGCAAGATACCAGTCCTCAGGGTTTTGCTCTGCCCAGCCCGGCTTGGGGTAGGCGGTTGGATATTCAACTGAATTTTCTGCTATAACCTTGCCGTTCTCTGCCAAAAGTGTAGCCTTTGATGAGCCGCCGCCAAAGTCAATTCCCAGTACATACTTCATTTAAAATCAGCCTCACATTTATAATAATAAAAATTTTCTTGAGGCGGAAACTCCGCCCCAAGAAAAGAATAGTCATTTATTTGTTTAACCACGCATGGTCCTCGTCGGTTGTCATAAAGAAACCTCTTACAGGTCCTGCCATAATCCACAGCATATAGTTCTTGTAACCCGGTGCTGTATGGAATGGGTGATATCCTCTTGGGATTTCTACGAAATCGCCCGACTTAACTGTATAAGTTTCGTCAATATCGCCTTCCATTGTATATACCTTCTGAATACCGAAGCCCTGTGGTTTATCAAACTCGTAGTAGTAGATTTCCTCGGTGTTTGCTTCGGTCGGCATATTAGAATCGTCATGCTTATGCGGAGGATAGCTTGACCACTGTCCGCCCTCGATCCAGCACTCGCCAATGTAAATCTGGTCTGCCTCAACTCTTTCGTCAAGAACAAACATAGCATGTCTTTGCCAGCCCGGCTTGCCGAGATCCTTTGCAATAACATCTTCAGGCTTTATAAGTACAGGCAAATGATCATTTGTTGAAGGGCATTTGCTGACAGCGATAGATACCTCACCAACACCTGTTATTGTGAACTCTGTATTTCTCGGAACATACACACAGGTTGCATTGCCGTCAAATACGGTTTCTCTCTCGCCTATGTTTTCGTACTTGAAGCCGGTTCCTTCAACGGTACACTTACCGCCAAGGATAAGCAGACCGTATTCCATATTTTCTTCTTTGTAGGTTTTTTTGCCACCGTCTGCAAGTCTTACCATATCAATTTCTACGTTTTTGCATGGTGAATTTTCTGCTGTGACAATTTGTGATTTGCCGAACTTCTTATTCCATGTCTTTTTCAAATTCATTGATTCCACGCTCCTTTAAAAATTCAATCGTTTCATTGAAAGTCGGCACAGCAACACGTGAGCCGATTTTTGTGCATTTCAAGGCCGATACCGCACTTGAAAAAACACAAGCCTTATAATAATTATAACCGTAATCCACTGCAAATGCAAATGCACCGTGAAAAACATCTCCCGAGCCGTTTGAGTCAACTGCATCGACCAAGAATGCGGGATAAGTCTTTATTTCCTTACCGTCATAAATAAGTCCGCCATTTTTCCCTTGAGTTATTACGACGATTTCAGGCGAATACTTTTCAAAAAGTATTTTTGCAGCATCTTCTGCGGTCTGTGCCTTGGTAAATCCGAGTGCAAATTCTTCAGACGGGATCAGAATATCTATATGAGGTAAAAGGTTTTCGATTCCGTCATAAAGTCCGCCGGCATCATACAAAACCTTTGTGCCACATGAACGGGCAATTTTTGCTGCCTCGATTGCTGCATCGAGTTCGTTTCCGTCAAGCAGAAGCACATTTGCAGCCTTGATTGCTTCCTTTTGTGTGTTATTTAACACAAGGGGAGGAACGCTCCCTTTATAGAAGACAATGGTTCTTGATGCGGTTTCGCTGTTTAGCCATATAGATGACGAAAAAGATGAGTATCCTTTTTCGATATTCACATATTCTGTTGACACGTTGTATTTTTCAAGGTCATTTTTCAGAAAAACACCTGCACCGTCGTCGGTTAAATTTCCAAGGTATGCACAGTCGGCACCAAGCTTTGATGCGGCAACAAGCCCTGTTGCACATGGACCGCCACCGCTTTGGGTTGAACTGTTTGCCCTTAATTTTGTGTCCTCATCAGGAAATTTTGAGACGGTATAGAGTGTGTCGCAAACATTTGCGCCTATTCCGACTATCTTTTTCATAAATCAAGCCTTTCCGTCTGCACCGACCAACTTAATCTTTTCGATTGCCATCTTTTTAACCACTTCAATCGGGTGCTTCATAAACAAGTCGATTGCAAGACTTCTTTCAGGATTATCAAGTGTTTCCTTTGTTCCCTCAGCAAAAGCACAACAAACATCGGTACCGATATTCATCTTACGGATACCTGCCTTGATTGCAGCCTTTACCTGGTCGTCAGGGATACCTGAACCACCGTGCAATACGAGCGGAATACCACCAGTTGCTTCTCTTATCGCCTTTACTCTCTCAATGTCGAGGTTAGGTGTCTTTTTATAGTGACCGTGTGCATTACCGATCAAAACGGCAAGACAGCATACATTTGTCTTTTTAACAAATTCAGCAGCCTCTTGTGGGTCTGTGAATTTTTCCATAGCATCATCGTTTACGCTACCAACGTGGCCGAGTTCGCCCTCAACCGAAACATCAATCGAAGAACAAATGTCAACGATGTGCTTTGTGTTTTCGATGTTCTCCTCCAGTGGGTGAACAGAACCGTCATACATTATGCCGGTTGCGCCCCAACGGAGTGCCTTCTGAACTTCCATTTCGCTTGGACCGTGGTCAAGATGGAAACAAACAGGAACTGTTGCCTTTCTTGCAGCTGCGATAATGCAGGGGCAGAGGTAGTATCCCACTTCTTCGTTTAAGAGTCTTGGATATACCTGGATAATAACAGGAGCCCTCAATTCTTCTGCAGCCGAGATTACACCCATTACTGTTTCTGTGTTATATACATTGAATGCAGGAATGGCAAAGTTGCCCTTTTCTGCCAAGTCAATTACTTCTTTAAGGTTTACAAGCATTCTGATACAACCTCCTCAAGCTTCTTGAGTTCCATTCCTTCAGGCTTTGTCTTTGAAAGCATTACATATTCTGCAGTGCTCTCGGTAACCAAAACCTTTGCATTTGCATTTTTAGCATTGGTCCATCTGTTTTCTGCAACTGTTTCGATAACCTTTGGCATATACTCGTTCATGATAAGGTTACCTGCAAGCATTGTGTGCTCACGGTTTAAGAGCATTTCGTTAACAACACCGCAAGCAGAAAGAATTGTTCTTACAGGCTCGGTTTCTTCTAAATCTCTTGCAAGGATTGGTGAATCCTGTGGAGTAAGTTCAAGACCTGAATTCTTAACTGTCAACTTTTTATCAGCAATAAGTTCTGCCAAAAATGCAGTAAATGTAACAACCTCTGCCTTTAAGTCGATGCCCCATTCCTTATATTCACGCATCATTACCTTTGCATCTGCAGGGTCATAGCAAACAACCTTTTTATAGTTGTTGAGAACCTTTGCACAGTTTTCCATTAAAGCCTTGGTTTCAGCTGCAGCGCCGATAAGGAAGTCCATTGAATAACCGCTGTTTGGCTCATCCTTTAAGAGTGTGAACTCAACGCCTGCTTTTTTCAAGAGCTCAACTGCGACTTTAGCGCAACCCTTTGCTCTTGTGTCTTCTCCGAGGAAGAAAAGAATGTCGCCGCCCTTGATTTCAGGGATGTTTTCGTTCTTATCTGCACCGAAAATATTGCCTTTTTCGTTCAAGTTCTGAAGCATTGTCATAACATACTCAGGCAACTTGCCGTCGAGTGCAGCACCAAGTCTTGCTTCTCTTGTAAACATTACCGGATCCCAGCCTGTTACACAGTCTGTCATACATCCGCCACAAAGTGAACATTCATAAACATTGTTTATAATATCGTCTGAATACTCTATTGCATCTCTCATTACCAAAGAAAGACCCAAAGCTCTTGCTCTTGCAGTATTTCTCTCTAAACCTGTTGCATTTCCGATTGGACATACATGGTGGCACATCCAACAAAAACGGCATGAGTCAATGTGTTCTTTTGATTTTGCTGTAAATTGCATAGTAAGTCCCCTCCTTATAGTCCCAACTTAAACGGATTCATGATGCCGTTCGGGTCAAGCTGCTTTTTAATACCTTCAAATACCTGCATTGCAGGGCCGTACTGTTCCTTCATAAGTCTGCCGAGCTTGATACCAACGCCGTGGTGGTCATTTACAACACCGCCGTTAGCAAGAGCAGTTCTTACACCGCAGTTCCAGATTTCCTGGTGGAGTCTGAATGCTTCGTGCGGATCCTGAGGAACCTTGTCACCGTCAACTATGAATCTGTCGTAAATCATACAACCCCATTCGTACCAGTGTGAGAAGTGAGCGATAAACTTAGCCTGTGGGAAGTTTGTCTCGATTGCCTTCTTCATTTCCCAGTAGATGTTCTCGATTTTATCATAAGGTGCGATAGTATCCATTGTACCGAAGCACTGCGGAATATCCATCATATGTCCCGGGTAGAAGAATGTAATCTTTTCCTTCCACCACTTTTCACCGTATTCTGAACCCAAATCCTCTGCACCGTACTTGCCAAAGGTTTCAAGGAGAATCTTCATCTCAAGGTCAGCCATTTCCTGAACACCCTCGATTGCGATATTCATAAATGCACCCTTTTTTTCAACGCCGACAATCTTTTTAATCAAAGATGCAGTTTCTGCCTCGTCATAAAGACGCATTACAGATGGCTTGAACTTCTGCAAAAGCTCACGTCCTGCATTGAAAGCATCTGTCATGTTATGGAACAAAAAGCCTCTGAACTGACGTGATTCAGGCTGTTCGTAAATTCTCATCTGTGCCTTTGTCATAACACCGAGTGTACCCTCTGAACCAATGAAAATCTGGTTAAGGTCAGGACCTGCAGCGTGCTTTGGAGCAGGTGATGTTTCGATGATGTCACCGTTTGGAAGAACAACCTCCATCTGGAGAACCATGTCATCAATCTTACCGTACTTGGTTGAAGAAACCCCGATACCACGGTGAGCAAGGAAACCACCCACAGTTGAACAGGTAAGCGATGATGGGTAGTGCATTGTGGCATAACCTCTTTCATTTGCCGCCCATTCAATGTGCTTGTAGATTGCACCTGTACCGCATTCTATGTACATACCCTGTTCATTTACGTCGTAGATTTTATTCATTCTCTTTGTGTCAAGAACGATACCGCCGCAAACAGGAATAGCACCGCCCTGTGTACCGCCACCGGCACCCCATGTTGTTACAGGGATTTTATAGTAGTTTGCAATCTTCAAAACTGCAGAAACTTCCTTTGCATCCTTTGGTGCAACGATAAAATCACCCTCAGGCATTCTGAGGCCTCTGTCTGCCCACATACGCGATAACCAGAAATAGTCAACGCTGTGTGTGAGCTTGTCGATTGTTCTTGTAGAACAGTTTTCTCTGCCGACTGCATCCTCGAGCTCGGTTGCAATCACATCAAATAAAAAGTCTGTCATTTTTCTTCTCCTTTTTTACTTGTTTTTACTTCGGTAAGTTATGAAAAAAATTTTCATAACCCACCAGCTTTATATACTGATTATACTACTCTGATTTGAAAAATTCAATAGGTTTATGAAAATTTTTTTCAGAAATTGCAATCTTTTTTCATAATTGACAAAAAATTCTTTTTGATGTATCATATATATGAACAAAATGCGTTGAAAAAGGGGAGTAATTATGAATAAAACTTCTATTGATATAAAGCTGAAATACAACGATATGGGAAAGGCGGAACGCCAGATTGCCGACTGGTTATTGAAAAATCCGGGCGAGATTCTGCCGCTTTCTATTGTTGAGCTTGCAGAAAAGTGCGGATGCAGTGAGGCAACAATCGTGCGTTTTGCAAAAAGACTCGGCTTTTCGGGCTATCAGGGCTTGAAGATTTCGCTTGCACAGGAGAGCAACAGCCGGGTTATAAGCTCAAAGATTACAAAAGAAGACACTCCTGCTGAAATTTATGCAAAGGTGTGTAATGACATATATATGACACTCGAAAAGACAAAGCAGGCACTCGATGCCGATGCTTTTCTTACTGCGGCGGAAAAAATTAAGGGAGCGGGGAAGGTGCTTGTGTTCGGACTTGGAAACTCGGCATCGATTGCACTTGATGCAAGTCATAAGTTTATCCGTGCAGGCATAAATTCTGTGTCGTACTCGGATAACCATATGCAGGTTATTGCGGCATCTCAACTCGGTGAGGGCGATGTTGTAGTCGGAATATCTCACTCGGGCTCGTCAAAGGATATTGTTGAGGCACTCTCGGTTGCAAGGGAGAGAGGAGCGTTTACAATAGCAATTACAAACGAGGGTAAGTCACCGATTCTGAAGGTTTCGGATGTTGTACTCTCGACCGCAGCGGAGGAAACCAAGCATAATCTTTTGGCGCTCAACTCGAGAATTGCACAGCTCTCAATTATAGATACGCTTTACTTCTATATAGTATATCAGAAGAACGAAAAGGCAATGGAAGCAATAAATCAGACCGAAAAATCACTGCTTTCAAAAAAATATTAAAAAATTTCAAAAAAAGTATTGACATTCTCTTTTTATGTGATATAATTGATAATGATAATAGTTATCGATTTTAAAATAAAGGGGAGGGTGATGATGGAAAGAGTAATCAAACACTCAAAACAAAGAGATGCACTCCTGATGCTTTTAAAGAAGGTCAAAAACCATCCTACCGCCGACTGGCTGTACCAGGAGCTCAGAAAGGAATTCCCGAATATGAGCCTTGCGACGGTCTACAGAAACCTGAACCTGTTGGTTGAACAGGGCGATGCGGTAAGGCTTGAATGCAATGACACATCGGAGCGCTATGACGGAAACACCGATAAACACTATCATTTTATATGTAACGAGTGCTCGGCAATTATTGATATTACACTTCCCGAGCAGTATTCGCTAAATGAGTTGGTAAAGGAAAAAGATGCTTTAAGCATCGAGGACCATTCGCTATTCTTTTACGGGCTCTGTCAAAATTGTAGGTAAGGGAAACCTTATAATATAAAACAAGTAAATTTAATTTTTGGAGGTAATGTATTATGAAAAAGTTTGTATGTTCGGTTTGCGGTTATGTTCACGAAGGCGACACACCACCGGAGCAGTGCCCTGTATGTAAGGTACCTGCTGAAAAGTTCAAGGAAATGGTAGAGGGTGCAGCTTTGGCAGCAGAACACGAGTACGGTGTTTATGCAAAGACTGTAAAGAATAACCCTGATATTACAGAAGAAGACAAGAAGTTCATCTTCGAACAGTTGATGGCTAACTTCAACGGCGAATGTTCAGAGGTTGGAATGTACCTTTGCATGGCAAGAATCGCACACAGAGAAGGATACCCTGAAATTGGTCTTTACTGGGAAAAGGCAGCTTACGAAGAAGCTGAACACGCTGCAAAGTTTGCAGAACTCCTCGGTGAAGATTTAGAGCCTAACATGAAGGCTACAACAAAGGATAACCTGAAGTGGAGAGTTGATTGTGAATACGGTGCAACACAGGGTAAGTTTGATTTGGCAGCTTGCGCAAAGAAGAACGGCCTTGATGCTATACATGACACAGTGCATGAGATGGCAAGGGATGAAGCGAGACACGGCCGTGGTCTTGAAGGACTTCTCAAGAGATACTTTAAGTAATAAATTTGCCGGTCGCAAGGGATTGCTTTGCGACCGGTATTTAAAAAACGAGGTGGTAAATATGTTAGATTCAAAAGTAGCAAAATTACTGAACGAGCAGATAAACAAGGAGCTTTATTCTGCATATCTGTACCTGGATTTTTCAATATTCTATGAGGCAGAAGGTCTTGACGGCTTTGCTAACTGGTATATGATTCAGGCACAGGAAGAAAGAGACCATGCAATGTTAATGCTCCAGTACCTGCAGAATAACGGCGAAAAGATTACATTAGACGCTGTTGCAAAGCCTGATAAGGTTTTGAAAACTCTTATGGATCCTTTGAAGTTCGGTTTTGAGCATGAGCAGTATGTAACAAGCCTTATAAATGATATTTATGATGCTGCATATTCGGTTAAGGATTTCAGAACAATGCAGTTTTTGGATTGGTTTGTTAAAGAACAGCTTGAAGAAGAAAAGAATGCTGACGATATGATTAAAAAGATGGAGCTTTTCGGCAACGACTCTAAGGGACTCTATTCTCTTGATTCAGAATATGCTGCAAGAGTATATACAGCACCATCGTTGGTATTGTAAGAAAAAAGATTACAACCCTTGTTTTGCGACAGGGGTTGTTTTTTTCTTCAGGGTGTGATATAGTTAGAACGAAAGGAAAGAGAATGTTAAAATAGATTATTTTATCACTTGCAATTTTAGCCTGCATTTTATCTACAGCGGCTTGCTCGGGAGAGAAAAAACAGCTGACCTGTGACGGATGCGGAAAGGTTGTAGAGGTTAACGCTGACTCCAATATGGAAGAAGACTGGATTCTCTTTTGCGAGGAATGCGGCGAACCGGAGATTTGATGCGCGGTAAGGGGCAGAAGGAGGAAGGAATATGAAAAGAATAAAGAATCTGCCGTATAAGCTTTTGATAACCGGCGTGGTTTTTTTCTGTATTTTGCTGATGTTCATATTTCAGATTCCCTGTCCTGTTTTGAAGTTTACAGGCTATCATTGCCCGGGTTGCGGAATGAGCAGGGCGTTGATTTCTGCTTTGAAATTCAATTTTTCCGCTGCTTTTGAGTATCATAAGATGTTCTGGACCATACCCTTTTTGTATCTTGCATTTTTATTTGACGGTAAAATTTTTAAAAACAGGTGGTTGAATGTTGTTTTTTATGTTATTATTGCTGTCGGTTTTCTTGTGAATTGGTTGTATTAAACAAAGAAAAAGTAAAAAAATGGGGAAAAATGTTGAAATTTACAGTTTTTTGTTGACTTTGACGCTTTAGCATGATACAATATACTAAATATAAAAAACAAAGGAGTGTTTACCATGTTTTGTAAGAATTGTGGGGAAGCAATGAATGAAAATCAGGCTATCTGTGTAAAGTGCGGAGTTAAAGTCGGTGACGGCGCAGGCTTTTGCGCAAACTGTGGAGAAGCTATTGCTCCAAACGCAGATGTATGCATGAAGTGCGGAGTTGCAGTTAAAAAGGCTGCAAAAGGCGGAGACTTGAACGGTCAGGACAAAATCGTAATGCTTTTGATTTGTTTCTTCCTTGGCGGATTGGGAATCCATAACTTTATGATGGGTGAAACAAAGAAGGGCGTATTTAAGATTATTATGTCTTTGATTTGCGGTATTGGCGGAATCCTTGCATTGATTGATCTTATCAAGATTGCAATGGGTAGCTATGTAGTAGACCCTGAAAAACTTATCTGACAGAGGAGGAAATAGTTATGCCGGCACAGAGAAAAACAAATAAGGGACTTTTAAAGTACATACTTTTGTCATTGATCACATTCGGCATCTACGGACTTGTAGTAATGTCGTCTGTATCTGACGATGTAAATGTTATTGCATCAAGATATGATGGTAAAAAGACAATGCACTACTGTCTGTTGTTCTTCATAGTTGCACCTATTACATTTGGTATTGCATCAATAGTTTGGTTCCATAAGATTTCTAACAGAATCGGAGCAGAATTAAAGAGAAGAGGCGTTGCATACAGCTTCAGCGCTGCTGACTTCTGGCTTTGGAATGTAATCGGAGCAATTATTGTAATCGGACCGTTTGTGTATATGCACAAGCTCTTTAAGGCAACAAACCTTATGTGCGAAAATTACAACATTAACGGTTGATTTTTAAAAAACATATAAAAAGGCAACCTCAAAAGGGTTGCCTTTTGCATAACATCCTAAAAATTGGATAGAATTAAATAAAAAGGAGGGGAAAATATGAACAAGTATGTATGCCCTTGCGGATATGTTTACGATCCTGCAGTAGGTGATCCTGATAACGGCATCGCACCGGGAACAGCCTGGGAAGATGTAGCTGAAGACTGGGTTTGCCCAGTATGTGGATTAGGTAAGGATATGTTCACAGAAGAATAAAAGAGGGAGCTAAAGCTTTGACTCGGTTTGCTGATTCCAAAGCTTTTTTCCTGTTCTCTAAAAATGGAGAGGCTGTTTAAAAGGTCAGTTGACTTTTTAAACAGCCTTTTTCGTTTTGGCATGAATAAATAACAGGGTCGGGGAGGAAAATAAAGGTGTAAAAATATATATTAAGGAGTACCGAGTAATGATAACCATAAAAGGAAAGAGCGTATATGGCAGAGTAGCAATAGGAAAAATCAGGGTTTATGATAAAAAGAGAGAAAAGGTAAAGCGTGTACGGGTTGAGGATACAAATGCCGAAACTGCACGATTTGAGAATGCAAAAAAACGGGCAATCGAGGAGCTTGACAAACTCTACCAGGATGCACTTATTGAGGTGGGCGAGGCAAATGCCGAGATATTTTCGATTCACAAAATGATGCTTGAGGATGCCGACTTTTGCGACTCGATTATAAACATCATAACCAATGAGGGTGTAAATGCAGAATATGCGGTAATGATGACAGGCGAGAACTTCGCTGAAATGTTCGGTGCAATGGAGGACTCGTACATGCGTGAGCGAGCAAATGATGTGCGGGACATATCCGACCGGCTTATAGAAAGCCTTATCGGCAGAAATGAAAAAAATGAGGAATGGGATAGCGCAATCATAGCTGCAGAGGACCTGATGCCGTCCGAGACGGTGCAGATGGACAAAGACAAGGTCCTGGCGTTTATAACTTCCCGTGGCTCGGTCAATTCCCACACCGCAATCCTTGCAAGGACTATGAATATTCCGGCGGTGGTCGGTATCGGTGAGGATTTGTCGGGCTATGACGGAATGGAAGCTATAGTCGACGGATTTACCGGCACGGTTTATATTGAGCCGGACCCGGAAACGGTCGAGAAAATGACCGACAAGAAAAGACAGGACGAGGAAAACCGGGACCTGCTTGAGAATCTAAAGGGTCAGGAGAGCATAACAATGGACGGGAAAAAGGTTCATGTTTATGCAAATATCGGAGGTCTCGGAGATGTTGCGGAGGTTTTAAAAAACGATGCCGACGGAGTCGGACTTTTCAGGAGTGAGTTTTTGTATCTTGAAAAAACAGACTATCCTGACGAAAACGAGCAGTTTGCGGTCTATAAAAAGGTCGTGCAGAATATGGCGGGGAAAAAGGTAATCATCAGGACTCTGGACATTGGTGCTGACAAAAAGATAGACTATTTCGCACTCGATGCCGAAGAAAACCCTGCACTCGGATTTCGTGCGGTAAGAATTTGTCTTGAGCGTGAGGAGATATTCAAAGCCCAGCTTCGGGCAATCTACCGGGCATCGGCATTCGGTGAGGTTGCCGTCATGGTGCCTATGATAGTCTCGTTAAGCGAGGTGATGAGAGTAAAAGAAATAATTGCCGATGTAAAGGCAGAGTTAAGGGATGACGGCTTGCCCTTTGACGAGAATGCCGAGTTCGGGATAATGATAGAAACACCAGCTGCTGCGCTCATAAGCGATGTTCTGGCAAGAGAGGTTGACTTTTTCAGTATCGGCACAAACGACCTTGTACAGTACACCCTTGCGGCAGACAGACAGAACCCGAGGATTGACTCTATTTGTAATCCATACCACAGGGCGGTGCTTGACCTTATAAAAATGACAATAAAAAATGCCCATACAGCAGGCATATGGGCAGGTATTTGCGGTGAGGTTGCATCGGATTTGAATCTTACTGAGTTCTTTTTAAAAATCGGAGTTGACGAGCTTTCGGTCGCACCTCCGAATGTGTTGTCGCTAAGAAAGAAAATCCGTGAAACCGACGTTTCTGCACTTTCGGAAGAACTCCCGAGTGCTACGGTTTTATGAAGTCCCCTCGTGTAGTCGGGATTTCAAACCCGATTTTTGCAAAACGACTTTTTAGTTCTTCAAGAGCCTGTGCTGACTCGCTTCCTGAGTGAAGCTTGTTGTCATAAAGGCTATAGAGTGCACGTGTGTCGCTTGGCGACAGATTCGGCATAACGACATTTGCACCGGCTAAAATCCCAAGCTCTCTGCCGCCTTCGGCGATTGTGCCGAGTGCGGTCGTGGCAGGGAGAAGAACATTCGGAAACATAAGGCGGAGTATTGAAATGAGCTTTAATGTAAGCTCCAATGTTCCGCTTTTTTGATTGGCAAAAGGCGTGTCCTTGTGTGTGATAAAGGGACCTATGCCTATCATTTGCGGCTCGAGCTCCTGCAAAAAGCGGAGGTCGGCAAGAATATCCTCTGATGTCTGGAATGGTGCACCGACCATAAAACCGCTTCCGGTCTGGAATCCGATTTTTTTTAGGTTAAAAAGGCACTCTTTCCGGTTTTCAAGGCTCATATTTTCGGGATGAAGCTTTTTATAAAGCTCGGGCGAGGCTGCTTCGTGGCGCAGAAGATAACGGTCTGCACCTGCATCATATAAAGCCTTATAGCTTTCAAAGCTACGCTCGCCGAGCGAGAGTGTTACGGCACAGTCGGGGTAGAGGGCTTTGATTTCGGATATAATACTGCACATCTCATCATCCGAGAAGTGGCTGTCCTCACCGCCCTGCATGACAAAGGTGCGAAAACCGAGCTTGTATCCTTCCTCGCAACAGGCGAGAATGTCAGCCTTGGTGAGGCGGTAACGCGCGACACACTTGTTGTCACGGCGTATTCCACAGTAGTAGCAGTTGTTTTTGCAGTAGTTTGAAATCTCAATGAGCCCTCGGATGTAGACGTGGTTTTTGTAGACCGAACGTCTGACCTCATCGGCGGATTTGGTGAGGTATTCATCGGGCGGTGCCGTCAAAAGTTCTAAAAATTCGCCGTCTTCAAGATTCCGGGTTTCTTTTAGTTTATCAATAATCTTTTTCAAGACATTTTCCTCCGTGAATTTTATACTTTTATGATACATCAAAAAAGAAAAAGTGTCAACCGGATTAGAATACAAATTGATTACAATTATTGCCATTTGGAACGATGTATGGTATAATGATTTCATCGAAGATGAAATCATCGATATAAATCTCTTGCGAGATTTTCGATATGTGCTGTCGCACTCGATATGCCTGACGGCTCGATATGTTGCCTTACGGCAACGAGATTTATATCATATCGAGTTTGACCGGAGGGAAAACGTATCGATTTTACGATAGTAAAAATATCGAGCAAGCGGAGCTTGCATATCGACAAAACAGGGTGCATCTTTTCTGTCACCTAATTATATAATTGACACATACAGAATTTTATTTCATAAAATTCCCAAGAGTTGACACTTTTTTGTGCTCTTCGAGCACTGTGTCAATTGACGGCGTCGTAAAAATGCACATAAAAGCATTTTTATTTCCGGTAAAATGATTTTCTGGCATCTGAATCGTGCACGAATTCTATAATGGTTGTCGAATATTGTCGAAAGGAGAATGAGATATGAAAAAAACATATATAACATCAATGCCAAACCGTATTGGTGCATTTTTAAAAGCGAGTAAGTGCTTTTCGGCATTAGGAATTAATATTACACGTGTAAGCTACAACAAAGCAGTAGATTCGCATACGTTGTTTATAGATGCAGAAGGAACTGAGGAACAGCTAAAAAAAGCAGATAGTGAACTTGAAAAGATTGGATATCTTCAAAATAATAACTCTGAAACAAGCATTGTTTTATTGGAGTTTTGTCTCAAAGATGTTCCGGGAAGTGTTACGGATGTTTTGACTCTTATTGACAGATTTAATTTTAACATATCATATATAAGTTCACAAGAGAATGGAACAAATTATCAGTACTTTAAGATGGGCTTGTATGTTGATGATTCGCAAAAAATTTCCGAATTTTTGAAGGAAGTTGAAAAAATATGTAAAGTTCGAATGATAGACTATAACAGCTCAGAGAAGGTTTATGATAACAGTATTTTTTACAATACATATGTTATGGGCTTGGCCCAGATTATGGGTTTAACCACCGATATAAGCAAAGAACTTTTAGTACATGTAAATCTTGCTATGCAGACATTGGACGAACAGGGGTTGTCTCCATATCGTACTTTTGACAGTATCAGCAAATTTGCAGAATTACTCGGTGCTTCAAAAGGAACGAATTTTTCTCCGCGTATAACTAAACACAAAATCACAGAAAAAACCGAAATAATATTGATAGAACCTCCTTGCGGAAGTAACACAATCATTATAAATAGTGACGGAAAATATTTGTTTATAGACAGCGGTTATGCGTGCTATAAAGAAGAAATGCTAAGAGTATTTAAAGAGATTATACCGGACTTTAATGAGATTAAAAAAACAATACTTATAACGCATGCCGATGTTGACCATTGTGGACTGTTGCCACTGTTTGATGAGGTTATTACCAGTCATAAAACCGCAATGTGCTTAAGCAAAGAATATAATGGGGAAAATGGGTATAGGGAGGAAAATTCCCTGCACAAACCGTATATTAATATTTGTAAATTACTTACTTCGTATAAAACGGTGAATCCCGATAAAGTTAGAGCGTTGTGGGACGATGTGGAAAATCCTGAAGAACCTCTTACTCAAATTGGTTTTTTTGATTTTGGAGAACTCCATTTTGAGGTGTATGAGGGTCAGGGCGGACATCTTCCTGGAGAAATAGTTCTTATTGACTATCGAAATCATATTGCAATTACCGGAGATATTTATAT
>JAZPZI010000013.1:0-176050 GCA_045544615.1 Clostridia bacterium
ATCCACGCGTCAACCTCGCTTATTTTAAACTTCCAAAGCCTGCCGATTTTTGCTGCGGGCATTTCTCTTTTCTCGATCCAAATGAGGACAGTATCACGGCTAACACCGAGATATTCTGTAATTTCCTTCATTGAATACCAACGTTCAATATTGTTTCCCATAGTTAAACCTCCGTTTAAATACAAAAATCCAAGTATAATTATATAATATTTTTTCCAAAATGTCAATGATTTATAGGGATTTATGAGGAATTTTAACGAAAAAGTTTTGAGGCAGAACCCTAAAAAAAGAGTTCTGCCCCTTACAAACTTAGACAAAATCACGAATTAACCGCATTGCATCATCCCGCACATCCTGAATATCGCATATTTTATCCCATGCTGTTTTTGAATCTTCTGCATAGCGATATAAAGACATAAGTCGAATCCATCCGATATCATTTATGTATCTTAGTGTATCATAGTATGCTTGCGGCTTTTTAATTGGAATTAGTTCCCCTAAACACAATCTTTGTATTAATGTATTCTGACTTACAAATGTTCTTGTAAGGAGCTTGTCGAGTTTTGCTCTTTCATTATCATTAAACCTTATACAAAGGCGGTGTTCATTCTTCGTCCATCCATACCATTTTGGCATTTTGTTTGAATTACCGAGTGCAGCTTGTTTATCATAGAAGTGTTTTATAATATCTCTAATTTTGAGATTGAGTTCCAAAGATTTATCCAAACTTTCCATTGACAAAAACCTTTCGTAGCTTGCTTTGCATTCCATCTTATTAATCTCGAAATAAACTTCTTTAACCTGCTGTTCCATTTCCATATATTCTTCATCGTGTAAGTCGTAAAACTCGGTTTTCATAACAGTATTTCTTATAAATTCGCTGATGTTCATGTTTGCTTTTTCAGCTTTCTTCTGAATTTTTTTATAATGCTTCGGGTGGAGTCTTATTGTTATCTGATTAGTTCTTTTTCTCATTAAAATCATCCTCTCTTAAATTGGGGTATTAGGGGCTTGCCACTAACAAGGGGCTTTTTGGCTGCCAAAATGCCGTGCTTGCTAATTCAAAAACCATTGTTTTTATTCTTTTGAGCATAAAAAGAACACCCATCATTTAGACAGGTGTTCTCTCCGCTAATATTAACTTTCGTGCGATAGTAAATATGCTGTTATCGACTGACGGAATATTCCGGTAGCAAGTATCCTTTGCAAATTCTGTACCGTAGTCAAAGCTTGCATCGACCGACTGATATATCTTCTCATAGGCTTGCTTCTTTGCTTCGTTATAATTGATTCTGACAAGCTTATATTCTTCAAGTACATCCGATATCAGTTGCCGTACTGTGTCCTTATTCTGAGTATAAAATTCAGGTCGCAGGTATATATCCCGATATTGGAATATTGCATTGCTTGCAATCTCACTTAATTGCGAAAAACTGTATCCGTTTGACTGACCACTGACTACCAGGGTGAAGAATCTTCGTCTTGCTTCAGCTTGTGCATCTGAAAAGCCGAGTCCATTTTGAACATTATCAAGAATATCTGATATAATAGATTCGGTATATTCCATACATTCAAAGGTTGCATTTGACGGGAAGGATTCCGGTGGTATCTCCGCAGCATTTACTGATGTTGAAATCATAAAAAAACTCAAAAACAAAACAATAAGCTTTTTCATAAGCACCTCCTACAAATCTTTAAATATACTATCATCACAGATTAGGCTATCGCATATCATCTGCACACCAAGGCGAAAACCGATTTTAAAGTTCTCGATACTTGTTATGGCAATAACTTCATCACTTGCATTGATAAGTTCGTTCAGCATGTGCAGTGGTTTACCTTTAAGCATTTTATTGAGCTCATTTTCGCTATTACAGAATCTGCGCATTGCTTTAGCATAATCGGTATGTCCGTCATAACGTTTCTCATTTGGGTTGATATTGCCGTAGTAGAGTTCTTCAATAAAGTTCATTTCAATTCCTCCTCGGCATATACAATTTCGTGCATCAGTTCCTCACGGACTAAGTTTTGAATATTGTTCATTAACCCCGTCCATTTGAGCATATCTTTTGCTTTTAGTTCTTCTGTGATACCTTGCGCATCCGACATTGCTTTAACACGGATTTCAAACTCCTCGTGGCAGATTTTGTCTATCTTGGCAAGGTGATCGTGCAATGTACCTTTGATCATCATAGCAGAGTAAATGCTGCGATGATTTTGTTTAAGATAATCTCTTCTCATTCTGCCGTATATACCGAGAGGTGTTTTAGGTGTATCGGGAACCTTTAAATTCGGAATCATAATTCCGTTTTCATTTCTGTAAGTGACTTTCATTTACTTCAACTCCTTTCGCTATTATTTTATCGTGGCTGTCATAGACTTTCAAAAAATTATTAGCGTTCATTTTCTTTTTCCCGATTTTTGTGCCACTTCTGAATCAACTTCATAACAGTATCTTGAATCTGTTCTTTAGTGTAACTTTTAGGAAAATATCTGCGAAGCTTGTCCTCGTAAATAACAAGTTTTATGCTTTCAGGCTTTGTTGAGGTGAGAATATATTCAAGCATAGCATCATCTATGGTACCTTCTTCAGCAGTTTTTCTGAGTTTAGCTGCTTGGGCAATTGAGGGTGCAGTTGATTCACGCTCTACGATTTTATAAATCTTTGCCTGATCTCTTGAACCGAGATATGAAAGTTCAACACCTGCACTCATTGCCATTTCGTTTTTATCAATCATTTCAAGCAAAGGATCAATGAGGTTAGTGAGCCGTATGTAACGCTGGACTTGTCTACCGCTATCGCCACTTTCTTTACCAACATAATCAGCAGTTTCTGACTTCCCGACAAATTGTCGGGAAGTTGTCTCCAGTGATTTCCCCTGATGCTTTAAGGCTTCCATTTTTAATTTATAAGCAAACGCTTTCTCACTTGGAAGTATATTTTCTCTCTGCAGATTACTATCCACAAGGAGAATTGCGGCAGTATCATCATCGAGGTCTTTAATAACTACAGGCACTTCTTCAACACCTAAAAGTTCACATGCTTTCATTCGTCTGTGTCCCGAAAGAACCTCATAACCACCTTCCGAATGTGGTCTTACGATAATTGGTGACAGAACACCGTATTGTTCAATGCTTGCACAAAGCTCGTCCATACTATTGTCAAGCAAAACCTTAAATGGCTGTTCTGCATAAGGCTTTAGTTCCTTAATATCCATAGGAACAATTTCTTCAGTTTTTCTGCCTTTGTCATCTTTAAATAAATCATCCAAAGCATTTTTACCAATGTTTAATTCATATTTCATATTAACCCTCTTTTCATATCATTTTTAACCCAACGGTCATAGAACGCATCCATTGTTATGGGAGCGTTGTAAAGTGTGGTAATAAAAAAAGCCCGTACATTACGGACTTCGGAATCACACATACGCATAGCATCATCAACATATCTTATGTGCATATCATTTATAGACAGATACCTTTCACGCACCTGCTCAATAGGTATGTTTGTTTGGTTTATTCTTATTGTCTTACTGTCGGAGCATACAACATCAAGCATAATCTCTATAATGTTATCAAGCCAGTCATCTTTAAAATCAAGCTTTAAAATATTGTATTCAATATTTTCTTTTATAATATCCTCGTAATCCTTTCGGCTCCTTTGAGGATAAGATATGATTGAATCAGTATAAATCTTTTCAGTATTATTTTTATCAGTATTATTAGGTTCTAAATCCTGAACATCTTGAAATTCATTATCTGAACTTTCAGAAGTACAAATTTTGGACTTCTTGAAGTCTACTTCCATATCTTTATCCACAAACTTCTTAACATAGATATAATCAGGATTTCCCTGACCGCGTTTCTTGCGTTCAATCAGACCGATATTTTCAAGTTCTGACATAAACTTAACTGCTGTTCCACGACTGCAACTTAACGATTCAATAACCTCATTAATTGAGTAAATTATAAAGGCACGATTCTTATCATCATACCATTTATTTAGAATAGATAGCCCCATTCTGTCGAGAAGCACACCATAAAGAAGTTTTGCTCCGTAAGATACATTTTTAAACCTTTTATCTGTCACAAGTATCTGCGGAACTCTGTAAAACTTAAATTGGTCTGCTTCATATCCATAAAAAAATTCACAATTTAACTTCATAAATACTGCCTCCTTAGTTTTAATTTTTTGCAACAAAAATGACGCCGCAAAGGGCGTCATATCGGCGTTTATTCGGTTTTTGTGCAGCGGAATGTCTGTCCGTTAATTTAAATTTAAGTTGTTCTTTCGTGATTGCAGCAGAACAAAAAGCACGCGCGGTTTATGATAACATCTTACGTCTCTCGGATGACCCTGATGTTAATGATGTCATCAAATTCCTGCGCCAGCGTGAGGTCGTACATTTCCAAAGATTCGGCGAGGCACTCGACACTCTTCAGTCAAAAATTTGCGAAAAAAATAAGTTCTATATGGGAAATAAGAAATAAAAATAAAGCGGCTTCCATTAATCTGGAAGCCGCATTTTTATCATTTGAAATATCAAAAATTGAATTTCAACGCCTTAATCTTTATAGGCATACTCAACGTCTATAATTCCATTTTTATTAAATTCTACCCAGTCTTTGGCATATTCTTCATCGAATAACCACGCATGAGCTTTGAAATCAGGATTTTCAGATTTTAGTTCAAGATATTCTTCGTATGTCATATATCCCGTCGGAACAAATTTATATGCATAGCCTGAATAGCTCTCATCACTGTCTGTAACAGTATACTCTCCATAACCGATATAACCCTTTGTTTTATCGATCAGAGTCATTATTGTGTTTCCATCTTCATCAACTGTTGAATTCGAAATCTTTAAATCGTATGCCCTATCTAAGAATTCGAACATAATTGTATTTGATTTATAATCATTCCAGAAGTGTCCAGAATTTGGATCCTGGATATACTGAATAAATGCGCCTTTTTCCAGCAATCGCTCACTCGCAAAAATTTGGCCGTTATATCCATATCCCCAGTCAAATTCTCCTGTAATTACAAATATCGGAATATTATATTCACCAAAAGTATTATATTCAAATTGATCGTCACGTGCCGATTTATAGACAATCGATGCAAACACACGCTCATTATTGTATTCGGCAAATCCTGCCGAAAAAGCTGTCGCATTGGAATGTCCGAAGGTCGCAAGAGGAACTTTACTAAGTTCCGGATGACCTGTTTTTATTGCAAACTCATCAAGCTTTGATAGAATCGCAGCAGTTGCCGTTTCTTTATCTGTAAAGTTTTTAAGTACACCTGCATCATCAAAGAAGGACATAATTGCAAGGCCCCGGTCAGCACAGAAGGATTTAAATGCATTCATAGAAGAAAGTGTTAACCCCATTCCATGATGGTTTATAAGCACTACTCCTTGAACCGTTTGTGTATTCTCAGGAATGTACATTTCCCAAATACTACCGTCAACAAGTTCAGCTTCTCTTACTTTATAAGATTCAGTTAAAGGTGACATATCATCTTTCCATACAAACACTTTCATATATTGAGTATATGGACTGTAGTTTGATAAGCTTTCCATCCGGATCGTGTCGGAAATACTGTTTAATCCATGCACAACATCAAAGTCCTTTGCCTGTACCCATACAAGTTCATCTGTTATTGAACTGTAAGCGGCAAGAAGCATATACACCTTCTCTGTTGTGTTATCAGGATTATATATCTGCGCTGTAGCAGTTAAATCACCCGGTGCAACATCGTTGACCAAAAACCCGTCTTTGTCGGTAACCTCAAGCTTTACAACAGAAAACTTATTTATGGTTGAAGTGACTGTTATAAATAGGTGAAAAATACTTATATCGCCCTGAACAGACGCATACATTTTACCGTCATATATAGACATGCCGTATACCTGTCCCAGTCCGGTAAACTCTTTTACCAATGCATTATCGCTCTTTTTGTAAAAAGCTATCGTGCCGCCTTGCGTTCCAACCGCATAATAATTATTGTTGATATTTTGTACAGATAATGCGACACTATTTGAAACATTAGTAACTTCAGGTTGTTCAGGATCTTTTGCATCAATTATGAATCTATGAGTTGCTGCAGAGCTGCTATCGGTGGCGCAAACCATAAATATTTTGTTTTCACCAATAAGTTCAATATCCTTTACAGCCGGAATGTTTGCATAATCAGAAAATGCATCTATCCCTTTATATCTTTCAACAAAATTTACAGTGCCATCAGAATCAATGCTCATATCACTGATATTAAACTGATATCCCTTAAATCCTGGTTTGTTTCCATTTGTCATAAGATCAGTTCTGCTGATATAATATAATCTGTAAAGACTGTCTGAAATCTTTTCGACTTCCAAAGCAAAAACGCCGTAGTTTGCAGAAGTTGAACCCAGCAGAGTTACTCCGTTTTCAATGTCAGATATATCATATACATCGCAATCCCCACCTGTGTTTTGCTGTGCATAGAAAAGATAATCATCAACAATTTCTATAGTGTCGAGCTTATTTGACGAACCATTTGCAATTTTTGTTCCCACCGTCACCTTAACAGAAGTTGACACTTGCGTGGTCTCATCTGTGACTGTCTTTGACTCAACCGGAAGTTTTCCGTCACTACCAATTTTATAACACATCAAAACATTCCTGTTGTTTTCCGGCAATGTTTGTGATACAAACAAATAACCGTCTTTAATCTTTAGCTGACTATTGAATATTCCGGTAAGTATATCGGTACATTCCTGGTACGGAGTCAGCTTCGAATAATCGCTGACATCTGTAATATCGTATACAACCAAAGCCGTGTTGGCGTATGTTGTATAGAGATACTGTTTATTACCAACAGTTAAACTCACCGCATCGGTTACTCTTGCACCGTTTGAATATGTAGGAATACTTCCAAGTTTTATTATGTTTTCTGGATTAGTGCTCTGAGTAACAGAAATCGTAATTTCGGGAGTTGTTGCCAACTCTTTCGGATTGCCATCTATGTTTCTCAAAAGCTTTGCTTTAGCTACATATTCTCCTGCAGTCAATTCATCCGTTTCAACCGAAAAGCGGTTTGCAGAAACTGTAGCAAGATAATCTTTTTTTCCAACAGACACTATAACCTTATCCGTTGCCGGAAGGTACCCTTCAACTGTTCCCTTGATTGTTGTATTTACGCCTTCTGTCATACCAATATCAAACGAAATTGAATTACTGTATTCATAGAGCTCAAATCCATTGTTTACAGCTGCATACATAAATCCGGAGTAAACACCAACTTCATACGGTGTATTCTTTGGAATAATCTCCTTTTCCTGTGTCAGGGTGTTGCCGGCATATGTATAAACATACATTCTCGGACCTTTTGTCGATAGAATAATTGTATTTTTATCAACAAAAGCTCCGACACCCGATGTATCCAGACCATTATCAGTTATTTTAACAGGTGAGGCGGGCTCTGAAACATTTATTATTTCAAGCGAGGATACACTGTCACCCGTTCCGCCTTCTACAACTGCAATTATGTTTGCATTTAATGCATCAATGTCATAAACACTGTTACCGTTAGTTTCAAATACTGTTCCCTCAGGTTGTCCCTCATATAGAGTTTTAACCGTATAAGTACCGTCAGTTATCGTTATATCCCTTATTGATAAAAAATATTGATTCCCTATAACATCGCCAAATTTTGCTCTGTTTGTTCCGAACAACCTGTACTTATTACTCCCCATACGAACAACCGATACAGAAAAAGTTGCAATCTGTTCTGTTACTTCCCATTCAGATTGATTCAACTTCTCCATTGTAGGCTGTATCGGAGTTTCTGTTGTAAGCTTTACAGGATTCAATGCATCACTGATGTCATAAATATTTAATGAAGCCAATCCCAGATTTCTCGAATTTATCGAAACTGCTGACACAAACATCAAATCATCTACAACTTTAATTGTTCCGGTGGTATATCCTTCTTCACTTTGCCATTTAGAATCCAATTTGATTGTTCCATCAGATTCATTTATCCTATAGCGTTCCAGTCTTTGAGTATTTTTATTGAGTACAAATAAGCAGTTATCCCTTATGAACATTTTTTCATTTGTCCATGATGAATCCACAAAAGTAATACTGTCAATCGACTGAACCTCAACAGGTGATTCGGGATTGGTAGTATCTAAAACCGTTAATCCACCCAAATCTGTACCAACAGTCATACGTCCAACATAAGCATACATTTTCTCTCCTACAGTTGAAATGACGCTATTCGACGCACGCCCTCCCCATGCTGTCTCGGGTTGATAATCACCGGTAATATCATATGTTGATGCATATGTAATTAGTGTCATTGAACTTATGACTTGCAATATCATTACAAACACAACAGTAAAGGTAATTATTTTTCTCATAGTTATTTTCATAATAAACATCCTCTATTCATCAATAAAATTCTCCGGTCTGTTGCTGTTTTATTAACATAGAGATAACCCATGTCTGAACGGTAAAACAGCAACAAGAACGGATTTATCAGATAAAAGTTTTGGCTTTCATTGCACGGAAATTATCAAGAAAAGAGATGGTATCTCGAAAAACCGTATAATGGAGGTAAAAAAAGTCAAAACTCCTAATCTGCCAAAAATCAATCGGCATTGCGGATAATAGAAAACTTAAAAGATATATTTTTATCTCTTAATTGATACTCTGGCATAAGTTGTGGTCCGATGCTTCCGGAGCCGATTCCACTTACTTTATAGTCGATTCTGACATTAGTTGCAATATCCTTCAAGAGCTCAAAGTTGTGCATCTTGTTTTCTAATTCTTTCACATTATATTGCGACACATTAAACTCAAACCCTTGTTCGGATAAGAAGGTATATTCACCCAAAACGAGTTTTTTAGTATTGTAGTGGTTGCCATGTTCCTGTGGCATTACATAATCCACATACTCGTTTTCCGCATTGCTTTTGTAATAGCCCATACGGGATGCATGATGCATATCAATATATGATTCCATCGGGCCGTAACCAAAATACTCAAAATCGGTTTCTGCCACTTTAAATTCAAAGCCCAGCCTTGGAATAAATGTTCTTGTATCATCAAATTCCGCATCTAATTCAACATCAATTCTTCCGGATTTGAAAAATGTATATTTTACGGTATAATCCAAAAACTTCATTTTGGAAATTGATGAAAGACCGCCAACTACCGTTATGGTGTTTTCGTTGATGCGTGTTTCATATACTCTGTCAAACATCTTATCATATCTCTCATCATACCAAAGAAGTTTTACTTTTCGGTCATTATCTGTTGGTGCTTTCCAGATTGATAATTTCATTGGTGACTGCAAATAATCATCCAACTTTTCAATCGTTCCATAAAACGTATTAAACTTGTATTCAAAATTTTCTCCGGAAATTATTGCATATTCTCCATCCTGTGTGATTGTCAAACCTTCTTTTCCAGGTTCAATACTCTTACAGTCTTCAAGCATGTGCTGACAAAATGCAACTTCTCTTCCTTCATTATCATACATAAATACAGTAAGATATGCGCCAAGTTTATTTTCGGGTACTTCAAAATCCAGTTCAATTTCCCCGTAAGAATGCGGTAAGACATCAAATATAAAACTCTCTCTTTTTACTTCTTTTCCGTCAGTCTCCAACACCCACTCGAATCTGAAATTCGAGAAGGTTTTAAAATCATATAAATTATACAATTTTAATACTTTTCCATTGAGTTCTGTGTATAGTGGCTGATAAGCCTTTTTTATCTCATAAGATCCTGCCTTTAGCGTTCTGTCATGGAAAACCATGCCGTCACAGCAGAAACTACCGTCATGTGCAAGTTCGTTAAAATCCCCACCATAAAGAGCATGACCCTCATCATCAAGGGCAACGTGATCGGCCCATTCCCAGATACATCCTCCGATAAGCTTTGGATACTTATAAATAGCCTTCCAATAATCTGTAACATCACCAGGGCCGTTACCCATAGCATGTGAATACTCACATAAGAAAAACGGTCTTTCATCGTCGCCTTCAGCATAGCTAATTATAGTATCTATATCGTAATACATTCTACTGATTACATCAACACTAAACGGATCTTTTCCATCAATTTTCTCCATCGAGTTACAAGTGTTTTCGTAATGCAAAGCCCTTATAATACCCTTGCGATTTTTCTGTCTTTCTCTGAAATAATCACTCATTGCATCAAAGTTCACGCCATAATTGCTTTCATTGCCAAAGCTCCACATAATTATACTCACGTGATTTTTATCACGTTCGTACATTCTGCGTGCTCTGTCTAAATGAGCCTCTCGCCAGATCTCATTGTTAGAAGGCCACATCAGGTTATCATCGCACTTACACTCAGCTCTTCTATAACAGTAGCCATGGGTTTCCAAGTCTGCCTCATCAACAACATAAAATCCGAGTTCATCGCACAAATTGAGAAACTCAGGGATGGGTGGATAATGAGAGGTTCTGATTGTATTTATGTTTAATTCTTTCATCAGGAGTAAATCTTTTTTTATATCATCATAGGTCATAACATAACCATTTTTCGGATGCGAATCATGATGATTTACTCCTTTTAGTTTTACCGATACTCCATTTATGAAAAACTCTCCATTTTTTATTTCCTGACTTCTCAACCCAACTCTGAACGGAATAAATTCATCTGCATAATGTACAATTACCGTATAGAGATACGGTTCTTCGGCATTCCACAAAACAGGTTCAGACAAATCAGTTTTATTACCGTTTCTATCATAAATTTCATAAGAATACTCACAATAGATGTTCTTATCATCTGCGGAAACTTCTATATCATGCAAATGCTTATCAGGACGGGTTAAAATGTACACATCTCTGAATATACCATTATGTCTGAACATATCCTGATCTTCAAGATAGCTTGACACTCGCCATTTCTGAACCATAACTACAATTTCGTTACGTCCCTTTTTAAGATCAATTTTAAACTCAGAGCAACAATGCGAAACGGTAGAACATCCAACATATTCCCCATTTAAAAACAAATCAAAACCCGGAGCAACTCCCTCAAAAACAATATAGGAATTTAATTTCAAAAATTCATCATCAGCATAAAAAAACTTACGGTAAACTCCCATTGGATTGTCTGCCGGTACATATGGCGGATCAACAGGAAAAGGATATCTGGCATTAGCATAGTTCGGCTTTTCATAGCCAAAACACTGCCAACAAGATGGTACAGGTATTATTTCCCAGTCAATAATTTCTTCAATAGATTTAAAATCAAAATCACGCTTGAAAAATTTGAAATCCCATTCACCGTTTAAGGAATGATAATACGCCGATTTTGACTTATCACCCGAAATAGCACCCTCTACAGTATCAAAAGGTATATAGTGACTTCTCGGAGCTAATGTGTTTTCATGAATATATTCAATCATTTCATATTTTCGCATCTTGTTCCCTTCCTTTCATCAGAGGCTATAAGGTTAATTATTCGACATTATCCTTTATAACAACATTTTCATTATTCTCAGCAATAATGCCTTTTTCTAAATGACCGTTTTTCATCGAATTTCCCAAAATCACGCAACCACTTGAATTTTTAATTACAAAAGATTGCAAAGGATTGAAAGTTCCGACATTACCGTCATCCTGGCCAAGTTTGCAAACATTTCCGGTTACTGCAATATTTGAGCATCCGTCAAGATACAAATGAGAATCATCATATATTGCTTCATATGGTTGGCCATTATCCTTGCCACTGCGTCTGAAGATGTTTCCGGAAATCGTAATATCGGATAACCTGAACAGTTCATCAGAATCAGAGCTCTTGATTTTTTTCAGTTTTATTGCCGTTCCGCCACTTCTGTCAAAGAAATTATTGTTTATATTCAGAGAATCTCCACTCTGAATCAAAATACCGCCATTCTGGTTCCATTCAATACGATTTCCTGTGATGGTTATTGACGCACATTCAGATTCCCCACCATTCACATCATAAGAGCCTATTCCAGCACCTTTGTTTGTATGAATAATACAGTCGTGTATCCAGCCATCCCATCCATTGATATGTATTCCGTCTCTTCCATTTGACATGAGCTGACAGTCACAAACTGTAAAAGCAAAAATATGATTCAAATGAATTCCATCACCACTAAAGTTTTTACACTGACAATCAGCAATAACAATACTATCCTCTCTAAATGATGAATGCGTACACTCAAGCAAAGGATTATCATCAAAATACTCGTCATCAAATTTTCCACCGTTGTATGTTGGCCAATCAACAAATATTCCGTGAATAGAATCTCCCATGAGCTTATTTCCGGCAAACTGTATTCCCTTTACACAAGCACCAAAAGCACCCGTCATATCTAAAAGGCACTTTGCATTTACATCGTTAAGAAGAAGCACAGAACCGCCTTTTTCACGGTATCCCCATCCATGGTAACCCGAAAAACTAACACTTGGTGCCAATTTGATGTATCCGCACAAATATACTCCAGGCGGAACTAAAACTGCACCTTTGACCTTTGCCGCATCATCTATAGCTGACTGTATTGCTTTGGTACAGTCGGTTACGCCATCTGCGCGCGCTCCATAATCAGTTATATCAAAAACATTTTTCATATTCATTTTCCTCAAATATTATTTCGGTTGCTTACCAATATAAGCCAAAATTCCACCATCCACATAAAGGATGTGACCGTTTACTGCATCCGATGCACTCGATGCCAAGAACACAGCCGGTCCAACTAATTCTTCAGGATTTAACCATCTTCCTGCAGGAGTCTTTGCACAAATGAAAGAATCAAACGGATGCTTTGAGCCGTCTGCCTGCGGTTCACGAAGCGGTGCAGTCTGCGGTGTTGCAATATACCCAGGTCCGATACCGTTACACTGAATGTTATATTCACCGTATTCGGAGCAGATATTTCTTGTCAGCATCTTAAGACCGCCTTTAGCTGCAGTGTATGCCGAAACCGTCTCACGACCCAGTTCTGACATCATTGAGCAGATGTTTATGATTTTTCCGCCGCCTTTTTTAATCATCGAAGGGATAACTGCCTTTGAGCAGATGAACGGAGCATTCAGGTCAACATCAATAACCTGTCTGAACTCGCTGGCTGTCATCTCGTGCATTGGTATTCTCTTGATGATGCCTGCATTGTTAACAAGGATATCAATAACGCCAACTGTGGTCTCAATATCCTTTACCATAGCATTTACTGCATCCTCATCAGTTACATCACATACATAGCCTTTGGCATTGATGCCTTCAGCCTTATATGCCTCTATTCCCTTGTCAACAAGTTCTTTGTTGATATCATTAAAACAAATTGTTGCACCAGCATTTGCCAAGCCTTTGGCAATAGCAAAGCCAATACCGTATGATGCACCTGTTACGAGTGCAATTTTACCGTTTAAGTTAAACATACCTTTTCCTCCTGTGTTTATAAATTTCCCCCGTTGCTTTCTATGACTTTTTTGTACCAATATCCACTGTCTTTTATAATTCTTTCCTGGTTTCTGTAATCTACAAATACCAGACCGAATCGTTCTTTATAGCCACATTCCCATTCAAAATTATCCATAAATGACCAATAGAAATAACCTTTTACTTCAGCACCCGAATCAATAGCTTTTTCAACCTCCAGTAAATACCTGTTGATAAAGTCGATTCTGTTGCTGTCATGCACCTTGCCGTCGAGCGAAATAACATCTGAGCACGATATGCCGTTTTCAGAAACATATACAGGCAATTTGTATCTTTCATTCAAAAACCTCAATGTCCAGCCTATTGCTTCAGGCGTGATGGGCCAGTCCATTGCAGTTCTTGGGAAGCCTGCATATCTCTCCACCAATTCAATTTTATCATTTACCATTTGATATTCCTTACCGTTATAGAGATTTATACATTGAAAATCCAATGGTTGATGAATTTCTTTCAAATCCTGTTTCCAACCATCAGGCAAGAACTGTTCAAGATATTTCAAACCATCCTCGGGATATTTCCCTATGAATACCGGATCGCCATACCACGCCATTGACCAATCCCAGGCATTATCATCAACCTCAAACAGTTTTGTTCTGGCAGCATCTATATCAGCCTGCGATTCGGTATGCGGATATGTTCCCGAGCCTGTTGGTGCATAGCCGATCTGAATATCTCGTGCACCGTATTTTCGCATAGCTTTTACTGCTTTACCATGTGCAAGCATAAGGTTATGAGACGCTATAACCATTTCTTTCTTTGACAACTTCAACCCGGGGGCTTTTGTACCTGTTCCATACCCCAATCCTATAACACATTGAGGTTCATTGATTGTTATGAACTTTTTTGCTCTGGCTGAAAAGTTTTCTACAACAACTTTAGCATATTCTGCAAACCAATCTGCAACCTCTCTATTGAGCCAACCGCCTTTAAAATGGAGTATTTCAGGCAAGTCCCAATGGTATAGGGTGATATACGGCTCAATCCCGTTTTTTATCAGTTCATCAATCAAAGTGTTATAAAAATCAATTCCCTTTTTGTTGACTTTTCCGGTGCCGTCAGGAAGGATCCGGGTCCATGCTATCGAGAATCGGTACGCCTTAACACCCATACTTTTCATCAGGGCTACATCTTCTTTATATCTGTGATAATGGTCGCAAGCTACATTACCCGTATGATTAGCATAAACTCTGCCGTCCTGCTCACAGTATGTATCCCAAATCGATCTTCCCTTTCCGTCTTCGTCATATGCGCCCTCAATTTGGTAAGATGCGGTCGCTACACCCCATACAAAATCTTTTTTAAAACTCATAGCTCTAATCCTTACCTCAAGTCTTTTGTTTCGATATGGTCCATATCGGTAAATTCCTGGTTTTCACCACACATTGCCCAAATGAATGAATAGTTCTTTGTACCAACGCCTGAGTGGATTGACCAGCTAGGTGAAATTACTGCTTCTTCATTATGCATAATGATATGGCGTGTTTCATTTGGCTCACCCATCATGTGGAATACCGCATCATTTTCGCCCATATCAAGATACATATATACTTCCATACGTCTGTCGTGAGTGTGTGATGGCATTGTGTTCCAGTTTGAGCCCGGTTCTAACTGTGTAAGTCCCATTGCAAGCTGACATGACTTGATAACTTCAGGGTGAATGTACTGATTGATAACTCTCTTGTTACAATCCTCAACCGAACCGCAAGGTACCTTTTTTGCCTTTGTAATGTCAATCTTAACGATTGGGTATGTAGCATGTGCAGGGCATGATGATACATAGAACTTTGCAGGGTCTTTTTCATCAACACTCTTGAACTTGATTTCCTTGTTGCCCATACCGATATAGATACCGTCTCTTGGGTTCATTTCGTATTCAGTACCGTCAACTGTGATGATACCCTTACCACCTACATTGATACAGCCCATTTCTCTTCTTTCGAGGAAATAGTCTGATGCGAGTTCTTTACCGCCAACAAGCTGAAGTTCCTCGCTGACAGGCATAAGTCCTGCTGTGATGATTCTGTCGATATGGCTGTAAACCATCTTGATGTTGTCCTTTGTAAAGAGCTTTGAGATGTGGAATTCCTCTCTCAATCTGTCTGTGTCGTAATTCTTTACGTCCCTTGGGTTTGATGCATTTCTGATTTCCATTTTTAATCTCTCCTTATATTTTTTTAAATGATTCTTTGACTACTGAATATGCTTTTTTAGGTTTAAAGTCGATTGTTAAAAGACCTTTCCTGTTATAACCTTTTTGATATCTGCCTAATTTTAAAGGTGTTCTGAAATCGGTCAGGGCAAAAACCGAAATACCTTGCATTATTCCTTTTTCGGTGCATTCTTTGAAAAGCTTCATGACTTTTTCCATGAAATCTGCCTGTCGGTCTTCTCCAAAGTCAAATCCTTTTTCACCCAATACTGCGTCTATGCCGATTTCAGCAAACATAGTCGGTTTATTATATTTGCTTAACAGTTCAAGTTTTTTATAATTAATATCAAATATAGGCTCTTCCTCATTCCCATCATGAATACCGGAATATGTGTTTATTGCAACAACATCAAGTTTATCAATTAACAACTTGGGGTATTCCAATGAATCTTCCTCGTCGCCTGCGCCCTCAAAACCTCCGGTAAAAGAAACAAGTCGTGACGGGTCTTCTTTCCGGGCAAACTCTGCTGCTTCAATAAAATATCCAAGATTGTTCTGGATTTCTGAAGGGAATATTCTGAGGCACTCATTACCCACGCTCCAGATAATTACTGACGGTGCGTTGCGGTGTTCTATGAGCATTGAAGAAAGAGCGTTTAGTGCATTTTTACTTCGTGCAGGATAGTGCATATCATCAATCCAATATGCAGGAGTTTCCAACCACAAAAGCACTCCTCTTCTGTCGCATTCTTTAACAAAATCTCGGCTTGGCGGGCAATGTCCTGCACGGGCAAAGTTTCCGTTTAAATCCTTTATGGCATCAACGGTCTTTTCAGACATTTCTTTGCCGATAGAAAACAAACCTCTTTCATCAGCAGTCCATGCCGCAACACCTTTTAAGATAATTCGTTGACCATTTAATAAAATCTGATTTCCCTCAGTACAAATTTCTCTTAAGCCAACTGAATCTGTCCACACATCGTTGTCAATTTTCACCGTAAAGCCATATAGATATGGTGAATCAATCGACCAAAGTTTTAGTTTACTTACGGGTACAACAACACTATGGTTGTTCCAGACATTACATCTACCCGATATGGTTTCGTTAAATACATTTTCTCCTTCGGCATCAGTTAAGGTAAAACTGATGTCTTTTTTAAGTCTGCTTGATGCATCCGGCAAACAAGCCATATCGATTATGGCATTATCGTCATCGAGTGTGAGAGTGATTTTAGCATCACGAATATAAATATCCGGTTTGTAAAACACTTCTACTTCCCTGATGATACCACCAAAATGGAACCAGTCGTGCATAGTGCCCGGAACAGATTCCTCTGTTCTTGTAGAATTACTTATTATCAGCAAGCGGTTATCTTCTTGTGCAACTTCTGTTATATCAAAAGTAAAACGCTGATAAGCTCCAAAGTGTGAGCCAATATATTTACCGTTCAGGAACACTTCACAATTATCATTCACCGCTCCGAATGAGAGAAAAATTCGCTCATTTTCCTTTGGCAATTTCAGCGGGAACTTATTTAAAAATACAACATCACCCTCATAAAATTCAAGGTTTTCGTGAATGTTGTTATATGTAGCAGGAACCGTTGTATCCCAAAAAGCATCATCATCAAAAGACGGGAAAAAATATCCTTCTTTCCTGATGCTTTTCCACCATTTCTGTTGTCTGCACCTACCCATCGGATCAGGAACTAATTTCCAACCCTTATCAAGTGTTATACCTTTTGTTTCTGCGAAGTTTATATGTAACATATGCCGTCCTCCTACAGTTTAAGTTTTACCAAATAAAGATTAACTGCAAATTATTTTAGTTTTCCCTAAATGCTTCCAGCCATGCATCAGCAATTATTTTATGACCGGCAGTTGTCGGATGAACGCCATCAAAAAGCCAATACTCAGCCGGTGCATTTTTGCATGCATTATCAAACTTTTCCTGAAGCGGTATAAACTTTGTATTGTACTTTTCAGCAATTTTATAAGCAACTGAAGCTCTTATCTTCACTTCTTTTTCAAACTCGTCCCAATGTTCAGCTGTAGCTCTCCCAGGCAGAACAAAAGGTTCTAAAATCATTATTTTAGAGTTTGGTAATTGTTCCTTGATTTCAGATAGCAACAAATCATAAACTTTTTCGAATAATTGTTCTGACAATCCATTCTGATAGTTTATTTCATGCCACACATCGTTCACGCCTATCAATATGCTTACAACATCAGGCTCAAGATTGATTAAGTCCTTTTTCACCCTTGCAAGCAAATCTACAACTCTGTTTCCGCTAATACCTCTGTTTTGAAAAATGTATTTTTCCGGAAACTTTTCTCCTAATTCTGCAGCGACTAAAACAGGATAACCGCATCCCTGGAATATTTCCTGGTTGTTCTCGTCCTTTGATCTGTTTGAGTCTGTAATAGAATCTCCCTGGAATAATATTTTAATCATAGTTTTCCTCCTGTACTTTCACCAATCAAGTTACTCAAAGCATCTTGAATATGCTTCTCCATTTGTTAAAAAAACAACTTCCTTTAGCTCCGATAGATGCTTCAATAGTTTTTCAAATATTGTCCACCCGTTTTTTAAGGCTGCGATTTCATAAGAGTGTCCGTAAATATGCAAAACCGATAAGCAATTATCGTTTGTTTTTTCAAATTCTTTTATTGTTTCATATATATCCGAATCGAAAATATGTGCTGTTGGTTTACAGTTGAATTTATGTTCCGGTATTGAGAAATCTTTTTTTTCGTCCGGGATCGTTCTTGCAAAACTAACAACGCCAAGTTCTTCCATGTACCTTATTACTTGCTCATTAACACTTCCACCCGGATATGCACAGCATACAATAGGGATATTTGTGTATTCAGAAAAAACTCTCAGGTCATTATTCAGGCTTTCGAAAATTTCGTTTTTTGACATAGCGGTAAAATCACCGTGATTATCGCCGTGCGCACCAATTTCAAATCCATCGTAAGTCTTCTTTAATTCATTTTCGGAAAGCTTTATGTAATGTCTCTTTCCACCACAACAATCACCTTCTAAGCCAATATGCCCCGAACACAAATAAAATGTTGCTTTTAATCCATATTTTCTTAATAATTGGGCAACTCTCACATCATAATTCTCACCATCGTCAAATGATAGTGTGATAATCCTATTGTACATTTTATTTCCATCCCTTCAATTTCAGCCATGACAGCAGATTACCTTGCCATGACGAAACATAAGGTTCACTTTTAGCCAGACCAAGTCCATGCTCACCAACAGGATAAATATGCATTTCGTAAGGAATGCTTTCGGCAGAAAGTGCCTCTGCGTATAAAAGCGAGTTCATAACAGGCACAGACCCGTCTGTTGATGTGTGCCATATAAATGCCTCAGGTGTGTTCTCGTTTATATGTTCATGAATAGACATCAGTTCAATCATACGCTCAGGTATGCCTCTCCCCAAAAGATTTATGCGTGAACCGTCATGTCGATAATATCCCATATCAATAACAGGGTAACAAAGAATTGATGCATTCGGTTTACAATCTTCGCCATCGATTTTGTCGGTCGGCTCGTACATCATTTTATCATAATGAACAGAAACCGTAGCCGCCAGGTGTCCTCCTGCGCTAAATCCCATAACAGCAATTTTATCAGGGTCAATCTTATATTTATCAGCATAAAACCTTACATATTTTACTGCACGCATCGCATCCGATATTTCTGCCGGATGCTTATATGGTGCAACACGATAATCAACAACAAATGATGTTATACCGTTTTGCTGAAACCATTTTGCAATCCCTTTACCCTCGTGTTCTGCTCTGCCGCCATATCCACCGCCCGGGAATATTACAACAGCACCGCACGATTCTGCAGGATATGCTGTTATTTCCGGAATAAATTCGTTTTCATTATCATAGTATGGTATTTCGTTTTCCCATAAGCTTGGCATTGTTTTCCTCCTGAATACTTTTCTCAATAAACTCTTATTTCAAATATCCTTGCTTCATCACAGCCATTGGTTTTATCAACAGTTACCTTAACCGAATCACACTCGATTTGGTTTATAGGATGTGTTCTCATTCTTTGATGATTATTGCAAACTTTTTCCTCGAAAACCTTCTTAGCACCGTCAAAACACTCGACAGTATAATCTTTAACTAAAGTGTCGGGAATATTTTTGCTTTGTCTTTCCTGTGCCCATTTTGAAATTGAAGGCATAATTTCAATCGAAAGATCGCTATCAAATATCAACTGAATATTGTTAATGATTTGTTTTTCGGGTAAATCAAGTTTTATCCATGGATGCTTTTCAATTTTTGCAGCCCACATATTGCTATCATTATTTTTAGTTCTGGTTATACCGTTTACAACATTTATACACTCAAATCCCTGTTCTTCAGAACCACAGGAAACCTTTGCCCCAAGAGCATAGTCATTAGAATCCGAGTTTACGACATTTGGCAAATAACAGTCATCCTTTAATAATGTCTGTTGTAAAAGCTTTATTATTTTACCGACTTCTCTTGGCAAAATGTTTTTTTGAATTGCCAAAGCTGCCGCAGTACCTGTTGCCTGACCACATACAGCACAAGTCCCCATAACTCTCGTTGATGCAAATGCTCTGTGAGATACACTGATAAGTCTGCCGGCAAGCATAAGATTATCAACAGTTTTCGAGTAAAGGCACCTATATGGTATTTCATAAATATCGTCAAGCCAGCGTGTTTTATCTTCGGTTGGTTCAATGCCTTTGACTGTATAATTTAAAAATCTTTCGGGCGGATGTGAATCGACATGCCAACCGCCATATGCTACCGTATCATCAAACGAAACACTTTTTTCTAAATCGTTTTCATTTAAAATATAGTCGCCTACTATTCTTCTGCTCTCTCTTTTTGCAGGTATCATTCCCACCCAATCGAGAACAAGATTGGTCGCTCTTTCATCACCTGTATTCTTTATATAATCCCATATTCCATATACAATTTTTATAAGCTCATCTTTGGTTTCTTCCGCATCAGAGATTACATTTAATTCTGTTCCGCCCAACTCAAGCCACCAATATCCGGATGTGATTTCAACCCATTCTATATTTCTAACCCATTCAGAATCCTTATAGTCATATGCCCAGAATGGTTTTTCAAATTCCACCGGATGTCCGGCATCAATAGCTTTGAACATAATGGAGTTGCCCATTGTAACATCATCGGCTACTAAAACAGCATTTTCTTCTCCAAATTGATGCTTGTCTTCTCTTCCAAACATAAATTCTGCACCGGCAAGATATGATAATGTTCCATCGCCCGTTGCATCAACGAAAATTTTTGCTTCAAATTCATATCTTCTTTCTGAAGTTAGTTGAATAGCCTTGATTTTATGAATTTTACCGTTTGTTGCATCAACCTCTGTCATATGTGTATTTAAATACAAGGTTAGATTTTCCTGAAATTTTGCCTTTTCCCACAAAACGGAATCAAAAATCGCATAAGAGTGCTCTGGATTTCTGAACTTGTTTTCAAGCAATATTTCCTCAATTATTCCGGTTTCTCGCCTGTTCGGAAATTTACCGTGACAACTCGCACCACAAATATGCATTTTGATTTCAGAGCTTGCATTTCCTCCAAGAACGGGTCTGTCCTGAATCAAGACAGTTCTGGCACCACCTCTTGCAGATGCTATGGCAGTACACAAACCTCCTATACCACCGCCAACAACGCATACATCGTAATTTTCTGTTAAATACATATCCTCATACCTCCAGAGCAATAATCCTACATTCTGGTTATTTTAACCACATTATGCTCAAGCTCAAAATCGCACATAGCAACAGTTTTTTTATTGTCAACACTTTTGCCATTTACTATGACATCTTTAATATTTTTACCGCAACCACACATATAAATGTCAAAGGTTTTTCCTGCAAAATGAAGGTTTTTAATTGTCATTTCTTCGCCATCGTAGGGATAAATATTCATTCCATTATGGTCAAAATCTATGCCAACGACAGAATGAATTACAGCTTCATACCAAGCTCTTAATGAATATGCCTGCCATGTTCCGTTTACTGCATTCCAACTATCTGGTTTTGGTTCATTAACATTATCATAGCAGTCAATACCTTCCGGACACATTAAAATATCTGTCCAGCAATCAATCCAGCCTATAAATTTTTCAACTAAATCTTTTCTGTTTTCAAAGTTTATAAGCCTTGCATAATACTCTCCGTTTGCAGGCCACCAACAATGCAACTGATTACTGTCAAGATCATACGAATCGTTATCTACAGGAATCGGCAACAGTCCGGGTTCACAAACAAAATTGTTCTCAAAATATTTCAAACACTCTTTTGTTTTACCGTCAATAAGTTCTTTACAAAAACCATTGTCCCACTTTATCGACATTGAAGTACATATATCACGCTTTTGTAATGTTTTCTCATCAATCGATGCAACAAAAAATCCTTTTTCCTCATCAAAAAACAAATTCGTAAAATTACTTAATGTTCTTGAGGCAAAAGCCTTTGCGCTTTGTGCAGTTTCTGTATCATTTATGCTCAATGCAAGCATCTCCATTGCTTTGATAGCACAATACAAACTACTGTTATTAAAGCAGCTTATATCATGCCCTGTTTCCTTTATTCCTTCTCTTACATCCGGGAATAAAGAATATCCATTGCATACTCCGGTGTTACCAACTTCACAATCACAAATCTTTTTGAATATCTTCTTTGCAAATTCGTAGTATGGCACAATATCTCCGCCATTTATATAATACTGGTACAACAAGCTGATATAAAAACCTTGCGCAGAAACCATGCTCGTCTCGATATGAGACATATCTCTTGCAAAAAAATGTCCAATTCCGTCTTCAGGATGGGATGTTTCAATATACATTTTAAGCATATCACCCATAAAATTCACATCATCCCAATACGCATAGGCAAAGCTCGAACTCATCCCGTCCCAGCCCCAAATCCAGTAATGTTCAGTTTTTGCATGCACTCCTCCCGGAACAGACGGAATTTTACAGGATTCGTGGTAAAGCGGTGCTAAAGCAAAGAAATTATTTAGTGACTTATATGGGCTTTCTAAAACAGGACTTTTTTCGATTACTTTTTCGTATCTTTCATTTTGTTTTTCAAACAAGTCCTTATAGTTTTCGATTGATTCTGCTGTCCTGACTTCAACATTCTTTTTGCTATTATCAAAAGCAATAGCAAAGACGATTTCTTTTCCTTGTTCTAACTCATTGGTAATAAGCATATTTTTCTTAAAGCCAAATGTTCTTGTGTTGTGAATAAATGAATCATTACTTACAATTTTTATATATGTACTTTTACCTTCATCTTCAGTGCATTTTGCAGTAATAGCATTATTTATATATTCAAATTCGGACCAAGTTCTATCAACTTTTTTGTTTACATATAGAAAATTTCCGTATTTTAACGGGGTAAATCTCCATGAATCATAAAACTCAACATCAAATTTCAAGCCTTTGTTTTCAAGTTTAATGGGAGTCAAAACAACAAATATTGTATTGTTTACAACTCTTTGCTCTAATTCAAATACCGATTTTTTGTAATGCCACTCACCTTTGAATCCATAGGGCATAACTTCGCATTTTGATATTTTCTGAGCACTGTGATAGCCTTCATCTTCAATATAAAACCGCATACCGCCCCACATATCGTCGATAAAGACTTTTTCAGAACCTTTTGTAGTTTGATTGAAATATTCAACCTTTGAAATTCCGTATTTATCAACTTCAAAGCTTAACAAATCATCGCAGAACCATCTTGGTAAATACGGCACTCCGTTTTCAGATAATATTTTTCCTTTTTCAATAATGTAATTCATAGAAAAACCCCTTGCTTATGAAAGTTTTTTGTTAAGGTAATCCTCAATCATTCCCATATACTCTATAACCTGTTCGTCAGTGCTTCTGTAATCATAGAGAATAAATGCATGCAAAATATTTTTAAGAGTTATCAGTTCTGCATCAAACCCATTTTTATTTAAACAATCGTACATTTTAATGGTATCCTCAATAGGAGTTGTGGGGTCAATGTCTCCATGCATAAACAAAAATTTCGAAGATTTATTTATATCATTTAAAACGGGTGATGCCTGCCTTCTTGCATTCTCATCATCAGACGCATAAGAAAACACTCCGGTGCAATCCAATACAGGATTACACGAAATAACAATCTCCGGTCTTATTTCATCGTCATCCGATATTCCAAGACAAGTTGCAAGATGTGCCCCTGCAGAATCTCCTATCAAAATGATGTGTTTATTGTTAAAACCTAGCTTTTCTTTTACATAAAGCACTGCCTTTTTACAGTCGTCAATCAAATCCAGTATATCGGTATTATCATTTTCAATTGAACGATAAGATATGGCGACACCGGTGTATCCAAGTTTTGCAAATATTTTTGCCTGATGAATCATATCACCGCCGGACCACTCACTGTTGTCCTTTCTCCCGGTTCGCCATCCTCCGCCGTGAATACATATAACAACATAGTCATTTTTTTCATTTTTAATCTTGGAATTGAAAATGTGTACCGGAAGCTTGATTCCATCTACCTCTCTATAGACATCAATAATGTCGGGCAGAATTTTCTCATTTTTATCGTAATTTATCATTTTCTACCTCTTTTAAATTTTCAAAGGCTCTCATAGCATCTGTATCAGAAATTTCTTCTGAAATTATCGGAATATCAAGGTTATATTCTTTAAACTTATCAAATATCAATTTATAGTTCAAAACACCGTCGCCCGGAACAACATTTTGGATTTTTCCGTCTATAACCACAAAGTCCTTGGCGTGAAATGCAACGATTTTATCCGACAAAAGTCTGAACATTTCATCTATCATTTCATCCTGCATTTCATAGTTATTTATGTTTATATAGTTTACCGGATCAAAGATAACCTTAGCATTTTCGGAATTTAAATCACGCATTAGCCTTGCCATTTTAGCAGGTGTATTTATGACATAACAATGCACACCCTCGATACCAACATTGACATTGTATTTTTCTGCTTCAGCTACCAGTTCTTTTACATTCTTCAAAAGATGTCTATAAGCTTCCTCTGTGTTATTAGCCTCATCCGACATCACATCCCCGTAAAAACCAGTCTCAGAGCCAACACAAATCGGGTTTAGGATGCTTGCATATTTTATCTTTTCCTTGAACCTGGAAAGTCCTGCTTCGAGTTCTTCAGGGTCTGTCGCTGAAAGATTAACATAGCTACCAAAAACTGCAATCTTCATATCATCGAGTTGAGCCTTTAACTTTTCTGCATACTCTTTTGAAAACTTGCCGTATTCAAAATCTTCAACCGACTTATCAAGCACAAGTTGTAAATACCCAATATCAAGTTCTTTGCATCTTTTTACAATGTTTTCCAAGCCATTTGCCGAAACATCGTGACCTCTTATACCTTTTTTCATAGTTCACCCATATTACATAAATACTTCTATTAGATGTTCCTCGCCATCTCCAATATATTTTACAATATTATCTGTCTGTTTTTCGCCATCTACAAGAATGTATAAAACCCCTGTTTGCTTGTGTTCGGGATTATGTACTTTGATTTTATATAAATCATTTCTGAATGGTCTTGTTACTTCATAACCATCCCATTCTTGGTTAATACACGGATTTATAACAAGACCTTCAAGGCTTGTCTGTACACCTAACATATAGTCAAGCACTGCTCTGAACATCCACGCAGCTGTACCTGTCATCCAATGATATGCACCACGTCCGAATTCAGGCGAGTTAGGACCGTGTGCAAACTGTGAGTAGATATACGGCTCTGTTCTATGAATATCCTGTTCCTTACAAGCTGGTAAAACCTTTTTATATACTCTGTATAGGTCATTACCTCTGCCAAGCATAGCCTTTGCCACAAGATTGAATGCAGTCGCATGTGAGAAAACCGCACCGTTTTCCTTCATTCCTCTTGCAAACGCACTAGATACTCCAATATTTTCATCAAGACCGTCATATGCAGGCATAACGAGCGATAAGCCATATGGAGTCTCGAGGTACTCATCAACTGCATCCATAGCCTTTTCAAGTCTTTCCTTGCTTCCGATTCCGCTGATAACCGCCCAGGTCTGGGTATTTAAGTATGTGTTTCCTACCCTGTCCTTCTTTGTTCCTACAGGTTCGGAAAGGTCGTTGTATCCAATAATATACCAATCCTCATCCCAAGCAACATTTTCATGAGCTTCTTTGAACTCTTCAGCGATGCGGGTAAGCTCTGCAAGTTCCTTATCGTCATTCTTGAGCTTTAGCAATGGTTTGATTTCGTTTATGCAGTAATAGATAAACTGTGCAAGCCATACGCTCTCGCCTATACCCTTTTCACCTACACGGTTTAAGCTGTCATTCCAGTCACCGCCACCAAACAGCGGCAAGCCGTGACTACCCTTATCGCAGGCAATTCTCTTTAAGCCGAGCAAAATATGCTCATATAAAGTTCCTTCACCGCCATCAAGATACGGAATAACCTCATCGAGTATATCTATATCAGCAGTTTCGTTTATATAATTACAGGTTGCAAGTGCCATCCAAAGCGGAACATCAACCTTAATTCCCTTGTTAGCTTTGTATTCAATTCTGCTTGTAACATCACAAGGTGAACCGTCCGAGAAGATAAAGCTTGCAACTCTCAAAATCTGTTTTCTTGCCCAGTTGGAATTCAGTGGAATCATACCGAAGGCATCTTGGAAGCTGTCACGCATACCCATACTCTGTTCAAGATGATAATATGACGGTGCACGGCCAAAATTGAAGTTCATATACACCTGGTATTTGTTCCAATAATTAAAGTTCCTGTTGATTTCTTCATCAGGTGTATTTATTGTAATTCTGCCGACATACTCCTGCCAGCAATCAAGAGTGATTTTATATAACTCGTCTATCTTTGCCTTATTGAGTTCAACAGGTGCATTCTCATAAATCTGTGTAAATACATCATTTGAATACTCTTTATCCGCATCGAGTTCAACATTCCAGCGAAATGCCGCAACCGACGGCATACCTAATGTATCCTTATCCGAGAGTTTCTCATTTTCAAGCGCAATCGGATTATGCACGTCCCTGTGAACGCCAATGAATCTTTCCTGTGATGTTTCAATACTCTCGGGAGTTTTTGTTGCGCCAACCATCACAGTATAAGGCCATACCTTATCCGATTTGAAGTTGTCACCCGCTCTGCTGCTTGTACTCCACAATGAGTAGTTTGCAAATATTTTCCCGTCCTTTATTTTTGCCTGTCCGAACATCGAGGCAATAGCTCTTTCGTGTTCATTGAACTCGAAGTTTCCAAGCTGTAATTCTTCATAGAAAAATACCGAAAGGTTTCTCTTTTTACCTGATACACTTTTAATTTTTATTCTTGCAATCTCAGCATCCACACCGATTGGCACAAAATATGTAATCTCACCCGAAATACCGTGGCTTTCTGTTTTGATAGTTGTATATCCCATACCGTGAACCGCTTCAAACTTATCAAAGCTGTTCTGAACAGGCATTACATTCAAAGTAAATATTTCACCATTATCGTTATCTTTTATATAAACGTATCTGCCCGGTCTGTCTGTGATGAGATTTCTCTGTTCTCTTCTTAAAATTGTATTTGCATGATGGCTTTTATAAAAGCTGAAACCACCGCCTGTTGATGATACAATTGCACAATAATCGCCATTTGAAAGGTAATTCACCCATGGTAGTGGCGTGTCATATCTTGTAACGATAAATTCATCGCCTTTTTCTGAAAAATGTCCGTACTTATTCATAAAGTAACCTCCGTTTTTTAATAGTTTTGCTTTATTGTAAATATAAATACACAACTCAAATTATGTGCTTATATTTACAATAAAGCTCACAAGGCAAAGCCTTGTGAGCTTTATCCTTTTAATTATAAGAATAACCTCTGTCGTCAACTAATGTTTTATCAACATTACTAAAACTATTTTCGCCAATATAAACATTCCCGGTCATATCTCCAAGTGCATAGCTTGTCATATTATAGTTGGGATATCCAAATGGCCCAATTGTAATACCTTGGTCAGCATTCTTGACACTATTATCCTCAATAATTATGCCTCGTGCGACCACGTATGGTTTATTTTGAAGTTCTCTTGTAAAATATACCACATATAATCCATTTATGTGTGGGGCTTCATGAGCATACCTGTATTCCTGTTCAGGAACATTCTTTGTTATAGAATTTTCCTTCATATTAATACCGTAAATATATGTCATAGATGGGTCTGAACTTTCAATATTGATACAAACACCAATCCCGCACACACCTGATGAAGTAGCGCCGCCTTTGAAATGATTGTCTTTTACCGAAACAAAATATGCAATCTGCTGTCTGTTATCATATACGGTTTCATCATTATCGGTTTTTACCCTATCAAGGTATATTCCTCGAACGTATACTCCTTCGATATTGATACCGGTGTTTCCTGCAATAACAGCATCAACATTATCGCCATAGAGCCAATAACCTTTTTCGGCATTTTCGCAGTAATTGTTATATATAGTAACACTCTCACAAAGTGATGCTACTATAAATCTGCTTGTCGAATCAGGTAAAACCTTGAATCCGTCTTCCAGAACAAGTGTTTTAGTTGTCTCGTCATAACTCTTAATCCTTGAATACTGCCCCAAGCCCCTGCCCTCTGTTATACAAAGGTATGCCTTGGCATAATAAACATCATCAAGATTCCAGTTAGGGTTTTTAGTATCAACATCCAAAACAACCGAATCAGAAGTGGCCTGCAAAATTGATCCGTGGAGCATTGTACCACCCATATATGGTTCTGTACAAATTATCTCACCATCATTTGACACACTGTCATATTCCCCAGTCTCAGAATTATACTCATTTCCGAGGTTGAAAATCATATTGTTTGCAACAAAAGAAAATCCTCTCATAAAGATGCCTTGAGTGTTTGTTGGGGTACTGGCATCCTTTGGGTTTCTTTTAATTGTGTTACCACTTATTGTCGCATACTCAGAAAAAGTATATAGATTTCCTATAACTGTTTCAAGTTGATTATTTTTAATCTGTACATATTCATTTACATATGAGCCGGTCAATGTAGAATTGTATCCTTTAAAGATACAATCCTCAATAAGGAAATGTCCTTTTCCACCGATAGATATTCCAATGCCCTCTCCGTTTTCGGCAGACATTGGGGTCTCGAAAGATATTTTCTTTAAAAATCCAAATTCAACATATCTTTCGTTTGTCGGCCTTTTATCAAAAGTTTTTCCAAGCGCAATTCCAAATCCCGGCATTGCTATTCCTTCCGGAATCTCAATACTCATTTCAGTTATACCGGTCTTACTGTTTCCGCCGCTTTCAATAAAAAAATCTGTTTTAGGTCCTGTTTTTTTGATAACAGTTTTACCAATACCATCTCCTGTAAGAACAACGCCTTCTTTTATGGTTATAGAAGTCACATAATATTCGCCCTTTGGAAGATAAACCACACCGCCTCCGTCCCGTGACACATTATCAATTATTGTCTGGAGGTTAACAGTTACATCTCTGCCAGTGTCAAGATAATATGGGTGTTCCGATACATTGATTACATTAGTAAAATCAAATTTTGAAGCCAATGCCGCACCAATATTATACGGGTCATAGTTTTTTTCAACAACAGTCAACTTTCTTCCGTCTTCTGTTTCATTCCAGATATATCCGTCATTCGAAACATATACAGTATATTCTCCTGATGGTATATCTGTCATCACACAATTGATCACATAAGGATTAACAGTTGAAACCGGAATATCATAAGCCTTGCCATTCTCATTTACAAAGCTGACACCGCTCAGGGAGTCTCCGCCAAATTCAGCAGATGAAAGATTTCTGCCATAGATAGCAAATTCATCTCCATCCGACACAACATCAGTTGAAACCCATTGCGGTCTTGCCGTATTCAAACCAACAGCATAACTTACGCCATGGCTATTTGAAACATACAAATGATTACTTCCGGCAACTGCATCTTCACTCAACTCAACTGTTAAACACTGATTATTCTCATCAACACTTACGATGTTGCATTCAACAAGATTAGTTGCATCATCGTATTCGGGAATCTCTTCACTCTCAATAGGTGAAACATATACCTTCGAAGTATCATCAAATCCTTCTCCGTAAATCATAAAGGTTTCGCCTTTTGATATTGAGTCATCTACTCTTGTGACCACGGGCATCCAAGCCCACTCCTCTCCGGAGAAGAGAGGAGCGGTCTGGTACTCAGATGCACTTAAAAATTTTGACTTACTTCAGCAAAAACAGGAGTTACTGCCTCTGCAACAGGAGCAAAATCAGAATCCCAAACAAATACTTTCAATACCTGTGTCTGAGCATTAAATGCGATATCTGATGGAATATTACCTTCAATAGCATCCTTTACATCAACAGATACAAGTCTTTCACCTTCATAAACTGCAACATATACCTTCGCATCTGCTGCATCGAAGTTCTTTTCAAGAACAATGTTTATGCCGTCATCGTTTGTTACATCAAGAATTTCATAAGCATATTCTCCGAGATACTCAACAGATAAATAATCTCCAAGAATATTCTCGCCATTTCTTTCAATAACGAGCTGAACGCCGGCTACATCACCGTCTGCAAACGCAGATGCCATCGGAATATCAAATGTAGCGTCTGCCTTTACAGTAATCTCGATCGCTTCTTCATTGTTGATAGAAGCCAAAAGTTTATCTCCGGTCTTGTAACCATAGACTTCACCCGACAAAACAGGAGCTTTTCCCTTGAGTACAGTTTCATCAACTACAACTTCGGTTGCAACGGGTGAGATGTACATTCTACCTTCAGCAGCAAGAATAAGGTTACCCTTATGATACAAGGTCTGATATACCTGACCATTATCAGGTGTAGAACTAAGAGGTAAAACATTTGATTTACTCTCTATTGAATATACTCCAACAGATGCACCAGGGGTACCGTATGCAAATTCAGTATCTGTCAGCACATCAGCAGATAAGAATCTGGTATTCTCTATTGAATACAAAAATTCAGGGTTTTCCGGATTACTTATATCAAAAAATTCCAAAGGTAAATTAGGTGATTGTGAACCTACAACCAAAGTATCCCCAATCTTTACAATTTGTTTTATAGCTGAATAATCAGTTATACCTGTTGTTGGCTTTCCTTTATAATACTCTGTATATGTCAAGGTTTCGTTTGAAATGTTAACATCGTAAATACCAATTTCCCAATTAGAATTGTCTCTGACGATCATGTATACACGATATGTATCAGAATCAATTTTTTCAATAGTATGTGATCTGACCTGAGTAACTGCCGGAATATTTCCAACCAATTTAACATTGCTTATATCAGAAATATCATAAACCCTCAGACCTTCCCTGCCAAGTACACTCACAAACAAATAATTATCCTCAACAGTTAATCTGTTTGCAACAACACTTATACTCGATGTCGGTTCTGCCGCAAGCTTACCGTCCGAACCGATCTGGTAAAACTCAATTTTTTTAGAAGTTTCCCCGATGTTTGCTGTAATCAAATATCCATTGTAGACATCCAAATGTTTATTAAATGTATTTACATCATCTACTGCTATATTATAAGTTTCAACCAATACCGGAGTACTTGGAGTAGTGATGTCAAATACAGCAAGACCATTCTTTGAACCAGCATATGCAAATGTCTTTTCACCGACCTCGGCAACAGTAACAGATGTTAATCTGTTTGATGAACCCCAGATTGCATTTCCTTCTTCATCCTTTAGTTCAGCTTTACCTAGTATATTCAGCTGATTTTCAATATACATTTTCGGTAAACCTGAATATTCATTAACAATATCAACTGTTGTTTCAGTTGCAACAAGTGTCTCTGAATCTCTGTCAAGGTGTGCTTTTACTTTAACTGTTTCAGGGCTTAACGGTGAATATGTGCAATAGAAGTTTCCGTTTGCATCAACAGTAGCTGCATACTCTACTCCGTCGATAGACATTGTCACTTTATCGCCTGACTTATAACCCTCAACCTTACCAGCTATTTTAACATTAGCTACAAGCTGTACATCAGAGTTATCAAGTACGATTTTGGTATATGCGCCATCGTACAACTTAATATCTTTTCCTGCTGCAACAAGCTTACCGTCAAATTCTGACAAACCAAATACCTGACCACTTAAAGCAAATGTTTTTGCAACAGTATAATCCTTTGTATTGATAATCTTTACGGTTCCATCCTGTATACCCATTGCGAAATAATCTTCGCCAAGACTCAACAATGACAATCCTCTTCCGGCATATTCAGTAACAACCGGAGCTGAAAGATTGCTTACATCAACAATTGTAGAACTGGAATTAGAAACAGCATTAGCAATGAAAAGTTTACCATTTCCTATAAGTTCAATATCTCTTGCATTACCGTCACCATCGACGATACCGGGATCACCATCATATTTTTGTTCAAATGAAACAGTACCGTTCTCTGCTACCGTCATATCTGCAATATAAAGACCCCAGCCATTGTTATTAATTTTTGTGCCATCTTCTTTTGTTTTTGATGATCTTGAGATAAAGTAAACTCTGTATACATTATCAGAGATTTTTTCAGCTGTGATACCGTGTGCACCATAGTTTGTTTCGGTATTTCCAACTTTTATGATATTTGTCAAATCAGATAAATCATACACATTTACGTGTCTTCCGTTACCGTCTCCACCAAGTCCTGCAAACAGATAATTATCAACGATTTTAAGAGTTATCGGTTTGCTGATATTAAGAGATATGGTTGATATTGGTGTCTCGGAAAGCTTTCCGTCATTTCCAATAGCGTAAACTTCGATAGCTTTATTTGAATTTGATAAAATAACATGCTTGTTATAGATTAACAATTGATCAGGGAAATCCTGTGCTGTAGCAGTCGAGATACTCTGAATCAAGGCCGGAGTTTCTCCGTTAATATCATAAACCAAAAGACCGCTGATTGTGTAATGATAGAGGTAGTCTTTTCCATCAATTGTAATTCCCTGTACCGATGCACCATGTTCTCTCTCAACACCTGATGCAATAGTAAGACTCTCTGTTAATTGACTTGGGTTTCCATAAACTTTATCGCTTAAAACTTTTACTTTCAGAGTGGCTGTGTCTGTAGCTTTTACATCTGAGCCGCTCTTTAAGCTTGCACTAACAGAAACAGTATCTCCGGTCAAGTCACCGGTTAATGCCACGCTGAATTTTGTACCATCCATTTCTGCAGTATAATTCTTCCCCCCAGCAGTTACTGTAACTCTATCAGTATCAGGCAAGAATCCTTCAACACTACCTGTAACAACAGGGTTTACGGTACTCAAATCTGCTTCATCAATGCTGATTGCGTAATCATACTCAACAATTGCAAAACCAGCTGCAGCTGCTGAGAAAATAAATCCTGAGTATACACCGTTGGTATATGCCTGACCTGTCAAGCCTGAAATATGCTTTGCAAGAGTCAAGGTGTCATTGTTATAAGTATACACATAAAGATTAGCATTTTCAGCACCTATAACAAGTTCACCATTTGGTGCAAGATTTAAAGAACAACCACGATTGATGTTGATTTCAGAGCGTTTGGTCAAACCAAATGTGCTTTCTGTCTCTTCAATCGACATCACTTGAACATTCTGTGTTGTATTGTCACTTACATCATAACACGCTGCAATGTGAGTTGAATCAATAACTTCAACATCTCTCATATAGCCTGAATCAGCAAAAATTGTGTTAGCCGGATTTCCTTCCAATTTTGTTGTTACAGTGTATTTACCATCAGCGATTTCAACATCTCTGATTGAAAAGAATCTATAGTCAACCGATGTTGTTTTTTCAGCATCAGCATAATACTTTGCTCTGTTGATAGCAAAAATTCTGAACTTGTTCTCTGAAATCTTTAACACATCAAAGTTATAGGTCGCAATCTGTTCCTGTACGCCACCAGGATACAAAGTTTTGTTTTCTGTATCAAGAATTGGTCTGATTGGCGCATCGCTTGTTATTTTTACAGGCGTTTTTACATTTGAAACATCATAGATTTCCATCGACTCAGGCGCTGCTAACGAAACAAACATATAATTGCCATAGAGCTTAACGGTAGCATTTCTGGCATTATATTTCCAAACCGGTGTCTGCGCATTGATAGTGCCATCTTCATTGATAAGAAAAGCCTCAATTCTTCCGGTTACGCTATTGGCAATAATAACATAACCATCTTTAATTACTACCTTCTCCCCAGTCTGCTGAGGATCGTATGATCTGATTACATCTCCCGAAATAGTCTGCACTAATTCCGGAGCTTTTGGATTTGTTACCTTCCAGATCTGTACACCGCCATTTTTTTCGGTGTAATTGTTATCCAAAGGATCTTTGATTGGGTTTGAAGCGTTGTTCACTGCTGTATATGCATACAACTCTCCGCCGATATTGGTTGCTACCACATCGGTTATTCTTCCGTTAATGGTTGCAGAATATATTGGTTCTTCTTCAGTACCATTATTCACCCATACCGGATCAATTTTTGTAACACTCAATTTGTCATACTGCGCAGCGCTTGCAGTAATTGTCATCAAACTGAACGTTTGCATTATCATTGCGATTGAAATCAACAATGACAAAATCCTTGACTTTTTCATAAAATCAACTCCTTTATAGAATAATATATTTGCTCGAAGCCGGATTTTCTCCGGCTTCGTTTGAGCCACAAATACCCGATGATTATTTCACATCATCAAGGTTTACAAGACCGTTTGCCTCATATGCATCGATTTCCAGGTCAACATTAGTGAACTTGTTGTTTCGCAATGTATAACTTTCGGTCATGTTTCCTGACATGTTTTCTCTTGATTTTTCCTGTGGAGAATATCCAACCGAAATACCTCTGTCAAAATCAGTTATACTGTTATTTTCTATAATTGTACTTTTCAAAACAACAAATGGTGCAGTCATCTTATGTCTTGAATATACAACCGCATAAATACCGTTATAGTCAGGTGCTTCCGAACAATCATTTCCGGTATATTCAGGAACAGGTGTTTCACCTATCATGGTATTATCTTTTAATGTTGATGCATATACAAGAACATGCTCTGCCTCTGTATCTTCCACACCGGCATTTACGCCAATTCCGCACAAATTGCCATGAGGTGAGAATCCTTCGGTAAGGTTTTTATAGAATCTGTTGAAGTAGGATACATTGATTCTTCCCCTGGTTTCATCAACAATATAACAGGTATACGAAAAAGCGCCTTCTGCATCTACAACATAGTTTTCTGCGACAACAGAATCCAGGCAGTCTCCATATAGCCACAAACCTTTTCTTCCGGTATTTGCATAGTTGTTATAAATTGTGGTTGCGTACGCTGCTGGTGAAACAATAAACTTACTTGTCTCATCAGGAATAATATCCCACTCTTCTATGAGTGTAATTGTTCTTGTTTCTTCATCAAGACTCTTGATTGTTTTTCTCTGTCCGAGTCCCTTTCCTGCAGTTATTATAATTTCAATCGAACTGCCCCAGGCAGTATCAAGCGTCCATATATTATTTTCATGTCCAACTGTTACACCCTCTGAATTAGTATAATGATCAACTACAACAAAGTCCTTACCGGATTCTACAATACTTCCACTTATTCTCGAGCCGCCTCTGTACTGCTCTGTACAAACAAGCTCACCGTCATTTTTATTGCCTTTTCCGGTATTTCGGATAGTATTATGATGAACATAACTCAATCCTCTCATAAACAAACCTTGAACATTAGTTGTTTGATCCATTGACAAATCGTGATGCCTGTTAAATACGTTATTATCAAATACTTCATACGATGCTGCTATAGAAACATTTCCGACTGAGCTTGTAATATGATTGTTGATAAAATGTACATAACAACCTATCCAGTTTGATGTCGGTGAAACAGCATGGCCGTAGAAAATATTATTTTCATATAGAATGTGTCCTTTTGCAACCATAACACAAGCCAATCCTCTTCCGTCATCATCATTTTTAAGCATCGAAGTCTGGATCTTACAGCCTTTCAAGAAAATATGCTCAGCTGTACGCTCAGAACCGTTCTGTATGTTAGAACCCCAATCTTCACCAAGCCAGAAATATGTATCAGGGTACACTGTTCCATCAGCAACTGTAAAGCCAAGATTTAAGAAACCAATTTTCCCGAGTAGCTTTGCTTCACTGTTTGTACCAAACATCTGAACGCCCTTTGCATTCTCTGCATGATTTTCATACACCATTTTTGACTTTTCCATTCCATCGCCCATCAGAACGACTCTCGGAGCCATCTTGAGAGGTCCGAACTTATATGTACCTTCAGGGAAGTAAACAACTCCGCCTCCCGCCTGACCTGCATCATCAATTGCTTTTTGAATAATTGCTGTGTTATCGGTCACACCTGTTTTATCAGCATTATACGGTGCAGCAGTGATGTCTATTTTGTTATCCCATACAAACTCATCTGCCCAAGGTTGATTTAAGCCATACGGATCATAAACTTCCTCTTTGACAATTATTTTACCACGAACGGCTTCTACACTTTTATTCCATCTTTCGCCGTCATTAGATACGCAAATATCATATTCTCCGACCGGTGTTTCTTTTGTAACCTCAATTTTAATTTCATACGGGTTAATCGATGTTACCTTCTGCAGATACACCCCATCATCGCCAATAAATGCAACAGATGTTTTTAATTCTCCGCCAAACTCTTCGGCAACAAAGTTTCTACCATAAATTCTGAGTTCTCCGCCCTGCTCAACTTCCTCTTGGTCTGACCAGATAAATCTTGCGTTATTTATCGCAATCGGAGCACTTGTTCCCAATGAATTTTTCAGGAAAACCGTAAATGTGCCTGCCGGCATATTTTCAGGTATCTGGCAGGTAATGCTCTGTCCCGCTGTATCAGCATTGATGGTTTCTATTTTTTCAAATTCCTCTGTAAGTTCGTACTTGTTTCCCGATGCAATATAGATTTCTGCATCAGTTAACCATTCACCGTGCAAGCTCAATAGTTCACCCGGTAAAACAACATCTGAAACATTGATTACATACGGTATGCCTTCCGTTTCAACAACAGGTTTTTCATACACCTTTGTGAATTCCTGTGGCTGATTTTTTGAAATATCATACTTCTTTGCAATAAATGTTTCGCCTTCATCATTTACAGACGTATACATATCAGAAAGAATTTTACAAATCTGTGCTCTTGTACAATTGTCCTGAGGCTTGAACATATCTGCTCCGACGCCATTGACTATTCCTTCCTGATAAGCAATATAGATGCTTTCCTTTGCCCAATCAGAAATATCATTATCGTCTGCAAATACATACTCATCCTGAGAATATGTTATATCTTTCATAGCCTTCATCAGGTTGACTGTAATTGTCGCCATTTCTTCTCTTGTTGCAGGCTGATTTGGCTTTAATTCATTATTTTTAATCATTGAATCAGGAATGAGTTCCAGTACACAGGCTGTCTCTACATAGTCACTGTACCAGTCACTATCGACAACATCCGCAAACCTCTGTTTATATCTTTCAACAGCAGGTGTGAGCATTCTGACCGCAATAGTCAGAAGTTCTGCTCTTGTTACATTATTTTCCGGCTTGAAAAGATTTTTTCCTACACCCTTGATATATCCAAGGCTATTCATTTTGCCAATATGATTTTTAGCCCAATGCTCTTTTGTATCATCAAAAGTATACTGTTGATAATCTATTGTCGAGTCAGTTTCATCAGATCTAAATAAAACATCTTCTGTTGGAACTTTAGGTATTTTCGTCTTATCAATTTCAAATTCAGAATCTATAATTGCAAACCCGTTATTACCCGCAAGCAAAATGTATCTGTCAAGCTTCTTTACCGCATAGGCGATAAGCGGCATTCCTGTAACCTCTTTTTTCAGCTTAACATCCTTTTTATTGCTTACATCAAATATCAACATAGGATTGTTATAGCAAACAGCATAAAGTTCGTCACCCTCCTGCCACAATCCCTGAAGCTTTGATTTCTTTTCAACTCTGCATGTTTGTACAGGCTTTGAAGGATCAGAAACATCTAAAACAACAAGTCCGTTTTCGTCTGCCAGATACAGATAATCACCGTCAACCAACATATCCTGAACATAGGATGCATTTGCTACAGCAGCTGTTGAAAGTGTTTTAATCTCCTGTGAATTTGAGATATCGTAAACATTGAGTACACCTTGAGTTGAAATAATATAAACTATATTATTATTTACAAGGCCGGACATGGTGTTTCCATAGCCTGTAATTGAAGCATATCTCTGTGGCGACTCAGGATTGGAAATGTCGAAGATTGTTGACGCACTTCCGCCAAAAATTCCGAGTTTATTACCACTGATATTGCTCCTCACGCTTCCACCAACAAGATCGGTCTTAATCAAAACCGGTTGCTGAGGATTCTTTACATTATATGTAATCATCTTCGAACCGCCAGATACATACAAATAGTTTTTATATATATCAACCGTTCTTGCATCAAAACCTGTGTCAATGACGCTTATTCTCTCCGAATTCTGACGATCTTTAATATCGATAACCTGAACCCCGCCAGTACCGTCAGCAAGATAAACTATATCGCTCTTTTCTACCAGATCCCAACCTCTTCCAAGTGTTATAATCTGTTTTTTTACAACATTATACAGTGCAAAAGCCTGAACACTTGAAAATAACACGGAAAACGCCAATAATAACGATACAAGTTTCCTTATACGTTTCATTTATATCATCCCTCCTATAATTCTTCTTATCTTATCGGCATCGCATTCCCCATACACGCTATCATAAAAATAGCTTGTTTTTGGTGTTTTGCCGTCAATAAGTGAATATTTAATTCCACAGCTCTCAATGTCATATTCGACCTCAAGGCTTTTTCCATCATACTCAAAAAATACATTTCGCATCATGCTTTGTCTTGAGTGCGATGATTTGAAAATTTTATCTGAAATTACTTTTTCCCGACAAACAAATTCTTCGAATGTACAGTTCGATGAGTCGTCAACCGCATAAAAGATTCCGTTTGCAATATTAAAATAATCCTCAAATGTAAGTTCCTTTGCTTCACCACAATAGTTATACAATGAAATCATCTTGAATTCATCAGTTTCTTCCACCTTAATATCAGCACTATTGTTTAGAGCATAGAAAGCAACAAAAGTCTTGCTTATACGAAGATAAACTTCATTATCGGTAATTTTATATTGAATATCATTTTCGTAAATCTGCGGAATAATTATTGAAAGTTTCAAACTGTTGACCTTTTCGCCAACAACTCTCCTGGTGGGTCTGTATCCCACAAAACCAATGTTTTTATTTGCAACCGCAATTTTTCTGCCTCGGTCCGCCAATAAAGATGATGATGCCGTAAAAGTTTGCTCATCGTTTATCAGGTAACGAAGATATATTGACTGCAAATCCTTTGAATGTGTAACCTTATCTGTTTTTTTACACAAGAGATAAAAGCTTTCGGTCTGCATTCCGTTATGAAACGGCACCTTGCTGATTCCAACAGAATATGCAGTGGTCATATAACAGCTGATTTCGTTATCCGATGCCGGATAAATAGCATCAGTTTTTCCGTCCGATGCATCATCTCGTGAGGATGAATATTCACAGCTTGCTTTAACCTCATAAGGAAATTTTCTTTTAAAGGTATCATCGAGCATTTTTGGCGTTACATGATAATCACACATAGCCAGCCAGACAAACTGAACCGTTTCAAACCATCTGCTTCCATGCATTACTCTATTCATTTTGTCCTGATCAAACATTTCATCCAAAGCCGAAACGGTCCTAATACCAAGTACAGAATATAACCAGAAATCCACCATATGTATGCAAGCTACAGAATCAACTGTATATGCCCTTGAATACGGGCCGCACATTTTTCCCATACCGCTATGGTAAAATGCCAGCAATCCGTATTCAAGCCGTCTTTCAGCATATAGGGCAAGTTCCTTCACTCTTTCATCATCAGTATAGGTAACAAGCTCCGCCATTGGAAGTATCTGAACCGGAGTATAGGTAGGACTTGTATGTTCGCTTTGCAAACCTCGTCTCTCAAGCATTTTACAAAATGATTCTAAGTTCTTAATCCCCCACGAAACAACATCATCATTCTTGACAAGCCTTCCACCAATTATCGCTGCAAATGTCGCCATACACGGAAAATTATCATTTACACCCACAAATTCAAACTCTGGATTATCAATCATTTCCGGCAAGCTATTCCGGATATATTCAAACAAATAAACATAAGCTTTTTGAGAAAGTTTTTCTCTGTGTTTTAATACTATTTGTGTAGATATAAATGGTGCAAAATGACACACCCTATACTCACATTCTTCAATAATGATATTTGCTTTTTTTATATTCTCTTTATCATCATCAAACAAAAGAGAATATGCAACAAACAATCTTTCTCTGAATGACTGAAGTGGGGTTTCATCCCAAAATCCCAAAATCTGACCCTCAGGAGTAATTTTGCAATCAATATCTTTAAAATAAAGTTTCAAAAGTTCCTGTCTGTTTTTAAGTTGTTGTTCATATATAGAAGTTTCCATAACTATCCCCTCTTGTTAGCCATCAGATTCACATTACTCTTTTATGATAAAAATTTCTCTTACAATAGCATTTCTGGTGTTGAGCAAAACTTTTGAACCGTTACCAATTGATGGCTGTGTTGCAACAATGATAGCATCCATTGACGATGGTGCTACAGTTATCTTACCGTCTTTTTTCTCAACCACATATACTAATGTATCATTAACTGTTGAGAATGGATCACCGGTTTCTCCGCCATCTGTTGATAAAGTAACATAGTTATTACCCTTTGCAATACAGTTGCCGTATACCATTCCTGTTGCGCCATAGAGTCTTGATGGTATCGGATTTGAATCATGTGGCATTTTCTTTGTATACTCGTCATGATAAATTATTGCATCGGTAGTAGGCTTTTGAGGTGCATTGTCGAATGTGAAAAATTTCTTGGTTCCCATTATTTTTCCGGTTACGGAATCCTTCAGAATGTGAACTATATCACCTTCTTTGAAACCATTAAACCAATCATCTTCTTCTAATGACTCATATTTGTATTCCTGTCCCTTATAATAGCCCTTGATTACCTCTGTCAACTCATCATTTTCGTTGATTGACTCAATTCCGGTATCGGTAACAACAACAAGATATGACTCAGCCGCAAAATCAACTGATGCCTTTCCGCCGTTTATAATGGCAGCTTTCATCAGATATGAGTTGTCCACGTCATACACGTCCATGGTGAGTTTCTGACCATCAGAAAAGATTTTATTTGAGATGTTATAATCCTTTTCACTTTTTAAATTCTCTGGAATAATAAATATTACGGTATCATCATCATACAGATACTGATAATTATATTTTTTCGCAGAACCGCCTCTTATCTCAGCATTGGAAACCTGTCCGTTATAGTTCACCATATTATCTTTATATTTCATTGGTGAAACTTTTGTTCCGTCTGAAACCAACATTTCTGTAATCAATCCATCAGTATTTGCTTTATACTTGATAAGCTGTGCTACAGTTTTTCCGTTTTTATAAAGCAAGGTGTTCTGGTTGAGTTTATAAATGTCATCTACACGTTTTCCGTTGATTTTCAAGTTCTCATGGAATGAGTGTTCTTCAAATACTGCATACTGAGTATAGATTTTACACTTGCTCACTTCATCATCCTTTACCCAGAGGTTAATCAGATAAGCATAAGTAAAATCATCAGATGATGCTTCAAATGCACAAATTTCCATATCCTCATTGATGAAGAATGTTCCTTTCAAACCCAACTTGATCTTTTTATAAGTTGTGTTGGCGCTTGAGATTGTAGCGTATCTGTCACTTACCTTGTAGGTTTTTCCGCCCACTTCAGCAAAAGTCCCCTCATCCTCAAATGTTTTATCAACCTTACCAACTACAGGTGCAATCATTGACTGCTCAATTATAGTTAAGGCCGTATCTGATGCATTCTTCGGTTCATATACCGAAAGGATATTCTTTGACTGAATTGCTGAAATGTCCAGTTTGATTCCGGCAGAATTCATAATAATTGTTTCATCGTCAATTTCAAGTGGTGAATATCCATATGAATCATAAATAAGCTTACTGAATGAATCGACATTTGATACGAAATAGGTCTTGTATTCGTAAACGAAAACAACATCATATTTACCATCAAGGTTATTGTCAATGAGTTTTAAATATCCGCTATCAATATCCAGATCTTCTTTTGTATATGTAGAAAGGTACTGATAGTTATAAATCACACTAACATTTCTTGTCAGTTCAGCGACACGTGTTTTCTTACTTTCACCGTCATCATACTTAACGGTCAGCGTGTCCGGCACACTCAAAACATCAGTGCTTCTGATTATCAAATCGTCATTATATTCATAATCGGTAAAAGATATTAAGGTATAGTCTTCCTCACCTTTTTTAGATTCAGTCATAATACCCTTTACTTCATAACCCAGATAATCTTCAATCCCTGGTGCAGCAATGCTCATTTCAATATTATCAATTCTGATCCTTTCATCCTTGAATCTATCTGCAGAATTGATTGAAGTGAATTCATTTTTGCTTACTACGCCCCTGAATTCGTAACCGTTATAAAGCGAATAAAGAATAGAATTTCCGCCCTCAAATGTGAGTGATGACCCGGTTGTTCCGTGTTTAAAACCTACCTGTTTTGCAAGCAGAGTATTATAGAGCATAACGGCAACTTTTGCAAGTGTGAAGTCTTCATCGTCAATATTTCTCAAGCCTTCGTCAAGATTCAGGCTATTCCACACGCTCTCATATCCTACTATATATCCACCTGATTGTTGAGCCATCAATTCATATCCTAATGCTCTGACTAAAATTACCAGTGCAGTATTTTTTGAAATGTATTCATCTGGATAAACTCTTTTCAGATCATTCCCGAATAAATAGCCCTCACTTGCTAAAATCGAAATAGAATCATAGTACAAGTGATCAGGAGCCACATCTCTGAAGTATAGTTTATCTTCATAATATTTTCCGTCAATTTTCAACATTCTGGCTACAATATCGCAAAACTGACCTTTTGTTATTCTGCTTCTAAGGTCTTCACCGTCATCAATGATTTCGAGTGCGACAAGTGTATCATAACAGTACTGTTCATGCTTACCGTATGTATTAGCATCTTCTGCATGTGTGCCCACTGAGCAAACCGACACTATGATGATAAGCGACAGCATTAAGCTTAATATTTTTTTCATAACTACACCTCCTTATTTCAGTTAGTCGAAATGATTCTATAAATCACCTGGGCTGCCATAGCACGAGTGACTGTTCCATGAGGCTTGAAGGTATTATCATTAAACCCATTCATTATGCCTGCTGAATTCAAAGCATTTACTGCTTCTTTTGCATAAGCACTAACCGAATCCATATCAGCAAATGTTGCCTCTCCTGACGCAACAATCGGCTTTCCAAGTGCTTTCATTGTATCATATACAAGCTTTGCAAGATCCTGTCTTGTCATATCCTGTCCGATACCAAACTTACCGCCGCCGATACCGTTGATAAGGTTGAGCTTCTGTGCTGTAGCTACATATGAATAATACCATCTGCCTTCTGCAACATCACCGAAAGTTGTTTTCGCATCATAGTCTACAAGGTTAAAAGCACTGATAATCATTTTTGCAAACTCTTCACGTTTTACATTCTGATTAGGTTTGAATTCGTTAAGGGAAATACCCTCAACGATTTTTCTGTCATTCAGAATGCAAACCGCTTCGAAAAACCAGTCATCAACCTTAACATCTGTAAAGACGTTCTTCTTTTCAATCTCGAGCATATCTTCCGGTATAAGTTCTTCTTTTTCTATCTCGTCAGGTGCCTGAACCGGAGGCTTTATTGTTATACCTCCACCTCCATTACCTGACGTAATTGTTGAACCACCGCTTCCGCCTGATGGTTTGTCATCATAATCTTCTAACGCCTCATTGAATTTCGAGCCCAATGTGCTATAATTTGTCAGATCAAGATCCAGGAAATATGCTATAGCATCTTTTCTATCCTGTTCATCCAATGCTGAATATGTCAGAACATCCGCATTATTCAATCCCAGTTCAGAATAATAGTTCTCTATAATATCATTCTCAACAATGCTTCCAAATTGAGCAAATCTCAGATACTCAATAGCCAAGCCTTCTTTGAATGCCTTCTGAAGCTGGCTCTTTTGAGTGAAGTCCTTGTCGTAAATCCAGTTAGTATACAAATTAGGCTTCATCGTACTGTCGAGTTTTGTATATAGTCCTGTTATATCAAGTTCAAAAATTGAAGAATATCCTTCAACCTTGCCCGGCAAAGCAGAAGGCGCAGACGAATTTACATCTGCAAGTGCTGCTGCCAAAGCAATATCTGCATCCATAATTGCTTTCTGTTCGTTTACAGCTTTGTCAAACGCAGTATTAAATGCTGATATATCCGAATACAAAGTTCCTGCAACAGCAGCACCTACGGCAAGCTTATACTTATTTTCTGCAGGATCAACAAGTGTATCATATATACTTGTATTCAGATTAAATACTTTTTTATATGGTGATCTTTCCGAAATTGCAACAGATTCAAAAGTTGCAGCATCAGCACCCTGAACCGCAGCAAGAGCATCGTCTATAGTTTGCTGACTAATATATGAAAACTGTTTTTCACCCGATAATACATCCCTAGTTGTAGCATAAGCATTTACAGTATAGTTTTCGCCTTCTGCACCACCCTGTAATGGATATGAGCAGTAAAAACTACCATCAGCTAAGGTATTAAATGCGTTAATGTAGTCAAACTGTGTATTATTTGGTGCAGGTTTATACACTGCAATAAAAATAATATTTTCGGTTTCTGCAGCAGATTTTCCACTTATCTGTGCAACAATCGAGTTAGGATCTACTTCAGCATAAATGTTTACTTTATCTGCCACAATTGCAGGTATTTTATCTGTAACTGTATTAAAGCTCTGCTGTGCAGTTTCAATAATATCCGAAATTACTCTTCCTTCATTATCAACAACAAATAACTTAACAATTTGTCCTGCGGCAACTGCTGTATCCAATGTGAAGCTTATGCTGTCGGTTTCGTTCTTTTGTAAAGCAGTAATTTCACATGGGTATGCCTTACTCATTGAACCGTCGCTATTATATACAACAAGATATGCAGTTCCCATAGCAGTCGCCTTGTTGTGTGTATTCTCAACTGTGCCTGTAACCGAAGTTGTGCCCACTGCCAATCCCGAGTGAGTTATTTCGACAGGCATTGTTTTTCTGACTGTAAATGTCTTTTGGTCAGAAAGTATTACCTCATCATCTCTTACAATCGAAATTTTTGCAGTATAATTTCCATCAACGCAATCTATATTTTCAGAATAGCTCAATACGCCATTTTTAACATCGTCTGTAACATCGATTGTTTCGCCAAAAACATCAAGCTTTATTACATCGGTGTTTTTTGCTTCTATATCAGCTGTAATATTCAGGATGCCATCATTTATTTCGCTGATCCCATCCATATCGATGCTTACGATTGAGTATAAATCATATATTGCAACTTTACTTTCTCCTGATGAAAACAACTTCCCGTCTGCAATGCAGAGATCATATAATTGACCTAATCCTGTCGCAATATTGTGCAGCTGCGAATTATCACTTTTATTACGGAAGAAAATATTACCGTCCTGTGTACCAATCGCAAATACATCATCATTTACATCTATAACAGAAAGTGCTCTTCCCGATGCAATCTCACTAACAGACGGAGTTGCTCCTGATGCATCAATCAAGGCTTGGGAATATGTTCCATTTTCTCCTTTTGTAGATACAGTAATCACAATTGTTTTATCATTTATAAGTTGCAGGTCTGTAATGCTCGACAAATTTGTCACTGATTCAAATCCTGTAGTTCCATGAAACTTTTCATTGAATGACACTGTACCATTGTTGACGGTCATTTCGTTGATACAGAACCGCCACCCTGCTGTCTGATTTCTCGAAATATAATAGATCAAGTATTTGCTGTCAGAAATCTTTTCTATTTCCGCAGCGTACACACCATAATCATTAGCAGTATTCCCCTTCAAAACAGCTCCGTTAGAAAGGTTTGATACGTCAAAAACCTTTATATGTCTTCCGGTTGTTCCCGCTAAAGCATAGAACAAATAATCACCGCATACATAAACTGTATCAATACCGTTTCCGCCATCACAGATTTCTGTAGCTTTAGATGACAAGGTACCATCCGGATTTATCGAATACATAATCAATTTATTATTACCATTACTCTGTCTGCTTGTTGCAATAAGATAATCATCGACTATTACAAATTGAGCATTAAAAATGCGGGCAACAATATCTGTATATCGTGTTACTTCAGTGATATTTGCAGGATCCGTAACGTCATACACAACAAGAGCTTCAGAACTTGAACCATTTCCGTTTCCAAAAGCTACAAACGCATATTTGTTTGCTCCGGCCGTATAATACTCAATCGTTGAATTTCTTGCCTTATCACTCGTTCTCTCTACAGAATCCAACAAGACAATATCCTGCCATTTGTTCAATTGCTGTATTTCTTTTTTTTCGGCTCTAACAACCGAAAAATTTGCAAACAAAAGACTTAACGCCATAATAGTTGCGATATTTTTTTTGTTCATATATTAGCCTCCAATCTTATCATCACAAGCTTATCTCGCCATCACTTGTTTTCTTGACTATCCAGTTTGTAAGCAGTATCATTATCAAGCTTACAACCGATTTGAATAATCCTATAGCCGTTGACAGACCATACTCAAATCCCTGAATACCCAGCTTGTAAACATACACATCAAGTACATTTGCAACATCATACGTAGCAGGTGACTGCAAGTTGAATATCTGGTCAAATCCGGCATCAAGAATAGATCCGGTTCTCATAATAAGCATAACGCCCACTGTTGTGAACAGATACGGCATATTGATATACCTGATTCTCTGGAATCTTGTAGCACCGTCAACTATTGCCGCCTCACCCACATCCTGGTCAAGTCCTGCCAATGACGATAAATAAATTACAGATCCCCAGCCAATTTCTTTCCATACATTTGAGATAATCAAAATCGGAACAAACTTTCCTTTATCAGCCAGGAAATATATTGGTTCAAATCCAAGTTTTACAATAATGGCATTTACAAGACCAACACTTGGTGATAAAAGAATCGTCATCATACCCGCTACCGTTACCCACGACAAGAAATGCGGCAGATATGATATGGTCTGGGTCACCTTCTTATATACACCCTGTCTTAATTCATTTACCATTATCGCAAATATAATAGGCGTTACCGACCCGATAAGGAGCTGTAGGACACTGATTTTTAATGTGTTGGTCATTACCGGCACAAAGTCTCTTCCTGCAAAGAAGGTCTTGAAGTGCTCCAGTCCAACCCATTCACTTCCCCATATGCCTCCGATAATGTTATAATTCTGGAATGCCATCAAAAGTCCTGTTATTGGCTTATATACAAATAGCAACAGGTATATAACACCGGGGAGAAGCATCAAAAGTAAGTACTTGTCTTTTTTAACCTTATCAATAAAGCTTAAATTTGATAAAGCAGTTTGATCTTTTTTATTCTTCTTTACTTTCATTCTTCAATCACCCCTTTACAGAACCCGCCATTATACCCTTAACAAAATACTTCTGCAAGAAAGGATATACACAGACAATCGGAAGAATAACAAACAGGTTAGATGCTGCAACCAGAGCATCTGAAGGTGGTATCTCTGACGCACTAATGCCGGCACCTCCTTCGGTCAATGCTGCAACGCTTGTCTGAAGTTCTCTTAACATAATAGGTAAAACATACTTGTCTCTGTCATTTATATAAAGCAAGCAATCCATCCATTGATTCCAAAGTCCAACAAGCAACCATAATGAAATCGTCGCAATAATCGGCTTTGAAAGCGGAATAATGATTCTCCAGAATATGTAGAAATCATTTGCACCATCAATTTGTGCCGCCTCGGTCAACTCAGGAGGGATTCCTCTGAAATAATTCTTAATCAAAATTGTATTATAAGCCGAAATCGAACCGGGCAAAACAAGTGCCCAGATTGTATTATTCAGACCCAACCCTACAATGTTTAAATAATTCGGGATAAGGCCTACATTGATAAACATTGTCAAAATCAGAAAGGTATTGAAAAATTTATTAAATTTAAAATCTCTTCTTGATAACGGATATGCATATAATAGAGTCACTCCCAAATGTATTACCGTTCCCAATGCGGTTTTAACAACAGTATTCTTAAAGCTACTCCATATAAAATTGGACTTTAATACCATTTTCCATGCCTCCCAGGTGGCCTTTTCAGGCCACCAACGGAAGGTCATTGAAAAATCAGTTTGGGGTGTAACACTTGTAACAAACAAGTTCCAAAACGGAATTACAACCGTTACACAGAGTACAAAGACAAAGCCATAACAAACAAAATCCAGCACTCTGTCACTTTTTAATTTTTTCATTTTCATAAACGTTCACCACGCACTTTAAATTATGCAAATTATTTCATTATGTTATCGTAAAACTCTTGTGCTTCTTCACGAAGAATCTCTCCGCCATTGGTGTTATACTCATTCACAAAAGCATCCCAGTCACTGTCAAGATTTCTTGTTCCGTTAATGAACTCAGAATATGCCTGAATCTTCAAGGTCTGAAGTGCTGCTGCATACTTACTTGACGACGCAGTCTGAACTCTCATATTCAAATCTCTGAATGCACCAAGACTTGCATATTTCTTCATTTCTTCAACATAATCCTGATTTGTATACTGATTTGCAATTTCACTTGTTGCCCAATCACCGCACTTTAAGAAGTTGAAATATCCAATTCCTGCTTCTGCTTTCTGGTTAGCGTCACTGCCATATGTACCAAGCGGCTTTATTCCTGATTCCTTGCCGGCAGTTTCATCGTTGAATTCATAATGTTCACCCTTGAAACCGAATGCACCAACCAATGCAGTTTCCTCATCATAGTTCAAATCATTCAAAATGTTCAGGATAATCTCCTGCTTTTCTGTGTCACCCTGTAACTGAGCACCAAACACTACATAGTTCGATACAGGACCCCAGAGCCAGTCACCACTCTCACCATTCGGTCCCTCAGGAAGTGCCTCATATACTATTCTGTTTGCAACAGCTTCACCGTATCCGGCAAGGTTGTTCTGTCCGTTAATAGTGTTCTTTGAAACATTTCCAAGAGATGTGTTCACACTGGCAATCTGACCGCTTAAATAACGCTTAAAGATTGAACTTTGATCATCTGTAAGGAATTCAGGATGGATATAGCCTTTCTGATACCATTCATTAAGCTTTGCCAACGCTTCCTTTGCTTTGGCAGATACTGTTCCGTTTATAACATTACCATCCTCTAATGTCCACATCTCTGGCATAACTCCGTATGCACCAAAGAGCCAGTCAAACTGTCTATAGTAGTTACCACCAACACCTGAAAGGCCGTAGTATCCTTTTTCCTTTAGTTTTTCGAAAGCAACATCATATTCTGCTATTGTTTTTGGAACCTCTGTGATGCCTGCTTCTTTTAACATATCATTGTTCCAAAGCATTACAGTATTGTATTCCTCACCCATAGATTTCGGAATAGCGTACTGATTACCATTCATTTCACCAAGTTTCCACATCTTATCATCTGTTTCATTTATATGCTTATAGTGATCCGGTGCTCCCTTTTCAACCGTCTTCAAGCTAATTGTTGCCAATGCACCCTGTTTTGCCAAAGGCTGCCATTGTGACATATCATTGATGAACATTACGTCAGGAACTTCTTTTGCTGCAATCATTGTAGCAATCTTGTCATAATAATTGGTAGCATAACCGTAAGCTTTGATTTCTACATTGTATTTTTCCTCAAGATACTTCTCAACCGGAGAATTATCACTGATAGCAACAGTATTCGACATTGTGATAATCATTCTGCCATCTTCAGTGTAAGCGCTATTGCTTTTCTTTTTCCCGCACGCATTCAGCGATACAGCCATTGCTACTGTCAAAGCTATTGCCATACCTCTTTTTAAATTCATCTTTTTCATCTTTTTTACTTCCTTTCATTATATATTATTTATATTTAACCCTAATAGATTAATCAAATTAAATATCCAGTTTTGCGCATTCTGTAAAATACATCAGCGCAAGACCCTGTCCCCAGGTCTGGATTCTGTGTTCGCATATGATGTTATACTCTGCTTCATTTCTCATTATCGGTGTTCCGGCAGAAATGTTGTTTACCTTTCCGTCCTCATCAACATTTGAAAAGAGAGCATCCTTCATTTTTTCCCATATCTCAAGATGTCTTTTGTCAAGTGCTCCAAGCCTTACACCTTTTAATATTGCGTATCCAAATCCATATGCGCTTGAATACTCAAGATAAGAAAATGTTCCGTCAAGTACCGTACGCCATGTTCCGTTTTCTGTTTGATACGGCCTGATTCCATCAAGCATTTTGTTCAAAGCCTCTATCAGTTCAGGCATCACATCAACATAGTCAAGCATTTCTACAATCGCAACAGCAACCCACGCATTAGCCCTGCCCCATTTACATCCGATAAATGCTTGTTCTGTTTCATCCCAGCCATGATATATCAGCCCGTCTGTATCCTGCAGAACATCAATGTGAATCGACAATTGATTCATCGCTTCGTCTATGTACTTTTTTTCTCCTGTGAGCTTTCCTATATAAGCCAGAAACAGTCCAGCCATAAAAACTGTATCTGCCCACATTTGTCTTCCGAACTTTGCATATGGGTCTGTATGTATGATTGCTCCATTATTAAGTCTTGGTGCTTCGTGAATGAGGTATTCTGCCTGATTTACCATCAGACTCAAGCATTTCTCATTCCCGGACAGCTTATAAACTTCTCCCATCCCAACACACGGAATAGAGTTGTTGACAGTAGATTTGAACTTTTCCGCTGTCAATCCTTTTTCAACCCAATCGCATAGCCTTTTCGGATATTTATCATTAGGAAATTCCTTTATCGAATGATTGAGTCCCCAAAGAGCAACACCTTCTCCCCAATTACATTCGGACATATCCATTCCTAATGTACGATTTTGGATTTTCTCAATTGTTGCACGCATATTCTTCTCCTTAATATTTTTGTTTTTACTTATCCGCAATTCGTGTTAATTTAACCTCGAATTGTAAATTGCACATATTTCGTTTAGAAAAAACAAATTATATTCGTATATTTATGTAAACATTGTTCATTATACATATTTATTATAGTGAAATTTCACTTTTTTTTCTATACAAATATTAAGCTATATTAACATTTTTTTGATAATTATTAAGTTATGCTTGAAATTTATGGAAAAATATGCTAAAATTTTTGCATAATATTATTTTTAAGAATCTGGAGGTGCAGTATGCAATTCAACGATTTGTTAAGCAGTAAAAATGACTTTGAAATTGAACGAATGACATATCAAAAAAACGTATCAATGTCTACATCTCATTACCACTCTCACTATGAGATACTGTATATAGAATCCGGTGTTCGCACAATCTCAATTAACGAGACAAAGCACATTGAACTCAATCAAAATAACATTGCACTCTTGGCTCCCAATATCATACATGCAACAAAATCAAACAGCGAAACACAAACCAGAGTTCTTATCAACATTTCCACAAAACTTATGAAGGAGATATCTGAATTTGCATCTCCTCACATTTTTTCAATTTTCGATACCACTCTCTTGCCATTAACTGCATACGACATTAAAATTATAAAATACCATATTCAACAGCTCATAGATATACATGCAGGTCCAAACTCACCGTTAAAGATGAGTAATATTAAAATAGCTTTAACTTCTCTTTTAATGACGCTTGCAAACATAAATTACGATTTGTTGAGCAAGAATGACTCGTATATCAACCAACAAGAAATCTTAATGAATATGGATAATCTTATAAGGTATATCGGTGAACACTACTACGAAGACATAACCCTTTCGGAATTAGCTCAAAAAGCTGCAATGAGCGAACAACACTTCATCAAAACCTTCACCGAAAGATACCAGACAACACCAATCAAATACCTTAATACATTCCGTATAGTAACTGCGCAAAGATTACTTGAGAGTAACACTATGAATGTAAGCAAAGTCGCAACCGCTTGCGGTTTCAATAGCAACGCTCATTTCTCAAGAACTTTCAAGCAGATAACCGGAATTACCCCCAAGGAATATCAATTAAAATTCAAAAAACAAAAATAGATTATCATTCTAGTTTTCATTTTTCATAAAGACTCTATCTACTTTTTTGAAGATAGAGTCTTTATTATTTTGTAACAATGCAAACTCCCGCCAAAATTTCTAATAATTCTGGCGGGGTTTAAATATAAGTATCACTATTCCTGACAGCTTCTATAATTATTTCAAAGGAATAACAAAACTAAGTATAGTTTATTCCTCAACCGCAGTTATTGTTACCACATACTGTTCCGGTGTCAATATGCTTCTTGCCTCTGCCTTTAATGTTTCAAGACCATTCCAAGTCTCTTCATGATCAAGCTTGCTTGCATACTGATAATAATCAGGGTCTGATGTGTAATCCGCAATTCCAAAATAGAAGTGTGGAAGTCTTAAATCCCAACGATAGCTACCCCATGCTGAAGTACCGTCGCTTTCAGAAACTACACCGTCAGCATTAGTATCATATTTTGCAACAAAGTATGCCTTAACCTTCTCATAAAAAGCGTTAATACCCTCTTGTGTCGATGTTAATCTTTCATTCATCGGGACACCGCCCCATTCATTACTGTTTCTGACATTCTTCATATCTGCTTCGGCAATGTATCTGTATCTTAATTCTCTTTCAGCCTTTTCGTTTATCTTTTCATAAGCCAGTTTAGCCTTGATTTGTGCCGGATTGTTTTCAAGAGCTGCTATATTTACACCCTTTGAGAACTCATCTGCATCAAACACGCCAACTACATTTCCACCGATTGTAAGTGTGTATTCCCCTTCCTTCAATCCGGTAACCTTGATTATCTCATTATTGATATCTTTGGTTATTGGAAGACCAAATACAGTCTCTGCATTCTCATACGAATCACTTACAGGCATTGGCATCGCATTTGCAAGATACTTATATGAAACGCTTGTCTGTGTTGCATTGAGTTCAGTAACAGATGCATTCTGAGCTTCTTGAAGTTCATTAGCTGTTGCGTCGATCACTACATTTGAAACATATTTTGCGCTATCAGAATCACCTGCAAGTTCTGCAGCCTCTTTTGCAAATATATATCCCATTACAAATCCACCATTATATGTCGGATGCACAACATCATTCGGATTTGCAAGAACTGAATCAAGAGTCGGATAATTCTTTCTTACGGTTTCAACAAATTTTACCGTTTCTCCAAACATATCAATCACAGGCAAATCATACTTTTCACCCAACTCTTTCAAGCCGTCTGACGCCATCTTTAAACCTTCGTTTCTGCCAATATCAGCATCAACATTTCCCTGAGCGTCAACTTCATAAATATCCAGAGCTGGCGGTGTTATAAGAATTAATTCAATATCTTCTGCCAAAACTGTCTTAATGAAGTTTTCTACATTCTGCAAATAAAAGTTTATTCTGTATTCCTTACTGCTATGGTTGTTCGGGTCTGTCGAAGTCCATCCATCCCATCCACCGAGATCGTTTGTTCCGAGCATAACAGTTATTACATCAGGTTTTTTATTATCCTGCCAATATTCTCCATTGAGTGAATCCCACTCATCGTTTAAAATATCCCATTTAAATCTTCCAGTAGCACCTAGAACATTATCACCATTGATACCCTTGTTTATAAAACTTATCTTTCTGTTCGGATATCTTGTTGTATAGAATGTTTCTATTGCCCTTGTATAGTTTTGTCTGTGAGTAATACTGTCACCAACAAATGCAACTACAAAATCATCATTTTCTTCAGCAACCGACAAAGGCATCAGATCTTCTGTCCACACAAACGCCTTTACTGTTTCAATATTGTCAGCATTAAGACTGAGTGTGATTTCCTCTGTGTCCTTTTGGGCAAAAGCATCGGTTGAATATAGCGCGGACTGCTTTACGCCAACAAGTTTTCCGGCGTTATCATATGCCGCTACCAACGCTCTGTAATCACCTTCATACTTCAAGTTCTTGTGAACTGTAACCTTTACAGATGCACCGTCCTGAAGGAAGTTTGTGCTCTTCGAATCCATTTCAACAAATACAGTTCCGACTGTATAGTTTGCTGATGCTTTTGTTGTAGCAATCTCCTGACCATCCTTTACACCAACTATATTAACAGTATAAGCACCGCTTTGCTGATTGGTTAATGGCAGATTCCAACAACCGTTTTCATCAACATTTACTGTGTAGTTAAGTTGAGTACCAATTCTGACCTTGACAGCATCTACACCAACCGCACAACCGTTAATGCTGAAGTTTGGCTCAGAGAAAACACGATTGTTAATTGCCGGATTTATTCCTGTTCCGATAAAACCGGATACAGCACGGAAAGCTTTTTCTCTTCCTGCCGCATAGAGCACACCATCAACAAAATCAGGACCATATCCACTACTTGCCTGTTCAAATTCATACATTGGAACAAGTGTTCCGTCAGTATAGATTCCGGCTACTGCAAGAGATGTATAGAAATTTATAAATAACAATCCATCACCTATGACAATTGATGAAAGATTCTTATTATATTTATTAGGTAATTCTGATTGGGTATAACCTGCTACAAATGTTACTTTTGAATTTACCAAATCGGATATATCATATACTTCAATCGCATTCTGTGCACCGACATATAGATAATTACCATTACATGCCAAAGAATAAATATGGCCTTTTTCGATATACTCTGTCTTGGTGATTATTGTTGTTACATATTTAGCATCGTCTGCACTTACGTAACTGTTTTCTTTTGCTGCTGTTTCTCTCAACATTGAGATTTCATAAACATCAATTCTTGAATAATCATCAAAACCATCTGTAGCATCAGGTCTATGTGAATAAAATACATAGTTACCGCTTACTGCCCATTCAGGGTTTCTTGCAAAATTCGGTTGTCCTGTTCTTCCACCAAAACCGATTACAGAATTAGCACTACTTGTCAATTTTCTGTTATAAATTCTGAAACCACCTCTGACACCTGCAAAAACAAGATCGCCATCAGCTAAAATACTACTAACCGAGCCCATCCAGTTGTTTGTTTTTACAAGCGCCGGAACTTTAGGATTTGTAAGATCATATGCTCTTACGCCCTTTGAATAAAAAGTTTCGTTACCCTCGCCATCGGTAAATTTCTCACTGTCACCGGCAAATGCTGCAAAAAGCATTCCATCTTCAATGCTTAACTGATTTCTTACATCAGCAGTCATACTCCCTTTGAACGCATAGTCATTCGGAGTTACATCTGTAAAGCTATTGTTCTCGCCAATTTCAAAGACTCTCAAGCCCAGATTGGTATCAGCTGCGTAAAGATAATTGCCATAAACCTCAACATCCCAAATGGCATAACTCACGCCTTCTGTCGTCACCTTGTCTGTCACCAAAGTTGCTGTTCCTGCTGCACTTGCGTTAACAAAAGATGCAGCTAACATCATCAATGACAAAATCGTACATAAAACCTTTTTCATTTTTTACACAACCTTTCTTTATTTTGTTTATTAAATAATAATTTTAAAATAAGATTGTAACATTTCCTGCATCAGGAACTACATCAACATAAATAACATTATTCCTTACCTCAAATTCACGTTCTACGCCGTTTTGTGTCACCTGGCTGATTATGTTATCCGCCCCCGGAACCACCGGCAACGCAACTGTAAGAGGATAGTCAAACAAATCATCGTCAAGGTTATCTGTTACATCAAAAACAATTTTTTCATCACTCTGTGAAATAAAGGTGATTTTTGCACTTTGCTTTTCTTTCAGATACATTATCGCCTCATTGAAGGAAGAACTCCATACATTATCAAGATTGAGGTTAAGATATTCAAAGTGCTCGGTTGCAATTGATTTTTGGTCTTCTTCTATTCCGTGCCACATTACAACAACCCATTCCTTGTTCTCAATAACGTCATCGATGTACCCATTCATCTCCTCAGCACCCGTTCTTTCGGTAGAGGATTTATGCACTATTTTAAACCATCCGTCCTCTGTCGGATTCAATGAATTATACCCGGCACCATCTCGCAAAGCGTAATGGCTTTCTTTAACTGTATTATATACATTGAGATTGGATTGATTATACGGTGTACAGAAGCCGAGAACTTTTTGGCCCGGGAAGGTTTCACGCAACCATTTCAAAGAATCCAGGATTTCATAATTCAGTTCATCCTGACTCAAGGTTGGCAATGGTGCTTTATGAGTGTAGGAATGGTTTATCAAATCAAACCTTCCCTTATCAAATATATCCTGCCACTCTTCCACCGTTCCTCTATTTTCGGTTTCATCGCCTTCTTCAACAACATAATCACATATCATAGCAACCGAACCGTGTAAACCGTACTTTTCAAATTGTTCATCAAACCACGAAACAGAATCATAGTAGCCATCATCAGAGATAAATGTATAAATACCTCTTTTATCACCCTTAACTTCGCATACCTTCATATTTTCATATGTAATTGCTGGCTTCATAACACCCTCAGAAACCTTTTGTGCTATAAGTAATGCTCCGTCCATATTGGGATGTATGTAATCCTTATCAACAAAAATCTCTGGCTTTCCTCTTGTAACATAGTTTATGTCTACAATCTGATTCCCGGTTTCTATCGCCGTCTGAACAATTCCATTATAAACTGTAGAATTTATCGTTTCAGGCTCTATGCCAAAGCCCTCAACCCACGCCCAAGGTGAAGTGTTGAGAATTATTCTGGCGTTCGGATACTTTGTCTGATATGTATTGATCAACTGCTTATAATGATCAACAAATTTGCTCTGCTCAAGCTTTCCGCCCTGTTTTCCATCATTTGTTCCAAGCATTATCACAATCACATCTGCTTCACTGTTAAGACTCTTAGTATAATTATCATAAAGGATATATGATCTGTCCCCATCATTAAGAAGCGTTGAACCACTCACACCATAATTAAATGTTGTGTATCCACGTCCAAGAATTTCTTTGAGTCGCCACGGATAGAACTGCCACGAAGAACCTAAAGCCGCACCTGCGGTTATTGAATCGCCTATACAGATTACCCTTATTGCTCTGTTATATAACTTGGCACCCTCAACTATGATATTCTCATCACCAACATTTTTTATTTTTACTGTATGTGTTTTGGTTGGGTCAAGTCCCGATGCCGTATATAATGCCTTATTATTCATTTCATATGCACTATAGCAATTTATGGTCGTTGATATCTCACCGTCAAGGTAAATTTCAGCACTTCCGCCCTCAGGAATCAATGTTCCTCTGACCTCAATACCTGTAGCATCAAATGTATAGCTTATTTCAGCATCGCCTGATACAGACAACGCATTGGCACCATAATACTTTTCATCAGAAATTACTGTTACAGAGCCAACTCGCTTGACATCTTCCATCTCAAAGCTAACCATCTCAGGTGCTTCGAGTGTTGAATCAGTCGGAATTTTTTCAACATTGTCAAATCCAAATTCACAAATTCTGATATTACCCGATATCTGCCCGCCTACAATATATAAGTCGTGAATACCGGTAACATCTTCTTCTACTGCAGCATAATTCATTTCAAAAGCATCAAGATTCCCTGAGTTTACAGCAGAAATTGTGCCTATAAGTTTGCCGTCCTTACTGTCCAATCTGAATTCAATCTGTGCATTGTCTTCATTTGATGCAATTTCAGCAAAAATTCTCTTGTAGCCTTTATCACCAAAATTCACATTTTCATATACTGCCCAGTCACGATTGGAGAAATCCCATAATGCTTTATTAAAATTAGTACATGAGTTTCTGTCATAGTTCTCACCCGCATACATTGTAAGCACTTCTGTATATGTTTCTATATCACCTGATTCTATCATTGAAGTTGTCTTCAATGCAGGTGTATTGGCATCCTTTGTCCATACAAAGAATTTAACTATCCAACCTGGTCTGAAGATACTGTCCTCATACGGTGTTAGAGGTTTGGATTCAATCAATTCTATTCCCTTGCTACCACCCTTGTGTTCCTCCATAGTGCATTTATAGAGTCTGCCACTATAATCATAAAGCGCCATTATGCTATTGTAGAAAACATCATCGTCGGTATTATTATAAACATTTACAGATGCATACACAGAGCTTTCCTTTTTGGGATTTTTGATTTCCGCTCCCGATGCATTATAAAACTTTACTGCCCCCAAGGTAGTATGCTCCTGGGTATCATTCACTTTAGAAAAACGTAAGCTTTTGAAATTTCCGATTGATGCACCGTCAGGTACAATATATATGGTGTGCAATCCTGATATCTTTTTAAAATATCTGACATCCACACTGTCTACATTTGCATAATCAACATACGAATGGGATTCTGTAGAAACAGTTGCAAGCAATGTACCCGTCTGTTTTACCGCATCAACTGATGAAGTATCCTTCGGGTCCATATAAACAGCAAATCTTCCCTTTCCGCTTATTGCAACAGATGCCGAAACTCCATCAATTATTGAGCCCGATCCAAAATCCACTCCTGCAAAGCCAAACCAGCCTCCGTGATTGCTTCCCATTGAGTTGTGGGTTTCGTCATATCTTGATGTCCCGTGAATATATGTTGCTCTTATTGCATTTATATCGGAAAATGCACTTATTTTGAATGCTTCCTCGGTGTATTCGGTGCCAACAAGCGAAAAACTCTTAATATTACCAAAAGTACCGTTGTTTTCACAGTGCAGATATACCGTATGCTTACCGCTTATTGCCTGATAAACACATATTTCATTATGAGCTTCATCTTTAAAGTCGTAAAAACCAGTACCTACATATTCGAGTCTTCCGATTTTTGTACCCTTACTCTTGATATCGCCATATGCAGTCAATTCCCCGTCATATATATAGACGCCAAGAATACTTGTTGAACCCTGTCCCCCTGCAATATCAGCTTTAACTCCTGTAATTATCTTAGCACTTGAGCCAAAATCTACATTTTCATATTTAATATACTGCCGAGAGTCGTTCTGACCTACATAGTATTCTCCGTTGCTATCCTTAACAAGTCTTGTTCCGTCAGGATAACCCGTCGGCGGAGTTATATATGTAGCCTGCTCAACACTAATTGTTTTGAATGGATTTAATGAGAATACTTCAGAGCCTATAAGTTTAAAACTCTTAATATTTCCCAAATCCTCACCATCTTCACTGAGAATGTAGATGGCATGTTCTCCGTTAAATTTACTATAGTTGCATATTTCATCAGATACCACAGTTTTAAATTCTGTATTGCCCGAGCCCGTATATTCAAGCCTTCCGATTTTTGTACCTTTACTCTTGATGCTTGAGTATGTGGTGCTGTCACCATCATAGAGATATACCGCAAGTTCAGCACCATTTTCACTGTCTGTCGCTACTTCTGCAGACATACCTGTGATATATTTTGATGTGGTTCCGAAATTAACATCATCATACTTTATATATGCTTCGTCTTTGTTTTCGCATATATAGTAATCACCATTAGCATCACTCTTAAGTCTGCTTCCCTGTCCATCAACCGGTGCAGTAATATATGAAGCCATTAAAGCATCTATATCTTTATATGCGTCGATAGCAAACGAATCGGTTCCGGTCAGTTTAAAGCTCCTGATACTTCCAAATGAACTATCATCCTCTGCTGTGATGTATATAATGTGCGACTGACTGAATTTCTGGTATTTCAGTATTCCCTCATTCACCTCAACCACAAGTTCAGAATCGCTTGTGCCTGTAAATTCAAGCCTTGCTATTTGTATACCCTTGTTCTTTATAACCTCAACCTCTGTTTGATATGTATCATCAGTTTCCAACTCATCATCATAGAGATACACTCCGAGCTTTCCTGTACCTTGTTTTGCAACTTCAGCGCTGATTCCATTGATCGCTATTGGTGTTTCTCCAAAATACACATTTTCAAACTTAATGTATTCACCTGCATTGTTACCCGCCAAAACGCCTTCGGCATCAGTTTCTCTACCATTTGAAATCTCTGATGCACTGCTCATTAAAACATCAATAAACGGATTTATTCCACTCGATGCATCTCCACCGGTATAGGTTATTTCGGTTGCTCTTAATGCAACGACTTTATTATTCCTTATGACCGAAACAACAGCCATAAAGACTTCATCAAGCGAAGCTGCATAAAGATTATACGAAAAGCTTCCATCAGCCTTAACATTCAATTTTTCTTCATTACCGTCAACAAGTATTCTGGCACTGTCGGTAACAGAAGACCAACCGGCAATTCTTCCGCTTACTCTTTTATAATTTGTCTGGGGCTGAATTTCTATATCGGTTTTATATGCATATGCTTCAATACCTTCACTGCCCAGAACATATGCCAAACCATTACACAAGGTTGTGGAGCCGTATCCAAACAGCGAAAGTCCGCTTTGTGCAACGATCCCTGAATCCATATTATAAAGATGAATCTTATTAACACCTGACTGATAAATAAGTGCGTATTCATCTCCCAGACTTAAAATATTAGAAACATTTTTAAGGTCTGTTTCTGTTTTAATTACAGGATTTTCGGGATTTGAAAAATCAACAACCTCTACCCCCTCATTATCATATATAGCGAACATCGCTGTATTCTTATCGAGTAGAGCCACACTACCGGTTGCTACCGTCCTGCCAAGGTCTGCTTCCGATTTTTTTACAAATGTTATGTTCCGGTCGTCACTTATCGTTCCCTCATACAGGACAGCGTATTTATCGGTGTAGAACTTGTCTCCCGACTTATATTTTTTGTGCTGCACCTCTGCTGCTACATACAGCTTACCATCAATTTGTTCGATATCATATTTTACGATACCAAGTTCGTCAGTATCAAGTTCAACTGTTCCTCTTAGCTCAAATGTACCACTTTCACAACTGAATACACTTAAAATTGGTTCGTTAGTTGTTTCGTATCTTGCAATAGTTACATAGCTACCGTGCGATTCAATCTGTGGATTTGTTCCTGTTGCAAGTCTTGTAGGCTCAACAGAAAGGTCGATTTTTCCGTCTGAGGCTATCTTAAATGCATACACACCCATCGTACCGCTTATTGCACTTGAAATGCTACAAACCAAAAATCTGTTGTTGCCATTTTCAACAAAAGCCATTCTTCCTTCTGTACTGAAGGAATTTATGTCAATTGTCTGTGCGGTATTATCAGGATTTGTGATGCTTCGAATAGACTGCAAATACTCCGGATTTGAGCCGTCAGTAATATCATAGACATACAATCCACCCGGATTCGGGTCTGTCGAGGTGCTTACATTTTCCTTTCCGACATATGCAAAGGTTTTATTCCCAATATTTATTACTTCAATATGCTTTGTATGGTTGATAATGGTTGATTCCACTCCACCATGCAGAATACCGGTCAGTGTCCTGCCGAGATTATAAATGTTTAAATCGTTATAAGTTTTTTCAAAATCTGCGCCATAGTCAAATGTCTTTAATCCATCACTTACAGATAAAGCAAAAATCTGTCCGTTTAAAATTTCAATTCCCGAGTAAATTCCAGCAGATGAAATCGTATCCACCACGGCACTATCTACATTGTTCCCATTATATAAATCTACGTTTCCGTTACCGCCTGCAACAAACCAACCTTCTCCCAGAGTTTTAACAATCTGTGTTTGTTTTTTTGTTATCTGTGTAATAACCAATTCGGTATCCAGATTTGAAAAATCAATCAGGACACCGCCTGCACCAGTAAGAGAGGCAACCGCTTTTTTTGTGTCGACAAATTCCATTTCAATTGCATCATTTGTCGTGCTTATCACCTTTTCGGCTGTTTTAGTAAATGTCATTTCAGCATTTACTGCCGATTTATACAGGCAAGCATTTCTGTCAGTCCCATTCTTGCCTCCGATCATAATATACATATTTTCACTAACAATCTGAGCATCAAATGAATGTATATCATATTCGCTTGCAATACTGCCTCTTTTAACGAAACCGGCATCGGTAGATTCGTAAATATATAAATCCTTCACTCCGTTAAATACTATGTATTTGCCGATTATCTTCACACCACCATTACCTGATGCTACTGTCTGGTCACCAATATTGGTCAAATCTGATGTATCAAGAGTTCCGTCTGCATTTATAGCACAGGCGTATACAGCATCAAATCTTCTTCCCGATGTACGACAAAAAACAAGATATTTTTCATTTCCCTTTTCTATAACTGCAAGCCTTCCGCCCGTAGGAATGTCAGACATATTGTTCGAACCTATTGCATTATAATATTGCACAAAATCTGCTTCCTGCCCATCGGTAATATCAAATACATACAAGCCGCCTGGATTCTGGTCTTTTGATGCATCTACATTTTCTTTTCCTATATATGCAAATGTTCTCGTTCCAACCTCTGCAACAGCAAAACTTTTTGTGTATTTAAGATTTGCATCCAGTATTCCGGCATTGAGTTCAAATGTACTTAATGCACTCAAATCATAATTAATCGGCTCATCGGCTGATACAGGCACAACAAAACCTGCTTGAAATAAAAGTGATAATATAATCATCCATAAACTGATTTTTCTTATCATAACTATCCCCTCCTTTAGTATTATAATATTATTTATAAAATTTACCAAACACGCAAAAACTTATCACTCCGGGCGTAATACCATCAGGGCTTTTTGTTATTCTTAGTCTGACAGCTTTTGCGTTCATCTCATCAAAAACCTGATAATCAATATTGAAATCATCCTCCGACATTGATTTATCAAGAACTATTGTCCACTCGTCATCTTCTCCCTGAGCCTCCACTACATATCCAAACGCTCCGGGAAGTATATTCTTGCCGATATCTATTCCTACATCTCTCCATATCAGTCTTACAGAGTATAGAGAATAATAGCTTTTGCCAAATGAAACAGAAATCGTTGGATTTTGGTCTCCTTTTTCGGGTTCCCACCAGGTCAGCATACTATCATCAGTTGCATATATAGGTTCTCTGCCATATACAAAGGAAGACGCACTGACCGGTTGTCTGAATGTAAGTGGCAGCAAATCTGTATTATTATCGAGGTAAGCATCACTTTTTAGTCCGGGTACCCACTGTGGTATCTCGGTCACTTCTGTCACGCACAAATCTCCATTTTCGTCAATATATGCACAATCATACCCTATACGTCTTTCAAACGGATGGGTATAACACATGGTACAGGTATAAAACACCCATATGGAATCTGATGGGCCGTCAACCACACATCCGTGCCCGGGGCCTCTTACAATTCCATACTTTTTCTGTGTAATTGGATTGTTTCTCTGCGGTTCAAATCCTCCAAGAGGTGACCTGCTTTTATAAGCTCCCATTGCATATGTCGAAAGTTCTGTTCCGGGAGCACAATATGTAAGATAGTAAGTTCCGTTTCGCTTATACATAAACGGGCCTTCCATATACGAAACTTTTTTGTTCTGGTTCCATTCCCCAAAGCATTCCCATTCATTGGATGGTGAAAACGTAATAAGAGTTTTTATTGGCGAAATCAGTTTTGTAGGGTCTTCAGCATCAAGCTCCGCACCGATTATACTTGGTTGATCCACATCTGTACACCCGTAAACATATAATCTTTCATCATCGTCCGAAAAGAGCATTACATCAGGAAAATTGCACTCATTGCCGTCAATATCGGTAAATCTTCCTATCGGTTTGAACGGGCCAAGAGGCGAATCGGACGAATACACTTCCGGATTGAAGCTCGCCGCCAGATAATATTTTCCCCTATGGTATACTACCGTCGGAGCATATCCGATATCCTCAGGCTCCATTTTGTGATGTCTCCAGGTTATAAAATCTGTCGATTCATACGCCATAGCACACGATGAATACAAATACCATCTTCCATTATCGTATAACACTGTCGGGTCAGCTGTTTCACGAAAACTTTTGTCGGTCATTTTTCTAAAATAGTTTCTTCCCAACGGATAATCAGGCAGCGGGGTCGGATTGCAGTATGTATTTTTGTATTTTAATTTTTTATCCATAACTTGTATTCACCTCTCCATTTATACAAAAATGTTTTTGGTACAAATACCGTCTTTCATCAAAATCACATTAAGCTTCTTACTTTATGCTTTCAAGGCTTCACACAACAATAACATTGTCATTGACTGCCCATAGAGTTGCGGTGTGATCGGAATTTTTCTGTAGTCCTCAAGAGTTTTTCCCATACCGGTTCCATAAGAAACCTGTTTCACCGTTCCGTCATCATCTATGCAATTCAAAACACCCTCAAGTGCCTTAAGCCCGGTTTCCTTGTATTTTTCATCGATGTAACCACATCTTACTGCCTTTAAGATTCCATAACCAAAAGCAGCCGTCGCCGATGCTTCAGCGTATGATGTTTTATCATCAAGCAAAGTTGTCCACATTCCGTTTTCAAGTTGCAATTCTGACAACTTTTCAACCTGTCTCTGAAGTGAGGTTATTAAGTGATTTTTAACGCCATCCGGAACGGCACAGATTTCAAGGTAATCAACCAATCCGGCAGTATACCAGGCATTTCCTCTTGCCCACAGTGCATTTGCAAAGTTATGACATCCGTCAAATGTCCAACCGTGATAAAAAAGTCCTGTCTTTTTATCGGTAAGATATTTAAGATGTACCATAAACTGTTGTATACTCTCCTGAATATATCTGTCATCCTGCAATATGACTCCCATTCTTGCAACAAATAAAACAGTCATATACAAGGTATCATCCCACAACTGCTGATAGTTTTCATCCTGGGTTGTGATGTGCTGAATACCGTTTTCCTCAGTTCTTGGCATATCATTCATAACATATCCGAGCCATTCTTTACATAACTTTAAATACCTGTCCTCTTTTGTTTCCTCATAAACATAAGTCAGAGCAAGCATAGGGCACATTGTATTGACATTCTTTACCGGCAATCCCTTTTTGATATGTTTCTCAAAATAATCGACAATCATATCAAAATACTTTTTCTCGTTGGTTTCCTTATAATAAAGATATAGGCCGAAAAGTCCAACGCCCTGTGGCCATTCCCAGATGTCCATATAATTTGTCCCGACCTCTACATTCGTGTCATAAACTGTCTTGATGTTATACATCTTATTTATAACTCTGTCTATCACATCAGAATACTTGTTAGTTATCATTTACTTTCCCCTTTTCTGTTCAAACCTCGTCCGGATAACTCAAAATTTTTCTATTTTCATTATATTCATAATCAAAACCGCCATAACCGTGCAAATTAACTATTGTATCCCTCACATACTTAATCTCAGGCATGGGATCAAAATGCACAGATGGGCTATTGGTATTTCTGACTATTGATTTTTCGCTTTCACCAAAGCCGTTCACGCAGGTTACGAAATAGCCGTATTCACCTGAAGGAGGATTATCAATAAATTTATTCTCCGTCCCACAATAAACACACTGTGGCTCGTCATTTCCGTTAAATCTATAGAGCTTGTATTCTTTGACTCCAAGCTGTTTTCCCCATGTGGCTTCATATCCGGTATTGATAAATCTAAGTTTGAATCCCTGAATTTTTTCAGGGTTTAAATTTGTTGCATACATCGGATATACATCGCTCCACTCACCTTTTGCATCGGCATTGACTGCTCTTATTTTTACAAGGTATTTACCATTTAGTCCTTTAAGGTCTGCCTTTGGCTCATTAACTCTAATAAGCGAATTATTCCCATTTTCGCCAACCAGGGCTAATTCATAAAAGTCAGAGTTTTCTACCTTATCAAAGCCAACATCAACACCATCTGGTGATTGTATATAAAATATATTATCGATTTTTTGAGGTTTTGGAAGTTTGTCTGTAATCTGGAACTCTCCTTCTCCGAGTTCAAGCGTAACAAAACCATCCGATATACCAAATGAAAGACTTTTTCCCTTTTGATATATCTTCATATTTTCTGAAAAATCTTCAGTTTTTATTTTGAGAGATACTGGTTTTTCTGTTTTTCCATACAGTCCTCCTTTAGACTTCCAAAGTGCAACTGAAGCGTTACCGGTCATTATCTCGATACTGTTTTCTCCGGCTGATATATATTCACCGTCAATAATGGCAAGTTCAAAACCCTCTCTGTCAGTTCTTGCAAACCCAATTTTGCCTTTAAAAGAAATATCATTTTCTCTATACTCGCCATAATTATTTGCATTAAAGATATAATCGGTACATTCCGGTGACCGTACAATCGCACCAAACCCGGTGTTGATAGCTTCCAGGTCTTTTTTGTGAGTTACTACAGTCAAAAAATCGCCAAACCCATTATACGACACGCCTCTTACCTCTCTATCCTGCGCAAAAGGCTTTCTCCGTGGCACATCATCTATAGTATACTCAGGAGCATTTTTGTAAACAGGCTTCGCACCGGGTTTTAGTTGAAAAATCAACGGCATTTCTTCATCTTCGCAATTAAACCACGAAAACTTCCCCTGGGTTCTCGCATCTCTTACCGCATCATATATAACGATATATCTGTTATCTACCATCAATACACTTCTGTAACGATATTCGCTGTCAGAATACTTGCCGGCATCAACCCTTGCATATTTAACAAACGGAAAATCAATCAGTGGATTGTGCAAGTCATTCTGACCTACTCCGCAATATGAATTACCCTTCAGAACTGAAAAATTACAGCCGACAGTATCGTCATAAAGATTATCATCTCCGATATCCTCGACTCTGCATCCCGAATACATTTTTCCGTCAGCGTAATAGTGAATAGTGCCGCAACCACCCTGTGAAACTCTTCCCCAACGGTAATTCTGACCCTCGTCAATCTGTTGCAAAAGCACGAACATTTCGTCTTGTTTGTTTATATTTGCACGAAGATTATATCCGTAACCCGTAAATTTTGACGATTGCAGTTCAGGCTCAATACCCTGATTTTCGAGATACTCGCCATTTAGCATAAAATCCCAGATATCCCGACCGTTATAAAAAACAGTCTCATGTCCGTAAACAGGCACTTTTGGGCAAATGCTAAGCAGATGTTCTCCCACAACAGGGTTATATTTCATCATCTTATAGCCCAAAACTCTTATCTGATAATTCAGGTAATACGGATTGAGTGCATGACCACCTGCATGAGCTCCGGTGTATGGCATAGCACGTCTTCCATTTATTGGCGCAGTGACCATATTAACAATCCAGTTTGCAAACAGTTCGCTATTCTCACAAAGTATCGGATTATCCCCGTATACCTTTTCTATAGCACACGATGCCTGAAGGATATGTTCAAGGCATCCGACAGCATATGTGCCATGATTCTCGGTCGGTCTGCCTCCAAGCGACTTCCATGCCTTCACTTCCGGACGAATATGAAATTTAAATGTAAGCAAAACACAGCTCTCATAGTGTTCTTTCCACTCGAGGGCCATCGGATGCTCTTCAAACAACGCCGATGCAAGTCCGACAATACATTTTAAATCCATTAAAAAGTTCGGATGTCCCCCAAGTGTTGTTTTTATTGGCATAACATTTTCATCACTGCAATAATATGCACAAAAAGCAAGTATACTTTTTATCTCACAAAACTCTTCTGCAGACATTTCCTTTGAAAGTAAATCAAATGCTGCTACCCAATAACTGTAAACCCTGCTTGCAACCGGGCCAATCATCCATGGATATGTGTATAATTTATTTGATTTAATCAAATCCATTAACTCACTAACAGTCGGAAGTCCCTTATCTATCCCCTCAAAGCCATATTTTTGTTCCGGGTCAATGTTTGCCTTATCAAAAATTTTGGGGTAACTGTTTTGGTCACTATCCCAATCCAAAACCCAGTCCTTAAATCTATCAAGCGGAAGCCTTGTATGATAAAAATACAACTGATGAATATACGAAAAAAGCCTGGTTGTCTTCTCCTTACCGGCATTATATACAGCAATTGCAGTTTGTCTTGTTCCGCTGTTTAACGGATAACTAAAACGCAAATCACATTTTTTATTATCATATTTACAATAGCAACGAATTGCATTGATATAATTATTCCCCTCTATGGCGTAACTGCCGTCATCCCACTTATTCATATCACCAACGAATACGCCAACAGTTCGGGTATTGTCAGAAAAAGCGGCATATTCCGAATTAGCAAACCCATTTGACTGATCATACGGCAAAATCTTTTGAAAAATTCTTCCCTCAGAATCGGTATATTCCTCGGCTTTCATACGGTTTGCTTCATAACCCGCATCCTGTCTATAGCGGGTTAATCTATATGTTGGTCTGAGGTTTTGCCATATGATCTGCATTTTTGACGGTTCACTCATGCAGATTTGTTCATCCAGAATTACATATTCACTCACCTTTGACAGGGTCAGCGACAAAACATATGAATCATCATTTTCAAGTCTGCAAATAATCCTGATGCGGGCAAAAACCGGACCATTTTCCTCAACCTTGCACTCTTTTTTTAAAACCTTCGCATCAAGGCTGCAAATCCCAATTGCCTCCTCGCCTGAAATCACAAAAAGTGCATCAGACAGTTCGTCTATATCTATATTCAAAAAATCGTTTTTCAATACGATTTTATCATTTTCAAATTTTAAAATATTTTCTGTATTATTTTCGCATTCAATAAGTTCAAAGTGTTTTTCTTCGTTAAAGTTCAAATCAGTAATAAACGACACAAGGTTATTATCGTCTGAAAATTGAACAGGGATATTTTCCCCATTACACACCAAGCAATAGCTTTTTTCAAAATCAATGGTTTTTTTTGTAATTTTATAGCAAACTACACTTTCAGGAAAAGAATAGTTTTCATGTCTCATGCTATTTTTTAGTGTAAATTCCATAACATTCTACTCCTTGTAAATAACCCAACTACGGGCAGGAAAAAATCCTGCCCGTAAATAGGGTCAAATGATTTTTAATCATTTACATAAACAACATTTTCTGCATCATGCTCATCTACAATCTCACGGTCAACATCTTTGAATGTGTTCTTCCTGAGCACAATACCAGAAATTGATGACTTGACACTGGCAAGCTCTGCTTTGTTTCCGTTTTTAGCAGCCAGGCCACCACCACCGATTGATATACCACGGTCGGAATTTTCAACATGGTTTCCTTCAATCGTAACAGCAGCTATGGTTGGTCTCATAGCTTCAATGTATCTTGAATATGTACCAATCCATATACCATTGTAATACCAGTTTGAAATCGCTTTTTGTTCATACTCTTTTCTGCCGATAAGCTTATTGTTCTTAATGTCACAGCCATAAACCAGATATCCGTATGAATCAAATCCTTCTGTGATTTCACAATTCGCAACAACTGCAATTGAATTTGTATGGTTTTTCCAGCCTACACCGTCAACAACATTGTTTTCAATTCTTGTAAAGTATGCACTCTGTTGTCTTGTATTAGACGAATCACGTTTTTCGATAGTGTGAACATAGAAGCCATCACTTGCAAAATCTCCGTTTCTCGGGTTATGAGTATTGTTAATCATAACAGCATCATATGTATCTCCGTATAGCTGCATTGTATTTTGTGAATACTCAGCTGTGTTATTATAGAAAGTAACGTTTTTCAACAGCAGCGAAACGGCAAATCTACTTGTACTGTCAGGCAATATATCCCAGTTTTTCTCGATTGTAAACGTGTTCGTTTCTTCATCAGAATCGATAAGTTTTCTCGCCTGTCCGAGTCCTCGACCGTCTATAATAACAATTTCCCAGTCACCGTATGCCTCTCCGTCAAGTCTGAAGTTATTCGTTCTCTGGTTTTCGCCATAAATCATTCCTGTAGAATCTCTTTCCGGTTCTACGGTAATGGTGTCTGCGGTTGCAGAAACAACCTTTCCGAGCATCTTTGTTCCGCCACGGAACGGCTCAACAGAGATGATTTCACCATCGTTTGTATTACTTCCCGCGCCGTTGAAAATATTATTTGCAACGTAAGAATTACTTCTTGCAAACATACCATTTGATGTAATATCCGGATCAACTCTTCTTGTAAATACATTGTTTTCAACAACGTAATACATTACCTGATAATAGAGTGCTTTTCCGACTGTATCGAACTTACAGTTTCTAACCGATGCATAAGCTCCGAAATATCCGGATGAGAAAGTACACGAAAGTCCGTTAAACTCACATCCGTCGATAAGAAGATGTTCATTACCGGTTGTGACCACCAATGAACCTCCGGCCTCCTGGACATCAATATATTCGTATCTGGTTTCAATTCCGAAATTTTTATAAACAATATAATTTGCTTTTCTTTGATGTCTGTCGTCCGGGAACCAACCATCACCAAGCCATGCAAAAGCGTTTGGTAATCGTTTTTCTTTCTGATCAGGATCAGCATGGATTGATATGTTTATAAAGCCCTGCTTACCCTCAGAAACATTTCCGTGTTGAGCATAATCTGACGAAACCGCAATCCAGCCCTTTAACATCTCATCAGTTACACTGTCAGGTGTTGAGAACATCATTATACTCTCACCCATTGAGTCACCGACACACAAAACTCCTGCCGGCAATATTAACTGGTAGAATTTGTATACACCCTTCGGGAAGTATGCAACACCGCCACCGCTTTCGGCAACAGCGTTTAATGCATTCTGTATTGCTTCATTGTCATCAGTATCATCATTAGGGGTCGCACCGTATGCTCTTACATCGATTACATTATCCCAGTTAAAGACTCCTGCCCAACCTACACCAAGTTCGTATGGGTCTTCTACATCAGATACAATATTTAAAGTCTGTCCTGAATTGACTTCATCCCAAATTATACCGTCATTGGAAACATAGATTGTATATTCTCCATCCGGCACATCGTTTCCGACTGTGAAATCTATACCAAACGGATTAACCTCATTGACAATAATAGCATCATATGCCGAAGTTTCATTTTTCAGGACAACTCGGGTTTTGAGGTCTGCGCCAAATTCTCGTCTGTCAAAGTTTCTTCCGACAACCTTTATAACATTTCCGGCTGTCATAATGTTTTCTGAAATCCAAAGTGTTCTTGCCTTATTCAAAACAATCGGTCGTCCCCAACCTTCACTGTTTTTAGCCCACAGATAATATGATCCGTTCTTCGCCTGCTTTGGAAGTCTTGTAACTGCGAAATTACCCTGAACATCAGTCTGAATTATTTCAAGCTTTGTAGCATTAGAAGGCGGTACTTCGTCCGGAGTGTCATTTTTAACTTCAACAACCGCTATCTCCAAAGAATCAGCATGTAAGTTTGCACCAAATACGGTAAACAATTCATCAGGAGATACCGCATCTGTAACCTTGAACATCATTGGTGTTTCTTCCATCTGCGGTACGACTTCTTCAGTATTGATATGTGCATCCGAGACTGTAATCTGAGCAGAACCTGCTTTAAAGTTCTTTGTTGCACGCTTGATAACTGCGGCAGCCTCAGCTCTTGTTAAAGACTTCTTTGGCTGAATTTCATTATTTGTGTTACCTATGAATATTCCTCTTGAATATGCACCGGCAACCGCTTCATATGCCCATGAGCTTATCTCTGATTCATCGGCAAACTTCATCAGTGTTGTTGCCTCAAACCAGGAAGGATTCCTCAGATAAACGGCATTAACGATAATGGTTGCAGCTTCTTCTCTCAAAATCGCAGTCTGAGGCTGTAACTTGTTATTCTTAGTCAGATTGGCATCAATCATCCCAACATTGCTTGCTGCCTGAACAACACTTGCATACCATGCCGATTCCGACACGTCTGAATATGCACCATTATACTGTATCAGATTCAAAGATACCGCTCTGGCAACCATCGCAATAAACTCTGCTCTTGTTACCGTATCGTCAGGGCGGAACTTTCCGGTTCCATCACCCTTAAGTATGCCTTTTTTGGTTAAATCCTCGATATCGTTCTTTGCCCAGTGACCAACTATATCCTCATACATAGCAGCCTCTGTCGGAGTCTGAGGTTTTTCCTCCTCAACTTCAGTTTTTTCTTTAAGCGGAACAACATTTACTGTTTTGCCTTCATCAAATTCTCCAACAGAATATAACGCAACACCTTTGTCTCTTGCAGGAACAACAATCGTGTTTCCTGTCTTTGCAAAATAATATGGAGCAATATCAACTTGCTCTTTTGCAAGAAGCTTCATTTCATGTGGGTTTGAAACATCAAATGCATACAAGTGAGATGGTGATGCATACTCACCAACATAGAGAGTATTACCTTCTGCCACCATACCAACAACCGATAACTGTTCCCCTTCACCGGTACATTGATAAACCGTAGCATTCTTCAATTTTATTGGGTCTTCGCCTTCAATCATCAATATTCTCTTATTACTTACGTCGCTTACATATAAAGCATTGTCCGTTTTTACAATTTCAAGGAAATATCCTTCTACCGAAACTGTAGATACTTTTTTAACAACCTTTGGGTCAGATATGTCGTAAACTCTTATCTCGCCAGGATTTGTATATGCCGCATACAGGTAATCTCCGCTTATGCACATCGACATTACGCCGCTACAGGTTTCAAGAGAATAACGTGTTGAAAAATCAGTTTTACCGCTTGAGAGATCATACACCTTGATGCCGCTTGTGTTATCCGCAACAAACATGTGTTTATCTTTAAACTCAATATCTCTTACGGCCGACTCTACTTTATATGACTTTTGAAAAGACGGAAATGCCGGTTTTTCAAGCGAATACTGTCTGATCTCCATAGCATTGTTGCCATCAGCATCAGCCGTAAATGCAGCATACAGATACTTACCGTTTACCGCAACGCAATCACTGCCGTCATTGACAGCTGCACCCTGTAGGTTCTTATTCGATGGTGTTACCGTCTTTGCCTCTTGAGGATTTGTTAGATCAATTACCTGTATTCCGCCGTTTTTGGCTGCAACATATGCATAGTTGCCATATACAGCTGATGTGAATCCTTCTCCGAGTTTGAATTCAGCCTGCGAAAGCTTGTTGATGCCTTTTTCCTTGACGACAACTTCGTTTTCAGCTGCATTATCTGATACATTTTCTGCCGAAACATTTACGCATGAACCTACCATGCAAAGCATCAATATAAAACTTATGATTCTTTTCATCGGGACACCTCCTATCTATATCTGATAACGCATACATCCTGATGCATACCGTCTCTTGACTGAACGAATACATCGTCGTATTCTCTGACATCATTTATTGAGCCAACTGTATACTCAACCTTGTTATTTTTAATAGTACATACATAATATGTGATTACAGATGACATCTGGAAATATGTAACTGGTTTTGTTAAATCTTCTCTGTAGCTTACAACAAGACCATTATTTGAACTTGCAACAACTGTACCAAAAACAGTAAACATAGTCGATTTCAATCCCTGCGCCTGGCTGACCTCAATCGCCTGTTTGCGTCCAAGATACTGTGTTATATTGACGTGTGTACCATTATTGCGCACGGTTTCAAATTCAGGGCCGTCTGCACCGGTCGGTTGTGTTTTCGCCGGTCTGAAGAGCACTCTTACACTTGTAACCTGACCTTTGGCATTTTTGAGAACGTGGATAACATCACCGGCCTTAATATTTTTCAGTGTGTCTTCATCCTTACCTGAAAGCTTAATCGGCTCGCCCTTGAAATAACCTTCAATTATCTCGGTTATCTCATCAGTTTCCTCGTCATATACCTCATACTTTTTGTTTACAAATACCAACTTTGATTCTGAATCATAATCTGTCTGAGTTGGTATTTTAATAAGTGCAACCTTGGTGTTACGGTCTGTTAAATCGGTATCATATATCTCTGTGCCTTTATAATCGTTCTGATTCAACAGATCCTTGATTTTCATCATTGCGAAGTCATTTTCTTTATATATGCCATTATCTTTGTCGGTCGCAAAATCCTCCGGAACGCTGAAAAGTATACTTTCATTCGATATACCATACATATCGTCTCCGCCAAGGGCTGAATTGGTAGAGTCGGTTGTGAACGAATAGTTTCTGTTTATTGATGTTCTTTCACTGTATTTTACATTCAATGTTATACAGTCCTTGTCGGTACCATAATAACTGTAAAAATCTGTAATCAAGCCTTCGCTATTCAGTTTATACTTTACAAGCTTACACTTGACCGGATTCTTTGCATAATTTTCTTTAAATTCATTTACAACACTCTCTGCATCTGTCTTCGTTCCGTTATACTTGACCGTGGATCTGAACTTAAATGTTTCATGCAAACCGCTTTGGGTATAGAGCTTTACTCCCGAATAATCTTCAGCGATATTATTATAGATTTTCAGCACTAATCCATATTTCATTTCAGAATCGGTACTGTCGTCTATAGCGGCAATGTCGCCGTTTGAATCCAGATAAAATTTAAATGTTGCATTAACCGAAAGATCTTTTTCTTTACCTTGCGCAATAGCAGTCTTCAGGTTTTCTGCAAGCTGATACTCTTCACCCTCAACTCCATAGTACTCTGTTGCAACAGTTGTCACTTTGCCCGAGAGAACATTATCCGATGATTCAATTCTCATTATTTTCTTACCGGTCAAGTTTTTACTCTTATATACACTCAAAACATCCCATTTTTTAATCGACGAGAGTTCAACCTCTTTACCGTTTTTGAATATTTTCAAACTATCTGCTACCGGTGCAAGATCAAGATCTGTTTTTCCGTAATAATCGGTTATAATTTCAGCTTCAGCATCTGCCGATTTAACAACATAGTTTTCATACTCCGAAACAATAACAACATCAATCTTTTCGTCAGCATTATTATCAACTGCAAATAAATATCCGTTTTTAAGTAAGATATCCTTATCAGCAAATGCTGACATTCCCTTGCCATTATATACAAAATCAGCAAGTAAAGATATGTCTAACTTTTTGATTCTTGTAGCGGCTTCTAAATAATCAATCCTGCTAATACCTGAAGTTGGTTCTATGTTATCGCTGTATATTTTATATACTAAATTTTTTGTTGTTGGCCTTGCCGCTACAAGTTTCGGGCTGTCTTCGTCAGATGCATCATAATAAAACTCCAACTCATAACCCAGATACTCATCCAGAACTATACCTGATGTTTCGTAATATTCGCCGCCGATTACCACATGGTTTTCGGGACATATCTTATTTTCATATAACGATACATCTTCAGTTGCCTGCAAGACTCCCTTTTCCACCTCAATATCGAACTTCTCTGACAGGACGCTATTGCCGATTTCGTAGCTATAATCGCCGCCTCTATACTCAAGCGTCATGGCATCTGCATTCAGGGCATTATATAGCATTACAGCAAACTCGCCTCTTGTGAGTTCATCCGAAACATCCTTATCAATACCCTTTGTTATGCCTGAATCCTCAGCCATTTTTACATATCCATCAACAAAACCGCCGTTGACCGATGCCATAATCTTATATCCGCATGCCATAGTTAATACCTTTGCAGCCTGCTCAAATAAAGCTTCTTTGTCAGGATTAAACAGCCGATTTCCAACACCGTTTATATAACCCAACTCAACGGCAGCATTGATATAAGGTGCCGAATCAGCATTGGCTGAAACATCATTAAAATAAGTAATACCCGATTCTGAAATATGGCCTTTGTTAAAGGTCTTTATTGTGTATTCAACCATTTGTGCTCTTGTGATTGTCTCCCAAGGCATAAAAGGTTTACTGTCTATAACATTCATTCCTTGGAGGAATGAAACTGCAGTTTCAAACTCAGTATCAATCACATCATCAGGTATTGTATGTACAGTCACAAAAGACTGACGATAATCTACTTCCCCTGACACACTATCTGTTGCCGCACTCGAAAAAACAACAGGGAACATTGAGACTGCAATCAATGCACAAATTAATCTTCTTAATTTTTTCATACTGTTTCCTCCTATCATTTATTCATATCCAGCGATAAGGAAATTACCTTAAATGCCATTGCACGGGTTACATTTGCTTTCGGGCCGAACTTGTTTTCGCCGATACCGTTCATAATTCCAAGCTCAGTCAGAGTGTTTACACTTTCTACTGCATAACCTGAAACCGTCTGCATATCTGTATAAGCAGCAACATCACCCTTAATCTCTATTTCCTGCTTCTTATACATTTTGTTCAGAATAACAGCCATATCCTGTCTTGTTATATAAGCATCCGGATTAAAGTTTCCTTTATCATCACCCTGTACCAATCCCAAGGCTTGCGCAGTTGCTACACAGTTATAATACCATGGGAAGAATTTGTCTTTTTTCTGCACGTCATTAAATGATGAAAGGTAGTTCTCATCTTCAAGCTTATAAGCTCCGATTAAGATTTTTATAAACTCTGCTCTTGTAATCAATCCATCAGGTTTTATGGTTCCATTACCATATCCTGTAATTACACCATCTCTTACAAGTCTTTCTGCATAAGGTTTTGCCCAGTGATTATCACTCATATCTGCAAAACTGATTTTTTCCTCTTCTGGTTTCTGAGTATCAGGTGCTATCGGTTCAGGGATTTCCTCTTTCTCATCCGGTGTGGATGGGAAACTCGGTCCGGGAACAAATCCACTTGAATGATATGACCTGTCGTCTTCTTCTTCATCGTCTTCTTTTTTGTTATTCAATGCTTCTGCCACTGCAGAATCAAAAGTTGATTTAATTCCTTCAACAGTATCAAATGGCGTTCTGTCAAGAATCTTATGTACATAAACTCCTTCGTCTTCATCTTCCAAATCAAGCTTTGAATAATCACCCTCTAAATCAAGCCCAAGGGTTTTGTTTGCAGCTACAAGTGCGCCCGCCATAAGAGTATATGAAGTATTGTTTATATACTCAACTGCACATATCTGCTCGAATTTCTCAGCAAATATTTCCTCTGTCTTGTAAGGTTCTGTACTTCTGCCATTGATAACAGCATTAACTACAGCATTTTTATCAACAATCTCCGAGTAGAGATATCCGGTATCAATTCCCAGCAACGATGCGTTTTCTGATTTTTCTATCATTGCTTTAACCTTGCTTACATCATTTTCTTCATTTATTGTCTTTAAAAGTTTCTGTGCTGCTACAGTTTTTGCAAAGAATGGTTTTACTTCCGAAACCGAACTGAATCCCTGTTTTTCCAAAGCATTTTTTACATTTGTCTGATAAATACTGTCTGCTCCGAGTAAGCCATAATCACCCGTTGCTCCCAAGTCTATACCAAACACTAGATTATAAAACTCAATCTCACCTATAACCTTATCAAAAGTTGCATCATTAACTGCCTGAAGAGCCTTACTCTGGTAAACCGGTCCGTAATACTTAAATGTGTCGTCTGAACCGTTAAATCTCCAGACACCGTCTATACCCCTTACCGCTGCTTTTACAGTATAGTTCTGTTCTTCTACAGCAGGAGTTCCGAGGGCGTATTTCACCATAAAGCTTCCATCTGCATTTGTTTTTAAAATATTGATATAGTCCAAGCCGTCAAGACCTGTTGCGTTAGGTTTATATACTGTAAGCAAAACATTCTTTTCAGGATTATCAGATGTTGTTCCTAAAATCTCAGCTTTTATCGCAGTATGGTCAGGCTCAATATCGATATTTACCTGATCACTTCCCTCTGCAACATCGCTAACAACAGGTGCAGTGTATCCATCAGGAGTAAACTCTAAAACGTTCGACAATAATTTAATATCTCCTGACTTTGTAACAACAAAAATCTTCAATGCACTGTCATCAGAAAGGTTTACATTATAATCCAAATCAACTATAACAGGTACATCATCTGCATTTGCGTCGATTGAAAGAGCACTCGGAGTAATTGACACAATATCATCACCGTCATACAATACCGAATACAACATTGCTTCAATCGACGAATCTGTAGTATTTGAAGCCTGAACATTGAGAACAAGATTGCCGTCTACAAGGTTTCCCTGCGGAACAGTTTCTTTTGTAATTGTAGCATCAAGCACAATGTCTTCTGAAACACTTACAGTTATCGACTTCTCAACGCTGTAATCATCAACAGTAGCAACTACATCAAGCTTGCCGTTTTCACAGTATCCGACATTAAAACTCCAGCTTCCGTCATTTTTAACCGGAACATCAACTTTATTCTTGCCCAATGTAAGTTCCACACTGCTTGCACCAACAGCCGTACCTGAAACGGCAAATGGGAATTTTGTTACGATATCACCTGTTTTGATGCTTGTTATTTTACAAAAAGCGCCGGTATCGATCGGTACTAAATATAAACCGTCACCTCTTAACGAAGTAATCAAAGTATCATTATCGATGAACACGCCAACCGGCCCGCCAACAATTTCTGACTCCCATACTGTCACGATATTTTTTGGATCGGAAATATCAAGGGCTAACGCCATTGAAGGTTTTGCATTATGACATCTCTCCAGCACAACAAGCAAACCATTATAAACTTCCATTGCTGGCATCTGAACATTTGCGCTTATCTGAGCAGCTTGTGATCCTCTTGAATAATATCTGTATGTAGTAAGCTTTTTCTCGTCAAGGTCTTTCGCATCAATTAAAAGAATACTTCCACCATATACCTGTCCGCTGCTTCCACGCTGGTCACTTATGCATACATATCCGTCCACATATACTGCAGAACCCGGGGATATATCATTATCATCTCCTAATGCCAGTTCGCTTTTTTTCTCATATGAAATTGTATTACCATATGTCATCTTACATGAGATGATTTTTTTGTCAGAATAAGCGTATATATGTGTCTGACTTACGGCAACTGCATTTGTTCTGCCGACAGAGACAACTGTAGGTGCTGTGGTTTCAACCTTGCCAAGTTCAAAGATTGCAACACCCGAGCCATAACAAACATATACATATTCTTTACCGCCAATAGTCGACGATGTAAAGTAATATGCCTGCTTATACTCATTGTATGTCTTTACAAGCTTCGGTGTCAGAGGTGTATCGGATACCTTGTATATGTACATATTCTCGTTTGAACTATAGAAAAGATAGTCCCCTGCAACATACGCATTCCTACGGTCTGTTACTATCGCATCACCATTTAATCTGTCTCCGAATGCAATAGCATCAGAATCTATGTCTTTTACAACATAAAGACCGTTTTCACTTCCGTTTCCAACCACTGCGTATCCGTACTCACCATAGACTCCGGCAGACCATACCTGTCCCTTACCGGGGATGTCTGCCACTCCGTATACCTTGGCAGAAACCGTACATATCATGCTCATCATAAGACTAAGACAAACCACCAATGATATAATTCTATTCTTCACATTCATAATCGTCACTCGCAACATCAAATTGACGAGTACCTCCTTTCTTAGACAGGGTCTTGTTCCCTGTTGGTAAACAATTTGGATAATATATTATGGGCTTATCACAGTATCAACCGAAGGATGAGTTCCTCCGTACCCCGGTTCTGTCAAATCATCATCCCAGACAAGCTGACCGATATTTTCGGTCGTGGAATTTAAAATCATTGTCTGATACGCTCCTGTGTTTAAATAAAAAGCATGTTTACAGTTGATAGCAGTGTTACTGTCGAATATAACGCCTCTTTGAGTTGGTGTTTCATTATCTGTAAGCCGTATCTCAGGCGAAACATGGCAGAAATAACCTTCACCGGGTCTTGACTTTCTCCAAGGCGTTCCGGGATGATTTTCATCCGGTCCGTTATATGCCTGAATTGTATTTTTTCGTACAACTATATTAAAGAATCCCGTTCCGTATATCCGCTCACCGACTATGTACGGTGCATGAACAATTATTTGGGCAGGATAGTAATTCTTAGTATTTCGCATTACATTATCCTCAATAAGAACGTTTCTTATTGGGTTTAGTTGACCGTCCTTTTGTGCCACACGCAACCAGATATTCGGCGAATTATTAAAGGTATTACCGGATATAATAACCTTTCTTATTCCCGCCTGATAAAAGAGTATTCCATTTGAAATCTCATTTAAGGTATTGTTACGCACCATTACCCTTTCGTCTGCTGTTTTCCAGACAGTGTAACAGCTCGTTTCATCAGGAATAACCTCCCATTTTTTGTCTATTGTTATTTTGTTCTTTTCATATGCCGTAATCCGTCGGGTCTGCCCAACTCCTGTTCCGGCAGTAATAGTGACATCAAACTCTTTATCTGTCATCCAGTTTTCTTCAAAGTCAAAATTCGTATCGATAAGTGACATAGAGTCTGCCGAGGTGACCTGGCCAACATTTATATAATGTTCCTGACTTCCCTCATATAACACAAACTCTCCGTCGGCCCTCTCTTCAAGAAGTCCTTCGCCCTTTTTTCCGGCTCTGTTATTTTCAATTATAAGATCAGATCCGCCGGATAAACTGAAGAATCCTGCATTGGCGTATTTGCCGAGAACATTATCAAAATAATCGAAATCTGCATCCGTCCAACGCCACATTTCATTATTATCGGCCTGAACACGTTTTGCCTGACAAATCATAATTCTTGATGTTCTCCACTCCATTTTATTGGAGGTCAGCCAAAGATCGGTATTATTATCGAGCGAAATCAGCCTGTTTGCATTTTGTTTACCGTAATTATAGAACTCATTGTCCCTGATAAGAATATTCTGACTCAAGTCTATCTTTACAGCGCACGCATTCTGTTCACGCTTGTTTTCAAACTTACAATTCTTAATAAAAAGATACTTTCTTCTGTTGGTATGTAAAATGTGTTCAAATCCATTTTCGGGAGATATAACATTGATATCAGTTATTCCAACATGATTTCCGTTAAATCTGATCATTACACTCTTATTTTCAGGTTCCTCTATTGTCGTGATAACCGTTTTTGCAGCTCCGTCACCCTTTAGAACAACGTTATCTTTAAAATATAACGCATTCCCGCCAAGATTATAAATTCCTTCCGGCAGATAGACAACTCCGCCGCCTTTGGATGCTACATAATCGATCGCTTTTTGAATGGCTTGTAAGTCATTTGTTTTTCCGTCACCAACCGCACCATACGGTTTGGACCTCGCATTTATCACATTTGAACTTAAATCATCATATGTCTTACACCACGGAACTCCCAGTCCGAACAAATCGTCACCGTCGGTGATGCATGTAACCTGAGGGCCCTTCTGATATTCATTGCCATATCCGTTATTTAAATAAATATCATATGTTTTACCCGAAACGATGTCTTCCGGAGCTGTTAGTATGAGTTTTAGTTTGTCATCGTTATCAGCAGCTATTGCCTGATATTCCGTTCCCGTCTCCACATCTTTAAATTTAACCTTCGGGGTTGCATCTTCAAAATCAAGATTATTTCCATAAATCGCAAATTGGTATCCCGGTGAAATTTCAGTTCCTGCCGTATCCATAACCTGCCATCCGTCGGGTAGATTGATTCTGATCAGTTCGCTTTTGAATACACCGTTTTTTACCCGGATATTATATATCCCTTCTTCCAGTTGATCTGGCATCTGCATTCCAATATAAGTATCGGAAATTGTCAGAACATCAAGTTTGCGATTACATTCAATGGTCTTTCCGCTCGTTTCGATACTCTCAAGTATAACAACCGAACCGGAGCCGAACCCACTACCATGTATGCCAACTGCGTTACCCGGCATTGCATTTTGGGTATATTCAAAAACGTGCAGGTTATCAGCCGTTAAATCCTTCGAAATCCCAAGCGGATTGAAGTTTTCACCAAATGCAAAAGCTTTAATCTTATACTTCTCGGGCGTTTCAGGATTAAGTGCATCCGGAAACATCGTGTTGCTTAATTCAACCCCTTCATCAATCAGTTCGCTTTCATAAAACTCCTTGAAAGACACATCAGCCAATCTTTCATCTTCATACAAAGCAAGAATTAAAAATTTTTGTTCATCCGGCAAAAACTCTCCAATATACTCTGCATACAATGGCTCACCGGTAAATGTCTTGATTTCTTCTCCCTTGGAATTCTTAAACAAAATACTTGTTACATTACTCGTTTCTGTATTTTGTTTACCTGCGAGCGTTGTGCCCGTTGTACAAAACGTACCTATTGCACCAACTAACAGTATGCCGAAAATTTTACTAAGCATTCTTTTCATACAATTTCTTCCTTAAGTTTTATTATCAAATTCAAATTTTAATCTTATCCATTTTTATAATAACATCACTTTTTCTTCCCTGCTACACAAATCTTGTAAAAATAAAGCAAATATACAACATATTTTGTAAATAAAAAGTATGGGATTTGCAAAATTTACAGTATTATCCAATTTTTAACCACACAAAAAAATAACAGTTTGGTTGACAATATAGATTTTTCCTGGTATAATATTCTTTGTACTAAAGTCAATCAGAGGTGCTTTATATGTCCAATAATATAAAATATAGCAAAGATCTTTTTGAGACCGAAGAATCCGATCAGTTTGCAATTGCAACCCGACACATCACACCCAATACTGCTGACCCGGCAAGAACCCATTTTCATGATTTTTACGAAATATTATATTACTATCAGGGTTCACGTAATTTGACGGTCAACAATACAACCGCTATCCTCAACGAATTAACAATAGCTTTTATCGGTCCGTATAAATTCCATAAAACATCTAAAGTTGATAATAACGGTTGTAAACGTATTCTTATTAACTTTACCTATGATTTTATACGTGATCTTGATAACGAGTTTGATAACAAACTGCTTACCTGCTTTAATTCACCTACAAACACTATAACTTTTTCATCGAATCAATCTGCAGTATTCAGGGAACTGATTCAGAGTCTTTTGTATGAGAACAACACTAAAAAAGACTCATATTCTATACATATGGTAAAGACCATCCTGTCACACCTTTTGTTACTTTCATCAAGATCAATTTCAGGTTCTTCAGCGGATTTATCAAACAATACCGTATCAGCTTATTATTCTAAGATTCTAGATATTGCCGATTTTATAAAAAATAATTATCAGCAAAAAATAACTCTGGATTTTTTATCCAGGGAACATTTTATAGACAAATATGTACTATCAAGAGAATTCAAACGAATTATAGGTGTATCATTTGTTGATTACTTAAATAGCGTACGTATCAACGTAGCCCTGTCTTTATTGCTGGATTCGAACAACAACATAACAACAATCGCATACGACTGCGGATTTAATTCTCTTGTGCATTTTGAAAGAACCTTCAAAAAACATACAAATATGACCGCAATGGAATACATAAAAAATAACAGAATAACAACCTGATAACAGGAAACCCTTGAGTAAAAATAATTATCAGGTGCAAATACGTTCTTTATGCGAGCAATAAAAATCCACCGGCTTAGCCGGTGGTATTTCATTTTCGGGCATAGCCCTAATACTACTGGCTACACACAAGTGTGTCTTTTTATTGACCTGCCAGTCATGCAAACTTTTACTTGCTACCCATAAATGGGTCTCTTGGATCGAATATACTTAACTGATCTGACTCTCTATCTCTTTTTATTTGTTCGGTTATATATTCTTTTATTGCTTTTGTATTTTTCCCTACTGTGTCCACATAATATCCTCTACACCAAAATTCTCTATTCCTATACGCAAATTTCATGTTTCCATATTTTTCATCAAACTACTCTTTCCCTTTAAATATCCCATAAATCCTGATATACTTATTTTCGGTGGTATACTTACTAACATATGTATATGGTCCGGACACACTTCTCCTTCTATTATCTCTACTCCTTTCCATTGACATAATGTTCTCAATATTTCCCTTATTTCTAATCTTTTTTCTTCGAAAAAAACTTTTCTCCTATATTTCGGTGCAAACACTATGTGGTACTTGCAATTCCATTTCGTATGTGCTAAACTATTTGTAGTGTTAAAATTGTTTTCTTTTTTAAACATTTTAATGCCCTCCGATTGTATTTTTTATTGTAACTGGCAGGTCACAATTTTATTATATACAATCGGAGTTTTTCTGTCTACTACTCATAGGTAAAAACCTTTTTTGAACCCCCAGACTATCTGGGGGTTTTCTTTACACAACAAAAACAAGCACATAAAACACTTAATGTTTATGTGCTTGTTTTGATAAAAACTAATTGCAGATTTAAAAAATTATAATTAAATTTTGTTAATAAGATAGTCCTGCTTTCCTTCTTTCAGAAATACTGGTATTGTATCTATCGGCGCGTTAACTTCAATGGTGCAGCCTCCCTGATGCACCTTGCCATCTCTTGCATTTGTCCATTTCGCACCTTTCGGTAAGTAAACTTTCCTTACTGTAGCATTTTGATAACAGATAGGTGCAACCAAAATATCTCCGCCAAAAAGGTATTCATCCTTTATTTTCCAACATTGTTCATCAAAAGGAAATTCATAAAACAATGCACGAATAATAGGTGTACCTTTTTCATGTGCTTCTCTCATAAGTGAACGGGTATAATTTCTCATAAGCTCTCTAATATTTATAAATTTTTTCATTATCTCATAGTTTTTTTCTCCAAAGCTCCATATTTCATTTTCTGCTCCCGTAATTTCGCAAATTTCACCTGCTTTATTAATTATCTGTTTATGGGGAAGTCTTAAACCATGCATACGCATAACAGGCAAAAATGTTCCGTACTGGAACCACCTTATCAGCAACTCTTTAAAATTATCATCATTAACATCTCCGCCTGAAAATCCGCCGATATCAGTTGTCCACCACGGTATTCCGCAAAGTCCCATGTGTATTCCCGCACATATCTGTTTTCTGAAATCTTCATAGCTAGAATGAATATCTCCGGACCACACCAATGTTCCGTATTTTTGGCTTCCTACCCATGCACATCTGCATAAATTCACAACATCATCGGTTCCTGAAGAAATCAAGCCTTCATAAAACAGGCGTTGATATTCTCTCGGATAGATGTTCCCAATTTCCATTACCGCTCCTTGATAATACCTGTATCTCTCAAAATCATACGGAAGATACTCAGGCTCTGCTTCATCCAACCAAAAGTTTTCTATTCCTATGTCATAATAGTTTTTCTTGCATTTCTCCCACACATACTCTCTTGCTTCGGGATTTGTAGTATCAACAAACACATTATTACCGTGAAAAACCATTTGAGAATCCACACCGCTGTTACTCCTTACAAGCAGATTTCGATTCTGCATTTCTTTGTAATTTTCACTTCTCCAGTCAACCTGAGGCCAAAATGATACCATAGGCTGTATTCCCATCTTTTTGAGTTCTTTTACCATTTTCTCCGGTTCAGGGAAAAATTCTTCATCAAATTTAAAATCTCCGCACCTTTTCCAGTGGTAATAGTCAATGACAAGAACATCTATTGGAATATCCCTTTTTTTATGTTCTCTTGCAATTTTCAAAACTTCATCCTGATTATAATACCTTAATTTGCACTGCCAGTATCCTAAGCCATACTCAGGCATCATAGGCGGTTTACCCGTTACATCAACATATGCACTCAAGATTTCAGAAGGTGTATCTCCTGCTGTTATCCAATAATCAAGTTGTTTAGTTGTTTCAGCTACCCATTGGGTAGTATTTTTACCAAAATTCACTTCACCTATAGCTGCATTATGCCATAAGAATCCGTAACCTTTGTTAGAAATATAAAATGGAATACTAGCCTGAGAATTTCTATGAGCAAGTTCAAGATTACATCCTTTTAAATCCATTATTTCCTGCTGATACTGTCCCATTCCGTATATTTTTTCACCTTCCAAAGCCTGAAATGTTTGTTTTATACGGAAACTATCCCCATTCGTATTTTTAAATTCTCTTGGAAATTTATGCAAAGCATCGCCTGGTGTGATTTCTCTTAAAAGTGTTTCATTTTTATCATTTAAATATTCAACATGAAGAGTATCACCTAAGCAATTATCATTTACAACTTTTAATATAGCGGTAATTTTACCATTTTTAATTAGTGCACTATCTGCATTTATTGTAATTTCTGAATTAAACTTTTCCGGCTTTATCAGAGCAATATCCCCATCTCGTATATCACCCATAAAAGCAGCTCTTAAACGAAGGCTATTCTTTCCCCACGGACAAATTTCAACAATTTCTCCATTAGCTTTGAATACAATAGACTCATTCTTTTTTTTTAAAATACATTTAATATTCATCCTTTCTTGTCAATTAAATAAGATATTATTAAAAATGCTTTCAATATATTCCTGTCTTCCGCTATACGGCAAATCAGCTTTTTTCATTCTGAGAGCATAATCTGAAAGCTCTTCAAGAGTTGTATTTTCATTTAAGATTTTCTTTCCGATTTCACTTTCAAAGCTTGAATATTTATTTTTAGTTATTTCTTCAATTCTTCCATCTTCAATAATTTTTGCAGCTTTTATAAGTCCAAGTGCATAGGTATCCATTCCAAGTATAAATGCATGGAACATATCCTCATATGTGTAACTTGCTCTGCGGTTTTTAGCATCAAAATTAAAACCACCTGTAAGTCCGCCTGCTTTCAACACCTCATACATACAAAGAGTTGCGCTGTATACATCAGACGGAAATTCATCTGTATCCCACCCAAGGAGCATATCACCCTGATTTGCATCAATAGAACCAAGCATTCCGTTGATGGCAGATATTCTCAGTTCGTGTTCAAATGTATGTCCTGCAAGAGTTGCATGGTTTGCTTCAATATTCAATTTAAAATCCTTATCAAGACCGTACTGTCTTAAAAAACCAATTGCTGTTGCTGCATCAAAATCATACTGATGCTTCATTGGTTCTTTTGGTTTTGGCTCAATATAGAAATCTCCTTCAAAACCGATTTTTCTTCCGTATTCAACAGCCATTTTCATAAGACGGGCAATATTTTCCTGCTCAAATTTCACATCTGTATTAAGAAGTGTTTCATAACCTTCTCTGCCACCCCAGAATACATATCCTTTTCCGCCAAGCTTAACAGTCAAATCAAGTGCTTTCTTAATCTGTGCTGCCGCAAAGCAGAACACATCAGCAGAACTTGTACTGCCTGCACCGCTTAAAAATCTCGGATTCGAGAACATATTTGCAGTTCCCCACAGGCATGTTATATTTGTTTTTTCCATTTTGTAAAGTATATAATCTGTTATTTCATCAAGACTTTTGTTTGTTTCATTTATATCATCAGCTTCAGGCACAAGGTCAACATCATGAAAACAGAAGTATTCAATTCCAAGCTTCTGCATAAATTCAAAGCCTGCATCAACTTTTGCTTTTGCGTGCTCCATTGTACCTTTTTCAGCACCAAATGATTTATCAGCTGTATCTCTGCCAAACATATCTGTTCCTGCGGCACATAAATTATGCCACCAAGCCATTGCAAAAGGAAGATGCTCCTTCATCTTCTTTCCCATTATTAGTCTTTCAGCATCATAAAACTTAAATGCAAAAGGATTTGTGCTATCCTTTCCTTCGTATTTGATTTTTTGTATATTTTCAAAATACATATTTCTTCTCCTTTAAAACTCTATAATTATTGTTTCACCTTTTTTAATAAAGACCTTTTTAAATCCGCACAGATTTTTGTGTGGTATATATTCAAATTTAAGCACAGCATAGGCTGTGTCAAAGTCCCCCTTGTTTGTTAGTTTAACTTTAGTTGCATCAATCCATTCTTCTTCTATTTCAGAATATGTAAGTCCATAGCCAAATTCATAAACAGGTGTACCTTTGAAGAACTTATATGTTCTGTTTTCCATAGAATAATCGTCAAATGCAGGCAAATCATCAACGCTTTCATAAAATGTTACAGGAAGTCTTCCACTTGGTGACACCTTGCCGAAAATAATATCGGCAAGTGCGTTACCACCCTCTGCACCGGGATAGAAGCATTGTATAACTGCGTGGCACTTTTCTTTTGCAAAAGAAAGGTCAATACAGCTTCCGCTTACATTTACAAGTATTATTGGCTTTCCTGTTTCAAAAACTTTTTGAAAGAGCTTCTGTTGTACCTTTGGAAGAGCTATATCCTTCTTATCGCCTGACATATCTGCGTTATAAGCATCTCCTTCTTCACCCTCCAAAGCAGGATTAAGTCCCACACAAAGCACAACAACATCTGCATTTTTAGCAACAACCTCTGCTTCTCTTATTGGTTTTGAGGCCCAATCATTGTTTATTTCTGCAAAATGATGACATCCGGTTGCATACAACACATTACCTTCTGCCATATCCTGAATACCTTTAAGAATAGTTGTATACTTTGAAGGTGTGCCGTGATAATTTCCCAAAAGTACAGACTTATCATCCGCATTAGGACCTATTACTGCAATTGTTTTTTTATCTTTAAGCGGTAATATGCCGTTGTTTTTCAACAAAACGATGCTTTCCTGAGCCATTGCTCTGTTTAAATTTCTGTGTTCTTCGCACTCTACAATTTCGAATGGAATATTGTCATATTCACAGTCGTCATCAAACATACCAAGTCTGAATCTTGCAGTAAAGAGCTTTACTACTGCTTCTGTGATTGTTTCTTCAGTTAAAAGTCCCAACGCAGTTGCAGTTTTCAGCCATTGATATGCAGACCCACAATTAAGCTCACAACCACTGTTTACCGCAAGTGCAGCACTTTCCGCCTTATTTTCTGTTACCTTATGATGTTCGTCAAAATCACAGATAGCTCCGCAATCTGATACAACATAACCATCAAAACCAAATTTGTCTCTTAAAATATCTTTGAGCAGAGTTTTGCTTCCGCAGCACGGCTCTCCGTTTACTCTGTTATATGCACCCATAACAGCAGACGGCTTGGCATTTTTAACACAATATTCAAACGCCCAAAGATATGTTTCATAAAGGTCTTTTTCGGATATTCTTGCATCAAAGGTATGTCTTTTGCATTCAGGTCCGCTATGAACTGCATAATGTTTTAAGGTTGCGTCAACCTTTCTGTATTTACCTGTACCTTGCAACCCTTTAACAAAAGCCGTTCCCATTTTAGCTGTAAGGTAAGGATCTTCGCCATAGGTTTCGTGACCTCTGCCCCATCTTGGGTCTCTGAAAATATTTATGTTTGGGGACCACATTGTAAGTCCTTCGTATATTTCCGTTGAGCCCAGCTTTCTGAATTCATTATATTTAGCTCTTGCTTCTGTTGAAATTGTGTCTGCAACCTTTTCAAGCAATTCCTCATTAAAGCTTGCCGCCATACCTATTGCCTGTGTAAAAACAGTAGCACAACCTGATCTTGCAACTCCATGCAGAGCTTCATTCCACCAGTTATATGCAGGAATATTCAGTCTTTCTATAGCAGGTGCGTTAAACTTCATTTGTTCAACCTTTTCTGCCAGAGTCATTTTAGCTACTAATTCCCTTGCTCTCCGTTCAAAGCTCATTTTATTTCTCCTTCAGCACTCCGTATAATTCTTTCATTGACGGATATATCTTTTTATATTTCTGATAGTTTTTTTCATATCTTGCAATTATTTCTTCATCAGGATAAATTGTCTCTTTTTTCTTAACCAAATTTTCCGCACAATCTGAAACAGAAGCATACTCACCACATGCAACCATTGCAAGAAGCGCCGCACCATATCCCGGTCCTTCCTCTGCCATAGGAATATTAAGTTCAATATTCAGGACATTTGCCAGTATTTTCATCCACAGCTTTGATTTTGCGCCGCCACCGCATACTGTACTCTTTTCAATTATTATACCTAAGCTTTTTGCAACCTCAACATTGTCACGCACTGCAAAAGCTACTCCTTCCAAAACAGCCAAAAGCATATCCTTACGACTTGTATTCGGTCTCAGACCTATAAACATTCCGGTTGCATTAGTGTCATTTATCGGGCTTCTCTCACCCATCAAATACGGCAGGAAATATACATCGTTACTCCCCAGCATATCTTCTGTTATATCAGCTTGTTCTTTTTCATAGTTATAGCTTTTCAATACCTCATCACAGAACCATTTGTTGCACGATGCCGCAGAAAGCATACACCCCATAAGATGATAAGCACCATCTGCATTACAGAAAGAATGCAGAGCATTGTTTGAATCAACACTAAAGTTATCCGATGAAATAAATACAGTCCCACTTGTACCGAGAGAAATATTGCACCTACCCTCACCAATTGTTGCAGTACCAATTGCCGCCGCAGCATTATCGCCTGCACCTGCCGCAACCTTAACATCAGGATTTAATCCCAACTCTTTTGCAACATCAGCCGAAATGGTCCCGATTTCTTCATAACTTTCAAAAAGCTTGGGCAGTTGATTCTCACCAATACCGCATATATCTAACATTTCCTTTGACCAGCATTTATTCTCCACATCAAGCAACAGCATTCCTGATGCATCGGAGTAATCGGTAGCGTGAACACCACCCGTCAAAAGATAATTTATGTAATCCTTTGGGAGCATTATTTTTGAGATCTTTTCGTAATTCTCACGCTCATTATTCATGAGCCACAAAATCTTCGGCGCAGTAAATCCGGCAAAGGCAATATTAGCTGTCAATTTAGACAATTTTTTCTTTCCAATAACTTCATTCAAGTAATCAGTTTCCTTATCAGTTCTTCCGTCATTCCATAAAATTGCAGGTCTTATAACCTCATCAATTTCATCTAACACCACAAGCCCGTGCATCTGCCCTGCAACCGCAATTCCCCTTACTTGGGATTTGTCAATGTTTGCTATTAGTTCTTTTATTCCTGAAATCATCGCCTTCCACCAATCCTCTGGATTTTGCTCGCTCCAGCCCGGCTTAGGGTAGGATACTTCGTAGACTTTTGTTACTGTATCAATTATAACCTTTTGTTCGTCTAACAGAAGCAATTTCAGAGCCGATGTTCCCAAATCAGCACCAATATAATAACTCATAAAACTCCTCCTTATATTTTTGTTTTCATTTTATCACATTCCTATTGACAATTCTCGCAAAAATATATATAATATATAGACAAAATTTGTCTTTCGAGGTGACTTATGTTTTATCAAACTCAACATTTCGGACTATCCGAATATTTTTGTAGGGAATACGGAAAAAACTTCTCATTTCCTGCACACCTGCATCAATCATTTGAGTTTATAACAATTCTATCAGGGGAAATGGACATAACTGTAGACGGCAGACAATATGCTTTAAAAAAAGGAGATGCCCTGCTAATCTTCCCACATCAGATGCATTCTTTAAACAGTCAAAAAAGCAAACATATGCTATGTATATTCTCACCGGAATTGGTTAAGGCGTACTCTTCTAAAACATCAAAAAAATTGCCTGAAAACAACAAATTTTCGCCAAGTAAGTATCTGATAGATTCAATAAACAAATTATCTGAAGACAGTTCAAAAATCAAACTGAAAGGGATTTTATACTCCGTATGCGCAGAATTTGATGACGAAGTTAAATATTTCGAGAAAAACCGAGACGATAAAAATCTGCTTTATAAAATTTTTGAATTTGTTGAATCTAATTATAACAGTGACTGTTCCCTAGAGCAATTAGCAAAAGAAACTGCGTTTAGCTATTCCTATTTGTCTAGATATTTTAAAAACACTGTCGGTATTTCATTTAACCATTATGTTAATCAGTATAGGATAAACAACGCATGCTATATGCTCAATAATTCTGATTGTTCAATATTGCAATGTGCATTAGATAGTGGCTATACTTCTCTTCGCAGCTTTAACAGAAACTTCAAAGCCATAACAGGCGTAACACCCAGAGCATTCAGATAATCGATAATACAAAAAACACGCAAAACCATTTGGTTTTGCGTGTTTTAAATTATTACAATTTATTATTTTGAAGCAAGAAATGCATCGTACTGAGCCTGGAGCTCTGACTGAACTTTCTTGATACCAGCAGATTCCATCTTCTGACAGAATTCAGGATACCATACATCAAAGTCTTCTGTACCGAAGTAAATCTTTGCTTTATATTCAGCTATTACGCTTGATGTGTTTGCAATTTCTGTTGCAATTGCAGTTGTGTCAGGCACAAATCCGAGCATTGGTGACTTAACAGCTTCGTCGTTCTGCTTCTTGATTTCAACCCACTTGTTAAGGTCTTCACCCTCTTCAAGGTAAGCATTAAACTGGTTACCAAACTGCCAACCGTTATATCCAAGAGGAGTTGCACCGCTCATGTAGCCAGCTTCTCTGTTAATAACGATACTACCATCTTCGTTCTTTGTGTAGTGTGTGCCTTCAATACCCCAGATAAGGAGGTTGTAGAGTTCAACATCCTCATTGATAAGTCTGATAAACTTAACAGCCGTTTCAGGGTCTTTAGCGTTTGCACCAACACCGATCATTGTAAGAAGCGCTGCTGTTCTTACTACATATGTTTCAAACAACAAAGCATGGCTTAAAGGTTCGCCGTACTTCTTCATTTCAGAATTTTCAACACCGTAGCTCCATGTATTGTTTACAAAAGCAACCTTTTTTCTGTCTTCTTCTGTAAGAGAGTTACCAACTGATGCAATATCGTTTCTGATATAACCAGCCTTATACCATTCTCTTACCTTCTGACAGCCAAGCTTCCACTCTTCTGTTTCATACTCAATGTAGAGTGTAGGATCTGTACCGTCTCTTCTTAAACAAAGATTGTTCAAAACTTCATAGTTTGTGTATGTACCAATGTTACCGCCTGATGGGTTCCAAGCATAAAGGTCAGGTCTCTTTTTCTTTACAGCAGCAAACATTTCACCAAAAAGATCAAGCATAGCCTTTAACTCATCAAAGCTCATTGAAGCAGATGCCATTGTCTGCAACTTTGCAAATTTATCTTCGATTCCACAATCCCTCAACACACTTGGCGGAACGTTCATATCATTTGGGTTCGAGATAACCTGCATGTTAGGAACAGCATAAATCTTTCCGTTAATCTTTGCAGAATCAAGGAAATACTGTTCAACAACTTCGTTCATCTTTACCTGTTCAACAAGGTCTGTGATGTCCATTAAGCCGCCCATCTCTACAGCTGTCTGATATGGGTTTCTCCAACCTGTGTACATAAGGTCAAAGTCTTCGCCAGATGCCATCTTGAGTTTCATCTTTTCTCCGTATGAAGAAGAATCGATATAAACCAAGTCAAGCTTCTTACCAAGTGCTGCTTCAACCTTTTCGTTAACTGCTGCCATAACCATGTCATGATCAGCTGGCTTATCGCCTGGCATGTACCATACCAATGTGTTCCCATCCTTGCCGCCGCAGCCTGCAAGTCCGATTGCCATAGATGCTGCCATAACAACACCTAAAATTCCCGAGATAATTCTTTTCATTTTCTCGTCCTCCTTAAAATTTTTTATCAAAAAGAAATCAAGAAATCAGTCACTAAACCTTTTCCCCAAAATCTAATTCGATCGTTAGTTTAGTTTACTTGTTTTTTCAAAAGTTTCTTCTATGAGTTTTATTGTATAAATTGAGCTCTCAGGCATTACGAACTCAGGCTCTTTATTGTTCTTAACACAATCAATAAAGTAAACAATTTCCTCATAATAACCGTCTACATCTGACAGATTGATGCCTGTATCACCAATCTGGTTATCCTTTTTCAGGTCAACTTCTTCTTTGTTTTCAAAGAGTTTTCTGTCCTTTAACTCAAGGTAACCCTCTTCAAAGAATGCTGTAAATCCTGCAAAGAAAGGATAGTCCGCCTTCATCCAGCCGGTTTCAACTGCAACCGAAAGCTTATCATATTCATAGACTGCCGAAAGATGATTTGAAAGGTTTTCCATATCATAGAACGTACCAAAAACATTCTTTGGCTTACCCAACATTGATTGCATAAAATCAACATCGTGAATCATCATATCAAGTCCGACAAGTCCACTTTTTTTAACGTCGAGCATCCAGTTCTTGTTACTCCATCTCGGAGTCGAGCTTATTCTGTCCATATGAAGCTTTACGAGTTTGCCGTACTTTTCGGTCTTGATTATCTTCTCAAGATAACGGTAAGGTGACATAAAGCGCACAACATGAGCAATCATAAGCAGTTTTCCCTCTTCTTTAGCAACCTTTGCCATCTCGGAAGCATCACTGCTATTTAATGCCATAGGCTTTTCACAAAGCACATTTGCTCCGCTCTTCAAAGCCATGATTGTATGCTCTTTATGAAGATATGTAGGTGTACAAACGTCAACGATATCAGGTTTTTCAACTCTTAACATCTCTTCATAATCTGAATAGAGATTGATATCGACTCCCTCTGCTTTTTCCTTCAACATATCAATTCTTACATCGCAGGCAGCCACAAACTCAATATTGGGCAGGTTCTTGTAAATACCGAAATGAACACCGCCCATTCCGCCAACACCAACTATTGCAACTTTCATACCCGAATCCTCCTTATATGAGTTTTCCGAGATATTCAACCGCATAGTTGATATCCTTTATCTGCTCTTCACCGCTGATTTCACGCTCGATTGTAAGAGCACCATCATAGTATCATATGAGGATACATTTTATGAGGATCAAAGATTTCCATAATATCAACTTCAATTCCGTCTATTTCAGCAGGATTTCCACGGTGAGCTGTAGGGGATTTGAGCCAGAATGCTGACCACCACGGTGCTTCATTCTGTGATTTGAACCTACATTCGTAATATCCGTATCCATGTGAAAATTTAGGTTCTGTAGCCTCATTTTCATCAATACCTTTATCGGTATATACCGACCCTGTTTGAATGGTTGAGCAGTAGTATACACCGTCTCTTTCCACAAGGTTGAAAACAGCATTACTATTTCCGTCAAGCTCTACACCATCGTCTATCCAGCACTTGTGTCTTTTTCCATTAAAATGCAGTCTGAAATCCCACTTGTTTCTGTCAAGTTCGGTACCATCAAACTCATCCGACCATACGAGTTTCCATTTTTTATCATTTGGCAAAAATGATGGCTCATGATTTTCAACATTAAATTTTTGCATATATACCACTCCCACAAATTAATTTTATATAATAATTATATAATTCACTAATTTTTCAGTCAACAAAATATATTGAACGAAAATAACACTATCTTGCCTTTTACTCATTTTCTCCAATCCGTATATCTGCTATTATCTTTCAGAAAATCAAACAAAAAAATGCAGACCTCCATCTAATTGAATGTCTGCATTTTCTCATGAAATTTATCGGTAGGTTATTTATTTATAATTGCATCATATACCCTGTTTGCAAGCTTATCCTTTGTTTTTGGATGAATATCGTCGTTTTCGCAAACATCCCTTGAAATTACCGTTTTTACAAATGGCAGCACAGACTGAACCTTTAACTGCGCTTCCTGAACGAGCCTCCATGCGCAATCGTTTCTCTCAATATAATCTGCAATTTGTATGATTACAAACGGTAGTGCATCATCTTTTAGGTCACCTCTCCAGATACCGATTAGTTCACTCAATTCATCAGCATAAACCTTTCCTTCGGCTTCGGAGGTGTCGCTTTCGCCCTGATACCACACAACTCCCGACAAAGAGTATGGAATCACCTGTGATAAAGCATAGTTATAAAGGAGTCCATCTTTGTTCCATTCACTATACTCTTCCATAACATGGTCAGGATGCTTTTCCTCTATTGCCAAAGATTTAAAAGTCCCCTCCGGCACCCAGCTTTCAATAACCGATGCCGATTGATAACAGGCAATACATCCAACTGCTATGCCCTTTTCTTTGGCAAGCTTTTCGCCGACAAAAAACGCAATCGCAGACCAATCTGTAAAATTGTCTTTTTTGCATAAAACCCATCCATCATCAGATGTAAAAAAGTCGCCATTATCCTTTTTATCTGTAGAAAAGAGTCTTAATTTTTCATTAGCCAAATAATCCTCAAGTATTGCATTTGTTTCTTTAACTTTAAATTGCATATTTGATTGTCCGGCAAACAAAAAAACCTCGCCTACGTAAATATCCTCAAGCATTATCTTGCGGTCTTCAAAAACAACCTCCATAGAGTACGGTCCACCGTATTCCATCGGCGGAAGCTCAACCATCCACTCTTCTTGATTTGATGAGTGACTTATGCTTTGGCCGGCAAAGCTTATCTCGACTCTGCCTTTTCCATTTCCGTATATCCGTATCGGCTTATTTGCCGCAAAAACCATGTGAGAAGTAAAGATTTTATTCAGTTCCATAATAAGTCTCCTTAACCTTATTTTGCTAATTCCTTAAATCTCATCATCATTTCAGTTCTAACATCAAGCATAATCTGTGCAGTTTTCGCACACTTATCAAAACGTATTTCACCGACAACATTTTCCAATAATCTTATAACCTCGTCACGGCCAATATAAGTTTCGAGCAGTTTCAATGCACGAAGGTCCTGCAGGGCTTCATTGAAAACGATAAATCGCATCGACGGAATCGGTCCGTCCTCTGCTGGATAGACAGAAAATGCATCTCCTGCTGGGAAACCTCCGTTAGAATCTGTTACAACATAAGGATTGATTGGTCCTGTTGAGAGCTGGGCATTATAGAAGTTAAGTGCCCAATGGAAAAAGCGTTTTACATCAAATTTATAAAGCTGATAACCAAAGCATCTGTTCCGATAAAGAGGCATTGTTATAAAGATTTATTTTTTGCACTTCTCTATTACGATATCAAATCCCGTATTGCCAAAATAACCTTTTAAGTCAAGAGGCTTGCTTTCCTTTTCATAAAGCGTCGGAAATCCCGGTTTTGTTTCCTTCATATCTCTCCACTCTTGCCAGAGTTCTTCATACTTATTTACAAGTAAATCAACTTTTCCTGTTCCGGTCAAAGATTCAATCTGGATTTTATGGAGTAGTTCATAAATGCTATATAGTATTCTTCCATAGTGGCAGGTGTTTATAATATATTCCTTCACTTCCAGGTCATCCGATAAATGCTCTGCCAACCTGACAATTTCTTCCCACGTTAAAACGCTCTCTCTTTTTTCTTCCAGCATCACATCAAGAGCATCAACATCCATTGCATTTTTGATATTTTTAAGAAATCTTTCATATTCAATATTCTGGTCTCTTGTCCAAAGAGGATCAACCTTATACAAGGAATTATTACATCCTATCCCAAGCAATACTGCATGAGCAGATTTTATACATATCTCATAAAATATTTCACTGTCTTTATCCGACATTTTCAGGATATCTTTTGCATATTTTATCACATAATAACGGTCAGAATGAGATGTGTCCTTTGCCCATTTAGAGAGGACATAAGCATTAATATCGGTCCACAGCTCACGTCCGTCTTTTACTTCAACCGAGCCATTTTCTCCGTTTTTGCCGTTAATATACGGCCCGTCCCAGCCACCGCCTCGTGACCATGTCCAGATTCCCTTGACAAGCGAATCCTTAACATTTACAACCTCTTTTAATGATTGAGTTTCATCCTCGGTCATTTTCCATTTCAGTTCTTCAAAGCCGTTTATTACACCATCTGCTATATAGTTTGGATATGCTCCCTTGCCTTCATATTCACGAGCCGCCTGAACTTCAACAATCTGCCGATGGTTTCCGGTATTGATACACTGATTAAAAGCATATGTACGGCGGAAATCTCCCTTTGTATGCTTTACGCAAAAATACAGATTTTTATCCGTTTCAACCGAATCGCTTATCTGTTTATACAGGTCAGGATCATACTGAAATGCACCGAATCCCCATGTGCGATAGTATATTTCACGGTTATGCTCTTTGCATACCTTGTTCGAGAGATACTTTATCAGGAATTTGTGAAACTCAATTTCATCACCGACAATCGGATGATTTCCTGTGTGATACGGTGTGTTATACTTTTCTCCCACATAGGTTTCTCCGTATCTGACATAGATTCCCGACACTTGCGGGAATTCTTTGAACATTTCATCAAAAAGACAGTCCAGAATCACTTTCATTCGCGGTTTTCTGATATCAATTTTTCCGTTTTCATTTAAAATCTCAGGCTCCAAATCAAGGATTGCTTTAGGCAAAACTATTATATCCATCATAAAGGAAACCTTAAGTCCTGCCTCAACCACTGCATTATATGCTGCTTTGAGCTCCTGTTTTTTATTTTCAACCCATGCTCTTTCTTTTGTGCCAATCGGGAAAACCTTTTTACCGTCACCTCTTAAGTTATCGTAAGCATCCCATAAAAGCCCGTATTGAGCACAGCCAAACAGTTCAAAAGTCTTACCGTCATATCCACGTTCCTTTAAAAAACGAGGATTTAAGTATTCAGATTCATATGGTTCCAATCCCGGATTGTTATGTACCATATCATGCATAAACATATCGGTTCTTACCGTCTTTTCACACATAAATATACCTTATGCCTCCATAATTTCAAACATCTTCACTATCTCACACAATTCATTATAATTTTATTGTTTTATTGCTGTTTTGTCAATACATTATTAATAAATAAAAGCAAAATAACACTGACAGATACCAGATATTTTTTCGTATATAATATACTATCAGCTCTTCCCTTCATCGTTTGACAATTCGCTCATTTTATGATAATATAAGGATATAACAATTAAAGGAGTTCAGATATGTTTTTCGGAAATTATTCAAAACCCGGCAAAGGGATAAATAAGCCCGATCCCAATCGGCCAATTACAGCAACCTTTTTTGAGCTGTTGCCACTAAAATTATGGAGTCTCGTAAAATCAAACACACTTCACATGTTGGCTTCCATCCCCATATTACTTATTATAATGATTGCATCAGGAATATTGACAACTCCTGTTATCAACAGACTTTCAGCGGCAATAGCAGACGAACAGGCATCGCTTTTATTATTTTTAATAGATATACTTTTTCGTTTTATCATTTCTCTGATATTTGCCGTATTTTTAGGTACGGGCCCATTTTCTGGCGGGTTTGTATATCTTTTAAGAGAACTCGGTCAGGACAGGCATATCTGGTTATTCAGTGATTATTTCAAAAGCATAAAATCAAATTTTAAACAAGGAATATGCCTTTTGATAATTGATATTGCCGTTTTTATGCTGACCGCAATTTCATTGAATTATTATTTGCAGACAAAAGCATTTTTTCTGGTATGGTTTATAAACATTTGCGCTTTTATATATCTCATGATGCACATGTACATATACCAGATGATGATTACTTTTGATTTGAAATTGCGTCATATTTTGAAAAACGCCTTGGTGCTGACATTTATTGAATTGCCAAAAAATCTACTTTTATTCGCTATTCTTCTCGTAATCCATATAGTTTTGCCTTTGGTTGCGCTTTTTACAATTAAGAATATCGCTGTAATAGTTATATATATTTTGCTGGAATTGCTTATCTTGCCATCTTTTACAGGGTTTATAGTAAACTTTTTCATACACCCCACCCTTAATAAATATGTGGCTGATGTCAACCCCGAATCGGATACGGAAAACAAGTAACACAAATCCTATTGAATAAAAGCGAAAGCGACTGACAAATGTCAGTCGCTTTTTTTATATATAAGATACAATCAGTCGGCACTTGCCCCTCACTTCAAACACATCATTTTGTGCAGGAATGAATATGCTGTCACCTTTTTTAAATTCCATCTTCTCTTCACCGTTTGACAGATTTCCTTGTCCATCTACCACTATTACCGATTTAAATGTTTTATCAGTAACATTAACAGATGCCTTTCCATCTACCTGAACTTCCTCAACGGTGAAGTATTTGCATCTTGCAAGAACATTTCCTTCCCTTTTGTAATTTTGCGGTGGCTGGGTTTTGGCAACATCTATCGCCTGTTCGATATGAAGTGGTCTTTTGTTTCCGTCCTTATCGGTTCTGTCGTAGTCGTAGACTCTGTATGTAGAATTTGAGTTTTGCTGTACTTCACAAATGACAATACCTTTACCTATAGCATGGACAGTTCCCGACTTAATAAAGAACACATCGCCTTTTTTCACTTCAACTTTATTCAGATACTCAAGGATTGTGTTTTCCTCAATACTTTTTCTGAATTCTTCTTTCGAAATCTCTTTTTTGAATCCATAGTAGAGATATGAATCGGCATCGCAATCCAATATGTACCACATTTCTGTTTTTCCGTATTCACCGTTATGTTTTAGCGAATACTCATCATCAGGGTGTACCTGAATTGACAAGGCCTCTTTTGCATCAATGAATTTTATCAGCATCGGGAAATTCTCAAACTCTTTCACATTTTCGCCAAGGACGTCGTGTTCATTCACTTTGATGTATTCAGAAAGCGTTAAACCCTTGAACGCACCGTCTTTTACAATACTCGCTCCGTCCTTGTGGGTCGAGAGTTCCCAACTCTCGGCCACCCTTTCAAAATCACATTGTTTATTATATTCTTCAACAAGTCTTCTACCGCCCCAGATATAGTCCTTGAATGCGGGAATCAGTTTAATCGGTTTTAATTCTTTCATCATTTACACCTCTATCACTATTTTATATATGCCCGATATCAAAATCGGGAGCATTTTTACCGTGGATTATAACAGTTTTATCCTCGGGGATATATTCGTCCGGGAAATGAACCATTATATTATCCTTCTCGAGTCTTTTCTGCAATGCCGGAATGTTTACATCGGCAACTCCAACTTTATCCTCAATCGCCATACAAGCCGCATGGCCAGCCGCCTGACCTGTTATAATCGCAGGCGGAATAACTCGCAGGAGATCCCAGCCGTAGCCTTCTCCCGAGGCACTTCTTCCTGCTGTTAAGATGTTCGGATAATCCTTTCTTGTTATACATCTTAGCGGAACCTCAAAAAGATGGTCTCTGTGTTCAAAATCATTGATTGCGCAAATCGAGTCATCAAAGTGCCTATAGGCATCCGATACCTTCAGAGCATAGTCCCCGTCAAGCCTGCAGGTTGTTCTAAACTGCGGCATAAACGGAAGATGTGTGATCTCACGGCTGAGTCTGTCTGTTTTCTTTATCTTATCAAGCACCAGTTGCTGATTTCTGATAAGATAGTCTGTTACCTCCTCAACCGTCAAGCCTGACCATTTCGGCACATCATCAGGTTGATTGTCACCGAACAGATTTATATTTCCGCCAAAATAGTTGCTGAATGCGTGCAGGATATTTTTTTCCTTTACCGCCTTTTCGCAGGATTCAAGCGTAATCATCTTTACATAATATGTAAAAAAGTTTTGACCTGCAACTATCGGCACTCCGCCACGGCGTAAAATGTCGCAATCGCCTGTTACATCTATGAGCATTTTACAGGCGTAATATTCCGTTCCTGATTTGCTCTCGCAAACCACGCCCTTGCACTCCCGGCCTTCCATTACAGGCTCGCAGGCAATGCAGTCAAACAGAATATCAGCACCCGATTTTGTTATTTCCTCTGTAAGCTGAAGAGCAAAAATATTCGGAGAATAAAGCTGATAATATCGCATATCGGTTGGAGTTTTTGGTTCTCCATCTTTCCACTCATCAGGAATAGTGTCATACCCGTACTTTGCGCTGAGCCTTACCCATTTTTCGCAAAGACCGAAGATTATCTGCTTACCCCGACCGTTACACATCGGAACAAACAGATTGATAAGTCCCATAGTTGCAAGACCGCCCAAAACATTCGATTTTTCGATGAGCAAAACAGAATGGCCGTTATTTGCCGCAGTAACTGCAGCCGCAACACCTGCAACTCCGCCTCCGCACACGATAATGTCGTATTGCTTTTTTACATTCAGTTTTTTAGTTATTGTAATGCTATCCATTCCATTACTCCCCTTTTTCGCATCAGACATTATAAGCATAATTCGAATATATCCTTTATCACATCAAAATCCATATCAATTAAGCTCTTAACTGTTCTTTGTCTGCCATATGTGCAAAGCTCAGAGAGTCTCTCTATACAACTCTCATCCAACCCAAAATCAGTAAGACAGGTCGGCATACCGATTGACTTGAAGTATGCTGCCATTTTTTCTATTCCAGCCAAAGCTGCTGCTTCGTCATTCACTTCCTCAGAGTCCCACACACGGCGTGCAAACTGTGCGAAACGGGCAATATTATGCTTATAAATATACTTTGCCCACGCCGGAAAAAGAACAGCAAGACCTGCGCCGTGAGCGATCCTGTCATACTCACCACTCAGTGCATGTTCTAACTGATGCACGGGAAGAGCGTTTTCACGTCCGCAACCGGTAAGGTCGTTATGCGAGATACTCGATGCCCACATCATATTTGCTCGTGCATCATAATCCTCAGGATTTTCCATAAGAGTTGTCCCTGCCGCAATTGTCGCTTTCAGGACGCTTTCTGCAATTCTATCGGTAAGGTCGGTCGGCTCACAAGGAATAAAATAACGCTCCATCGTGTGTGCCATGATGTCAACCACACCGCACGCCGTCTGATATTTCGATACAGAGTATGTCAGCTCAGGATTCATAATCGCAAATTTACAACGGTTAAAATCACTGTTGAAGCCCCGCTTCATATTAAGCTCCATATTAGTGATAACCGCAGATGAGCTCATCTCACTTCCCGCTGCGGCAATGGTCAAGATACATCCCACCGGCAGAGCGTTTTCAACTGTGGTTTTTCTTGTCGGGAACTCCCACGGATCGCAATCTGTACATACGCCCGCTGCGGTATATTTTGAAGAATCAAGCACACTTCCACCACCAACCGCAAGTATCATCTGCACATTATTTTCCTTTGCTACCTTTACAGCCTCACGAACAAACGAAAGCTTCGGGTTCGGTTCAACGCCACCCATTTCGACAACATCTATTCCGTATTCTGCAAGGGATTCCATAACCTCGTCATAAAGCCCCGACTGTTTTATGCTACCCTGTCCATACTGGAGCATTATCTTGTCATAACCGTAGCCTTTTATTATTTTACCCACATCTTTATGCTTATCCTTACCGAAAAACACCTTTGTTGGTGCATAGTAAATAAAATCCCTCATATTCTATCTCCCATTATTTTTACATCAAGGTTTATCAGACTTACAACTTACATTCTTATTATATCAAAAAAACCGTTTAAAATCAATATAATACACAAAAAGGCGACTTCAACTTTTGTTGAAGTCGCCTTTTTACCATTCATTACAAAATATGCGAAACAACATTTGCGCTAAAGAGTCTACTCCACGAAAGGTTAGTCTTGGCATCAATGATTTCCTCCGCAAGCTCAGGGATTTCCTTGATTTCACCCTTGACATAGGCAGAAAGTCTTGACTTACAACCCTTAACACGCTGAATAATACCACCTATTCTAAGGTCGAGTATATCAAATCCGTGCGGCTTATTGGTCGCACACCACATCTTTCGATATGCGTCATAAAACTTTTCTAATTTCTTTATAAGAATTTTGTATTCCTTTATAAGCCGTTTTATTTCCTTGATGTTGTTTTCGGTGTATGCCTTCCTTGTTTTAACACCCAGATAGCTTTTGGTCGAAAGAACATCGGCAAGTTTTTCGTAAGCATCAAAAATCAAAGAATATGAACCTCTATCCCTGATATTTTTAATTTTACATTTGAGCTCTTCATAAAACTTCTCATCACTCAGCGAACATTGATAGTCGTTGAGACCCATAAACATATCGTTATAGAGCAAGTATTTTGCGGCATTTCCCTCATACTTGCCCGGTGAATATACGTGTTTTCCGCCCGGCATATCAAATGTATCCAGAAGCATAAAATCGTCGAAATTACAGTCTGTGATTTCTTTAAACTTTTCCTTAATACTTTCCATCTCAAAGTTACCCTTTGAAAACTCTGCAACGCACATCAATGTCGGCAAAATCGCATATGGCGAGCACTCTGCACCGTCATCACCCCAAATGGTCATAATTGTGCCGTCAATATCCGATGCATTCATAGCCTCAATTGCAACCTTGGATACCTTTATACTGAATGCGTTATCAGGTGCAAATCCTTTCCATGTCCATGCACCGCCTGCAAAATACACTTTTTTCCCAAACGCTTTGTTCAAATTTACACGATCAATATAGTCGTTATAATCGGTTGTGAAATAATCCCAGTATACGAGTGAGATATTCTCGGGAAGATTTGCTTTTTCTTTAATAGCCGATGAATCCTTCAGAGCATAATAATCGTCTGTATCAAGTGCAAGTTTTACGAACATATCGCTCCAAATCATAGGGGCAAGTCCGAATTTCTCAGCTATCTCACAAACCTTTGCAAGATGTGAGTTTATTGTGTCGAATCTGTCGCATATCCCATGCTTTTCCTGATATTTGCCCGTTCCCACCCTGTAAGCTTCGTCCATTCCAAGATGGATTTTTCTGGATGTAAAGCACTCAGAAAGTGTTTTAAACATATTCTCTATCAGTTTATAGGTCTTTTCCTCTCCAATCAGCAGAATATCGTCACAGTCTTTAATATCATCATATTCGGTCCATTTGAACATACAATTCAAGTGGGCAAGAGTCTGAATACACGGAATCAGTTCAATTCCGATTGAATTACAATAAGAATCTATATCCTTTAATTCTTCTTTTGAGTATCTTCCTCTCATATATCCAAAGAGAGGATTTTCATCAATCTCGTATGTATCCTCGGTATATAGCATAAGGGTGTTATATCCCATTTTCTTCAAAACATCAGCATATTCTTTTACTGACTCTGTGCTCATTACTGCATTTCTCGAACAGTCAAGCATTACTCCAAGCATTTTGCTCATTTGTATTCCCCCAGTTTAACAAAATTTCCCATATCAACATTTTACTACATAAAACAAGTTTCGTCAATAAAAAGATGACAAAAAGGGCACAATTGTAAATTTTTTTATAAAAATGAAAAAGAGGCTTTTAGCCTCTTTCAAAAAAATATAATACTGCCACTTAAACGGTTAAAGACTATCTGTAAATTTGTGAACAAAAACATCTATCAACCTGGAATTCTTATCAAATCTCCAATATACAGTTACTGAAGTTTCAAACAGATTATGATAACTACCTATATAAGCTTCTATCTTTTTCATTCCGGTATCTACTGAAGTGTTTTCATCACCAACATATCTTATTTCCCAATCCCTTTTATCATCGATAACTCCACGCACATCTTCCATCATCATCCCGATTGGTGTAATCTCCAGTATGTTTTTTCTTATTTGCCCCTCGTCCTGCCGGAGCGGATTGAATAAAACATCACCAACCTTTATTAACACAATAACAGACAAAAATATAACAACAAGTATAGCAATTGTTTTCAATGTTTTCTTCATAGCCATTCTCCTTTATTTTGATATTAATAAAAAGAGTGTAAACCACGTGTTCCAATTACCCAAAACATTGAGAGCCAACACAGTAGCTACCAAACACATTCCCGCTTTAACTTTACCCCTGCTCAAAAGTATCAGGGCAATTATTAAAACTAATATTGTCAATATTTCCACTAGGGTTATTCCCAAAAAGTTTAATATGTTCATTCCCAATCCCCCTAAAGCAGATTTCACATAAATTATACCATCCCACCATCCGGCTTGTCAACCATATGACGAAAATGAAATAGAGGCGCTTAGCCTCTTTCCCCTTTATCCATTTTATCAAACATCTTCTTGTATGGTGCGAGCATTCCATCATTCATTGCATTTCCCATCTTCTCCAGCACCTTTTCATTACCAAGAAGAAAGCCTACAAAATACATTGTCAGATTATTTCTGGCTTTCCAAGCCATACAAAAAATATTCTTTGAGTATCTGGCTTTTGCCTTCTAAAAGCATCTCAAATTCATCATTTTCACCCGTTCTGATGCTTAGGGCAAGCTTAATGCGGTTTATATCCTCATCCATCAAACCCGAATAAATTCTATCAAGATAGGGTCTGTTCTCATCATTCATGCAACAATACATTCCAACACTTGTAAAGAGTGTAAGATAGAATATGATTGTCTTTTCCGAAACCTGCATGGCTTTTGCTATGTTATATAGTTCAAATGCCCGGTCAAACAGATAATTTATCAACGCCTCAGAGCGCTTTTGCTTCCTTAGGTTGTCGACTATAAACCATCCATAATAATTCGAAACCCATCTTAAAACTTCCTCGCAATCGTTTTCAATGCAGCTCTCACCTGCAATATATATGCTTTTATAAATCTGTTTTTCCAGGTCTTCTGTTATAACATCACCCTTTTTAAGAATTTCTCTTAGCGTCATAATAATTTCTTTTTTCACCTGACCCGAGGTGATATTAACATCTTTTGAGATATCACCCAAAACAGATATTACATAACCCAAACAGTTATCAGAAATACCATTTAAAATCAGTTGGTGCATAAAATACATAAGTTCATTGAGGAATTTATCATTTCTTGTAATATCCCTTTCAAACAACAAGTCAAGATAAATTTCAAAAAATTCTTTCTGTTTTAAAGCATTATCTTTATATGCCTCCGATATAATTTTGTTGAGTTGAGCAAGAATACCGCCAAACGATTGAAAATTTTCCTTTTCTGCACATTCAAGAAGCGACCTAAATGTGAAATATTTCACCTTTTCGTATGAAATACTGCCATTATTTAACATCTCTTCCACGCCCTCTAAGAGGTACAGCTTGTAATTATAATTGTTGCTTAATCCTTCAAATAGCAAAGCCGCCCTGAAATACAATAGTTTCTCATTTACTTCAGCATTGTCTTTAGTTGCTTCCCTGAACATTGTTTCTATCATATATTGTTTAAATGACAAATAATAAATATCACGGCTCAAAAGATGTTCGGCTTTGAAAATACGCTCGTAAAAGTCAATTCCCAGCAGAAAATCCTTTTCAAGAACAGCCTGAAACAATGTTCTGTAAAAATCTCTTATTTTTTCAAACTGTATATCTTTTCTCAACAGTGCTTTAGACATTGGTATAAATGTATTCTTATATGCTACATCAAAATATGCATTTTTAGTTTCCCCGGCATCGATACACTCAATCACTATGTTAGTCAAAGCTCTTACATAACCATCAAAATAAACCCTTTCTTGAGAATCATTCAGACTCTGTAACACCGCCAACAGGTGGTCGAGTGTTCTTTTGAAATATACCGGGTTATCTGCCTCCATCATTTTCTTTGCAAGATAATAAATCATGCCATATAGCCTTGATTTATATGAGGCTATATCCTCACCATGGTTTGTGCGTATTGTCCAAACTATGTTTCTGCTATATCCAACCATATACCTGTCAAAGCGCTTTTCTTTTCCCGACTCCGCAGCAAGCGCAAGATTATCTGCATTACTGCGGATTATCTTTTGAATCAGAGAGTCAGACTTTATATCACGGCAGAACCTTACAAGTTCAATGTCAAAATCCACGAAAAGCTCGAATATTTTGTTATCATCCTCCGAATCATTGTCATTTTCAAAGAATAATTTGAAGCTTTCTCCTGTTTTTTCTATAACATTCTCAACTACGCAATATTCCTCTTTTAATACACTTTCCTCACAGGACTTTGCAATATCGGGAATTAGTTTTGCAAAACTTTCAGCATCGGATTTTTTGATGCTATCGTTCAAATCGGAAAACAGTTTATCAATATATGTATTTGTCATCATTGACTTTACCGTTTCACATGCTGTAAACAGGATATTTATTATTGTATATATCGTAAAGATAATATAGAAAAGAGGGGCTAAAACGCCTTTGTGAATAACAAGAATCATCACACCAAAGATAACAGAAATAACAATATTTATTATCTGTGCCTTCATAGGTTTCATCTGTTTTTCTTCAACATTTTTCAGAGTATATCTGTCTTTGAAAACCTGTCCCAAAAGCAGATAGCAGGTTATCCATACAGCAGCAAATGCCATAATCGACTGGAGCATAATATCCGAAATCTCAATCAGTATCTGTGAATCCAGAAACGTCAACAAATCATTCAATGGGTATTTATAGTCCACGAATGTAAACAATAGCCCCAGCAAAATGACAAAAACAATCATTGCATAATTCGAAACGGCTGTATCTTTTTCATTTCTCATATAATCTACTTTCCCTTCCTAAAATATACCGAAAACCAAAAAGAGCAGACTCCTGCCCTTTTTAATACTATTTCTTTCTGTGATATAATCTCTTGTTTTCGTATCTTGCCTCACAACTGACATTTATTCCGAGTCTTCTTAAAATCATCTCGTCTTCTTCGCTAATAATTACCGAGAAGTGAGCATCACTTCCCTGAAGGTTTGAGAGCTGTTCCTTTGCAAGCTTTGAAATCGGGTCGGTGAGTGCCGAAACCGTCAGTGCCAATAATACCTCGTCTGTGTGAAGTCGTGGGTTTTTATGCTTCAGGTAATCGGTTTTTAGTTCACAAATCGGCTCGAGGATATCGGCAGAGATGAGTTCTAATTCATCATCAATGCCGCCCAGAACCTTAAGTGCATTCAAAAGCAATGCCGACGCAGCACCCAAAGTTGTGGATGTCTTTCCTGTAACAACCTGTCCGTCAGGCAAAACCATAGCCGCCGCAGGTGCACCTGTTGTCTCGGCTTTTATGAGTGACGCCGAAACTGCAGGGCAAATTTCGGATGTGATATCCGCCTGCTTCATCAAAAGCTCGAGTTTGCCGAGCTCTGTATCGTCATCTGCTTTTCCCTTTAATTTATTCACACCCGCCTTATAGTATCGGCGAAGGATTTCCATCTTTGATGCATCTCGGCACACCTCATCGTCAATTATGCAGTTTCCTGCCATATTAACGCCCATATCGGTCGGTGATGAGTATGGGCATCTGCCCTGGATTTCCTCAAATATCGCCGAGAGTACCGGGAATATTTCAACGTCACGGTTATAGTTTACTGCAATCTCGCCATACTTTTCGAGGTGGAACGGGTCAATCATGTTAACATCATTCAAATCTGCTGTTGCCGCCTCATATGCAAGGTTTACAGGATGCTTCAGCGGAAGATTCCATATCGGGAATGTCTCAAACTTTGCATAACCTGCGGTAATACCTCTTTTATGATCGTGATATAACTGCGAAAGGCAGGTTGCCATCTTACCGCTTCCAGGTCCGGGTGCGGTTAAGACTACGAGTGAACGGCTTGTTTCAATATAATCATTTTTGCCAAGGCCGTCTTCGCTTACAATATGCTGAATATCAGACGGATAACCGGCAATAGGATAGTGTCTGTAACATTTGATACCGAGTGAATTCAAGTGTTTCAAAAAGGCGTTTGCAGATGCCTGTCCGTCGTATCGGGTAAGGACAACACTACCTACATAGAGTCCCATTTCGCGGAAGGTATCGATCAGGCGAAGTACCTCGTCCTGGTATGCGATACCGATATCGCCTCGTATCTTATTCGCTTCTATATCATGGGCATTGATTGTGATAACGATTTCCATATCATCCTTCAACTGCTGAAGCATTCTGATTTTACTGTCCGGCTCAAAACCCGGCAAAACTCTTGATGCATGATAGTCGTCAAAAAGCTTACCGCCGAATTCGAGGTAGAGCTTACCGCCGAACTCCGCAATTCGTTTTCTTATCTGCTCCGATTGAGTTAAAAGATATTTTTCGTTATCAAACCCGATCCTTTTCATTTTAAAAACACTCCTTTTAAAATCACTCACAGATTAGTATATCACATTTTTTGCCATAAGAAAAGATAAATTTTCAATTTTTTCAAAAAATATATAAAAATAAAGAGAACGGTCTCCCGTTCTCTAAACCTCCTCCGGTATTCCCTCACCCGATATATCTAAAATATCGTCAAGTGAAATCTCGGTTTTTACTATCATAAGCTTTCTTGCTATGAAATCAATCCTTGATACCATGCCCTCTGTCAGAATATACTCACCCTCGCAGTAGTGCTCGACCTTAATCATATTCCCGCATTTGATGCCAAGAACTTTTTTCGACAAGCACTCCATTTCATATTCCGAGAGCTCACGCTTGTTTACCTTCACTCTGCCCTTTTCAGCTATGAGGTCATAATATCCTTTCAGTGCCGCAAAAGCTCCGAATTGTCCTGCCCGCTCACTCACCGTTATGACCTCCTATCATTTTATTTCTCTTGGTCTGCGTCGCCTTATCCTGCAGACTCATTCCTCTCATAATGGCATTTTTCCCAAACTTCTTTTTTATTCCGATTATTGCCTCCTGGCGTTTCCTTTCCTTTTCGTCCGCCACATAATCGGAAAACAAATCAATGTTTACATACTCCCGTACAATCAGATGATTTAGTCCTACTGTGATTTTCCTGATCGGTGAGTTTTTCTTTGTTGTCCTCATATAATAATCAACAAAATACTCCATCAGCTTTTTCTCTGAACAGGTGTAATCATCAATCTTTAGTGTCCCTCCTGTTGCTTTTTCGCTATCCTTTGAATACCCGACACGGAGTGTTATTGAGTTGGTTACAAGATTTTTATCGACAAGGTCAAGTACCAAAACATCCACCATCTCTTTTACAATCAAAAGTGCATCGGAAAAGCTATAGTCCTCAAACAAAATCTGCGAATTGGAAAGCGAGTTCGACTTCGGCTTATAGTTGTGCACCTCGGCAATAGTACAGGGCTCGATGCCATTTGCGTGGTCAATCAGAAACTCGGCATTGACTCCAAACTCACGGTATAGCTTATCAGGGTTCATATGTGCAACACCATAGAGGTCATATACCCCGAACTTTTCAAGGCGTTTTGCAATCCCACGGCCGACATTCCATATATCAGTAATCGGTCTGTGGTGCCATATCACACGCCTGAACTCTGCCTCATCAAGATAACCTATAAAATCATCGGCGTGCTTTGCGGTGACATCAAGTGCTACCTTTGCCAAAAACATATTTGTCCCGACTCCTGCCGTTGCACGGATTCCGGTTTCCTCATACACCGCATCAATCATCATCTTTGCCATTTCCCTCGGAGTCTTATTATAAAGTGAAAGATATGCCGTTACATCAAAAAAACATTCATCAACCGAATATACAAGTATATCTTCCTTTGCGACATACTTTAAGTATATTGAATAAATATTTGCCGAATACTCCATATACCGCTTCATTCTCGGCTTTGCAATTATGTAGTCAACATTATCAGGTATCTCAAAAACTCTGCATCTGTTCTTTATCCCCAATGCTTTCATTGCAGGCGAAATCGCAAGGCATATCGCACCTCGTCCTCGGCTTCCATCGGCAACAACAAGGTTGGTTTTAAATGGGTCAAGCCCTCGCACAACACACTCACAGGAGGCATAAAAACTCTTTAAATCAATGCACAGATATGTTTTCTCGCTCATTTTTATCTTCCTCCTTGTTTTTTTTTGCATTATGCTACTTTTATTATACAACACTTCGCATAAAAAAGCAAGAAAAAAGCCGTAAAAATTTACGGCTTTTATAAATCAATATCCGAGTTCTTCGCCAACAAGAACAACTGTTACTCTCTCTTTATCTCTCTGGCTTGCCATTACAACATAACTACGGCAAATTCTGTCCGGGCTTTCACAGCCTGCACAAAAATCGGAATCGCCATTCACAATACTCACACACTTACCGTTTTCACGGCAAAATGTTTCTTTACTAAGTCTTTTACAGTTAAGCGGTGCGGCGATTTCCTTAACACGCTTTGCAGCCGCCAAAACATCGGGTACAATCTTATTTACGCCCGCAACAACTATAACCTTTTTAGGTCCGAAAAGCATTGGTGCAACACGGTTTGAAAAGCCGTCAACATTATAAAGTTCACCCTTTTCGGTCAGGGCATTTGTGCTTGTCAAAAACACATCAGCCGAGAAAGTCTTTGCATAAATCTCTTCTGTTTCTGCCGCATCCTTTGCCTTTGAGCGATCAAGATAGTTATATTTGCCGCATGATAAAAGCTCCGGAATCCCACATTCTTTTAAGGTTACAGAACCGCCGTGCGAGACTGTATCGCCCTCTTTTAACAGGCTCTCAACAATCGACTTTGCCTCGGCTCTGTCCTTTGCAAAAAGAGCGGTCATTCCGTTCTTCTCTAATGCCGACATTACATTTTCATAATTTCCCATAGCTATCACCTCATTAAAAATTCAATAAATACAAGATACATAATCGGCAGGGTTATAACCGACAAGGTGTGTGAAATCATCGCCATTGATGCGCCGGTTTTTGTATCTCCGCCGTATGCTGCAGGAAATACTATTGTATTTAACCCAAGTGGTGCGGCAAAGGCAAAGAGAGCCATCGTCATTATTTCCTTGCCTGCGCCAATATACTTTAACAATAAAAGCATCATGCCCGGAATCACAAACAGTCTCAGGAAAGTTGCAAGATAAATTCTCTTTTTGGTCAGAAGCTTTTTGAAATCATATCCGCCAACTATAAAGCCTGTAAGTATCATTGCAACAGGACCCATGCACGCCTTTGCACTCGATACCGTCTCAACGAAAAATTCGGGCATAAAATCTTTTGCATTCAAAAGTCCTAAAACCATACCCAATAACAGCGATATGAAAATCGGATTCATAAGGTTTTTCAAGACACTTCCCGTCCTCTTTCCCTTTGGAATCAGTATATACATTCCCCAGGTGTAGACCAGGGCGTTAAGTGGCATTGTAAATAAGAGATACTTAAATAACCCTGCATCGCCCAGAACACCTAAAACAACGGCATTGCCCATAAACCCGAAGTTTCCGAATGTCAGAGCATATTTATATATGCTTCTTTGATAATCACAGTCTAACCCCGACTCGGGCTTTTCCTTCGAAAACGGCTTTGAAAGCGGTATCGCAATCAACATTGCGATGGTGACAAGAACTGCAGAATAGACTATATTCATATAGTTTGCCGACAAATTCTCAATATTGCAATTCGTCATAAAGTTACTGATAACGAGTGCCGGCACTAATACGTAGTTCTCAAGCTTTGATAAGACCGTTCCGGCATCATCGGGCAACAATTTTGCCTTTTTTAATATATACCCAATCGTGATAAACATAAACATTACGAGCATCTGTGTTAGTGTTGATAAAAAAACTTGCATATTCATCCTCCTGTTCCTTAGTTTAAATTATATACATAATCTCCTGTCTTTTCAAGTAAAATCTACCCATTTCGTAATTTTTAACGATTAAAAAGTCGCCACCAAAACACCCTTTATTGAATTATGACAAATACGGTTTTTAAAAAAGTATTGATTTTTTTTAAAATCAGCGGTATAATTTGAATTAAATAAAAAGGAGTGAATTATTATAATGAAAACTTTTAAAAAAGCAATGAGTACACTTTTGGCGTTTGCCATGACAATATCACTTTTTGGATGTGGTGGCCCTGAAAACGATGCAAAAAGCACAGTCAACAAAATGTTTGAAGCATTCGAGTCACTGGAGCTTGATAAGGCAGAAGAATACATCAACATTGACGATATTAAAATCACTGACGACGACTCTGTTACCGGAAATGTCAGAATGTATATGCAAACACTTTTTGACAGGCTTTCTCACAAGATTGTATCAACCGAATTTGTTGACGAGAACACCGTAAAGGTTAAAACAAGCATTACATCCATCGATATGGAGCCTGTAATGGTCAACTTCTTCGCAAAGGCATTGGAATACGCATTTTCAACATCACTCTCGGAAGAAAAGCCGAGCGAAGAAGCCTTTGAGGCAACAATGGTTCAGTTCTTTGTTGAGAGTGCCACAGGCGAAGATTTAAAAACTGTAACAAGTGAAGTTGAAATCGTAGTTGAAAATGTTGATGGAACATGGATGGTTCAGGCTGACGAGGCTCTTACCAATGCAATGTTTGGAAACATCAAGCCGGCGCTTACAAAAATTGAAAGCACTATGAATGGAACAACCGCAGAATAAAAGCAAAAACCGTATCGAAAGATACGGTTTTTATTTTACAATAATTCTTTTCTCAAATCCTCAGCCGACTTTGGACTCAAAAGGACAGGCGGAATATCCAAAACTGTTTTACAGCCATAGCTTCCGTCTTTTTGAAGTCTTACTGCCGCTCTTGCATATGCAACAATAACAGATGATGTGAATTCCGGGTTTGAATCAAGCTTTAGCGAATATTCAATAATATGTGTGTTCTCAAGATTTTTGCCCGTTCTTCCGCTTCGGATAACAAATCCGCCGTGCGGTATTCCGCTATGGTCACGCATCAGTTCTTCTTTTGTGATGAAATGCACGGTTGTATCATAATCTGCAAAATAGTTCGGCATCGTCTTTATCTCGTTCTCGATTCTTGCAAGGTCTGCACCGGGCTCTGCCACAACAAAGCATTCACGGGTATGCTTTTGTCTTGTTGTAAGCTCGGGTGCTTTTCCGCTTCTTACGGCATCAAGAGCTTCCTCAACAGGGATAGTGTACTGCTTTGCATCCAGGACACCGTCAATTCTTCTGATTGCATCGGAATGTCCCTGGCTCACTCCCTTTCCCCAGAAGGTATAGTCCTTACCGTCGGGCAAAACTACACCTGCATACATTCTGTTTAACGAAAACATTCCCGGATCCCAGCCAACAGAAATTATCGCAGTTTTATTCGATGCCTTTGCCGACTTATCTACATTTGCAAAATGCTCCGGGATTTTTGCGTGGGTATCAAAGCTGTCAACAACATTAAAATACTTTGCAAGCTCCGGTGTCTGCTCGGGAAGGTCTGTAGCACTTCCGCCACACAAAATCATAACATCAATTTTATCGGTCATACCGATTGCATCATCAATATGATATACACCGACTCCCTCGGTATCAATTTTAACCGTATCGGGTGAGCGTCTTGTAAATACTGCCACAAGCTCCATATCGTTGTTCTGGCGTATTGCATTCTCGACACCTCTGCCGAGGTTTCCGTACCCGAAAATTCCTATTCTTATACTCATTTTATCTCCTCCTGATGTTTTAGTCGATTAGATTTTTTGCAACTGTATAGCTCAACTTATAGAAGTCCTCAACTCCCTTTTTGCCGATCTGTACAGGAGCAAATAGCTCAAGGTTAAAAGAACCGCTATATTTTGTATTCTTTAAAGTCTTTACAAACTCTTCCCAGTCGATTTTCTCTTCATAGCTTGAAAAATACGGCAGAGCGTGCAAGTCCATGCCCGGAGTTGTTGTATGGATATGAAGTGCTGCAAGGTCGTCAGAAACGCACTTTAGCATATAGATCGGATTCTCGCCACGGATTACCGCATGGCCGGTGTCGAGGCATATTCCGACATGTGGGTTCTCAAAATGCTTTGTATAGAAGAGCAAATCCTCTGCATTCGAAAGATGCCCGTCGGAATAATCAAGTGCATAGATATTCTCGATTGCAAGAACAACATCGTTTGCCTCCAAAACAGGCAAAAGCTTTGAGATAAGCTGAATATTACCCTTTTGTGATTTTTCTCTGTCGGCTTCGAAATACAGATGAATTACTGCAGTTTTGCAGTTCATCTTTTTAGTAAGCTCAATTGATTTGATAAAGGACGGGAGCATTTTATCCTCGAAGTCCTGATACTCGCCATTTCCGATTGGCGGATAGTGTGACGGCCAGTAAGGGAGATGTGTCTGCGAAACCAAAACCCCCGCATCGGCAATTTCCTTATACTTTAGCATATAATCATCAATAAAGGAATCCTTTTCGGTATCATCAAGCGGAAAATAGAAATCCACACCATCGAAACCGATTTCCTTCATCTTTTTAAAATCAATCAAATTTGATAAACCAATCGAAATGTTCATACTAAAACCTCACTTTATAACAAAATATGTATACATACTTTGAAATCACCTATTTATCAATTATACCACTTCCAAAAAAACACTTCAATAGTATATTTTATTTTTTTTAAAAATTTTTAGCTTTTATTTCCCGCCAGAACCACCTATATAACAAAATCTATTGATATTTCAGACAGTTTGTGGTAGAATATAGGTAATTTTAAAAAGAAGGAGGATTGGTTATTTTGGCATTGGACACTCTTTGTATGGAAGCCATCCGATGCGAGCTCGAAGAACTTTTGCTCGGTGCAAGAATCGAGAAGGTTTATCAGCCCGAAAAGGACGAAATCTCACTTAATCTCCGCACATATACAAATTCGTACAGGCTCGTTATCTCGGCAAGTCCTACAAACCCGAGAATCCATTTTTCAAAGGAATCAAAAAGCAATCCTCAGACCCCGCCGATGTTCTGTATGCTTTTGAGAAAGCACTTGACATCCGGGAAAATCACAGGCATCAAAACCCAGAAAGAGGACAGGATTTTAACTATAGACGTAGAATCATATAACGAGCTCGGTGACTTGACAACCAAGCATCTTCTGGTTGAGATTATGGGCAGACATTCAAATATAATCCTGCTGAATGAGGATATGACAATAATCGACTCGGTAAAGCACATCGACTTTACTGTAAGCTCTGTCCGCCAGGTCCTCCCGGGAATGAAATATGAATATCCGCCAAAGCAGGACAAACACCCGATTCTCTCGGGTGATTTTGACAGTCTTGAGTTGACATCACCCGAAGCTCCAATCCGTGCCGACAAATATATAATGTCTACAATCGGCGGTATCAGTCCCCTCACATCCCGTGAGATTGCATACAGAGCATTCGGGAGTGTTGACACTTTGATCCCTGCCGACCGCTTTGGCGAAAAGATTAAAAATGCAGTACATGGCATCCTGGCTGAAGGATTCTTCCCTTCCTTTTTGACCGAAAAGGAAAGCGGTCGTGTGCTTGATTTTAGTGCAATCAAAATCACTCACTACGAAGATTTGGCAGAAACCCGGTACTTCCCGAGTATCAGCGACCTTTTAGAGGAGTTTTACAGGTCAAAGGACAGCATCGAGAGAATGAAGCAAAAAAGTGCCGATATTATAAAGCTCCTTACAACAAACATCGCAAAAATATCAAAAAAGCTAAATATCCTTGAACTTACATTAGAGGATGCAAAGAACAAGGAACGGCACAAAAAGTTTGCAGACCTTCTGATGGGAAATCTGCATACCTTCAAGACGGGTGACATCGAAGTTACCGTAACCGATTACTACTCGGAAGACCTTGGCAAAATCACAATCCCTCTGCTTCCGGAGTTGTCCCCTTCTGCTAATGCGCAGAGATATTATAAGCTATATAACAAGGCAAAAACTGCCGAAACCGAAGCGGCTAATCAGCTAAAGCTTGCACGTGAGGAGTTTGAGTATCTCTCATCAACGCTCAGTTTTGCCGAGAGTGCCGAGTCAGAGTCGGACATCAATGCCATCCGCCGTGAGCTTGCAGAGCTTGGATACCTGCGACTGCACCAAAAGGGCAAAAAGCAACAGGAAAGCGCATCTAAACCGCATCATTTTAAAAGCTCTGACGGGTTTGATATATATGTCGGCAAGAACAACACGCAAAACGACAAGCTGACACTGAAGTTTGCAAACTCGTCGGATTTATGGTTCCATACCAAGAAAATCCACGGCTCACATACCATAATCAAGCTTGGCATTGACAAAAATGTACCCGAAACCACCATAAGAGAAGCTGCAGAGCTTGCCGCGTACTTTTCAAAGGCTCGTGAATCATCACAGGTACCGGTGGATTTTTGTGAAGTGAAAAATGTCAAAAAGCCTAACGGGGCAAAGCCGGGTATGGTGATTTATGATTCATATAACACTATATATGTAACGCCAAAGCTTCTGGCATCAGAAGTTGAGTGATAATTTGACAGTAAAAAACAAATGTGATAGAATTTGGTTAAAATCAGTTTTTAAATTATAAAACGGAGAGATTAAAATGAAGATTATAATTGTTGGTTGCGGTAAGGTTGGCGCAGCATTGGCTGAAAAGTTAATAAACGAAAACCACGATATTACCGTCATAGACACCAATGCCGATAAGGTAAGAAAAATCACCGAAGACCTTGATATTATGGGAATCGTCGGCAACGGTTCTTCCATCTCGGTATTGAATGAGGCAGGAGTTGAGTCTGCGGATGTTTTCATTGCGGTTACTGCATCGGATGAACTCAACCTTTTGTGCTGTATGTTTGCAAAAAAGACGGGCGACTGCCACGCTATTGCAAGAGTGAGAAACCCGATTTACAGCCGTGAGCTTGGATTTATTCAAAAGCAGTTGGAGATTTCTGCTATTATAAACCCCGAACTTGCATCGGCAAAAGAAATATCAAATCTTTTGCAGTGCCCGATTGCCGATAAAATCGATACATTCGCAAACGGTGATGTACAGTTGATTAAGTTTAAGCTCGAAAAGAATATGGGCATATCAGGTACGGCAATCAAAGACCTGTCTCCTTCCATCGTAAAGGATGTCCTTATCTGTGCAGTCGAGCGTGACGGTTCGGTAATTATCCCTGACGGTAATTTTGTACTCGAAGAAGGAGATTTTGTAATCATCCTTGCCGACAAAAAGAATGTACAGGCATTCTTCTCAAAGCTCAATCTTACAGTTCGTCCTGTAAAAAATGCTCTCATTGCAGGTGGTGGCACAATCGGCTACTATCTTGCAAAATTCCTGACCGAGAAGGGTGTTAACGTAAGAATCATTGAGCACAAAGCCGACAGATGCGAAGCCCTTGCAGAGCTCCTCCCCGAGGCTACCGTAATTCTTGGCGACGGCACAGACCACAAGCTTTTGATGGCAGAAGGGCTTTCCAACTCAGAGGCTTTTGTCAGTCTTACAAGCATTGACGAGGAAAATGTTTTAATCTCGCTATTTGCTAAAAAGCACTCAAACGCAAAGCTTGTAACCAAGGTCAACAGACTTGAGTTTGACGATATTTTGGAGAGTATGGATATCGGCAGTGTTATTTATCCTAAATATATCACCTGCGACTTCATACTCCAGCATGTAAGAGCACTCGAAAACCAGTCAGGAAGTAACATAAAAACGCTCTATAACATCCTTGACGACCGTGTTGAAGCGCTCGAATTTACTGTATCACAAAAGTCAGATGTGACAGATGTGCCGCTTTATCAGTTAAAAACCAAAAAGAATCTTTTGATTTGTTGTATTATGAGAGATAACAACATAATCATCCCACGAGGAAACGACTCGATTCAGGTTGGCGACAATGTAATTGTTGTAACGCTTGAGCACGGTCTTTCAGATATTGCTGACATTCTCTCATAAAACGGAGGAGATTTAAAAATGAACAAAGCTGTTGTATTATACATACTAGGCTGGATTCTGTTGTTTGAGGCGGTGCTTTTAACCCTGCCTCTTGTAACCGCTTTTATTTATGGTGAGCAGAACTCCGCTTTAGCATTTATAATAACAATTCTGATAAGTGCCGCAGTTGGTGCACTTCTTGTTATAAAAAAGCCAAAAGACCGTTCTGTGTATATGCGTGAAGGTCTCGTTATTACAGGTCTTAGCTGGATTGTAATTAGTATTATCGGCTCACTTCCCTTTATCATCTCAGGTGCAATCCCCAACCCGATTGAAGCGCTGTTTGAGACCGTTTCAGGCTTTACTACTACCGGTGCAAGCATCCTCTCCGACGTGGAGTGCCTTGATAAAAGCATTCTTTTCTGGCGAAGTTTCACACACTGGATTGGTGGTATGGGTGTACTTGTGTTTATCCTGATGCTAAAGCCGCTGACAGGCGGCTCGACTGTTAACCTTATGAAGGCAGAAAGCCCAGGACCACAGGTAGAAAAGCTCGTACCGCATCTTCATTCTACTGCACAGATTCTATATGGCATCTATATTTCTATGACCATCATCCAAATTATACTGTTGTTAGTTGCCGGATTGCCTCTTTTTGATGCACTCACCACTACATTTGGTACAGCCGGCACCGGCGGTTTTGGAATCAAAAATGGCAGTATCGCCGGTTATTCACCGCTTGTTCAAGGAATAGTAACAGTATTTATGATACTCTTTGGTATAAACTTTTCTGCATATTATATGATTTTGCTCGGTCGACTTAAAAAAGCGGCAGTTTTAGAGGAGGTGCGCTGGTATTTTGGTATTATATTAGTTTCACTCCTGATTATTGCCTTTAATATCCGTAGTGATTTTGCAAGCTTTTGGGCAAGTCTTCACCACAGTGCTTTCCAGGTTGGCTCAATCATCACAACAACCGGCTATTCCACAGTGGACTTTAATACCTGGCCAGCCATTTCAAAAACAATCCTGGTTGTCCTTATGTTTGTCGGTGCCTGTGCCGGAAGTACGGGCGGTGGTATAAAGGTTTCAAGAATTATCATTCTCTTTAAGAGTGTTAAAAAAGAAATCGGCTTGTTTCTTCATCCGCAAAGAGTTTCAAAAGCCATGATGGATAAAAAGCCGATTCCGCATAATGTTATGCGTTCAACCAATGTGTATATGGCAACATACATTCTTATATTTGCAGTATCGGTGATTTTAATCAGCTTAGATAACTTTGACCTTACGACAAACTTCACTGCAGTTGCCGCAACTTTAAACAACATCGGTCCCGGGCTCGAGGCGGTTGGTCCGTCACAAAACTTCAGTGTGATGTCCGGTTTTTCAAAACTTGTCCTAATATTTGATATGTTGGCAGGAAGACTTGAGCTCTTCCCTATACTCTTATTATTCAAGAATGAAACATGGCGAAAATTTTAAGATACAGACAGGGGGTTCACCCTGTCTTTTTCTTTCGACTTTTTATGCCAAAATTATTGCACTCGTTAATGTAAATATGATATAATACTAAAAGATAATTAACTTTTCGGAGGACTTTATGGATATCAAAAACATATATTATTCAATTACCATTTTAGTTTTATCAACAATAATTGCTTTTTTCTTCGGTAGGATTTTCAAAAAAGCAGACAAGGTAAAGCCTATATACATATTATTGATCGGAGCATTTCTTGCCGTATTTTCCATTATGATTGAGCTTGACTATAGCCCCGAGCAACACGGCGAAAAGAGCACATTATTCTTTGCTCTGTATCATACCATGCAGGTTATGCTTTTGGGCTTTGACGCCAGTGTTCTGCACGATGTAGTCTCTATGGAGTCGGAGTATGCAGGCTTGATTTATCCATACACATCTTTTCTTTTCTTCCTGACACCTGTATATACCTTTGGCTTTATTCTGTCATTCTTTGAGAGAGTTTCTGCATATATAATATATCTGATAAAATTCTCTTCAAGAGTGTTCATCATATCAGAGCTTTCTGAAAAAACCATAATCCTTGCAAAATCCATAAGAAAGAAATACCCTTGGTCTACAATTTGTTTCATGGATATCGTTCCAGAAAACAAAAATACCAATCTATTAAAGGAAGCAAAAGAAAACCACTCACTACTTTTTGAAAAGAAAATTACCGATGTTGGCTTGATGTTCCACACCAAACGTTCCAGAGCAGTTTTTCTTCTCGCAGAGGATGATGAAACCCAAAATATAAATAAATCATTAAAAATCATTGATAAGTTCAAAAACCGTGAAAACACCGAGCTTTATGCTTTTTCTACTTCCAAAGAAGGCGGGCTTTTGTTCGACTCGGTTGACAAGGGCAAGATGAAGGTCAGAAGAATCAACGAAAACCGTTCTTTTGTATATTCACTCATCCACAATAACCTGATAACCGAGCAATACACTAAAAATGCAGATAAAAAACTAATTTCGGCTTTAATTATCGGTTTTGGAGGTTACGGTAAAGAGCTTGCAAAAGCATACCTCTGGTGTTCACAGCTCCCGGGGTATGACCTGAAACTCAACATAATAGATTTAAATGAATCAGCTGCATCGGAATTTGGCGCAGAGTGTCCTGAAATAATGAAACTAAACAATAACACCCAAGCAAAAGAGGCACGATATTCGATAGATTTCCATTGCGGAATTGATGTAAAAAGCAGTGAATTTGCCGATACGGTATCTAACCTTTCCGACACATCGGTAGTCTACATTTCGCTTGGAACAGATGAACTGACAATCGAGACCGCAATCCAGACACGTATTTTACTTGAACGCATAGGAATTTTCCCAACAATTCGTGCAGTAATCTACAGCAAGGAAAAATGCGATGCGATCAAAAAATACGGTCTTACCAATTACCGTGGCGATGACTACGAAATCGAAATCATTGGCGGGATTGAGAGCCGATATGATTATGATACAATTATCAACGAGGAGTTGGAGTCAAAGGCACTTTCCTATCATTTAAAATATGCTTTGGATGGCACTGAAAAAACAGAAGACGAAAAACAGGCAAAAATCAAAGCATCAATTGAAGATTTTAACAAAATCGAATACTTCAGAGCATCCTCCGAAGCATCTGCCATACATGAAAAATACCGCATTAGAGAGGATTTACCTGGAGATATTTCAACCGTTTACGAACATTTAAGATGGTCCCAATACATGAGATGCGAGGGCTATGTTTACTCTGGCTCGCCCGATAGTTCAACAAGAAATGACAGAGCAAAACTGCACCACAATCTGCATCCGCAAAATCTTTTAAGCGACGAGGATATAAAAAAGGATTCAAGAATGGTTGCCGACTGACATTAAAAATACCGCAAGATAATCTTGCGGTATTTTTTAATACTTATATTTTTTCTTATTTCTAAATATAAAGAGGAATGTCACCACAAACGCCATAAGTTCTGCAACAACTATCGAAATCCAGATTCCGTCTATTCCCCACACTATCGGCAAAATCACTACTGCAAGTATCTGAAACACCAAAGTTCGCAAGAATGAAATCAAAGCAGAAACAAGCCCATTATTAAGAGCCGTGAAAAATCCCGAACCGAATATTGCAATCCCTGCAAACAAAAACGAGAATGAATAAATCAAAAATCCTCTCAAGGTGAGCGTTAACAGCTCAGCATCATACCCGACAAAAATTTGCGACAACGGATATGCTAAAGCTTCTGCTAAAAGAAACATCAAGACAGAGCATATCCCGATTATAACATAGCTTTTTTTGAGCATACTTTTGAGTTCTCGATGATTTTCTGCACCGTAATGGTAACCTATAATCGGTGCAGTACCTACCGAGTACCCGATAAATATAGCAATGAAGATCATATTGACGTACATCAAAACTCCATATGCTGCAACCCCGTCCTCGCCGGCATAATTTATAAGCTGAATGTTATATAACATTCCGACAAGCGACATCGAAACATTACTCATAAGCTCGGATGAGCCGTTTGTGCAGGCTTTCAACAGTGCATATCCGTCATATTTAGTTGAGGTAAGCTTCAATCTGCTCGTGTTTGGTCTTAAAAAATATACAAGCGGAATCACGCCGCCAATCATCTGGCTGATTCCTGTCGCAATAGCCGCACCCGCAACTCCCCACCTGAATACCGCCATAAACAAGGCGTCAAGCACCATATTGGCAACACCCGATATAACTGTGACTATCAAGCCCAACTGCGGTCTTTCGGCGGTCACAAAGAAGCTTTGAAACTCCATCTGGAGCATAAATCCGGGAAGTGCTAAAATTACCAGTCGTCCATACAGAACGCATTCATCAAGCATTTTCCCTTCTGCACCGAGCAATGATGCAACAGGTCGCATAAATACAAATCCAAGTATGGCTATAATAACTCCGCAAAGAATCGAAACATAGATGAAAAGCGAAAACAGACGGTTTGCCTTATCATCGTCACCCTCGCCCATGGTCTTCGAAACAAGGGCACTTCCGCCCGTTCCGAACATAAACCCGACTGTACCGAGAATCATAAGATATGGCATAATGAAGTTAACTGCTGCAAATGGTGTTTTACCGACAAAATTTGAAACAAAAAATCCGTCTACCACGCCATAAATTGAGGTAAAAAACATCATCACAATCGACGGCAGGGTAAACTGCAGTAGTTTTTTATATGTAAAATGGTCTGATAGTTGTATTTTCATGACTGTCTCCTTAATAAAATTCCAACTGAAATTATACCACTTTATAAAGTATAAGTCAACCAACATTAAAGAACCGTTGCTTCGATTTGAAGCAACGGTTCTTTATATACATTCTAAAATTACTTAGATGCCTTAATTGCAGCCTGCGCAGCAGAAAGTCTAGCAATAGGTACTCTAAATGGTGAACATGAAACATAAGTCAAACCTACACCGTGGCAGAATTCAACTGTTGATGGGTCACCACCGTGTTCGCCACAGATACCAAGCTTGATGTCAGGTCTTGTTGACTTACCGAGTTCAGCGGCCATCTTAACAAGCTTACCAACACCTGTCTGGTCGAGCTTAGCAAATGGATCGTTTTCGTAGATCTTTGCATCATAGTATGAATCCAAGAACTTACCAGCATCGTCTCTTGAGAAACCGAATGTCATCTGTGTCAAATCGTTTGTACCGAATGAGAAGAATTCAGCTTCCTTAGCAATTTCGTCAGCTGTCAAAGCTGCTCTTGGGATTTCGATCATTGTACCAACCTTATATTCGAGGTTTGCACCTGCTTCAGCGATAACAGCATCTGCAGTTTCAACAACTACCTTCTTAACATAAGCCAATTCCTTGATTTCGCCAACCAATGGAATCATGATTTCAGGAACGATTGCGATACCCTTCTTCTTTGATACGTTGATAGCAGCCTTAATTACGGCTCTTGTCTGCATAGCAGCGATTTCAGGATATGTTACTGCCAAACGGCAACCTCTGTGTCCCATCATTGGGTTGAACTCGTGAAGTGAAGCAATGATAGCCTTGATTTCTTCAACTGTCTTACCCTGTGCCTTTGCAAGAGCTTCGATATCCTTTTCATCTGTTGGAACGAACTCGTGAAGAGGTGGATCCAAGAATCTGATTGTAACTCCGTAGCCTTCCATTACATCGTAAAGCTTTTCGAAGTCGCCCTGCTGCATTGGCTCAATCTTAGCCAAAGCTGCTTCTCTCTGTTCTACTGTATCTGAACAAATCATTTCTCTGATTGCTGCAATTCTGTCAGCTTCGAAGAACATGTGCTCTGTACGGCAAAGACCGATACCTTCTGCACCCAAGTCCTTAGCTCTCTTAGCATCAGCAGGAGTATCAGCGTTTGTTCTAACCTTCAATACTCTGTACTTGTCAGCCCAATCCATGATTCTGCCGAATTCGCCGCCGATTGAAGCATCAACTGTTGGGATGATACCTGCATAGATGCAACCTGTTGAACCGTCGATTGAAATTTCATCGCCTTCAACAAATGTCTTACCAGCCAATACGAACTTCTTGTTTTCTTCGTCCATATTGATTTCAGAACATCCTGATACACAGCATGTACCCATACCACGAGCAACAACGGCTGCGTGTGATGTCATACCGCCACGAACTGTCAAGATACCCTGTGAAGCCTTCATACCTTCGATATCTTCAGGTGAAGTTTCAAGTCTAACCAATACTACCTTTTCGCCACGGTCAGACCATGCCTTTGCGTCTTCAGCTGTAAATACAACCTTACCGCAAGCAGCACCAGGTGATGCAGCCAATGCCTTTGCCAAAGGTTCAGCATTCTTCAATACTGCCTGGTCAAACTGTGGGTGAAGCAATGTATCCAAGTTTCTTGGATCGATCATCAATACTGCTTCCTTTTCTGAAATCATGCCTTCATCAACCAAGTCACAAGCGATCTTCAAAGCAGCAGCAGCTGTTCTCTTACCGTTTCTTGTCTGGAGCATGTAAAGCTTCTTGTCTTCGATTGTGAATTCCATATCCTGCATATCTCTGTAATGGTTTTCAAGCTTATTACAGATCTGTACGAACTGCTCGTACACTTCAGGCATAACTTCCTTCAACTGGTCAATCTTCTGTGGTGTTCTAACGCCGGCAACAACGTCTTCGCCCTGTGCGTTCATAAGGAACTCACCGAACAACTTCTTTTCACCTGTTGCAGGGTTTCTTGTAAATGCAACACCTGTACCTGATGTGTCACCCATGTTACCGAATGCCATCATCTGTACGTTAACTGCTGTACCCCATGAATAAGGGATATCGTTATCACGTCTGTAAACATTAGCTCTTGGGTTATCCCATGAACGGAATACTGCCTTGATAGCGCCCATAAGCTGTTCCTTTGGATCTGTTGGGAAGTCGTCGCCGATCTTAGCCTTATATTCAGCCTTGAACTGTGCAGCGAGTTCCTTCAAGTCGTCAGCTGTAAGCTCAACGTCCTGAGTAACACCCTTCTTTTCCTTCATTTCGTCGATAAGCTGTTCAAAATACTTCTTACCAACTTCCATAACTACGTCAGAATACATCTGAATGAATCTTCTGTAGCAGTCCCAAGCCCAACGTGGGTTGCCTGACTTTGCAGCCAAAGCTTCAACAACCTGCTCGTTCAAGCCGAGGTTCAAAATTGTATCCATCATACCAGGCATTGATGCTCTTGCACCTGAACGTACAGATACGAGGAATGGGTTTTCCATATCACCGAATTTCTTTCCTGTGATTTCTTCCATCTTAATGATGTTTTCCATGATTTCAGCCTGAATATCATCGTTGATCTTTCTGCCGTCTTCATAGTACTGTGTACAAGCTTCAGTTGAAACTGTGAAGCCCTGTGGAACCGGCATTCCAAGCTTTGTCATTTCAGCAAGGTTAGCACCCTTACCGCCAAGCAATTCTCTCATTGAGCCGTTGCCCTCTGAGAACAGATAAACATACTTTTTGCTCATTAGTGTTTTCCTCCTAAAATTTTGTTATTTACGATGTTTCATAACACCTCACCCTTTATTATACCACAGAATTTAAAAAAGTCCACATTTTTTATTCAAAAAATTGTAAAAAATGTAACATTTCTCAATTATGTTAAAAAAATACCAAGTTTTTTTGTTTTTTTATGCAATTTGCAAATCTTATTTCCATCAAAAAAGGTTTGGACAAAAATCCAAACCTTTTTATACTTATTCAACTCCAATAATACTGTTCACGCCATAGTAGTGCGACATCTGGTTATTCGGCCATGTGTCATGTGTTGCAGTCTGCATATCAATCAGCGCATAGAACGGGCTGTACTTTGTTTCCCACTTGATAAGAGGCAACTGAAGGTCAAGCTCACCTGCCGCCTTTTTCTGCTCGATTACTGCCTCACGCTCCGATACCTGCATATGGCTCTTTACAATATCACATCCGCCCTCCACAAACGAGAACGCAAAAACTATCGAAAGCAATACGCCGTAAATCAGAGTTACATTCAAACTTCTTTCCTTCAAAAGTTCAGGAATAAGCACTGCTACTGCAATAATTGCAAGAACTGTTGTTGTTATCATACAACGGTCAGGAATATAGCGTGCAATTATCATCATATATGCAGCAGATACCGCACCAAATGCGAACACTCCCGACAGAATCAGGCGTTCTTTTGCAATCTTACCTGTAAGTCCCAGAACAAAGAACACTGCCCAAACCGCCATAATCGGCATGGTGTGGGTTTTTAAAAGTGTTGTTACGCTTCTGATATTATCAATCAGTCGGCCAATATCCATCTGTGCCTGCTTTGCACCAACCTCGGTCGGCATCATCAAAAGCAGAATATATCCGATTATTGCCATAACAGTTGCAACAGTTAGCCAACTGAACTTCTTGCCTTTTCCCATAACAGGAATCAGCACCAAAAATATTACCGCAAGCAGTATTACAATAAACGATGTAATCTCGATATAATAACCTACAATCACAGACAGGATGCAGAAAACCACCTTCTGCCAGCCGTGTTTTAAGAGGTCCTTGCCGTGAGTGAATCGGTACACAAATGGTGCAATAAAGAGCAATCCCCACATCATTCCCCAGAGATAGTTTACCGAGCCTACCTGCCAGAGATATACCTGACCAAAGGACGGCGTATAGTACCATACCGCCATACCAATTCCGAGATACAAAAGGAAGTTATGCTTTTTGCCGTAGTTTGAAATTCTGTAGATGGTATAGACCATAAACACCCACAGGAATGTATTCACAAGGTTAAAGACGAACTTCGGATACAGCATAAAAAGCTGTTCAAAGCCGTGACTCACCGCTCTTCCGTTCATGCAAAGCGAGTGCCCGTACATCGAGCGGAAAATATCCAGAATACCGCCGTCTGCAATCGGGGTTCCGTCACGGAAATTAAACATATATACATAATCGTCGGCAACATAAGGTGTCAGGTGGTTGAAGAAAAACATCACCGCAAAGAACACCACCGAAACCACGCCGAACCACAGTCCCGAGTTATAAAAAGCTTTTTTCTTACTCAAATTAAATTCCCCTTTAATCTTCTTTTTTTGCAAATGCGAAAAATCTCTGTCCGAAATAATTGCATATTACGAAAAGTCCCATACCAACCAACATCGCAAGATTGTCCTGCACCTTAACCGATGCACCTGACAAAATCCAGTATACGAGCGGTTTTGCAATACCGTATGCAACTGCATAACAAACAAGTATGTTGATTGTGAACCGGATAATCGGCGCTATTCCCTTTTCTGTGTTTTTAAAGGTCACATACTTATTCAGAAAATAGCTCAGTATACTTCCGAAAAAGTAGTTTGATGCAGATGAAATAAAATAGCTCTGATTGAGTACATTATAAAGCACAAACATTATCGTTGTCCCAAAAAGTGTGTTGATAATGCCGACAATAACAAACTTTATAAATGTCTTATCCAGAAAGAGTTTTTTTAATGTTTCGATTATCTTTTTCACTGTTCTACCCCACCGCAGGTGTCACCCACAATATATCTCGGGCGTGACATACTCTGTCTGTAAATCTTTCCGATATAATATGCAATCAGCCCAAGACTTGTAAAAGTAAAGCCAAAGAGCATAAAAAGCGATATTACCAAAACAGGAAGCCAGAAGCTTGCACCTGCACCGAATATGATATAAAGAATCACAGCAACTATTGCAAGAAGGAATGATACACCGCCGAATACCGTTGCAATCTGCATCGGTGTTGACGAAAATGCTGTGATGTTATTTATCGCATAGTTTATAAGCGAGCTGATTGACCATCTCGACTCACCTGCAACACGCTCCTGAACCTCAAACTCAACCTGTGTTGTCTTAAATCCTACCCAGGCAGAAAGTGCTCTGAAAAATGGAAGTTGTTCAGGGATTGAAAGAAGTGCCGCAACCGCTTTTTTATCCATAAGCTTAAAGTCTGATGCACCCTGCATATCAATCTTGCTTGTCTGCTGAATCAGTTTATAGAACAGGTCTGAAAAAGCGGTGTGGAGTTTGTTTTCCTTGCCACGGCTTGATTTTCTGCCCTCTACAACCTGCCAGCCCTCTTCCCAGAGTCGGTACATTTCGACAATTTTTTCAGGCGGATGCTGAAGGTCGCAGTCGATTACAACCGAGCAATCACCCTTTGCATATGAAAGTCCTGCAAAAATTGCCGGGTCTTTACCAAAGTTTCTCGAAAATGATATTCCGCGGACATTCGGGTTATGCATGCTCGCCTGCGAGATAAGCTGCCATGTTCCGTCTTTTGAGCCGTCGTCTACAAATAACAGCTCGTATGGAATTTCGGCATCCTCTAAAATCTTTGAGATTGTCGAAATTGTTTTCAAAATCATTGCTTCCTCGTTATATGCGGGGATAACAACAGATAAAAGTTTGCTCATATTCAGACCTCTTTTGCGATATATTTATCTAACTATATATTATATAATTATATACATTTTTTGTCAAGTTTTATTTGTATATGCAAGGTTTTGTAGGCTTTTGAAGCACGGCCTTAACTGTATAAATAAAAAAATCGACAGGATTCAAATGAATCTTGTCGATTTTTGGTAGCGGTAATCGGATTTGAACCAATGACACCGCGGGTATGAACCGCGTGCTCTAGCCAGCTGAGCTATACCGCCGTTTGCAACTTTATGTATTATACCCCAAATTTAGTTTCTTGTCAAGCATTTTTTAAAAAAATTTTTCAACAATAAAATTCATCACTCAAAATTGGTGTTTTTTCATTTCTCCAAAACATTTATAATCTTTATTTCCTTCACTCTCTTTGCAAAATCCAGAGTCTTTGCCGCACCTCCGAACGGGTAGCGGACAAAGCAAACAAGATAATCAGAATTATTCACCGCATATTGATTAGTCTTTAAAATCTTAAACTTCTCAGGAGTATTCTCGGGTATATCTGCCACTATAATGTTATCAAAATTCTTTTGATACTCTTTACAATATTCGTTTATTTCTTTTGTAAGGTATGGGATTATAAGGTTTAACTCAATTTCAGGATGCGACTTTTTCACTTCACGGACAGCTTTTGCAGAAAGCCTGTCAAATCCGCCGTAATTCCCTACCCAGAACTCGGTCACTCCCTCTTCCTCAATCAGGGTGGTGATAGTTTTAACTACCTGTTCAAAAAGACCTCTCTCACCCGAGATATCGCTATGTCCTGCAAAATAACAAATTCGCCTTTTTTCCAATTTAACCACTCTCCGACAACAAATTCAAGCGCAAATGCAACTTATTTGTTTACATTATATCACTTTCAAATAATAAATGCAACCTAAAAAGTCCCTTTTGGGATGTTTTAAGTGGTCGATAATTGTCGATTTTGTGGATATAATACCTTTTAAGAGGTGATATTCACTATGAAAAACAAGAATTTTGATACCTGGTTAGCTATCGGGTTAAATATTTTACACTACCGAAAAGAGCAGGGCATGACACAGATGCAGTTGGCAGAAAAGTGCGACATCAGCAGAAATCATATGCAGAGAATCGAGAGTGCCGCTTGCTCGTGCTCATTGGACACCCTGATGGATATTGCAGACGCCCTGAACATTCCATTGAAGAAGTTATTTGAGTTTAAAGATTAAATTTATTGGCAGGAAACCTTTGAGGTTTTCCTGCCTTTTTTATGCTACTTGCACTATAACAATTTTTCAAAACCGGTTGACAAAATTTCCCGGGAAATATATAATCTTACTGATAATTTACAAAAGGAGCTAATATAATGGAAGCAAAGTATAAAAGAGTAAAGCTTGCATGTTGCATGAGCGGGCTTTCAATGTCGGTTGTTGCGAATCTTCCGCCTCTTTTGTTTTTGACATTCAATTCACAATATAACATATCCTACTCCCTTTTGGGATTCCTTGTTCTGGTAAACTTCTTTACCCAGATGATTGTTGACCTGATATTATCCTTTTTCTCGCACAGGTTCGACATTCCAAAAACGGTAAAGTTTATCCCGGTACTTACCACAATAGGTCTTTTGATTTTCTCAATCTGGCCCTATCTTTTCCCGGGAAATGCTTTTTGGGGAATCCTGATTGGAACGATTGTCTTTTCAGCATCGGGTGGGTTAAATGAGGTACTTATAAGTCCTGTAATTGCTGCAATCCCTGCAAAGGACCCCGACCGTGAAATGAGCAAACTCCACTCCATCTATGCCTGGGGCGTTGTCGGAGTTGTAATAATCAGTACCGTGTTTATAATTACATTCGGTGCTGAAAACTGGCACTGGCTGGCTATTTTATTCACCGCAATCCCACTCATTGCATCAGCTCTTTTCCTTGGTGCCGAAATACCTGAAATGGAAACTCCCGAAAAGGTGACAGGCGTGATTGCACTTCTGAAAAACCGTGTTTTATGGCTGATGGTATTTGCAATATTCTTAGGCGGTGCTGCCGAATGTACAATGTCACAATGGTGTTCAGGGTACGTTGAGCAGGCACTCGGAATACCCAAGGTATGGGGTGATGTTTTTGGTGTTGCCCTTTTCGGGCTATCACTCGGGTTGGGTAGAACTCTATACGGAAAATTCGGCAAAAATATCGGAAAGGTTCTCGTGCTTGGTGTTATCGGCTCAACGCTTTGTTATTTAATATCGGCGATTTCACCATTTCCCGTTCTTGCACTTTTTGCCTGCGTATTCACAGGCTTTTGCTCATCAATGTTATGGCCGGGAAGCCTCATTGCATCAACCGAGCTTGTTCCTCATGGCGGTGTGTTCATATATGCAATAATGGCAGCAGGCGGAGATTTTGGTGCAGCACTCGGTCCACAGCTAATAGGCTTGGTTACCGACTTCGCAATTAAAAACCCGACTATGTTGGCTATTGCCGAAAAGCTCGGCTTGACCGGCGCACAGTTGGGGTTAAAGGCGGGTATGATTGTCGGCATGCTCTTCCCGCTCGTTGCAATTCCTGTATTTATACACATTTTAAATATGCTCAAAAAAAGCACCCGTTAAGGTGCTTTTTTAGTTTAGAAGTTTTCTATAAAATACTTTTGAGAAAATCTGAGTTTTTCTGCATCAATCCTCTCTGCACCGACAGGTACTGTAAGTGCAAGGTTATATGCTCTGCCGTCTTTTTGTGCATAGACATAATAGATTGTCCTCTCTTTGTTTTGTACAGAAAAACTGACGGCATTCTTTCCTTCGATTTTTTCAATATGCAAAAGTTCCAGTCCCGAAAACTTTTTTAATCCGTTTTTTAAATCTTCTATATATTTATCATTTACCGTAACCTCAAGGCATTCTTCTGAAGTTACCGAGAGTGTGCAACTGTTTGAGCGGATACTCACACCGCCCTCAACCGCAGTCGGAATACAGTCAAACACATATTCTAAATTAATATAGTCATCACTCCACGAAAGCTTCTCTGATGATACATACCAATCAGAGAACACCATTGCGGTAGCTGATTTTGCATCCCATCCAACCTTGCAATCATAGCTTTCGGATATCGCACGAAGCGGTACAAGTGTACGGTTTCCGACAATTCTTGCAGGTGCATCAATCTCTCTTTTTACACCGTCGACTGTGATTTCCTTCTCACCGATTGTTATCTCAACCTTTTTGCCTGAGAGTTCTGCTTTTGCACATCTTGCCTCGGCGTCCCAGGTTACCGTTGCACCAAGGAGCTCGAAGATTTTCCGAACAGGCACCATTGTGCGGTTATCAGCTATTATCGCAGGCTGGTCAAATTCGACTAAAAGTCCGTTAAATTCGACATTAACTCTACTTTGAGCATACGCCGATGTCAAAAAGACCAGACCGGATGCAAAAACAAAAGCAATAAGTCCTTTTTTCATATTCTACCTCATAAATATTCTTTCAAAATTTCAATCGCATCGGATAAGCACTCAATCTGTGCAAAAAGCAACGGCTTCACATCGTCTGCAAAATCGACAACGTCGGGTATTCCGATGCATCGCATCCCGGCAGCATGTGCCGAGCGTACTCCATTATTCGAATCCTCAAACACAAAGCAGTCAACAGGTGCAACTCCCATATTTTCAGCAGTTTTCAGGAAAACATCCGGAGCAGGCTTTCCGTTTGCAACCTCACTGCCACATACTATAGTCTCGAAAATATCCTCTGCACCAACTTCTCTTAAATGGTGCATAACTGATTTCCTTGAAGTGCCCGATGCAAGTGCGATTTTTATGTTGTTCTTTTTCAAAAACTCAATCAGTTCCACCGCACCCGGTTTATAGCGTACTACCAGATTATCATCAATATACTGATGAATGTCACGTTTGAACTGTGGAAGGTCAAGTCCTGCATAAGTATCCTCGAGCACCTTTGACCAACCCGCCTCATTCATACCGCAAACCTTAGGGATAAGCTCGCCTGCACCGTCAATGCCCTGAAGCTTTCCTGCATATTCCCACGCAGGAATACCGATTCTCTGGGTATCAAGAAGCGTTCCGTCCATATCAAATATTACAGAAAACATATTCCACCTCCCTTAATTCGGCCAGAAAATTTCAATCAAAGCCGTAACTCCGCAGTATATCCCCGTTATGATGAGTGGTTTCAAACCAAAATAAACATCTCGCATAAAGAAGTCTGCGAACATAACAACTGTTGCCGAAATCCCGACTATGTACGTAATAACACCAAGGACTTTCCAATCAAATCGCCATTGAAAATCTGCTGTTTTCCTGGCTATCAGAATTGGAACAAGGGCAAGCAGCAAATCGATACCCAGCCCGATTGCCTCAAGCAGAATAATCAGAAAAATAACAATACATCCAATTGCAATAATCATTCATACCACTCCCGAGGGTCAAAATCTTTTTTTAGTATAACACAATCACGGCAGATTTGCAACAATAATATCCATATCCGGACTGCCAATATATACATCCCTGTTACCGTCATTGGTATGGTATCTGATAATAGTATATTCAGCATACACGTACATCATAGTACCACTACCTTTATAGGAAATGTTAGGTATTTTCCTCTCGGCCACATCGGCGTTGCATTTTGAGATTATCCCCCATAGTGTGATTTTACCCATTTTGATTGCCTCATCAAGCGGGATTATATCTCCGTCGACATTGATGTTGACCTCATCAACTCCATAATAGTAAAGGCTATAGCTATTCGCATCATCAATTTCCAAAATATGCCGTTTTTCCTTTGTCTCTGACGGTTTTACCAAAAGCTCAAACTCACGGAAACCCTCTGTTGAAATGTCATCCGACTCTATCACTCCAAAACTTTCCGAAGAACTTTCAGAAATCTTGCCATTATAGTATATAACGACCTTTCTGCCAATGCCGTATAGATAATCCAAATGGTCGGTGCCGTAATCAATCTTAATTCTATCGAAAACCTCACCTTCGGGTTCAAATCCTGCCGGTTTAACAATCATATAGGTTGTTGTTTCCTCAACCACCGTTGCGACAAAGCTCTCTTCGTTTTTTATCGTTTCCCTCTCGGGAGGTGCATAATCATAACCCCATGTCGAGAATAAAACCTTTTCATTTTTCTTCATTCTGTGAATATCAATCGAGTAGGCTGCAAATAAAAGTGCTATCGGAAGAATTATCATAGCCACAGTAATAACACGCTTTTTCATTTCACTTTACCTCAAACTCAGCGTAATACATTTCCTTGTCAAAGTCCCCGGGGCCGCGAAAATCCATAATTTCCTTGCCGAGTCTGTACTCACCCGCAGGCAGTTCATCGTAGAGCCATTTCCATTCCACTTCAAATTCGGTGGTATCGTTCTTTTTTATCATATACGCAACCTGATGCCACGCATAATCAATGAGCGGATTTGTAGGGTATTTCTGCCATTCCTCACCGTCTTTTTGTTCAACAACGAAAAAATCTCCTGTCTGAAGTTCGCCGGTCGGCTCTCCACCCTCCTGTTTAATCAGCAGCTTCATTCCCACAGGTGTGACATCCTGGGCAATAAGAGTTACTCCCCACTTATCGGCAGAACAGCTTATAACTTCCTCTTTCTGTTCGCCTGATGAGCATCCCGAGATGATGACCAGCATCAAGATAACAAATATTTTTTTCATAAAAACACCTCCAAAAATTTCCGTATCTGTCTATAACACTTTTTTTCACAAAAAAAGGTTGCATTTTTTTGTGATTTTTAGGAAAAATTAAAGTAAATTCAAAAAAATCAAAAAAAATATTATTTTCTGCTATTTTTCTATTGAATTTAATGGAAAAAAGTGCTAAAATTGTATAGTAAAAAAAGTAATTCCGCTTTTTTGCGAAAATCTATTTATAAGCGAGGAATTTTTATGGCAAACAGTGAAAGAAGAGTTGGTACAGTATCACGTGGTATCCGTTGTCCGATCATTCGTCAGGGTGATGACCTTGCAACAATCGTAGCAGACAGCGTGATTGAGGCGGCACAGTATGAAGGTTTTGAACTTCGTGACCGTGATGTTATATCTATAACAGAATCAATCGTTGCACGTGCTCAGGGTAATTACGCAAGCGTTGATAATATCGCAGAAGATGTTAAGGCAAAGCTTGGCGGCGGCACAGTAGGTGTGATATTCCCTATACTTTCAAGAAACCGTTTTGCTATCTGCTTAAGAGGTATTGCAAGAGGCTCAAAGAAAATAGTTCTTATGCTCAGCTATCCATCGGATGAGGTTGGTAACGAGCTGGTAAGCATCGAAAAGATTGATGCAGCAGGCGTAAATCCATATTCGGATGTATTAACACTCGAGCGCTATCGCGAGCTTTTCGGCGAAAACAAGCACGAGTTTACAGGCGTTGACTATGTTGAATACTATGGAAATCTTATAAAAGAAGAAGGCGCGGAAGTCGAGATAATCTTTGCTAATCAGGCAAAGTCAATCCTTGATTATGCAGACTGTGTCCTGACTTGCGACATCCACACCCGTGCACGTACAAAGAGAATGCTAAAGGCTGCAGGTGCAAAGATTGTTTGCGGACTTGACGATATTATGACTGCTCCTGTAAACGGAAGCGGTTGCAACGAAAAATACGGGCTTTTGGGTTCAAACAAGTCTACAGAAGAAAGCATCAAGCTCTTCCCTCGTGAATGCAAGCCACTTGTTCTTGAAATTCAGGATAAGATTTTAAAGGCTACAGGAAAGCATGTTGAGGTAATGGTTTACGGCGACGGAGCATTTAAAGACCCACAGGGTAAAATCTGGGAGCTCGCAGACCCGGTTGTATCACCTGCATTCACCGACGGTCTTATCGGAACACCAAACGAATTGATGCTCAAGTATCTTGCAGATAACGACTTTAAGGACCTCTCGGGCGAAGAGTTAAAGGCTGCAATTTCTGAAAGCATCAAGTCAAAGCAAGATAACCTTGTCGGCAATATGGCATCCCAGGGTACAACTCCACGTCAGCTTACCGACCTTATCGGTTCACTCTGTGACCTGACAAGTGGCTCGGGCGACAAAGGAACACCTGTTGTTCTCGTTCAGGGATATTTTGATAACTACACAAACTAAAGCTTAAAAACACCGTGTTGAAAAACACGGTGTTTTTTTTATTTAAAAAAAAGCCTTAAAGCATTAGCTTTAAGGCTTTTTATCTGATTATTTGATTTCAGGCAAGCTTGCTGCTGCAACAGACTGACCAACTCTTCTTGAGCTTTCGTCAGGAATGTGGAGCTGAATCTTTTCAGCAAGTTCAGGGAATTCCTTATCGAGAACTTCCTGTGCACGGGCAAGAAGAATGCTTCCGCCCTCTCCTGATGTTACACGACCCATGATAAGAACGTGCTTAATATCATAGAACTCTGTATAGAATGCGATTGCATAACCGAAGTATGCACCGATTGTATCATAGATATCAGCGGCTCTCTGGTCTCCCTCTGCCATCAAGCCCTGAACAACCTTGAGCTTTTCTGCAGGTGAGAGTTTTTCGTCAAGTTCGATTCCTGCATAAGGTGCAAGCTTGATAACACCGTCCTGTGAGAAATACTTAACGCCACAGCCATAGTCGCCTGACCATTCGTCAACCATAGCGTCCTTGCAGTTATCAACCGGAACGAATGCAAGCTCATTGAGCCAGCCTGTAATGTTACCCTGTGGGTCAACATAGCCGCCTGCTTCAGATGTTCCCATAGCAACACCCAATACAGCGTTGTCGTTTAAGTCCATAGCACCTGCTAATGCTGTAACGTCACCGTCGTTTGCAACCTCAATCGGGATATTCTCACCGATTTCCTTTGCAACATCAAGGTACATATTCTTAACCTTCTTTTCAAAGTCCTCATCACTTACCTTCAAGAAAAGAGATGCAACCATGATACGATTATCTACATATACACCGGCAGATGAAACACCGATTGCATCAACTCTTGGCATGTATGATGCAGCAGTCTTCATAGCCTCTAAAATTCCCTGATAGTGATAATCCGGGTCTTCTGTAGTCTTCGGGAACCATACAACTTCTTCTGAATATACGCTCTCGCCGTCGATAACAGCACTTACCTTTCTGTCCGAGCCGCCTGCATCAAAACCGATACGGCAACCGTCCAAGTGTCTGCCGATAGGAGCAGCAGCTGACTTGTCCTTCGGTGCATCTGCAAGTGAGCAAACCTCTACTTCAAACTTTGATTCATATACTCTTTCCATAAAGTGAACATCGAAATCACGGAGTCCGCCGTATGAGTAAGCTTCCTTGATCTTGTTTCCGATAACTTCACTGCCTGCGATGATTACCTTGTAACCGCCTGCTACCCAGAGAAGTGACTTTGTCATTCTTTCAACAAAGTTGAAGTTTTCTTCATCGTGGCCTGTGCCATCCAAAAATACTCTTGTCTTGTATGTAACAGTATAACCCTTATTTCTTTCGATTGCGATTATAATGTCCTGTCCTTCATTTTCTGTTGCCTTTCTCATCTCACGGCACAAAAGTGCGAGTGGTTGGAACTGCGGGTCGAGTTTTGCATTAACTTTAAGCTTCATATCTGATATCTCCTTCTATAATAGTTTTTAATACATTAAATTCATTGTCTGTGATGATAATATCTGCATCCTTGCCGATATCGAGAGAACCCTTTTTATCTGCAAGTCCAAGTGTTGTAGCAGGGTTTAGAGATGCACAGTTTACGCACTCCCAAAGCGGAATCTGCGAATTTGTGTATACATTCCAAACGCCCTTATTGAGCGGAAGAACACTTCCTGCAACTGTTCCGTCCTCAAGACGGCAAACAATATCACGGTAGATAATTTTCTGACCGCCGAGCGAATACTCACCATAAGGCAAGCCGCCTGCAGGGAGACAGTCTGTAACAAAGCAAAGCTTTCTTCCCTTTAGTTTCCAGAGCATATCATAAAGTGCCGACATTACATGGAATGTATCTGCTATGATTTCACAGCTGATATCAGAGTTAAGTGCTGCACCAACAACACCCGGTGCACGGTGTGCAAGAGGTGTCATAGCATTGAAAAGATGTGTTGCGTGACGAACGCCGTTTTCAACGCCAAGCATTGCAGTATCATAGTCAGCCGATGTGTGGCCCATAGAAACAACAACATCGGTATCACGTACCATCTTTCTGATTTCAGCCATATCCTCTGTATCACATTCAGGTGCGAGTGTGATGAGTTTTATAATATCAGCAAATTCCTTTACGAATTCAGCATCAGGCTTTAATATGTATTTAGGGTCCTGTGCGCCCTTCTTTTCCATACTGATAAACGGACCTTCTGCGTGGCATCCGAGAATCTGACTGCCCTTCCATGTCTTGCTTTCTTCCTTTAAGTCTCTCAAAACCTGAAGTGCCTTTTTAATAGTCTTCATATCCTCGGTCATTGTTGTCGGGAGATATCCGGTTACACCGTTTTTAACGATACCCTCCGATATTACTCTGATACTTTCCTCTTCGCCGTCACAAACATCCTTGCCGAGATATCCGTGAATGTGAAGGTCGATAAGTCCGGGAGCAACATATCCGCCATTTGCGTCAATAACTTCCGCATTTGCCGGAATATTTTCCTTTGAAACAATGCCCTCAACCACATCTGAATACAAAAGCACCTGATCCTCAACTATTCTGTCCTTTAAAATGATTTTACCGTTGATAATCGCTTTCATTTTCATCCTCCTTTTATGCTGTAAAATACGCTCATTTCGTGAGATTTTCTGATTTTCAAAAAAACTCACCCATTATCTAAAATTATATCACATTAATGTGCAATTTGCAATATAAAAGACAAAAAATATAGCTGAATATAAGTCATATTTAAGTCACTTTTAAGTTATATTTTTATCTAAAAAGCATAGGTTTTAGTATTCTTTACACTATTTTGGGAAAGTTATATAATATATTAAATTTACGGAAAATCGTTTACACAATGTTTATGCAGTTTGCATTTTATTTGTATTTGTTATTGTTCACTTTGCTAAATTTGCACGATATTTATTGAAACTTAAAAAATGTAGTGATAAAATTAAGAAAATGCAAAAAGGAGGCAAAAATGAAAACAGAAAAATTATTTAATCTGAGCGAAACTATAGCAGGAGAATTTTTAAAAGACTTTGAATATCCCTGGGAGGCACTTCCAAAGATAAAAGATTTCATTTTAGAGTTGGGCCCAAGCCTTGCTGAAAATAAATTTGAAAAGGTATCAGACGATGTCTGGATTGCAAAAAGCGCCAGGGTATTCCCCTCCGCCTACATCGCAGGCCCTACCATAATTGACGAGGACGCTGAAATTCGCCATTCTGCATTTATTCGTGGCGGCGTAATAGTCGGCAAGGGTGCAGTTGTCGGGAACTCTACCGAAATGAAAAACTCTATCATTTTCAACCGAGTACAAATCCCGCATTATAACTATGTAGGCGACTCGATTTTGGGTTACCGTGCACATCTCGGTGCAGGTGCTATAACATCAAATGTAAAAAGCGACAAAACGCCTGTTACCATAAATTATAAAGGCGAAAAGGTTGCCACAGGTCTAAAAAAATTCGGTGCAATGGTAGGCGATTTCGTCGAGGTAGGATGTAACAGCGTACTCTGCCCGGGGACGGTTGTCGGCAGGAATACAACAATATATCCCCTCTCCCGTGTAAGAGGATATATTGAGTGCGACTCGATTTTTAAAGACAGTAAAAATATTGTAAAAAAGCAGGAGGGATAATATGGGAAAGTATTTCGGAACAGACGGTTTCAGAGGCGAGGCTAATATCAACCTGACAGTCGAGCACGCCTTTAAAATCGGCAGATACATCGGTTGGCACTACGGAAAGGAACACAAGTGCAAGGTTGTAATCGGCAAGGACACAAGGCGTTCAAGCTATATGTTTGAATATTCGCTCGTTGCAGGACTTGTTGCAAGCGGAGCTGATGCGTATCTTTTGCACGTTACAACCACACCATCGGTTGCATATGTCGCAAGAACCGAGGACTTCGACTGTGGTATTATGATTTCTGCAAGCCATAATCCGTTTCACGACAATGGCATCAAGCTCATAAACAGTCGTGGCGAGAAGATGTCCGAGTCAATCATATCAGACATTGAGGACTATATCGACGGCAAAATTGGTGAGTTACCACTTGCAACCGGTAATAAAATCGGAAGAACGGTCGACTATGTTGCAGGCAGAAACCGCTATACCGGGCATATTATCTCGCTTGCACGTCATTCATACAAAGGCAAGAAGGTCGGACTTGATGCATCAAACGGAAGTACATGGATGCTTGCAAAGAGCATCTTTGATACACTCGGTGCAGAGACCTATGTTATAAACAACTCACCCGACGGATACAACATTAACTTAAATTGTGGTTCAACTCACATCGAGGGTCTTGCAAAGCTTGTTGTCGAAAATAAGCTGGATATCGGTTTTGCTTTTGACGGTGATGCCGACAGATGCCTTGCAGTTGACGAGCTTGGCAATATCCTGACAGGTGACCATATTCTTTATTTTTGCGGAAAGTATATGAAAAACCAGGATGAGCTCACAAAAAACACCGTTGTAACAACTGTTATGTCCAATCTCGGGCTCTATAAAGCTTTTGATGCTCACGGAATAAATTACGCCAAAACCGATGTCGGCGACAAGTATGTATATGAAGAAATGCTGAAAAACGGATACTGCCTTGGCGGTGAAGAATCGGGGCATATTATATTTTCAAAGTTTGCATCAACCGGTGACGGTCTCATTACCGCCATTAAGATAATGGAAGTTTTAATAGAAAGTAAACTTCCTGCATCAAAACTTTCAGACGGTTTTATAAGATTCCCTCAGGTTACCAAGAATATTAAAGTAGAAAGTAAAGACTTGGTAATGAATGACGAGGAAATCCTCTCGGCCGTAAAAAATGCACAGGACTCGCTCGGAAGTGACGGCAGAGTGCTTTTGAGAAAAAGCGGAACAGAGCCCGTAATCAGAGTTATGACCGAGGCACCAACAGAAGAAAAATGCGAAGAAATATCGCAATCTATAATTGAGCTCATAAAGAGCAAGGGGTACTAAAGAGAAGGCAGAAGTGAACGGAATTCACTTCTGCCTTGTCTCTTTTATTCTATAATCTTTCGCCAAGCACCAATAAGTCTTTCCTTTGACCACATTGCATTTGCAGGCGATGTGGACGGGAGACATACTGCCTTTATCCCAAGCTTTGGCTCGATATATTTTATATAGTATTTTTCTGCCGTCTTTCCGTTTACAAATATTTTTGTTATATCAGCGGTTTGGATTATCGGTGATAAATCGTTTGCAACCGCATTTGTTATTGTGCTGTCGGCACTCCCCGAAATGTCACATTCTGCGAGCACGTCCCAAAGAGCAATTCCTGACGACAACAAAAACTCTTTCTTCTCCTCTACAGTTTCAGGCTTCGGCTTTTTCAATACTTCCGCCAGGACACTCCAGAACCGGTTTTGCGGATGGCCGTAGAAAAAGTTTTCTTCTCTTGATTTTACCGATGGAAAGCTACCGAGAATAAGTGTTTTCGAATTCTCATCATATAGCGGTCCAAAAGGATGCTTTATCATACTCTACACCTCAAATAACCTTTCTGACCCTCACCGCAATAAGGGACGCAAAAACTGCCGATACTATGTCTCCCAAAATCGGAATGGCAAATGTCCCAATAAGGAATTTAAAAATTCCATCTCCATTAAAATATAAGTATTTTCCTACAGCCACAAAATACGGTATTCCTATAATATAAATCGTAAGAATTGCAATGATGGCAGTGATTAAATATACCCTGAAACTCTTTTTTTCAAATTGCAAAAGCACGACCGACTCAAGAAAAGCTCCTGCCAAAAACCCGATCAAAAACCCAAAGCTCGGATTAAACACATAGCTTATCCCCCCACCTTGCGAAAAAACAGGGACACCAAAAATCCCGATCAGGATATAAATAAGAACACTTGAAAATGCGTATTTCGGCAAAAGGAGTTGACCGGACAGAATTACAAAGAATACCTGGAGGGTAATCGGCAAAAATGCAGTCGGGATTTTTATAAAAGCACCAACCGCAATGAGTGCCGAAAAAATGCCTGCTAAAATCATATTCTTTAGTTTTTCATTCATCGATCTTCCCCTCCTTTTTGAAAAAAGTCAACCCCGCCCAAGTGTTCATCGGGCGGGGTTTTTAAATCATTTGATATCGTCAACTGCGATAATTTCGGTCTTCTCAGGCGAATACTTTTCTTCCATAACCTGAACCAATGCCGCAAGAGTGTCGAGTGAGGTCATAACAGAAATTGAGCATTCGATAGCTGTTCTTCTGATTTTGAAACCGTCACTGTGCTTGTTGTTTGCCTTCTGCGGAATGTCAACGATAAAGTCAATCATACCGCTTCTGATAACATCGGTTACGTTTGGAACGCCTTCAGATACCTTTTTACAAGTATCTACATCAATTCCGTTGTCTCTTAAGAATTTAGCAGTACCGGTTGTTGATATGAACTTGCAACCCATAGCATCAAGCTTTTTAGCAATCGGGAGAAAGTTTTCTTTATCATTATCCCTTACCGAAGCAAAAATTCTTGAGCCGGTCTTCAGCATACTTGTTCCTGCACCGACAAAGCCCTTATACATAGCCTCGGAGAAGTTTCTGCCAACGCCCAGAACTTCACCTGTTGAACGCATTTCAGGTCCTAAGCTTACTTCAACCTGAGGCAATTTCTCGGTTGAGAATACCGGCACCTTAATAGCAACAGTGCTTGTCTCCGGTGCGATACCTGTTTCATATCCCATGCTCTTTAAGCTTTCGCCGAGCATAATTCTTGTTGCAATTTCAATAACCGGAACATTAGTAACCTTTGTGATATACGGAACAGTTCTTGACGAACGTGGGTTAACCTCAATAATGTAGAGCTCGTCACGATACTCGATAAACTGAATGTTAATCATACCGATAACCTTGAGTTCCACTGCAATCTGATATGTTACATCCTTAATCTTTTCAATAATCTTATCCGAAATATTCTGCGGTGGATAAATCGAGATAGAGTCACCCGAATGCACGCCCGCTCTCTCCAAATGCTCCATGATACCCGGAATCAGGACATCGCATCCGTCACAGATAGCATCAACTTCGATTTCACGGCCGCCAAGATAACGGTCAATCAGAACAGGGTTTTCCTTATCCTTATGGAACGCATCTTTTAAGTATCTTACCAATTCTGCTTCGTTGTGGGTGATTTCCATACCCTGACCGCCAAGCACATATGAAGGTCTTACCAAAAGCGGATATTCAAGGCGGTTTGCCTCCTCGATACCCTCTTCAACCGACCATACAGCCTTACCCTTTGGACGCTTGATGTTAAGCTTTTCCAAAAGCTCGTCAAACTTTTCTCTGTCCTCTGCCTCGTCGATGTGCTTCGGCTGAGTACCCAAAATCGGGATATTCTTGCTGCCGAGGAAATTTGCAAGCTTGATCGCAGTCTGTCCGCCGAACTGTAAAATTACGCCGTCAGGCTTTTCGAGCTCGATGATATTCATAACATCTTCTTCTGTCAATGGCTCAAAATAGAGCTTGTCCGATGTGTCAAAGTCGGTACTTACAGTTTCAGGGTTATTATTTACGATAATAGTCTCAACATTGTATTTTTTGAGTGCGAATACGCTCTGTACGCTACAGTAGTCAAACTCAACACCCTGACCGATACGAATCGGGCCCGAGCCAATAACGATAACCTTTTTGTTGTTTGACGGAACTGCCTCGTTTTCCTCGTCGTAGGTTGAGTAATAATATGGCGATACCGCCTCGTACTCACCTGCACAGGTATCAACCTTTTTGTAGACAGGAATAATACCAAATCCGACTCTGAGGTTTCTGATTTCTTCTTCCTTGCATCCCATCAAAAGTGCTATACCCTTATCCGAGAAGCCGAGTTTTTTATACTCTCTCAATGTAGCCTCATCAAGGTTTGCAGGAGTCATATTCTTAATCTTTTCTTCCATGCTTACGATGTTTGCGATTGCATTGATAAAAAGCATATCCATTCCTGTGATTTCGGCGATATATTCAAGGCTTGTGTTTCTGCGGATAAACTCTGCCAAGTAGAACAGTCGCTCATCATCAGGTACTCTTACCTTTTCTTCAAGTTCTGCATTTGTAAGCTTTTTAGCACTCTCACGCTCAAGGTTAAACTGTCCGATTTCGAGCGAGCGAATACCCTTCAAAAGTGCCGCCTCAAGGCTGTTGCCGATTGACATAACCTCACCGGTTGCCATCATCTTTGTACCGAGCTTTCTGCTTGCGCCAAAGAACTTATCAAACGGCCACTTCGGTATCTTTGCAACCACATAGTCAACCGACGGCTCAAAGCAAGCATAGGTTGTGCCGGTCACTGCGTTCTGGATTTCATCAAGAGTATAACCCAAAGCAATCTTTGATGCAATCTTTGCAATCGGATAGCCTGTTGCTTTTGATGCCAGAGCAGACGAACGTGAAACTCGTGGGTTGATTTCAATTACAGCATAGTCCAAGCTATTAGGGTCAAGTGCAAACTGTACGTTACATCCACCCTTAATCTCGATTGAATCAATGATATCGAGTGCTGCTTTTCTTAACATATTATATTCTTTTGAAGCAAGAGTAAGTGCCGGTGCAACAACGATTGAGTCACCTGTATGGACACCGACCGGGTCTATGTTTTCCATACTGCAGACTGCAATTCTGTTGCCAACAGAGTCTCTTATAACTTCAAATTCGATTTCTTTCCAGCCCTTGATTGATTTTTCCAAAAGTGCCTGACCAACACGGCTCAGGTGCAAGCCCTGTGAGAGGATTTCGGCGAGCTCATCAGGATTTTCTGCGATACCGCCGCCTGTTCCGCCCAATGTGTATGCAGGACGTACAATGACCGGATATCCGATTTTTTCAGCAAACTTCAAGCCGCTCTCGACATCGGTTACAATCTCACTCGGTGCGATTGGCTGATTTGTGCGTTCCATAAGCTTTTTAAAGCTGTCACGGTCCTCACCCTCTTTTATCGACTCGATTGATGTACCGATAACTCGCATATTGTATTTGTCAAGGATACCTCTGTCATAAAGCTCGCAAGTAAGGTTTAAGCCTGTCTGACCACCCATACCTGCAATAACACTGTCAGGGCGTTCCTCATCTATGATTTTTTCAAGGTACTCTATTGTAAGAGGTTCAATATAGGTACGGGTTGCAACACCTCTGTCTGTCATAATTGTTGCAGGGTTTGAGTTAACAAGAATTACCTCGATTCCCTCTTCTTTTATCGCTTTACAAGCCTGTGTACCTGAATAGTCAAACTCAGCAGCCTGTCCGATAACGATAGGACCCGAACCGATAACAAGAACTTTTTTAATCGATTTATCTAATGGCATATTATTTCACCTCTCCCAAAATTCTATCAAGCATTTCTTCCAACTGTTCACCGGGGCGGAACTGTACGCCCAAAGCATTGTTATTTTTATCAAATATGCCCTCAACGCTTCCATCATTCACATTCTTGTATGCAGCATCAACACCCTGCGGGAGCTCTGATACAACATAGCTATGTGTTTGGGATGTGATATAAACCTGTCCGTTTTCAGCATCTTTTACCGGTTGATTTGCACCGTGGTGACCGAACTTCATCTTTTCGCATTCACCGCCAAGCGCAAGTGCCAGAATCTGGCAACCCATACATACACCAAATATCGGGAATTTTCCAACAAGTGCTGCTACTGTCCCGATAGTTCCCGGTGCATTTTCCGGATTTGCAGGGCCGTTTGATATTACCAGAAGATCCGGATTCATACCGAGAATCTTTTCAGTCTTTGCATCTGCTGATACAACCGAAACCTTAAATCCTAGCTCTGCAAGTTCATCTTCAAGCTCTGCCTTTGCACCCATATCTATCAATACAGCGTGCTTTTCCCCGTCAGGGTTTTTGGTATATTCTTCACGAACGGTAGTTTTTAAAATCAAATCGGAGTCATTATATTCTTCAAACAGCTTTTTAATTTCCTCATCGGTCGCATCTGCCGATACAATCACACCCTTCATTGTGCCCTCATTACGGAGCATCTTTGTAAGTGCACGTGTATCAATTCCCGAAAGTCCGACAACATTCTGCTGCTTTAAAAAGCTCGAAAGTGTCATCTCACTTCTGAAGTTTGAGGGTTTATCGCACACCTCACGAACTATAATTGCAGTTGCGTTTTTTGTGGATTTTTTCGAATCCTCAAAATTTATTCCGTAGTTTCCTATCACAGGGAAAGTCATTGTTACAATCTGTCCTGCAAATGCCGCATCGGTTACCGTTTCCTGATACCCGATCATACCGGTTGTAAATATAACCTCACCTACTACGTCTTTCTGGGCGCCGAACATCTCGCCGAAAAAGCGTTTTCCGTTTTCTAAAACCAGCTGTGCCTTCACTAAAATTCCTCCCATTTTACCGATTTTGCCGAATAACATATTGACTTTTATACAAATTATACATAAAAATTCGCATAATTATTCACTATGTATTTATCCCTTATATTTTATCATTACAACCATTCAATGTCAATAGTTTTGCTAATATAAACAATAGCTATTCTTAAATTTTATCACTATTTCACTATAGCATAATTTTTTTTAAAAATCTTTTTTTACAGAAAAAACAAAAAGCACCAAAGACTCTTTTAAATTTCAAAAAGAGCCGGTGCTTATTTGCTACTCAATTAGTTTTAAAACATCCTCTGCCGACATATCCTCGGTTACGGTAAATCTGCCGAGATTATGTCCCGATGACGGCATTCCTTTTATGAGGGTATCAACCTTTGGCATTGTTGAAAAGGTAAGCTTTACCCCTTCCTCGCAAAGTATCGCCTGCGAAAGAAGGTCTGATAAACCGTGCGGATACGCAAGTGCCTTAATTTCCTTTCCGACACGCTCTTCCCATAGTGCCAGATCTGTTTTTATACGCTCAACATAAGCCGCATCGCTTTCAAAACGTTTCTTCAAAACATTCTCATATGCCGTACCCTTTTCATAGTCGGCATTCTGATGCAAATCGAAGGTGTGTGACTGAATCTCAATCACGGCACTTTCTTCCATTTTTGCAGTTTCACTATCCCCGAAATGCGGGAAAATCTTAATATCAGTGTCTTTGTAGGTATCGAGCCCATAGGTTGCGCCAACTGCAAAAACAACACCCGACATTCCGTATTTTTCTAAAATCGGGTATGCATAATTATAATTGCTCATATATCCGTCATCAAATGTGATTAAAACAGGTTTTTCGGGGAGCTCTTCACCCTTTTTTATATAGCCGATAATCTCATCCAACGTAACGGCAGTATATCCTGCAGCTTTAAGTGCGCTGATATGTTCTTCAAGTTTTTCAGGCGACACTATCATATCATTTGCTACATCTTCATCAATATGATGATACAAAAGTATCGGCAAACGTTTGGTGTAAGCCGAATCGGAAAATTCCTTTCCATAGAGACTCTCTACATATTCAGCCACATTATCCTTTGTAACAAGATAGCCGAAATCTTCAGGGATATAAACTTCATCATCGCCGAAAATCTTAGCCAAAGACATAGTTCCGACGCTGTTTCTGAAATGTGTTTCATCATAGAAATATCTCGGCTCTAAACTTACAGAGCTTACCGAAAAATCCCAGAACTCGACATTTTCTGCAATCGCCGAATAGAACTCCAAAACATCGGCTTTCGGAATACAGTTAAAGTATTCATAATATACAGGTGCATTTACAACAATGAGGTTTATGTCATTATCGTCGCAAAAATCCTTTATTCTTTTTATGCTCTCGGCATTTTCCGAAATCTTCGGGAGTGGGTACTCGCCCTTTGGGTAGTTTGCAAAAACAGGATAGTCCTGATAGTAGCTTTCCATATCGGTTACCTGCTGAGCATCTCTTTTTCGCTTGTCATATGCGCCTGTTTCTTCATCAAAAACATCAAACTTTTCGGCAAGATATCTGTCAGAGAATCTGTCCATAATTTTTGCCACCGAATACTGGGTCGCAGAAAAGGCGTATTTTAAATAAAATTCACCCTTATCCTCCCCTGTAACATCAGGGTGCATTGAGCCTGTAAGCTTATCGGGCTCGAAATTATAATCAAATCCGTTTGCAACATAGAGATTCAGAACAATATTTTTCACCTCATAATTATCGGCAAGATAATATACCGTCTTCTCCACATCCCACATATCGGCACCGTACATTATCATATTATAAAAGCTTGCATTCATGTAGCGGTTTAAATCCTCAACAGGATACGAGCTGGTCGACGAACAACCGATGATATACGAGTCATATTTCTGATGGTTTTCCTTTAAATACTCAATCTTTGCAATTCTCGGGTTATTCGTTTCATTATATGAATACCATTCATCGCCAAATACGCCGAACGGGTCAGCCAAAACATTCAAAAGAACAACAGCTGCAACGGTAAAAAAAGCCGCCAAAACCGCAACTGCACACCATTTTTTTGAATTCATTACCAACCCTCCTTAAAACTGCTTATATATAAACTCGGACGCAATATAGTCGCCCCTGAAAATTCCGAATGCAACAAAAATAAATAACGCCAAAAAGATAAATATAAAGGTCGGCAAAACTCCCTTTTCTTCAATCTTTTCGCTCAAGCGTACTCCTCTTTCTTCCGAGAACTCTATTACAAATATCGAGACTGCACCCAAAAGCACAACAAGATAATCAAACTTTGTAAGACCGAGTGCAAAAAGTGTACCATCTAAAGCCGGTGTAACCGAAAAATCGGTCACGGTTTTAGCAAGCATCTCAAACGCCTCACCAACACCTGCCGCTCTTGTGATGTATCTTCCAATGACAACAATCAATACTGTTCTCAAGACACAAAACATCCCGTACCAGTTCGATTCATCCTTGATTTTCAAATTGTTCCTGGTCTTTATAAACCAGGGCTCCAAAAGTAGCGATGCCGTAATAATCACGCCATTATAGCATCCGAAAAGAATGTATTTCCACTCAGCACCGTGCCAGATTCCTATTACAAAATACACAATGAATGTCGCAAGAGACGTCGGCAGAATTTTGCCAGCCTTTCCCTTTATATGTGTTCTTGTAAACTTACCAAGCTTAATAAACGGCTTTGATAGCGTAATCGGGTAGAAAAGATAGTCTTTTAACCACGCACCGAGTGTTATGTGCCATCTTCTCCAGAACTCCTGCAAGTTCTTTGCAAAGAGCGGTCTTTTGAAGTTATGTGCCATATCTATGCCAAACAGCTTTGCAACACCCCGTGCAATATCTATACCGCCCGAGAAATCGCAGTAGAGCTGAATACAGTAAAAGAGCACGCCAAAAAGTATCACAGAACCTCTGTATGATGTATAGTTATCAATAACCGCACAAGCCACAACCGATGCACGGTCTGCAATAACCATCTTCTTTATAAGACCCCATAAAACGAGTTTCAGACCTTCTTTTATATTATCAAACGAAAAGTCGTTTGCACGGAAAAGCTGTGGTGATAATTCATCAAATCTGCCAATCGGACCTTGTGTGACCTGTGGGAAAAATGATGTGAAAAGTGCAAGCCTGAAGATATTTTTTTCAGGTTCATACTTCCCTCTTACAAGGTCGATTATGTATCCCATCGACTGGAATATATAGAATGAAATTCCAAGCGGAAGCAGGATATTAAACCTCAAAACCGAGCCCGGTATATGCAAAAAATCGAGTGTGAAATTCCAGTATTTTACATAATACAAAAGCCCAAAGTTAATCACCATACAGCACGCACCGTAGAGTCTTTTTCTGTTTTTGGCTTTAGCCTTGTCCTCTTTGGAAGCATCCCTGTCAGGCGTCTTCACACTTCCGATAAGGCGTGATGAAATATATGTCGTTATGGTCGTAAACAAAAGATATGCACCCATTCCGACACCGCCTGCAAGATAGAAAATGTAACTCAGAGCAAGCAGTACAATCCACCGTGTAGCCTTTGGCATGAGGTAATATACCGCCACGCCAATCAGGCAGAACAGGGCAAACTCAACCGAAGTAAATGCCATTTACTTATCCTCCAGCATTGCTACTATGCTATCTATTGAATTGAAGTTCTCGGGGATTATGTCCTCAACGCTCAACTCAACATCAAATGCGTCAATCAACTCGCTCACAATCGCAACTATATCAAAAGAATCGAGTATTCCGTCATCAATCAATGCCTGTGAATCAAGGTCTGCACCCGGGCAAACCTCCTCAATTATCTCAAGAACTCTTTCTCTTTCTATCATTTTAACCATCCTTTCATATAAACTGCCGATTTATTTTTATCCTCTGAAAATCCGAAGGATTTATAGAGATTTATTGCCGGTATGTTGTCTTTTCCCGTCCATACCGATATATTTTTCCCATTTTGAGATGCTAAAAATCCGCCAACGAGTGTTTTTGAAAGTCCCATTCCACGAAATTTCGCATCAACTGCCAAATGCTTGATTTTAGCCGAAGTTTTACCGGCCTCAAACCTGAGAACTCCCGAAATCTTGCCGTCTGTTTTTGTTATCATTATCAGCCCATCACGGCACTCATCCGATATTTTCGAAAGATTCGGCAAATCTCCGCACTTCTCATCAAAGCTTGATTTTAAAATTTCCAAAACTCTTTTAGCATCATCTTCACTTGCCTTTTGGGTTTCTTCAAAGTCGGTTTCCTGTGCTTCTCTTTTTAAGCTGATTCTGTCTGACAGCTTCACAAACCCGAGTTTTTCACCGAACTCTATGAGTTTTTCGGGCAATTCTGCTATAAGCTTGTCCTCACTTTTTGGAAGTTCTGCCTCTCTGTTTAGTATATAAAAATACAGGTGGTAAAAACCGTCACGCTTAACATAAATCCAGAGATTCCGGTCGCACTCTTCAAAGTAGAGTCTTCCCTCTTTAATCTCTGCTTTATAGTCGTCGGGCGTGAGATAATTATTTGTGATAACACCACGCTTATAATACTTTAAAACAAGCGGTGAGATTTCACTAAATTCAGTTATTTTCTTCATTGAAATACTCCTCCTTCAAGCTCACACGATCGATTTTTCCGTTTGGCGTTGAAGGCATTTTTTCGACATTTCGGTAGATATTCGGTATCATATACTTTGGCAAAATCCCCGAGAGCAGCTTGGCAATCTCCTTGCCGTCAGGCTTTCCCTCATAACAGCATACAATTCTGTCTCTTGCCGAATCGTAAAAACAGATTGCCGATACGATTTCCTCAAGGCTATTTAGTCCGCGCTCAATCTCGCCAAGCTCAATTCTATAACCCATATGCTTGATTTGCCCGTCTTTTCGTGCCTGGAAAACAATATCCCCGTCAGCGTTTTTGATTCCTATATCGCCCGTTTTGTAGATGTAGTCGTTATATAAAACGTTCGGGTTTTTAACAAAAACCGCATCGGTTTTTTCAGGCTCGTTATAATAACCGTGTGCAAGACCTACCCCACGCACACAAATCTCGCCCGGCTCGCCGTCGGGTACAGGCTTTAAGTTATCATCCAAAAGCATAACTTCCTTGTTCTCGCACGCCCTTCCTATCGGGATTGCCTCGTGGTCTGCAAATTCGCCTGTAACCTCATAATATGTGCAGTCAACTGTAACCTCGGTCGGGCCATAGAGGTTTACAAACTTCACATCAGGCAGGGCTCTTCGCCAGTTATTCAGATGCTTTGCAAGCATAGCCTCTCCGCCTATTGCCACTTTATTCAAAAATTCAGGTTTTTTCTTCTCTAAAATCCCCGAGCTCGATACAAGATTAAAGCCCGATGTTGCCCAGGTAAGTGCTGTGACCTTCTTTTCGTTCAGAAAATCGATTAAAAGTGTCGGGAACATAAAGAGTTTTTTAGGCACGATATGGTCGGTTGCCGAAAGCTTTAAGGTCAGGTATAAATCCTTTACCGAACAGTCAAAGTAAAAGGGTGCCTGATTTGCAAAAACATCATCACAAGAGTATCCGATTGCCTCTGCCATCCAGTCGGTAAAATCAATTACCGAGCGGTGCGAGATTACTATTCCTTTCGGCACGCCTGTTGAACCTGATGTGAAAATCACATAGACAGGGTCAATATCGAGAACTCCCGCTCTTCTTTTTTTCAAAAGCTCTGAATCTATTTCCTCGTCATCCAGGCTATAGCAGAGTGTTTTGTATTTTTCATCAACCTTTTCGACTGCTTTCTCATCAATGTCGGTATAGAGTATCAGCTCCGGTTTTAGCTTATCGAGCATTGTATCAAGCCTTGCCTTTGGCATATCCGAGTCAATCGGGACATAAAAATTTCCGCTATAGAGCACTCCGAAAAATGCAATTATACACTTGATGTTTCTGCCCGTTATAACGCCGATTGGCTTGGTTTTAGCATCGGTTATACTTGCTATTTTTGTACCTATTGCCTGTGCTTTTTTATATAATTCACCAAATGTAATTTGGGAATTTTCATCGGTATATGCAATTTTTTGAGGGTAATTCTTTGCCGAGTTTTCAAGGTATTCCAAAACATTTTTCTGTACCATCAAAAAGCCTCCTCATCCAATATGTTGACATACACAGTTATTTTATCACACAAACAAAAACTTGTAAAGTGCAATATAATAAAAAAAGGACCGAAGTCCTTTTATTTATTTACTATTTCCGAAACGCATCTTTTTACAATCGAAATTTCTGCATCGGTTACCGGCTCGTCAAAATCCGAAAAGCTCACGTCCGAAACATCTTTTCCGCAAAGAACGGCATACCACAAAAGTCCGAGTGCATACCTTCCGACGCCGAGACTTGCATGAAAAGTATCTCTGTGAATCTTTTCTATTCCAGCAGAAATCAGTTTCTGGAAAAGCTCACCCGACGGGATTATAAAGTCTGCTTTAATGTCATCCGCTGCTGACTTATATGCTTTTTCAAGGTCCTGATACATCTCAAGCTGAGTTTTATAGCCCATTTTAGCGGTAAGTCTTTCGCTTCCCTCTTCATATGCCCAGGTCTCGTGAAGTGCAATTTTTGCTTTCGGTGCACATTTTTTTATATAATTTACAAGCTCTGTAAGATACGGCTGATATTTTTCATAATCAACCGATTCGTGGCTTGCCTGCTGAACGGTTACAATATCCCATTCACGGTTTAAGAGTGCTTCATCAAGCGAAACTTTAAAGCCGGTACTTTCTCCGTTCATCACGAGAGTGTATTCCGGTTTTTTACTCAATATATTCCGGTAATGAGTTGAAAGTGTACAGCCTCCGATAAACAGGTTGAAGGTTTTCAGCTCAACTCCTGCACTTTTGGCAATCCTATTAAGATATCGGTGTGCATCATTTGAAAAGCTGTTTCCGATAGATAAAATGTTCATTTTCATTCACCTTTTAAGCATTCTTTTTATCGAGCATCTTGTTTCTGAAATAAAGAACAATATCTGCACCCACCATGATAAAGTTCAGAACATAGAAAAACAGCACATACCTCTTTTCAGAAAATGCTGCCATATATGCAGGGTTTGTAAACTTTGATGCAATTCCTGCTATGTAACCAAAGAAAATCAAGAGCAAAAATGACAAGCTCTTTCCCTTGGTTGTGCGAGCCTTATATGACTTTATAACATTTAATGGCCATGAAAAACCAAAGCTTACAATCATAGTAATTTCCAAAATTTCCGGTAACATAAATTTCCTCCTTAACCTAATAAAACATCACTTATTAACATAACACAAAATCCAACCAGCAGTGCATAGGTAGCTCCCCTCTCGCTTCCATGTGCATGAGTTTCGGGTATCATCTCATCGCTTATTACATAAAGCATTGTACCACCCGCAAATGCAAGTGCAAACGGCAGAATGACCGACGCCACACTTACTGCAAAATAACCGACTAATGTTCCGATAACTTCAATCAACCCTGTAAACATTGCAAAAAGAAATGTTTTTCCCGGTTTTACTCCACTGGCAAGCATCGGGCCGATGATTACCATACCTTCAGGAATGTTCTGCAGGGCAATACCTCCTGCAATCATCAATGCCTGAGATGTATTCTCCGAGCCGAAGCCAACGCCTGCAGCAATTCCCTCGGGAAGGTTATGGATTGCGATTGCAGTTATAAAGAGAAGTACCTTGTTGAGGTCGGCATTGTTGTGTTTTTCGTTATCAACACCTGCTAATCTGTGAAGATGCGGAACAAGCTTGTCTATTAAATTAAGACACAATGCTCCTGCAAAAATCCCGACAACCGTGATGATTATACCAAACCTGCCGCCATACTCAACCGACGGAACAATAAGTCCCAAGACCGCCGCCGAAAGCATTATTCCTGCCGCAAAGGAAAGAACAATGTCGGAGAATTTATGCGAAATGTTTTTAAACAAAAACCCGATTATAGCTCCAAAAACTGTAGCTCCACCAACACCGAGTGCAGTCAACAAAACAAATTCCATGCAAATTCCCTCTCATAATGTATTATTTACATAATTATAACACCAGTTTATACTTTTGTAAAGTCTTAAAACACTATTTTTTCAACCAAAAAAACGGCTAAAAGCCGTCTTTTTAGTTTATTATTACAGATTTAATCAAATCTCTGTCCTTGTTCTCATAAAGCTCGATTGCCTTTGGCATTTCCTCAAGCGAGAAGGTGTGCGTTACCATATCGTGGAGGTTGATTCTTCCGCTCTCAACCAATGCCACAAGGGTATCCCAACCTGCGCAATATTCCAATATACCGTGAAGTCTTAACTGCTTCATCATCATGGTCATAAACGGGAACGGGATTTCTGCCTTAGCATCCGGGATGCCGTAGTATAGAACATCACCGCCAACCTTGCAGGCATCAAAGCACAAAAGAATACTTGATACGCTTCCTGCTGCATCCATTACATAATCACAGCCCTTACCGTCGGTGAGCTCCATTACACGCTCCAGAACATTCTCGTTCTTTGCATCAATTACTTCGTCTGCACCAAAATGCTTTGCAAATTCAAGTCTTTTTTCGCCTCTTACAGATGCAATTATCTTTTTTGCACCGCTTAGTTTCGCTGCCTGGATAAAGGCAATACCTGCAGGGCCTCCGCCCTGTACCAAGACGGTACTACCCGGCTTTACACCGATTCTTAAAACCGCACCGAACGGACAGGCAACACTTTCCATAATTGCCGCATCACGAAATGGGATGCTCTCGGGAAGTCTTACAAGACACTGTGCCGGAACACGGACAAACTCTGCATATCCGCCGTCATACGGTGTATATCCGATTTCCTGTCTCTCTGCACAAAGTTCCTTTCTTCCGCTCTTACAGGCTGTGCATCTGCCACAAGAGATAATAGTATCAATTACAACTCTGTCGCCAACCTTCCAGCCCGAAACGCCCTGGCCGATTTCCTCGATTTCGCCGGCTATTTCGTGACCGAGAGTGTGCGGAGGTGTAGCAAGCTCGACCTTACCCGAAATCATATGTATATCGGTCGCACAAACGCCTACAGCCTTGACTTTTACAACCACATGACCCTCATCAGCTGTTGGCTTTGGTTTTTCCATAATGCTGACATGGCCGATTCTATCCCAAACTGCCGCTTTCATAGCTATTTCCTCCCATTAAACACTTCTCAATAAGTTCTCTAACTCTGCACTTGCGGCAAGTCTGATAGCGCGAAGTCCTGCCTCGTCAACTATCTGACACTGACCCATAGGCATTCTTCTCAATTCATAGCAGAGCTTATAACCGCTCGGGAACATCACAGAATCAGCAAGTCTCAGAAGTGGCAAAGCCTTACGATTGAGTGCCATAGCCTCGTTAATCTTACCCTGATTGAAAAGCTCATAAATCTTTGCATTCACCTCAGGCACGATAACAGAAAACGCTGTAACCGAGCCTACACATCCTGCCAAAAGTGCAGGAACAAGGCAATCGTCAGTTCCCGAAAGAAGTGAAAAATCCGGGCGTTTTCTTGCAACAATATCGGCTTCGTGGGCTATCTGCTTCATATTGGCAGAAGAGTCCTTCATACCGATAATTCTTCTCTCGCCCACAAGTTTTTCAAAGCTTGAGAGCTCGATTCCGTTTGTAAACATCGGAATTTTATAAAGAACTATATCACAGATATTCTGGTCGTTTAAATACTTATAGTATCTAACAACATCGTCCTGTCCCATTTTGAAATAATACGGCGGACATATCATAGCTGCATCGTAGCCGTATTCCTCTGCCGCTCTCATATATCTCAGTGTTGTTGCAGGGTTCGGGTCTGATGCACCCGCCAAAAGTTTTTTCTTGCCCTGCATTTTATTTGCGGCAAACTTCAGCATCTCGAGATTGTCCTCGGGTGAGAGGTTTACAAACTCACCTGTTGTTCCGCAGACAAAAAATCCTGTAATATCTGTTTTCAACAAAAAGTCAAGTTCCTTTTCAAACGCATCATAGTCCACCCTTCCGTCTTTTGCAAAAGGTGTGAGTACAACGCCAAAAGCTCCTTTTAACATATAAATTATCCTTTCACCAAATAATCATCAATATCAAGCGATAACTCGTCAAGACGGGTAAATCCGTCCTCCGTAATCAGGTAGTTGTTCTCAAGTCGGATTCCGAACTCTCCCGGCTTATAGTATCCCGGCTCTAAGGTCACAACCATACCAACTTCCAAAACATTATCATTTTCGGGCACAAATCTCGGGTCGACTACAATTTCTGCATCTCCTACTCTGTGACCGCCATGATGGTCAAAAGCATACGGCGAATCTATAACCTTTCGCATAGTGTGCCAGATTTCGCTTGCCTTTGTTCCCGGCTTTAAAAGCTTTTCGCCCGTTTCTATGGCAGTCTTCACCGCATCATATGCTTTTTGCTTTTCATCCGAAATATCACCCATAAAATATACTCTTGTGAGGTCTGACCATTTTCCTTCAGAACTCACCTGCAGGTCAAGCAATACAACATCTACGTCTTTTATGACTCTCTCTGTCGGTCCACCCTCAATATCAGCTGTACGCTCGCCCGAAATCAGGTCGCCCTGCCAATCGGGACAGATTCCCGAGACAATTTTTCCAATCTCAAGTTCGGTCATACCCGATTTCAGGGTATTCTTTACCGCTTTGTGAATCTCTGCCTGAACTTCCCAGGTATTCATTATTTCACCTCGTAGCGCTTCAATACTTCCTCATCAATCTCAACGCCAAGACCCGGCTTCTGAGGAATGTTTACAAAGCCCTCGTCATCAATTGAGAAGTGCTTCTTAACAAGGTTCTTTGAAAGAACTGTTTCCTGACAGCAGTATTCAAGCCACAATGCGTTTGGTGTTGCGGCAATTACCTGCAATGATGCACTCATCAAGATACCGGTCTTGAAAGCGTGAGGAATAACCGGAATCTTATGAAGATATGCCATATCGATAACCTTCTTTGCGATTGTGATACCACCGCAACGGCTGATATCAGGCTGAATAATATCAATTCCGCAGCCTGCGATGAGCTCGTTGAACTCAAACATTGTTCCTACTTCCTCACCTGCAGAAATTCTCATATTAACAGAGTTTGTAAGTCTCTTGTATGCTTCCAGATCGTCCGGCTTGAACGGTTCTTCTACCCAATACACATCCTGCTGTTCAAACTCATTACAGAGACGGATTGCAGTCTTTACATCACGCCATACCATACCGATATCAATCATAAGCTTAGGGTCGTCGCCCATTGCCTTACGGCACATCTTAACAAGCTCCAGGTCCTTTTTATCTGACTGACCGAGTGCACCCCAGCCAAACTTGATACCTGTATAGCCCTGTGGGAGATATGTATCTGCAATTCTCTTGATTTCGTCTTCATTATCAGGCATCAAAACACTGCAGTATGCAGGGATTTTATCTCTGAACGCACCGCCCAAAAGCTTATGAACAGGCACGCCCATCTTCTTGCCGAGGATATCCCAGATTGCCATATCAATACCACTCATTGCGTGGATTGCAACGCTTCTTCTGCCATAATAATAGCAAAGCTCGTACATCTTGTACCAGATTTTTTCAACATCAAACGGGTCTTCTCCGATTACAACATCTCTCAAGCCCATACATACCATATGCGATGTCTTTGCCTCAACGATTGCCTTTACAACGTATGGTGATGAGTCAACTTCACCGATACCTGTGATTCCCTCATCGGTCATAACCTTAATAACAACAGTATCCTGGCTTCCGTCACCGATAATACTGATTTCAGGTTGTTTTACAATAATTGCCTGTACGTCTGTGATTTTCATTTTTTGGTCCACCTTTCTTAATTTAGTTCTGTCCTATAGAAAGCTCTCTTGCTTCCTCAATGTGTTTTTTCAGCACATCCAATACCTTTTCATCACGCTCAAGCAAAAGCCTGGCGATTAACATATGACGTTCTTCGAGCGTTTCTTTCAATTTTTCCGCGTAGGAAAAGTTCAGGATAAATAGCTCTCTTGTTACCGGCGCAATCGTTCTCCATGTCTGAATCAGTGCCTTATTTTCACTCATCGAAACAAGTGTTTCGTGAAAAAGTGCATCCGCATCAGCAAAATCGACCGTTGCAGTCGCATCCTCCAGGACCTTAAAGAGTCTTGATACATCCAAGCTGTCCTTTTTCAGGACGTGTTCTGCCGCTTTGCATTCTACGTAGCATCTTAGTTCATAAATGTTATTTATGTCCACTTGCGACAGACTGCATATCCTCTTTGTACCGTTTGCAAGCACCTGAATCAGACCCTCCTGTTCCAACACCGCCAAAGCACCTCGCAGTGCCGCACGGCTGCAGTCATATTCACTTGCAAACTGTATCTCGGTCACAGGAGTGTGATTTTCCAGTTTCTTTGAGACAATGTCCCTTCTCAACCGAGAGAGCACCGCCTGAACGGTACTGCTTCTTTTAAGTGTATTTTGCATAAAATCACTCCTTAGTCTAATTATACCACGGCAGAAAAAAATGTCAACAATTTTTTAAAATTGTTGACATTTTTATTTTAGTTTATTTTTAATACTGCGGATAGTCCGGCATAATAATTGCTGCAATAATATATGCAAGCACTCCGGTACCCGATAAGCCTATCAGTACAAGTATCAGTCTTACCAAGGTAGAGTCGATATTAAAATACTCGGCAATTCCGCCGCATACTCCACAGATTTTCTTATCTGTTTGTGATTTATATAGTTTTTTCATAGTCAACTCTTCTCTCAATATTTTATATTCAAATTATAATCTCCAAAACTTCATTCCGCTATGCTTTAGTTCTGATATGTCATAAAGTCCCTTAACATCAATCAAAACCTTTTCTGAATCATCACAGTTTTTGAACATTTTCTTAATTTTCTCTAAAGACAATGCCTTAAATTCATTATGTGCAACTGCAACAATAACACAATCTGCATCATGTACATCTTCAAGTTTGGTAAGAGTTACGCCATACTCTTGCATAGCATCCCTTTTGCTTGCCCATGGGTCAACAATTACAGGGGTAATTTCATACTCCTTGAAACGGTTTATTATGTCTTCAACTTTTGAATTTCTGGTATCAGGACAATTCTCTTTAAAGGTCAATCCAAGAATAACAACTTTGGATTTTTTAGGTGCTTGGCCAACAGAAATCATTTGTTTGATAGCAGCATCCGCAACGAATCTTCCCATACCATCATTAACAATTCGGCCATTTAAAATAATCTGACTGTGGTATCCGAGTTTTTCAGCCTGATAAGTAAAGTAATATGGATCAACACCGATACAATGTCCACCAACAAGACCCGGACGGAATCCCAAAGCATTCCATTTTGTGTTCATTCCATCAACAACTTCATTTGTGTCAATATCCATCTTATCAAAAACCATTGCCAATTCATTCATGAATGCAATGTTAATGTCTCGCTGACTATTTTCCACAACCTTAACCGCTTCTGCAGTTCTGAGATTACTAACAGGAAATGTACCTACTTCTATTACAATATCATATACAGCCTTAATTATCGAAAGTGCTTGTTCATCGCAACCCGATACAATTTTTCTGATATTTTCGAGTCTGTGTACCTTGTCTCCCGGATTGATTCTTTCAGGCGAGTAGCCTACTTTGAAATCCACACCGCATTTTAATCCCGATTCTTTTTCCAGAATCGGAATGCATATATCTTCAGTACACCCCGGATAAACTGTTGATTCAAACACAACATAAGAACCTTTAACAAGGTTTCTACCTACAATTTCCGAAGCGCTAATTACTGGTGTCAAATCAGGTGTATGATCTGTATTAACCGGAGTTGGAACAGCAACGATATGAAACTTTGCTTTTTTTAAATCTTTTTCATCAGAAGTAAAGAAAATGGTAGTGTTCCTGATTGCTTCATCTCCAACTTCAAGAGTCGGGTCAACTCCGTCTTTATATAGTTGTATTTTTTCTTTATTCAAATCAAAGCCAATAACATCCACGCCTTTTTTCGCGAAAGCAACTGCTATAGGCATACCCACATACCCAAGACCTACTAACGATATTTTTTCTGTTCTATCAAGAATTCTATTGTATAAATTATCCATTTTCATTCTATCCTTTCAGTTTTGTAATTATTGCTTCATAAACTCTTTTACAATTACTGCTATCTCTATACAAGAAAAAATCTTCTACTCGTTTCTTATACATTTCATCCATCTGCATATTGTTATCAACTATCTCACAAAACTTGTCACACAAGCTATCCGACGTATAACAAACCTGACCGAAACCGTCTTCAGAATAAGAAAAATATCCCTCCTGGTATTGTCCTTGTCTGAACTTTTCATAATCAAACTGGAAATATAAAAGTGGTTTTTGCATATATGCAAAATCAAAGAACACACTGGAATAGTCGGTTATCATTACTGCAGCCCTTTTCATCATAGACTGTAAATCCATATCCAGATTACATTTGATTATTGCTTTTGTATTAAGCTTTGTAAAATGCTCCATATACCGTTGCATACCGGGATGTAAAAAGAAGACCACATCCAAATCGTATTTTTCAATATACTGATTTAATCGTGGATTTTCAAGAAATGAACTCCACTCTTTAAAGTATTCAGTATTTTGAAATTCATATATATTGTCGTATTTTTGATATGCTTTTATTGGTCGTGCCAACCATTCACGCCTTGTTGGCATAATAAAAACAGTTTTATTGTCAACATTTTCATCATATAAATTATCAAATCGGCAAAGCCCGGTCAATGCCATATTTTCATCTTTGTACCCAAACTTTTCTTTGCAGTATTCGTATTCCCTTTTGGTTGTACAAATATATAGCCATACCTTCATCACATCATAATAGTGCCATTTCAAATCATTGCACACAATACCGTGCTTTAAATAAACTCGCTTGTTTTTTCTTATGCCGTATATCTCCAACAAGTGACATACCGCCGCATTAGGCTTTCCCTCTTTTTGAGAACTGATATTAACCTCAGCAGTTAAATAATACACCCAATGTTTAAACGAACCAAATTCAATGATTTCTCCGCCTATTTTCTTTACTTTCTCGAAATCTGCCGAATCTTTTTTTATCGCATATACACAATCGACCTCAGGATGCTGTTCTATCATATATTTATAAAACCAAACCCCATTGTCCCTTGCCTCGTTACTGCGTTCACATACAAGCCACATATTTTTCCGTTTTAGTTTATATAACCATGATACAGGCAGAGCCAGCAAAAACACAAAACATGCCAATATATCCTTAAATTTGACAAATCTCATTTGTTTTAAAAAATACATATATTCACCCCAACCAAAATTTTTTAAAGTTTAACCTTTTAATAAAATCAATCCCGGGAACAAATATCCGCATATTTTTTTATAACAGCATCAAGTTCGTCCGGAATCGGGCCATCTACCACCAAAACCAATTCACTCGGTTTTATGCTCTGTTTTACCAAAACACTCTCTAAAGCCCTGTCAAACCATTCGGGATTATCGTTTTTGTAAACCGACATCGCAACCGAAAACGGTGGCAGGTTTTCGGGGATTTTATACTCTTTCTTATCAGAAACAACCTGATTTTGGGCATATGGTTTTCGCATAAACTTAAAAAGCACGCTTCTTACAGCATTCGTTGCCACAACCTCGCCGCCAAACCTCAACAGTACATTATATAGGTATCTTGGATAGCCTATCATCTTATTCTTAAGCATCAGCTTCTGGATGCCCTTTTCGCTTTCAAAATACTTCCATCCGCCACGGCGTGCACTCATTTCGGCTCCGACTCTGACATTTACAAGATTTTCGGGTACATTTTCAAAAACTGCACCATTCTCCATCATCCTGATCCAGAGGTAATAGTCCTCATTCCACGGCCAGTCAAGATACCCACCGGCATTATCCACCGCCTCTTTTTTATACATTACAGATACGTGGTTCATGGCACAACGTTTCTTCATATCTGCCTTGATTTCCGCATCATGCTCGGGAACAACTCTCGTGCCTGTTACAGATGCCTCATCACCTATAAATTCGGTAATATTCCCGCCAACAATATCAGCATCAGGATTTGTCATAAACCTCTCAAGTTGCCAGAAAAATCTGTTTTCTGCCGACACATCATCACTGTCCATTCTTGCAACAAGCGAATATGTACAATTTTCAAGGGCAACTCTCAAAGCATTGCCAAGTCCCTTATTTTCGGGAAGATATATCGGCTTGAAGATAATTTTTTCACACATTTTTAAATCCTCAGTAATTCTTTTGCTTCTTCCTGTTTGTTTTCGTATTCCTGTTTGTCTACATCGCCCTTTTCAAGGAGCCAGTCGCCAAAGTCAACATCGCTTACCGTTCCCTCACGGACGGTATCTTCACGCTTTAGGACTTTCAAGACTGTTTTTAGAATTATCAGCGCATCTCCCCAAAGGGTTATGCCGTCATCTATGTATTTCAAGTCCCAGGAAAACTTTTCCTCCCAGGTTATGTTGTTTCTTCCGCTTATCTGCGCAAGACCTGTAAGTCCCGGTCTGACATCATGGCGGCGACGTTGTTCTTCTGTCATAAATACCATATCCCGCACAAGTTGCGGTCTTGGTCCTACAATTGATAGGTCACCGACTAAAATATTCCAAAGCTCACCTAACTCATCAAAGCTTGTGGAGCGAAGGAATTTACCGTATCCGTTCAGTCTTACATCATCGGGAAGAAGATTCCCGTCTTTATCCTTTGCATTGCTCATTGTACGGAACTTTATGAGTTTGAATATCTTTTCCCTGCCGTCCTTTCCCTTTTTTCCGGGTCGTGGCTGTACAAAGAAAGGATTACCCTTCATTGCAATCGCACCTACAATTATCAGAACTATAAATAGCGGTGACAAAACTATAATTGCAAAAAGAGACAGAACAAAATCCAAAAAGCGTTTAAAGAATTTATTGTACATAAAAACTCCTCTTATTCAAAGCAAGACTTGATAATCTCTATAATTATATCCTGTTCTTCTTCTGTCATTTTGTTATCACTCGGCAGACACAGACCTCTGTGGAAAATATCCATTCCGACATCCAAAGGATTGCCGTCAGCACCGACACTTCCGCCGCTTATATAGGCGTTTGTCTTTGCACGGCCGTCGCCCTCTCGTGTTATGAAAGGATTATTCCTGTATATCGGTTGCATATGCATAGGCTTCCAGATTGGTCTTCCCTCTGCATTATATTTTGCAAGAGTCTCGAGAATCTCGGTCGGTGAAGATTTTCCCGGCTCGGTCAGGTAGAGTGCCTCACATTCGCCTCTTACCTGTTTTGCCATAGCATCTCTGTCAATTATAAGACAGCTTAGCCAGAAGTTCGGCTCACTGTTTTCCTCATCATACGGATTCATCGAAACCGGTAAGTCCTTAAAGCCTTCCTTATATCTTTCATAAATGGCTTTTTTTCCCCTTATGTGCTCATCAAGGTATCCAAGCTGACCTCTTACAACACCTGCTATGACATTGCTCATACGGTAGTTGTAGCCAAGCTCCTCGTGCTGATACCATGGCGCATTCTCACGACTTTGTGTGGACCATTTTCTAACCTTGTTGGCAACCTCTAAATCGTCTGTAAAGAGCATACCGCCCGAGCTTCCCGTGATAATCTTATTACCGTTGAAGCTGATTATTCCAAAATCACCGAGACTTCCTGTCTGCTTACCCTTATAGCTTGCGCCAAAGGATTCTGCCGCATCCTCAACAATTACTGCGCCATGCTTTTTTGCAATAGCCGAAATCTCGTCCATCTTACACGGTGTGCCATAAAGATGCACAACAACTATAACCTTAACCTCGGGGTAGATTTCAAATGCTTTCTCAAGAGCAACCGGGTCCATATTCCAGGTATCATATTCTGTATCGATAAATACAGGTACTCCGCCCTCATACACAACCGGGTTTACCGTAGCATCAAAGGTTACATCCGAGCAGAAAACTCTCTCACCCTGCTTTACGCCTGCAAGCTTCATTGCAAGATGCAAAGCCGCTGTACCTGTCGAGAGTGCAACTGCATACTTTGCTCCAACCTTTTCGGCGGCAATTCGCTCAATCTCGTTTATGTTTTCGCCGACTGTTGACATCCAGTTTGTATCGTATGCTTCCTGCACATATCTGATTTCATCTCCGTGCATTGTCGGTGATGAAAGCCATATCTTATTTTCAAAAGCTTTTATTTCCATACTTACTCCCCTAAAACTTTTATCAAACCAGGGAACCTTCACGTTCCCTTGCCGCATTCTTTTCAATCACACGCATTTGTTCTTCGAAGGCTTTACCCTTTTTCTCCGAACCGTTTTCACCTGCCGGCTGATAAGTCGGCACAACCTCGGCTACAAGCTTTCTGATTTCATCCTCATCCCCGGTATATGCCGCCAAAAGAAGTTCTTTGAGCTGTCCCAGGAATGTGTCGGTATCAAACGGAATCGGACTTCCGATATGAATCAGATTGTTTGGAGTTGTTCTCATACCCTCCTCCGACATCAGCTTTTCTTCATAAAGCTTTTCGCCTGCACGAAGTCCTGTATATTCAATCTTTATATCAACATCAGGTCTTAATCCCGAGAGTCTGATAAGATTTCTTGCGAGTGTGTCAATCTTTACCGGCGAGCCCATATCCAGTACAAATATCTCACCGCCTGCAGCATAAGTTCCTGCCTGCAGCACCAAAGATGCCGCCTCGGGTATCGTCATAAAATAACGGATAATATCAGGATGGGTAACGGTAACAGGTCCGCCCTTTGCAATCTGTTCTTTAAATCTCGGAATAACCGAGCCGTTACTGCCTAAAACATTACCGAATCGAACCGCAACAAACTCGGTCTTTGGCATAAAATCATCAGGAATCGAATATTCTTCCTCTCCGCTTGATGTTCTGCGATTTAACGGGAAAAGGTCTGATACCTTTTCATCTCTGATTTTTTTATCAAAGGACTGTATAATCATCTCACAGATACGCTTTGATGCACCCATAATATTCGTCGGGTTTACTGCCTTATCGGTCGAGATTAAAACAAATCTCTGACATCCGTTCATCATAGCCGCATAAGCTGTCTTATATGTACCCACAGCATTGTTTTTGATAGACTCACATGGGCTATCCTCCATAAGTGGAACGTGCTTATGCGCCGCCGCATGATATACAACATCAGGCTTATATTTTTGGAACACCTGATTGATTCGCTTACTGTCACGGACAGAGCCAATCAAGGTAACAAGATTCAGATTCGGGAACTTATCACGAAGTTCAAGAGAAATCTCGTGAGCGTTATTTTCGTATATATCAAATATTATAAGCTGCTTAGGATTATTCTCTGCAATCTGTCTGCAAAGCTCACTTCCTATCGAGCCGCCGCCACCTGTTACAAGAATGACCTTATCGCTGAGGAAACTGAAAATCTCCTCCATATTAGTCTTAACACTCTCACGTCCGAGCAGGTCTTCAACATCAACATTCTTCATAGAATTTGCAGTAATGTCGCCGTTTACAAACTGATACATTCCTGGCAGATGCTTCAGCTCACAATCGGTTTTCTGGCAAATATCAAGAATATCACGACGTTCTTCTGCTGATGCGCTCGGAATAGCAAGGAATATCTTTTCGATGTTATACTTTTCAACATTCAAAAGTATTTCATCTCTACCGCCGACAATCGGAACACTATCAATAAAACGTCCCCATTTATTACTGTCGTCGTCAATTATACAGCAAACACAGTCGTTTATCTCTTTTGCACCGTGCAAGTCCTGCAAAATCATTCTTCCTGCCGAGCCTGCACCGATTAGCATTACCCTGCTTGCACGTGTTTTTTGCAAAGCCTTGGCGTTTTTGCTTCGCTCAAGCAATATGAATCTGTAGGAAAAACGAACAGCAATTACTAGCAAAAACTGTATACCTGCACCCATAATATAATAAGATAGCGGCATACGCTTAAAGAATACTGTAATCAGAACAGTATGTGCAAGTGATGTCACAAATGATGAGAATGCAGTTCTTGCAAGCTCTGTATAGCTTGCAAACTTCCATAAGCTCTGATAAAGATGCAATGCCCAAAAGATCGCCCAGCAGATTACAGTGTATATCGGAATAAAGTAAAGCCAGGGTGTCAGATATCTGTCCGGAATAATAGAAAACTGCCCGTCAAATCGAAGCCAGAGCGCCAAAAAATATGCTCCGTTTACGGCACAAAAATCATAGATCATCAAATAAAATGCTATTGCGTGCCATTTTTCAAACCCAAAATGTTTTATTTTTTTACCCGAGATGCCATTTTTATCATGCGTCAAAAAGCTTTTTTTCTTGCTTTTCATACAAGTCTCTCCTTAGTAAATTTATCATATAACACATAATCAACCGCTAATTTCACAGCCGATTTTACAATTGAGATATTTTATCGTTTTTTACACTTTATACGAAAAATACTATCTTTAACCTTATAATTATATAACATTTACATCAAATTGTCAACAAAGTGTGCTTAAATTTTGCATTTTTAAAAGGCGGATTTTCACTTTTTTAAATAAATCTCAAACACTTCTTCAAAAATTTCCCAGCTAAAATATGTATGGGTTTTGAAATATGCACCATATTCTTCATCAAAGAGACGGAATCTGCGTGCATCAATCATCCTGCCGTCAAATTCAAAAGTCACTTCTCTGTTATCGTAGATAACCTCTCTATCCCCCGATTTTATCGTGGTTTTGATGGTCTGATTATCATAGTAAAGTTCCCAGCCATTTGCCTCAAGGAAATCCCGCATAGGGTAGTACATTTCGCCATCTACGGTAAATACAGGCATCAGGAGTTTTCCGTCAATAATAAGGTCGGAGCAGTTTTTACCGGTCAGGAATATATCCTTCTCGCTATCAATTCCGTATATTCTCTTAAATCCGTCCTCATATAGCGAGAGTTCGAAAAACTGCACGTACGAATACGGATACTTTATATCCATATTGTATCGCACTTCGCTATCCTTTGTCGCCTTTATATTGTTATTGATTATAACACGGTTTGAAACATACCCCGAAAGTGTCGGCGAAAAGAAAATTGCAGTAATAATTACCGCAACAAACGGAAGTGCACCGTGTGAAATCAGCGGTTTGTCTATTGTGTTTTTCACTATCAATGCCGACAAAATCGCAATTACAACAATATATACCGGCATCATATTTCTCGGGCCAAAGCTTGTCGAGAAAAGGAGCATCAACATTGCCGCACCGGCAGAAAAAAGAGCCATCGAAAGCTTTTCCTCAATCCCCGAAAAAAGCATCACCAGTGACGTTGCAAGCATCAATAGTATTATAACACTTCCAAACACTACAGGCTCGGTAAAATGTGTCATAACAACACTCGCAATAAGCACAACTGCACCGCCTGCGGCAAAAGCTTTCTTTTTCTTGAAAATCTCAAACAGCATCATAAGCTCACAAACAACAAAGGGCCAGAGAGAGGCATCCTTGCCAAAGCTAATCGCCATCAGATTTTCGTATCTGTCATAAAGGCTCAGTTTGTTGTTTACCGCCTCACCAAAAAGTCTTGATAGTGTCGCAGGCGATAAATACACGCTCAAATACCCGAGGAAAATTACCGCAAATACAGCAAATGCTCTTTTTCGCGGACACATCTTGTTTTTAATACCGTAATGCAAAAGATACATCGCAGAAAGTACCAGCGACATTGCACCCGCCTGCTCGGTTGTTGCACCTGCAAAGAATGCGAGGATATAATAACCGAAGTGGAATTTGTCAGAATTCACCGCTTTGTCGGTCACAAGAAATGCCGAAAAAGTGAAAATCAACGGGAATATGTAGTTCATCGCACCCGACATCCAGAGCATTCCCTCACGGAGAGTGTAAACGCTAAGGCAAAGTGTTCCCGAAACCGCAAGAACAAAGAAGATTATGAGGCCTCCTCTTTCCTGCTCTTTTCGGAATGCTTTATAAAACATTCCGTACGCACCAAATATCAGTGCAGGTATTATCATGAAAAAGAGGCTGTCACGAAACGCCAGCAAAAGCTCAAGCATGGCATGAACAAAAGCTCTGCCGTTGAAATTCACATAGTGCTCATAATTCAGTTTGAAAAAGTTTGCAACTCCATCCAGGCAGAATGTGCCATAGAAAAAATCGTCACCGTAGAGTGTGGTTAACCCCGAAATTGCAACGGTCAATGCAAGAACTGCACAAAATGCAAGAATTGATATAAATCTGTAGCGTTTTCTCACCGTATCCCCTCCTCAAAAAATCTTATCTTTTCACCTCCAAAACCTTTTTAGCATATATTATCATTGGAGGTGATTTAATTGTTATCATTGGATTGTAATCAGCGGACCACTTGTTGCGGCCTTAGCATAGTTGTCAGCTTTTTTCTCGGTGTAATTGCGGCAATACTCCGCATTATGGGCGTTATTACCGTCACACCTGCATTTTTGTGGGTAGTCTTTGGTATCGCGGTAGTTTATCTTGCTATCGCACTGGCGATATCTGCCTTAAAAGACTCGGAATGCTCACCCAAATGCGTATGCAGGACACTTTCTCTTTTGCTGACAGGTGTTTTGGGAACAATACTGACATCTGTTATTCTCCTTGCGATAACCTTTGTTACAACGAGCGTTGTCGGAGCAATTATAACAGGTGCACTTATTGCCTTCTTCTCGCTTTTGCTGACCACCTCGGCTTGTCTTGTAAAATGCTATGCAGGCTGCAGAGGTTAACTAACCCCTCTGTTTTATCGGTGTCATACCTATGGTGTGGCACCGTTTTATTATGGTGTCTCAGCAAGGTTAAAATACTTCATTACGGAGTAAACTTCACTATCGAAGATAACATCACTTGCCTTCCAGGGCAAACTTAGGTGATTTCAAGCTCTACTTGAAATCATTATACCACAATTATTTGTCTTTCTCAATGAAAATTTAAAAAAATACCGCAATACTTTCGTATCGCGGTATTTCTCTTATTCGTAATCAACAACGTTAACCCAGGACAAAAGGAATTCTTTTTCCTCTTCGTTACCCTTTACCGACTGCGATGCTGCAACAATCGGCATCCATTTCTGAACATACTGTTTGGCAGTATCGCTCTTTTTGCAGAACAGGTCAAGGTACTTATCAGCCACTTCCTGCTTTCCTGCAAGGCAGAACAAAAGGTATGTTCTTGCCGCATCAGCCGATGCGTTACCCTGTGTTGCATGTGCCCAGTCGATGATATATGCATCACCCTTGTCTGTGATAATTATATTTGCCGGGTTGAAGTCGCCGTGGCAAACCTTCTTGTGCTTCGGCATACCCTCAAGGCGTGTGTGGAGTTCATAACGAGTTGTTGCATCGAGTGTTGTTTCGCTGATTTTACGGTTCATCTTATCCTTTAGCTTATTTAAAAGCGGACAGGTATGTGTCTGAACTTCAATCTGCAAATCAACTAAAAGCTCGAGGTATTCGTCCATCTTTTCAGGGTTTTCCTTCATGAGCTCAGCAAGCGTCTTACCCTCGATATAATCCAAAACGATTGCCCATTTTCCGTCGATTTTTGTAACCTCGTTTATTCTTGGCATCTTAATGCCTGTTTCCTCAACTCTTGCCTGATTCAAAGCTTCGTTCAAGATATCCGCTTTTGAATACTCCGAATTGAAAAGCTTAATACACTTATCACCGTCACGGTAGATTGTCTTGTTTTTGCTTACTGCAACTACATTATCAAGTTTCATTTCAAAAAACCTCCCTTTTTAAAATCAGGCCTTTTTCGGCATCTCTGGTTCAACAAAGTGCTTGCCATAGTAAGCATTAAGATACATCTGCTTAATCTCACTCATGAGCGGATAACGTGGATTTGCACCTGTGCACTGGTCATCAAATGCCTGTTCCACCATTTCGTCAAGATTATCCATAAACACTTTCTCATCAATGCCGTAATCCTTGATCGTTTCCTTGATTCCGACTCTCTTTTTAAGGTCATTTATAGCCTTTATCAGTCTTTCTAATTTATCCGCGTCAGTCTTTCCGCCAAGACCGAGATAGTCTGCAATTTCTGCATAGCGAGCGAGTGTGTGCGGATGGTCATACTGTGAGAATGTTCCCATCTTAACCGGTGCTTCTGCAGCGTTGAATCTCAATACCTCTTCAATCATAAGAGCGTTTGCAACACCGTGTGGCAAGTGATGGAATGCGCCAAGCTTATGTGCCATTGAGTGACATACACCCAGGAATGCGTTTGCAAACGCCATACCTGCCATTGTTGCAGCATTTGCCATCTTTTCTCTTGCAAGAATATCTTCAGCACCGTTATCATATGCTCTTGGCAGATATTCAAATATTGTCTTCAATGCCTTCAATGCAAGACCGTCTGTGTAGTCGGTTGCAAGCATTGCGGCGTATGCTTCAACTGCATGTGTTACAGCATCAATACCCGATGCGGCAGTCAATCCTTTCGGTGCTGACATATGGAAGTCGGTATCAACGATTGCCATATCAGGCATAAGCTCATAGTCTGCCAATGGGTACTTAACGCCTGTCTGCTCGTCTGTGATAACCGCAAAAGGTGTAACTTCAGAACCTGTACCTGCAGATGTCGGGATCGCAATAAAGTATGCCTTCTCGCCCATCTTCGGGAATGTGTAGACTCTCTTTCTGATGTCGATAAATCTCATCGCCATATCCATGAAGTCTGCTTCAGGATGCTCGTAGAGTACCCACATAATCTTTGCTGCGTCCATTGCCGAGCCACCGCCGAGTGCGATGATTGTATCAGGCTTGAATGCTGCCATCTGTGCTGCACCGTTTTTAGCATTTAAAAGTGTCGGGTCAGGCTGAACATCAAAGAAGGTTGTGTGTGCAATTCCCATTTCGTCAAGCTTATCTGTGATAGGCTTTGTGTATCCGTTTTCATAAAGGAATGTATCTGTTACGATAAATGCTCTCTTTTTGCCCATTACATTCTTGAGCTCGTCGAGTGCTACAGGGAGACATCCTTTTTTGATATATACCTTCTCAGGTGCTCTGAACCAAAGCATATTTTCCCTTCTTTCTGCTACTGTTTTGATATTCAAAAGATGCTTTACACCAACGTTTTCCGATACCGAGTTTCCGCCCCATGAGCCACAACCGAGAGTCAATGACGGTGCAAGCTTGAAGTTATAAAGATCACCGATACCGCCGTGTGATGACGGTGTATTTACAAGAATTCGGCAGGTCTTCATACGACTTGCAAACTCATCAATCTTTTCAGTCTCGGTTACTTCATTCAAATATACAGAAGATGTGTGACCAAATCCACCGTCTGCAACAAGTCTTTCTGCCTTATCGAGTGCATCTGAGAAGTTCTTTGCCTTATACATCGCAAGTACAGGCGATAGCTTTTCGTGTGCAAACTCTTCCGAAAGCTCAACCGATTCAACCTCACCGATCAGGATTTTTGTTCCCTCCGGAACCTTTACACCTGAAAGGTCTGCAATCTTAGCAGCAGGCTGACCAACAATTTTTGCGTTGAGTGCGCCGTTTATGATGATTGTCTTTCTTACCTTGTCGGTTTCGGCAGGTGTGAGGAAATAACATCCTCTTGCCAGAAATTCGTCTTTTACCTTGTTATAAACCTTTTCATCAACGATAACCGACTGCTCCGATGCACAAATCATACCGTTATCAAATGTCTTTGAGTGGATGATTGAGCTTACAGCCAAAAGGATGTCGGCAGACTTGTCGATGATTGCAGGAGTGTTACCCGCTCCAACACCAAGTGCCGGCTTACCGCTTGAGTATGCAGCCTTAACCATGCCCGGGCCACCTGTTGCAAGGATTATATCTGCTTCCTTCATGACAGTGTTTGTCATATCAAGACTTGGTACATCGATCCAGTCAATGATGCCCTCTGGTGCACCTGCTGCAACTGCTGCTTCCAAAACAAGCTTTGCTGCTTCGATTGTACAGTTCTTTGCTCTTGGGTGCGGAGAAATTATGATGGCGTTTCTTGTCTTTATTGCCAAAAGACACTTAAAGATTGCAGTCGATGTCGGGTTTGTTGTCGGGATAACTGCCGCAATCACACCGATTGGTTCTGCAATTTTCTTTGTTCCGTATGCCTTATCTTCTTCGATAACTCCGCAAGTTTTTGTCTCCTTATAGGCGTTATAGATATATTCTGATGCATAGTTGTTCTTGATAACCTTATCTTCAACAACGCCCATGCCGGTTTCTTCAACCGCCATTTTTGCAAGTGGGATTCTTGCCTTGTTTGCAGCTGAAGCGGCTGCCAGGAAAATTTTGTCAACCTGCTCTTGTGTATATGTTGCAAAAATCTTCTGTGCATTTTTTGCATTAACAATTGCCTTTTCAAGCTTTTCTACGCTGTCTACAATTGCATATTCTTTCTTTTTCATTCTTATGCCCTGCCTTTTATAAAGATTTTCGTCATTTCTGACTTTGTTAATATTTTAACACACCCTTTCTCTCTTGGGAACTATTAAAATGTTTTAGGGGTATATCTTTTTTGATATACCCCATTGTAAAAGAAAAACACTTCATAAATATATGAAGTGTTTTTCTACATATGCTGTTTTTTAGAACTCAGAAGTTCTCCTAAAAATTGCTTATCATACGGTGTCAGCCTATACCCTTTTTTGTATATCAGAACATCACGGTAAATCTTTTTGTTGTCGACACAGTCGCACTGGATAAGATTGTAGCGGTCGAGAAACTTCTGCGGAACAGGTGAGCACCACATAAAGGTCTCGGGGTTTTCCGACAAAAGTCCGAACTGGCTTGCTCTCTCGAAGATAAAGATTCTGCGGTCGATATTATCTGGTAGTTCCTCTTTTATGACTCTTGAGAGTGAAAGGGTCGGGACATACGGGTCTGCATGTGCGATTTCGATATAGTCGACAAGGTCATCGTATGAAATCTCTTTCTTTTTTGCAAGCGGGCAGTCACGGCTTACAATCAGGCGGTAGTTGAACTCGGTTATAAACTCGCCTTCAAGGCCCTTTTCTTCGAGCATCTGCTCAAAGTGGCTCTCGTAGCTCTTTGCATAACGGATAATCCCGAGTCGGTAGCCCGAGTCGAGAATATTCGAAATTGTTCTTTTTGAGTTGGTTTCCTTATAAAAGAGTTCTATCGGGGTTTTGCCGAGTTTTTTTGAAAAACGGATAAACGCCTCGGAAATATACGAAGACCTCGGAACAGAAATAGAGAAAATCTGCTTTTTTACACCGTCTGATGTGTACATCTTCTCTACCTGATCTATCTGGTTTAAGATTGTCTTTGCATAGTTTATGAACTCCTCACCGTCAGGCGTCAGAGTCATTCCTGTCGCACTTCGCTCAAATATCTCAATTCCGATATGAGCTTCTAACTCTTTTATTGAGCGGCTGAGGTTTGGCTGTGCAATCAAAAGCGACTCGGCAGCTTTGTTGAGCGAGCCCTTTTTTGCAACCTCAACTGCATATTTCATGTGCAGTACATTCATGCGGTTCTCCTTTTTTCAAATTAAACGAAATCATTCCAGTATATTACTCGTTATAAATTCCACATTCACATTTTACCACAAATCTACCATTTTATCAAGTCTAAATTATATTCACAATTATAAAATCATCAAGAAAAACCCCGTGCATACACACGGGGTTTTATGTATCTTTACATAACGACAGAAAAAGTTTATAACATATTATATCGTTCAACAAAATGTCATTACATCTCTTATTTTATATCGTTTTCGTCAAAAATGTCGCCACATTCAGGACAGAACTTCGGAGGATTAGCCGGATCTTCAGGAGTCCATCCGCATTTGTCGCACTTATAGAGTGGTGCGCCTGCAGGCTTTGGCTTACCGCAATTCTGACAGAATTTGCCCTGATTGGTTGTACCGCACTCACAAGCCCATCCGTCTGCCGGAGCAGGTGCAGGCTGGGGCTTACCGCAGTTCTGACAGAACTTACCTGTGTTATCCGTACCGCATTCGCATTTCCAGCCACCCTGTGCCGGTGCAGCACCGCCTACTTGCTGATTAACCATAGTGTTCTGGCTGTTGTTTGCGCCCTGCATAAAGCCTGACATACCACCCATCATATTACCTGCCATATTCATTCCCATAAAGCCTGCCATAGCACCGTTAGGATTAGCAGCAGCAGTTCCCATAGCCTGAGCTGTTGCACCCGCCATATGTCCACGAAGCATATTTGCATCTCTGCCCATAGCAGTAGAACGCTGATATTCCTGAATTCTTGCTTCGTCTTCTTCGCTTGCACTGACGGACGATACACCGAATTCTACGATTTCAACGCCTCGTCTGTCTCTCCACTTGGAAGAAAGAAGCTCATTGAGTTCGTCCGCAAGCTGCATTGTGTATGCAGGGATTGCCGCATAGTAGATGTTGTTCTGCGAAATCTTGAACATTGCAGGCTGAAGAGCTGATAACAGTTCAGATTTCAACTGACTGTCAATTTCGTCACGGGTAAAGCTGTCTGCTACATTAGCACAAACATTTGTGTAGAAAAGCATTGGGTTAGTGATTCTGTACGAATACTCACCGTGGCAACGAATTTTAATATCAAGCGGGAATCCGATTGCCTGATCCATAATTCTGAAAGGAATAGGAGAAGGTGTTCCGTACTTATTGCCCATAATTTCCTTTGTGTTGAAGTAGTAAACTCTCTGGTCCTTTGCAGGCTCACCGCCAAATGTGAAACGCTTGCCAATTTCTGCAAAGCTCTTTTTAATGTTTTCACCCAATGAACCATAGAAAAGGCTTGGTTCTGTTCCGGTATCATACACAAATTCACCCGGCTCTGCACAAATTTCAACAACCTTACCGCTTTCAACGATAATCATACACTGACCGTCATTGACATTGATGATAGAGCCGTTTGAAATAATATTATCGGTTCCTTTCTTGTTGGAAGAGCGTCCTCCAACTCTTTTTTCGCCCTTCTGAACAAGGACGTCTGCATCTAAGCTGTCGCAATAGAAATAGTCTCTCCAGGAATCTGCCAAAACTCCTGATAATGCTCCGATACCTGCTTTAAGTAATCCCATATTAATTCACCTTTCTTTTATTATTTTAAAAACTTCCGCCGCCACCGCCGTGGGTTCTTCCCGAAGAGGAGGTATGGCTTCCGGAATTATTGTTTTTCGGTTTTTCTGTTTTGGTTATATGGCTGTAAAGGAATATATCTCTTGAAGCCGTAATGTTTTTGCTTCCGGGTCTGATATAATCCGCCGCATAGTCATTGGAAACTGCGGTTTTCATCTGTGCAAGCTTAATTCCCATTGCAATAAAAGCAATAATAAGAGGAATCACAAGCGCAAGAGCGATTATAAAAATCACGTATTCGGGAGTATTGGGAAGCTCCGTAAAGG
>JAZPZI010000014.1:0-105482 GCA_045544615.1 Clostridia bacterium
GATCCGAAGGCAACTTGTATGGTGCTAAATATTTGGCATCGAAGCAAAGCATCATCGAAAGATAACTACCTGCACTGCTGCCACCAATATAAATCCCTTCGCAATTACCATACTCGCCAATATTATTATATACCCAACCTACCGCTTCTGCCGCATCACAGATAAACTGTGGAAATAGAGCCTGCGGATACAGTCTGTAATTTACCGACACAAATGCTATGCCCTGGCTTGCTACATATTTGGCTACCTCACACGCACCTGACTTGTCTCCTTTTTCCAATCCGCCACCGTGCATATACACAACCACTTTAAACGAATCTTTATCCGGCAGATAAATGTCAAGATACTGCTCCGGATGTTTAGCTTTACCATAGCAAATGTCACTGATAATTTTCATAATGAACTCCCTTTTTGTTTTTCCCTTTCTGGCTTTTGATTTCTTCAGGCATTTTCGACTCGTGCCAAAACCTGCCAGAATTTATCTTTGCAAATCCCATTCTGAAATCAATAAACATTTTTGACGCCACTTATCAAAGGCTCCACTGTGTAAGGGGAGCTGTCAGTGAAGCTGACTGAGGGGTTGTTTTCTCATTAACAATCCTCCCGTCACGCTTTGCGTGCCACCCTCCTTTACACAAGGAGGGCTATGAATTGACAACTTCGTTGTCATGAATCGGCGTTCCGCCATGAATTCTCGTTAACGGTTCGTCGAGGACGCCGAACCCTACACGACATGAATTGAATTGCCTTTAATGTACGTTAGCACAATTCATGAGCCGTAAGGCTCAATTCATGAAATTGCAGATTTCAATTCATGCCATCAGGCAATTCATTGATTTCATCTTCGATGAAATCATTCTACCACATTCGCAATCTTTTTTCAACAAAAAAATCCTTGACAAACAAAAAAAATTGCTATATAATAGCATTGTATTTCGAAATACCAATTAAAAAACCTGGGGTGCTGACCGTGAGTCGGCTGAGATTAAGTGTGTTGCACTTTGACCCGTAACCTGATTTGGATAATGCCAACGTAGGGAAAATACCGTTTTTCTTTGTCCGAATCATATTCTGATTCGGCTTTTTTATTGGTGTTATTCTTTTCTTGAATTGAAAGGAGTAATAAAATGACTACAACAAAAAAATTAACCGCAAGCGCGCTTTTGGTTGCACTTGCAACAGTGCTTATGTTTGCATCAAAACTGATTCCTGCACCCTGGCTGCAAGGTGGCAGCATAACCCTCGCATCAATGGTGCCGATTGTTCTTGCCGGAATCATGTTTGGTACAAAATGGGGGCTTTGTGCCTCTCTATCCTTTGCACTGATACAAATGATGTCAGGATTTTATCCACCGCCGACACAGACTTTTTTAAACTTTGTGCTTGTAATTCTGCTCGATTACATAATCGCATACGGCGCACTCGGTCTTTCGGGACTATTTTACAAAATGACAGGCAAAAAGAGTTTCTCAGCACCTTTGTCTGCATTTTTGGTAACACTTATCCGCTACCTTTGCCACATATTATCAGGCATACTGATATGGGGCGTTTATGCAGAGGAAGGGCAAACCGTCCTTGCATACTCGCTTATCTATAACGGAAGTTATATGATACCCGAGATTATAATCACAACCGTTGTTACAGCCCTGATTTGCAAAATGAGTTTTGTAAAAAAGATATAATTAAAAAACACCTTGATACACCCCGTATACATCTTCGGGGTGTATTTTCGTTATATTTTAGTTGATTTTATCCGATAAAAATGATATACTAAACTAAATGGATTTTATTATTAAAAAGGACGGTAGTTCAATGAAACGCTCAAGCGGTGTACTTATGCACGTATCATCTCTTTTCGGAGATTATTCAATCGGAAGTTTTGGAAAAAATGCAAAGGAATTTGTCGATTTTCTGGCAGAATGCGGTTTTTCGTACTGGCAGGTTTTGCCCTTTTATATGGCAGACCAGTATAATTCACCATACCAGTCGCACTCGGCTTTTTCGGCAAATCCGTATTTTATAGACTTGGATATTCTATTTGAAAAAGGCTACATAGAAAAGTCTGACTTAGACGATGCAAAGCAAAACTCACCCTACTCCTGTGAGTATGATCGTCTTGGACTTGAGAGATTTGAGCTTTTGAATAAAGCCTCAAAAAAAGCACCAAGAGCTGAAGTTAAGGCATTTATAGATGCACACCCGTACATAAAAGAGTTCTGTATGTTTATGGCACTAAAGGAGGCAAACTCTCAAAAGGGATGGAACGAATGGGAATCCGCTGACTATAGCGAAGACACACTCTTTGCGTGGGAGTTTATCCAGTACGAGTTTTTCAATCAATGGATGGAAATCAAAAAATACGCAAACGACAAAGGAATCGGCATCATAGGTGATATCCCGATTTATGTTGCATACGATAGCTCTGATGTATATTATCACAAAGACAACTTCCTTTTAGGAGAGGATAATCTGCTAACAGCAGTTGCAGGTGTTCCGCCCGACTATTTCTCTGCCGACGGTCAACTTTGGGGTAACCCATTATATGACTGGGACAAAATGGAGCAGGACGGCTTTTCGTGGTGGTGTGACAGACTCAACCATATGCTCTCACTCTTTGACGGTGTAAGAATCGACCATTTCAGAGGCCTTGAATCATTCTGGTCTGTTCCCTTACCTGCTGAAAATGCACGAGGCGGAAGCTGGGTTAAGGCAAAGGGAGAAAAGTTTATTGATAAAATAAAGTCGGCATCAGGCGACAAGCTTATAATCGCCGAAGACCTTGGCGAGATAACAGAAGATGTCGAAAAGCTTGTTGAATACAGTGGTTTCCCCGGCATGAGAGTTTTCCAGTTCGGATTCCTCTCGGATGGCGATTCACCGCACAAATGCCACAACTACAAAAACAATTCGATAGCCTACACCGGCACTCATGACAACAACACCCTTTTAGGGTATGTGTGGGAACTTGATGAACAGAACCGCCGGAATATGCTCACATATTGCGGATATTTCGAGGAAAACTGGGATAATTGCTATGACAGTATCATAAGAACAATGTTCCAGAGCAGTGCCGGGCTTGTTATATTCCCTATTCAGGACCTTTTAGGTTTTGGCTCGGATACAAGGCTCAATACCCCGGGCAAGGCAGAGGGAAACTGGGCGTTTCGAATAACCAAAGAACAGCTTTCGGGTATTGACCGCGAAAAGTTCAGGAAGCTGAACGCTATCTATTCAAGATAAACGGAGATTATTATGATTTATAATATCACAAGTACAAAAAACGAAAAATTTAAATTTTTTAAAAGCCTGAAACAAAAGAAATACCGCACCGAGGAATTCACCGTTGAGGGCAAAAAGTCGGTTCTTGAGGCGATTTCGTCCAAAAAGGAAGTCACCTCGCTGATTATGTCGGAAAGCTTTATGAACGAGGATTTTTCATATCCCGAAAACATCCCGGTATATTGCATCCCCGACTCGCTTTTTGAACAGCTATCATCGACCGAAACGCCGTCGGGTGTTATATGCACAATTAAAATTGAAAAGGATAAGAAGTTCATACCCGATTCAGACAAAGCCTATATCTATTGTGACCACATTTCCGACCCGGGAAACCTTGGCACAATTATAAGGACAGCAGACGCCGCAGGCTTTGGCGGAGTCTTGCTTTCGCCCGGATGCGTTGAGCTTTATAATCCAAAAACCGTACGCTCGAGTATGGGTTCCTTTTTCCGGATGGGAATATACGAAAATGTTACCACCGCTGACCTTGTCGGTATGCAAAAACAAGGATTCAGTATCTTTAGCGGTGCACTTTCTGATAATACAATATCCTACACCGATGCCGACTTTAAAAAGCCGACTGTTATCGTAGTCGGAAACGAATCGAACGGTGTCTCAGACGAGGTTTTATCCATATCCGATGCATCAATTAAAATTCCGATTATCGGTGGCGCAGAGTCGCTAAATGCCGCAATTGCTGCAGCGGTTATGATGTATGAAGTGTTAAGACAAAGAAATTAAAAAAGCTATGGGAATCTTCCCATAGCTTTTTTAATTCCTTTTAAATTTTTGACTTTTCAATAAACTTCAATATATTCTCAAGCTCTTCCTTTGCAACAGTTTTTCCATGTTCATACACTACCTTCAGCTTTTCAGCATCATGCTCAACCGAGCCGACATCGAGCTTCATTCTCGGGCGAATAACATATGCATCACCCGACATCTCACGTGTCTTTATGTAAGCGGTTGTTTCGTTATACATCTCGTGTCGATGCTCTATAGTTTCCAAAAGCTTCGGATATTTTCTCAAAACTATCCGCATTATAGGCAGAAGCTTGTTCTTTTCCTTCACAAACCCCTCCGGCTGGGTTAATACCACAAGATTTTTCGAAAACCCCTGTTCTTCGAAATATTTAAGCGGTACCGAGTCTGCCATGCCGCCGTCTAAGAGCTCATATCCGTCAACCTTAACCACCTTTGATACCATAGGCATCGATGCAGATGCCCGCATCCACAAAAGGTCATGTTCACGGCAATCGGTACATTGGTAATATACAGGCTTTCCTGTTTTACAATCGGTTGCAACGATATGAAATTCCATTGGGTTATTTTTGCAGGTCTCATAGTCAAACAAATCCAGGTTGTTCGGGAGCTCCTCATAGCAGAACTTTTCCCCGTAAATACTGCCGGTTCTGATTAGCGAGCGAAAGCTTGCATATCTTGGGTCCTTGCAGTATTTTAAGTTGTATCTTATGGTTCTTCCCGGTTGATTTGACTTGTAGTTACAACCAAATACCGCGCCTGCCGATACGCCTGCCAGTCCGTCAAAAACCACATTATTTTCCATCAACACATCGGTAACGCCTGCGGTGAACATTCCCCGCATTGCACCGCCTTCTAAAACCAATCCAAGTTTCATAAAGCACTCCTATTTAAGCCTCTCATAAATTTTCTTCATCTGCAAGGCGTCCTCGGGTTGTGTACCTGCCGATTCACAGATAAATACCGGCGAGAGATTCTTTTTTAATACAATCTCTGCCACATGGTCAAACTCAGGGCCAAAAACCTCATCTTCAAAGGTAAGATGCTTTTTCTCGCCGCCCTTTGTATATTCAATCTTACTGAAATGACTGTGGAAAATCTTCAGTCTGTCAGACCCGAGCTTATTCTCGATAGCATCAAATACCGCCAGAAAATCGTCGTAGCTTTTCAGACCGCCAAGAGTTCTTGCATTCAGATGCCCAAAATCAATTGTCGGCAACAGTCTGTCATCAATACGGCAAAGCTCCATAACCTCATCAAGGTTTCCGAGCTGATTAATCTTGCCCATTGTTTCAATACAAAGATGAATATCACCGCAACCGATATCATCAGCTGTTTTCTGGGCAAGCTTCACAGTAATTTTTGCATACTCTAAAGCCTCTTCCCTTGTCATCTTACCGAGTGCTCCTGCGTGCACTACAACTCTTTTTGCACCCATTGCCTTCGCAGCATTCAGGCTCTGCACAATATAGTCGATACTCTTTATCCTTTTTTCTTCCTCGGGTGTTGCAAGATTTATATAATACGGCGAATGCAGACTCATCAAAATCCCGTTTTCTTCTGCATTCTTTCCTATTCTGTGTGCTGTCTCCTCGCCGATTCTGACACCGTTTCCACACTGGTATTCATAAGCATCGAGTCCGAAATTCGAAAGCCACTTGGGCATCTCCTCCGATGCTTTGAAGCCCTGGGCGTAGAATAAATCTCCATTTCCGGCTGCTCCGAATTTTGCACCCATTTATATCTCTCCGTTTCTTTTTAGAATTTTTAAGATGAGTTCTGCCTGCTCCCTTGGTGTCGAATCATTTCTTGCATCCACCATAAAATCGCAGTTTTTATAGAACTCCCGTCTTGCATCAAGCCTTGCTAAAACATCGTCAAAGCCTGAGTCCTTAATAAGCGGCCTTGAGCCTTTTGAACTCATAAGTCGGTTTTTTATCACCTCGGGCGTTATGTTGATATTTACAATCACACCGTTTTTGCGGAGTTCTGCAATGTTTTCTTCACGCAAAACCACACCGCCACCGGTCGAGATTATAGCATCTTCAAGCTCTGACAGTTTCTTTATAACCTCTGTTTCCAAATCTCTGAAATATCCTTCACCGAATTTTTCAAAAATCCGGTTTATGCTCATTCCAGCTTTGTCGACAATCACCCGGTCACTGTCGAAAAGTTTTCTTGCCGTGATTTTTGAAAGCTCTGTTGCAATACTGGTTTTGCCTGCCATCATAAATCCGGTCAATACTATATTTTTACCCATCTATTCCAAATACATCCTTTACAATTTTATCATAAAAGTCCATACCGAGCTTTTCCTTTGTAAACAGCTCATACGCCAGAATCCCCTGATAAATCAGCATCCCGAGTCCGTTTAATGTTTTAGCACCCATTTTCTTTGCCTCTTTTAAAAATAGTGTTTCTGCAGGGTTATAAATCATATCGGCAACAAAGCTTTTCTCATCAATCAGACCGAAATCAAACGGTGGCATCTTGTCCTCATTCGGGTGCATACCAAGTGATGTTGTATTTATAACAAGATCGTAGTGTGTATGCCTGATTTCCTTAAATACGGTATAGCCAATACTTTTTTCTATCTCATAGGCAATTTTATCAGCCTTTTCCTTTGTGCGGTTTACTATAGTCATGCTCGATGCACCCTCCATCGCCAGGAGTGACGCAACAGGTCTTACTACTCCACCTGCACCGAGGATTAAAACATCCTTTCCCGTGACATTGAATCCTTCTCTTTTTAGGGACATATAAAAACCGTCGGCATCGGTTGTATAGCCAATCAGTTTTCCGCCGTCATTTACTATGGTATTTACCGAGTCAAAGGCTTTTGATTTTTCCGATATTACATCAAGATACGGCATAACATCCTGCTTGTATGGTGCGGTAACGTTCACGCCCGCAAATCCGAGTCCACGCAATCCTTCAACCGCACATTTTAGCTCGTCTTTTTCAACGTTATAAGCACAATATATATAATTTTTTTCCAAAACCTCTGAAATATAGTTATGCATTGCCGGCGAAAAGCTATGTCCCACCGGGTTACCTATAATTCCGAGCTGTTTTGTTTTTCCGTCTAGCTTAATCATTTTTATTCACCTTTATAATTTTTTAAAACAACTCTCTCGAGTGCTCTTTTGAATTTGAAAAACAAAGTTTCCTTATCCTCAATCGGCAAAACAAGCATCGCTTTTGCACCTGCACGACGTGCACACCAGATATCGGTAAAAACCTGGTCGCCGATAAGTATTGTCTCATCGGGTGTTGCATTCATGATTTGCATTGCTTTTTTAAACCCTGAAAGAAGCGGTTTTTTTGCATTAGAAATCCATTTCGCACCGATATTTTCATTGAAAATCTCCACTCTTTTTCCGTTGTTATTTGATAAAAAACAAAACTCCACACCCTCACGCTTAAGCCTTTCCAAAAAGGCAAGAGCTGACTCGTCGGGGGTCTTTACCGTATATGGCACGAGTGTGTTATCAATGTCCAGTATCGCAAACCTGATTTTGTTATCTTCAAAAAAGCCTTCCGGAATGTCCGAAACCTTTTTATAAAAATAATCAGGATAAAATCCTTCAAATCTACTCATTATCTTTTCTTTAACCTCGCAAGCTTAATAAGATTTACAACTGTTACAATCACAAGGTATATACATCCTGCCCATGCAACAACAGCAGTTTCCGTCTTTGAATTCAAAAGCATTTTAATCATCGAATTTTCATGCCATGAAATGACAGTATCTGCCCCGAAGATTTTTGAGAGTATAAAAGATGTGTTGCAAAAAACTGCCGCAAGCGAGAGCCCCAGACACGCGTGACCATAGTTCTTTGTAGTTCCGGTCTTTTTATGTAGAAGATATAAAACCACAGCACCGATTAAAAGTAAAATCGCTGTCGGTATAACAAACACCGGGTTCATATAGTTTTTGGATAAAACAAATAGCCATACGTATGCACTCGCTGCTATGGCATAGTTTATCAACACTCTGTTTTCAATCTTTTCCGATAATTTTTGTTTTTTTACCTGTTTCATTTTGTGTCCCTCTTTTTATAAATTTATGTCCCCAATTTCATACATAACCATTGCAAGAACAGCCTCGCCTGCAGTTTCTGTTCTGAGTATTCTTTTACCAAGCGATACTGGCAAAACTCCGGCACTCTCTAACTTTTCAATTTCCGACCTCTCAAAACCGCCCTCAGGGCCGATGATAAATCCAACTGATTTTACATCCTTTTTCCCCACAAGAACTGATTTGATGCTTCTGTTTTCTTCACACTCATACGCCGCAAAAGCAAGGTCCATATCCTTTAGCATTTCAATCGCATCGGTAAGTTTAACTGCATTAGTTACCTCGGGTATAATTCCCCTTCCCGATTGCTTTGCGGCCTCTTCCGCAATTTTTTGCCATCTTGCAGTCTTTTTGTCACCCTCCGGTTTTGATACACATCTTGCGAGTGCGCAGGGTACAATTTTCGAAATTCCAAGTTCGGTTGTTTTCTGGATAATGTAGTCCATCTTTGAAGCTTTTGGAAGACCTTGGAAAAGTCTTACATGGATATTCGGCTCGGTTTCGGATTTTATTTTCTCTAAAATGTCACAGCAAATTTCCTTATCACCTATCTTCGAGATTTCGGTGCGATAGTCATAACCCTTGCTGTCGCAAAGCATTAACTCCTCGCCCTCACGCATCCTTAACACTCTTTTTATATGTAAAACATCCTCGCCGGTTATCAAAATTTCATCGTCTGAAATATTTTCCTTCGGCACAAAAAACTTAGGCATAGACTCCACCTCCATAATATTAAAAGTATATCATTTTACACCCTTTTTGTCAATATGGGAAGATTTTCCACAACAAAAAAAGGCTTAAGATTTAAGCCTTTTTTTATTTAATCAGTCTTTTTTAAGAAATGACGGAACATTGATGGTTTCCATACCCGGCTTCAATGTTCTTGAGAAGATGCCGTCATCATCGTCAGTTGTTCCGAATGTAGGAATTGAAGATGTAAATCCACCCTGTCCCTTATCTGCCTGACCTGTCAAAGGATTCTGTGGAGCATTTCTTCTTGAATTTGCATTCAAGCCCGTAGCAACCAATGTAACCTTGATTTCATCCTTGAGGTTTTCATCAACTGCAGTACCAACAATGATTGTAGCTTCCTGAGAAACCATTTCTCTTACAACGCTTGATACGCTTTCCATATCAACAAGTGAGAACTCTGTTCCACCTGTGATGTTCAACAATACATTTGATGCACCTGCGATGCTTGTTTCGAGCAATGGGCTCTCGATTGCAGCTCTTACAGCATCCTGTGCCGCATTCTCACCCTTGCCGATACCGATACCCATGTGAGCAACGCCTGAATCACGCATAATTGTGCATACATCGGCAAAGTCACAGCTGATGATACCGTTTTGTGCAATAACTTCAATGATACCCTCAACGCCCTGACGCAAAACTTCGTCTGCGAGCTTGAATGAATCCTTCAAAGAAATCTTCTTATCAGCAGTCTTCAAAAGAAGGTCGTTTGGAATTGTAACAATAGCGTCAACATTTCCGCTCAATTCTTCGATACCTGCCAAAGCGTTCTTCATTCTCTGAGGTCCTTCAAAGAAGAATGGCTTAGTTACAACTGCAACTGTAAGTATTCCCATGCTCTTTGCAATATTTGCAACAACAGGAGCTGCACCTGTACCTGTTCCACCACCCATACCTGCTGTGATGAATACCATTTCTGTATCCTTCAAAAGTTCCTTAACTTCGTTTTCCTGTTCTTCACAAGCCTTCTGGCCAACTTCAGGCTTAGCACCTGCACCAAGACCTTCTGTAAGTCTGATACCAATCTGGAGCTTTGTTTTTGCCTTACCGTTTTTGAGCTGCTGCAAATCGGTGTTGATTGAAATGAACTCTGCGTTTGCAACGCCTGCTTCAATCATTCTGTCAACAGCGTTGTTTCCGCCGCCGCCTACACCAATAACCTTGATTCTTGCGCCGTCTACCGGCTGTGTTGCTGCCAAATCCAACTCTATATTACTCATTCTGCATGTCCTCCTTAAGTTTACTTACTTTCATTTTACTATGTTTTTTGAATTTATTCAATAGTTTGTGACAATTTAATTTAATTTTTTTTCAAATTTTGAAATTTTTCTGCCAAATCTGGCAAATTATGGCGTATATACCGCCTGCCCCAACACACTCAGGTCGATTGTACCTCTTGAGTTCTCGGTCAGGGTTGCTGTGTTTATAGCCTGTGCAAAAAGCTTGATTTTCCTCTCAAAATTATTTGCATCGCCGCACACAACATCGAGCCGTTCCTGATAGTTGAAAACGATGTTTGATAAATCCTTAAACGAGATATAGTCAACGCCCTCGAGGATTCCCTCTTTTTCAATAACGGGCAGACATATTCTTAACGTTTCCAATGCATCGTCGCTTTGCAGAGAAAGTGTATTTCCCGGTTTTACTTCAAGTGTTGAAACATCAATTATTCTTGGGATTTTGCCCTCGAAATTATCGGTTACCTCAAGCACTTTGAGTGTACCGTCGATTATGACCTTCTTTTCTCCAACCTCTATGTATGCAGCCGGTAAGCATTCTGATACATTTACGGTAATTTTTTTGGAAAATACCGCCTTATCTATCGTCACACCGCATACATATGGTATCTTTTTCATCCTCTTGATAGGTGCAGATGTTCCATACCTGAAAATGTTTTTCCCTCTGCAGTTTTCAAGGCACTCCTCGATTTCTGCCGGATCGACCCGGGTCGTTCCCGTAACTTCAATGTTCTTTATATTAAATAGCGGAGTGAAAAACATTATAATCAGTATGACCAAAATTGCAAGGCTCGACACAGTAATTATACGCCGTCTCTTCATCTGGCGAACTCGCTTCTGCTGACGCTCGAGATGCCGCCTTCTTATACTTTCTTCGGTCGTATCCTGCACATTTTCACTCCTCTCTTCTGATATTTGCACCGCAAATACTCAAGTATTTTTCGATGTCTTCATATCCTCTGTCAATATATTTAACATTGTCTATTTCGGTTATTCCCTCAGCCGATAGTCCTGCAATAACCAAAGCAGCACCGCCTCTTAGTTCCTTCGCTACAACCTTTGCACCGCTTAACTTCGGCACACCCAACACAACCGCAACTCTTCCGTCAACCTTGATATCTGCACCCATTCTCGCAAGCTCCTCAACATGCTGAAAACGGTTTTCAAAGATATTCTCCACGAATATTCCTGTTCCTTCACACACACTCGAGAGTGCCATAAATGGCGACTGAATATCTGTCGGGAACCCCGGATACGGCATAGTGACAAGCTTTGATGCCGCCTTTAACCTGAGACTTGGTGTTGTAAGTATTACCCGTGATTTTTCCGAATAAATCCTGCATCCCATCTCGCCTAAAGTGCTTATCATTGCTCCCATATGGTTCGGGTTTGCGTTTCTTAAAATTACATTTCCGCCGGTTATCGCTCCTGCCAAAAGATATGTAGCCCCTGCTATTCTGTCAGGGATTATGGTATGCTCAACTCCGTAGAGTTTTTTGACACCTACTATCTTTATAACATCGCTTCCGGCACCCGAAATTTTTGCTCCCATCTTATTCAAAAAGTTCTCAAGGTCAACAATTTCAGGTTCTCTTGCCGCATTGGTGATTACGGTTTCACCATCAATCATACACGCTGCAAGCATTATGTTTTCTGTAGCTCCGACACTCGGGAAATCCAGATGGATTTTCTCCCCGTGAGGTTTTTCCATCCGACAGTCTATGTAACCGTGCTCCTCCTTGATTTCCACACCAAGCATCTTTAAAGCTTTAATGTGTAAATCAATCGGCCTGTTACCTATTTCGCAACCGCCTGGAAGCGAAACAACAGCCCTGCCGAATCGGGTAAGAACAGCTCCTAAAAAAATTATCGAAGACCGCATCTGCCGCATAAGGTCATCCGGGATTATATGCTCTGATATGTCGGATGAGTCGACAATCAGAACTCTGCCCTGACGCCTCGTTGTGCATCCGAGTCTTTCCAATATCTTTACAGTTATTCTTACATCCTGAAGTTCCGGACAATTATGTATTACACTCTTGCCACCGCACAAAACGGTTGCCGCCAGAATAGGTAAAATCGAATTTTTCGCACCCTGCGAGTCAATCTCACCCTCAAGCCTTCTTCCACCTTTGATTATAAGCTTTGCCATAAAAAGGTGACACCTCCAAATTCCATATTAGATAATATACTAATATGAAACCGCCGGTGTTTCGGTGAATAATATTATCCGAAAACATACAATACGCATGGTATCATACTCTACATTATACCATGCGTATTCCAAAAAATCAATAGTTTATTTAAAAATTGTTTCGAAGTTTTTACAAATTTTACAATTTTGTCATAATTAGGTTTTATTTCCTGCGAACTGACTCTGATAAAGTCTATAGTAACATCCCTGTTTTTCGAGCAGTTCCTCGTGATTCCCCATTTCGGCAATCTGACCGCCGTCTAATACAACAATCACATCCGCATCCCTGATAGTCGAGAGTCTGTGCGCTATGATTATGCTTGTTCTGTTCTTCATAAGCGCAATCATTGCCTGCTGAATATTCATTTCTGTTCTTGTGTCAACGCTCGATGTCGCCTCATCAAGGATGAGAATCTTCGGGTCGGCAAGCACCGCTCTTGCAATAGACAAAAGCTGTCTTTGACCCTGACTCAAGTTACTTCCCGATTCCTTGAGTTCGGTTTCGTAACCGTCCTTTAATCTCTCGATAAAGACATCGGCATTGGCAGTCTTTGCGGCTTTTTTAACCTCATCAATTCCCGCTTCAATTTTTGCATATTTTATATTCTTTTCAATGGTATCCGAGAAAAGTACGGTATCCTGCAAAACTATTGCGATATTACGCCTGAGCTCATCCTTTGGCATATCCTCAATGTTTACGCCGTCTATTTCTATACTTCCCGAATCAACATCGTAAAACCTTGTGAGGAGGTTTACCACGGTAGTCTTCCCCGAGCCTGTTGCACCAACAAGGGCAATCTTCTGCCCCGGCTCAACGTGGAGGTCGAACTTCTTTAATACCTGTTCGCCCTTAATATATGAAAAATCGATATTGTTAAAGTCAACTCTGCCGGTAAATTCGATTACCTTGCTACCCTCGTCTACCTCGTCAGCTTCATCCATTATTGCAAAAATTCGCTCTGCACCCGCCATAGCTGTCTGAATCTGTGCGAACTGGTTTGCGATTTCGTTAATCGGTCGTGAAAACTGTTTTGTGTAGAGCAAAAACGCCTGAATCGTACCGATTGCAATAATCTCACGGGATGCAAGAAATCCGCCGGTTGCTGCAACAATCAAAAATCCAAGATTTGATATTGCATTCATAAGCGGTCCCATACTTCCGCCGATGGTTTGTGCCTTTATTGCACAGGTGTTTAAATCGTTACTGATTTTATCAAACTCACGCTTTTTTGCATCCTCTTTCCCGAATGCAACAATCGTCTTAAATCCGGTTACAGTTTCCTCAATATGCCCGTTCAACTCACCCAAAAGCTTCTGTTGCTTCGAAAAAAGCTTTCTCATATGCTTTGTCATAATCGCTGATGTTATAAGTGTGAGCACTATCGTAATCATACTTACAGCGGTCAGAATCGGGCTGTAGATAAGCATTATTATAAGTGTCCCGGTAACTGTCAGCACGCCCGAAATGAGCGAGCCAATAGACTGTGAGATACTGTTTGAAATGTTCTCCACATCGTTTGTCATACGGCTCATAATATCGCCGTGCTGATGGGTGTCAAGGTATCGTATCGGAAGTTTTACAATTTTAGCAAACAGGTCTCGTCTTAAGTTTCTGACAGTTGTCTGCGAAAGCTTTGACGAGAATATCCCCTGAAGATACTGAAATATTGCCGATACGATATATGAAAATGCCAGGAAAATCAGCAACAGAGTGAATTTTTTCCACTCAATGCTTACGCCGTCATCACCGATTTCGATTGTGTTAATCGCAGCACCCTGAAGGCTCGGGATTGCAAGGCTCAGGCCCGTAATAACAAGCATCACAAAAATGAATGTAAAGAAAAGATACTTATTCTGGGCAAGATATTTTATAAGTTTTCCCAACACCTCTTTGGTGTTTTTCGGTTTCTCAACCGGTCGCATCATTGCGCCACGGTTTCTTCCGCCCGGACCCGGCATTCCCGGAGGAGGTCCTGAAGGTTTTTGTTGTGTACTCATTTCTTCTCCTCCTTCCTTAATGCACCTGTGAATTATAGATTTCTCTATAAATTTCACTTGTTTTAATAAGTTCATCATGAGTTCCCGAAGCGGCAATTCTGCCGTGTTCAAGAACGATTATTTTATCTGCATTCTGTGCAGAAACAACTCTTTGCGCTATCATTATAACTGTCATATCCGAGAGGTTTTCTCTCAAAGCCTGATGGAGTCGCTTTTCAGTTCCAAGGTCGAGTGCCGAGGTTGAATCGTCGAATATTATAATCTCCGGCTTTTTAAGTATTGCTCTTGCAATAGATAGTCTTTGCTTTTGTCCGCCCGAGAGCGATGAACCCTTCTCACCGATTACTGTATCGTAACCGTTATTGAAGGATGTTATAAAATCATCAGCCTGTGCAATTTTTGCAGCAGCAATAACCTCCTCATCGGTCGCATCCTCCTTACCCCAACGGATGTTATCTGCAATAGTTCCCGAATAAAGCTCGCTCTTTTGCATAACCGTTCCGATTCTTGAGCGCAGTTCGTCAAGTTTAAAATCACGCACATCCACGCCGTCAACATAAACGTTACCCGAGACGGTATCGTAAAATCTTGTTATGAGATTTACAAGAGTTGTCTTTCCCGAGCCTGTTGCACCAAGGATTGCAACCATCTCGCCCGGCTTTACGTCAAAGCTTATTCCCTCTAAGATCATCTTACCCTCATAACCCGGGTAATGGAATGTAACATCGTCAAATCTGACCGAGCCGAGTCTTTCTTCAGGTATAGCCTCACCGCTCTTTACCACAGGCTCGGTATCCAGAACCTCGGTAATTCTCTCTGCCGATGCTCTTGCACGGGTGATGCTGTTAAACATCATGCTTATCATCATAAGTGAGTGCACAATCATGGTTGCATAGTTTATGCCCGCCATAATTGTTCCGACTCCCATACCCTTTACAGTCGATATTCCGCCGATATAGATTATCGCAACCACTGCAAGGTTCATCATAACCATCATAACAGGGCCCATAACCGACAGTGTGCGAGCAACCTTGAGGTTTGTCTCCATAAGGTCGTTGTTTGCATCACCAAAGCGTTCCTTTTCGTATTCCTCTTTCACATACGCCTTGACCACTCTTGCACCCGAGACATTCTCCTGAACAACCGAGTTTACACGGTCAAGCTTTTTCTGAACCGCTTTGAAAACAGGGCTTACAATCTTTAAAACAATCAGGATTACCGCCACCTGTACAGGTAAAATACAGGTGATAACCACGCCATACGTGAGATTCAGCGAAAGCATCATTATGATTCCGCCAACAAACAAAAATGACGACCTGACAAATGTTCTCAGTGCTATCGACACAAAGGTCTGCACCATTGTGATATCGTTTGTGAGTCTTGTCACAAGCGAGCCGACTGTGAATTTGTCGGTCTGCTCAAATGACAGGTGCATGACCTTTTCATAGGTCTTTTTTCTCAAATCATTTGCAAAATTCTGTGCCGCAAGGTTAGTAAAAACTCCCGAGAGTATTCCGCCAATCACACCGATTATTGCATATAGTAGCATCTTTCCTCCGGTTGAGAGAATAAACGGAACATCCCCTCCGACAACACCGACATCGATTATCTGCGACATAAAGTCGGGTTGTGCAAGGTCCATACTGACCTCGCATATCATACAAAGCGGCGCTAAAAGTGCAAAATACCAGTATTTTGCAAGATATTTATATACCTTCATTAAATCTGTACTCCTTCTTTAAATAAACATCCAAAAACCATATAATCCCATTTTAAATATTTTACCACTCTCACCCTTTAATGTCAATAAATGAGCGATTTGTTCAAAAAAAGTTTACAACAGACAAAAAACAGTTGAAAAAAAACAAACTATGATATATACTTATATTTAAGAAATAAAAATAAGGAGGTTTATTGTGAAAAACAAAACCCTATCCTGGATATATAAAAATGCCAAGGAAAGCATACCGTATATGCTCGGGCTTACAGTTTCGTCTATACTCGTTTCTCTGATTTCCCTGAAGTTCGTTTCCATCTCAAGAGAGGTTATAGACATTGCAACAGGCAAGGCCGAAGGTGCGCTCCTCGCAAGCTGTATTGCTCTCGTTATACTGCTTATTTTAAAGCTCCTGATTCAGATTGTGATAAGCTATGTGAATGTTCACGCCTCATCAAGGCTCGAGATTTCTCTAAAGCGTAACATCTTCAGACGCCTTATCGGCAAGGACTATCTTGCATTGTCGAACTATCACTCGGGCGAACTTTTAAACCGCATAAATAACGATGTTTCCGTTATCGTTTCGGGAATTATCAGTATAATCCCGTCAGCGGCACTCTTTTTAACAAGTATAATCGGCGGTTTCATCTTTCTTTTCACCATCGACTCTACTCTTGCCTTGCTGATTCTCGCAGTCGGGCCGCTCGTTTTAATCGGTGCAAGGCTATATAGCAAGCGCTATAAATCGCTACATAAAGATTTCCAGACCGCAAACGGTAAAACACAATCGTTTATGCTTGAGATGCTCCAGAATCTGTTGGTTGTAAAATCCTTCAAAAGCGAAAATACGGTTTTGGATCACAGCGAAACTCTGCAAAAGAATGCCTATAAGCTTCGTGTCAAGCGAACAACAGTATCGGTCGTATCGCACATTGCGATGTTCATTGTGTTCAATGCAGGCTACTACTTCTCACTTGCATACGGTGCATACAGACTCATGCACGGGCAGTTGAGTTACGGTGATGTGACTGCAATACTTCAGCTTGTAAATCAGATACAGTCGCCGTTTAAAGATATGTCAACACTCATACCGCAGGTATTTTCGGTATTCGCATCAGCCGAGCGTATAATGGAGCTCGAGGATGTGGCCGACGAGCCGAAAACAGGTGGAAATCTCCCCGAGGGTATCTACTCAAAGGCAAGTGAAATAGTATTTGAGAATGTTGAATTCTCATATAACGCCGACTCTAAAATCTCGGTTATGAACTTCAGGTTCAAGCTTGGCGAATTTACCGCAATAGCAGGCGAGTCGGGTATTGGAAAGAGTACCGCAATCAAGCTTTTACTCGGCATATTAAAGCCTACATCGGGAAGAATTTACTTAAAAACCACAGACGGCGAATTCGAGCTTGGAAGCAACACCCGAGAGCTGTTTTCATATGTACCGCAAGGTAATCTCATACTATCGGGTACTATCCGCGAAAACCTTTCTTTCTCAAGCGAGAACGTAACCGAGGAAGACTTAATCCGTGCCGCAAAAGCCGCACAAATCTGGGACTTCATAGAAAGTCTCGAGGACGGTCTTGACACCTATATCGGCGAAAAAGGTCTCGGTCTTTCGGAAGGTCAGGCACAAAGACTCTCTATCGCGCGTGCACTTTGCTACGATGCACCGATTCTTTTGCTTGATGAGTCAACCTCTGCGCTCGACTCTGACACCGAGGCAGACCTCCTGGTTTCGCTAAAGGATATGACGGATAAAACCTGCATCATAATCTCGCACAAGCAAAAAGCATTGGAAACCTGCGAAAATATTGTTACTATAACAGGAAAATAATTCAAGCAAAAAAGCTGAACGAAAAATCGTTCAGCCTTTTTTTAGTTTAATAGTTCCAATGCAAACTCAACATTCTGTCTTGCCTTTTGCTTCATTTCTGCACAAAGTCTTTCCGACTCGGCATTTTTCCCCGAGTTTACACATTCTTTCGAATATTGCTTTAGTTCTTCTGCCGACAGTCCTTCGAGGTCTACATAGTACTTCTGCTTCAAGTATTCCATAAACCCGTCAACCTTCGGGTCATACTTTATCGCAACAACAGGTGTGTTCATTGATACGCCGTATATCAAGGTGTGGAGTCTCATCGCCATAACCATCTCGGCATCTCTTATCACGCCTATCATATCCCCGACGCTGAGTCTTCTTCTTATCATATATGAGCCGTTTTTCATCTTTGCTGCAATTCTCTCAGAAATTGCCATATCAGCAGGATACTGCATCGGTACAAATACAACATTAAGCCCAAGCTCACTTGTGAGATAATCGCATACCTCGGCAAGCTTTTCTTCGAAATCGGGCGGATTTTTCTTCCAGTCCCTCATCGAGATACAGACATATTTTCCTTGTGGGATTCCTTCCTCGTCAAGAATCAGCCTGATCTCTTCCTTTGCTGAACCTTCCAAAATCATAGCAGGGTCAGCAGTTACTATGGTCGGCACCTTGATTCCCATGTTCTCTGCCTCCGAAAGCGAGCGTTCTTCACGAAGTGTAATTCTGTCTACCGATGAATTCATAACCCTCGATGCCAGTTTACGGTTACCCTTTCTTCTTATCGGGCCGATTCCGTTTGCGACCTGCATAACCTTTAAGCCCATCTTTTTTGCAAACTTCAAAATAAATGTATAATACCAAAGCGATTTTGAGCTTGTCTCATCCTGCATAAGTGAGCCTCCGCCCGAGAGCAAAACCTTTGATTTTCTGATTTTATCATAAAGCACAAACGGATTGAATCTTCCGAAAGAGTCAACTCGGTAAACCCGCTTTGTCTCCCGTGGATTTGCGCTCAAAACCGCAATCTTTACATTCTTTTTTCTTGCCTTCATCTCGGAAATCAAAGCAAGCAAAAGAGCATCATCACCGCTGTTTTTGTATCCGTAATAACCGCTTATAATGAAATCATACTTTTTCTTATTCGGAAAATCGTTTAATATATCCTCATAGATTCCAATATGCGTTTTTGCAAAGGTCTCGGCCGAGAAGTTTGTAGTTGCCAGTGTGTAGATATTTTCACCCATCTGGTGGCGCAGAGCATCATCGTTTACAACCCTTTCGAGCTTTTCTGCAAAGTCATCAGCATCTTTTGCCTCAAACAAGAATCCCGTCTTACCGTTTTTAACAAGTCCGCTTATCCCGCCGACATCACTTGCAACCATAGGCTTTTTGAATGCCGCACCCTCAAGCATTGAATACGGAAAGCTTTCGCAATGTGAGGTCAGGCAGTTGATATCAATAAAGTTCCAGAACCCGTAAATATCTGTAACAAAGCCCAGAAACTTTATAACCTTCTCCATTCCAAGCTTTTTTGTAAGGTTTAAAAGATACTCTTTCTGTTCTCCGTCACCCGCAATTAAAAATCTCACATCGGGATTTCTGTCATAGAGTTTCTTTGCACCCTCAATGAAGGTATCAACTCCCTTTACGGCATCAAATCTTGCCGCAATACCAACATAGGTTACACCCTCTTCAATTTCAATCCCGTAGTTTTTTGCAAATTCCTCCCTCGAAGTTACGGTTTTGGGAACATTTGCAAACTCCATACCGTTATAGACTGTATAGATACCGTTCGGTCGGAATTTTCTCTCGATCAGCATATCCTTGAAATTATCGGATACCGCAATAAAATAGTCGATTTTCCTGAGCGAAATTGCATTCAATGTGGTAAAGACAATCTTTTTGAAGAAGGTATCAAAATCAAGCTTATAGTCGCTGTGCATTGTCGTTACAATAGGTATATTTATACGCTTTTTCAAAAACTGGGCGATAAAGTTCGCCATTGCACCGTGCACGTGCAAAACGTCGATTCCTTCCTCTTCAATCAGTTTTTCTATCTTTTTTACAACTGTCAGGTCAAATCGACTTCTTTGCTTAAAGAGAACCGTTTTTATATCCTTATTTAATATTTCCTGATAAAACACGCCCGGGATTAGGCATACAACCTCGCACTCGGCATATTTTTTCAACTCATCAAGCAGGGTAAAAATGTGGGTTTTCGCACCGCCGCTATCGCCGCCTCTGATTAAGTGCAAAATCTTCATTTTGCCACCCCGCTTTCATTCTTTATGTTATTTATAATCGCAACCAAAAGCCCGATTACAATAAAATGTGCAAACATATCACGGGGATAGAACCAGATATATTCCGCCATCGATACAAAACATATCCCAAGCAATGCACCAATTCCCGCACCAATATATGCTTTTTGGTTCTTTGTCGCAAGTTTTAGCACACCAAACCCGTTTCGAATCACCCTGATAAGGTACCCGAAAAAGCCTACAAAGCCAACTATTCCATACTCAAGTACGAGCTCCATATATAGCATATGGCTGTGCGGTGCCTTGATTGCTGCCGTATGTGCAACAGGCTTATAGAGTGCCGAAAAAGCTTCAGGGCCAATACCAAGCCCGCTAACCCCATAGTTTACTATTAAGTTCATACAGGTGTCCCAGATATAGAGTCTGTAGCTGTTTGATGAATCTTCAAGCGAGCCTATTGTGAGGATTCTGTTCATAACCGTCTCGGGCAGGAGCGGAATTGCGATAATCACAATTCCTGCAAGCGGAAGTATGAGTCTGTAGTCATAAACCAGAATAAATACAACAATCGCAATCGCAATCGCAACATAGCAAGACCGTGAATATGTCATTGCAAGTGCGACAAATGTCAGTGCAAAAACCATCCCCCACAAAACCTTAAACCAGACCTTTTCCTCATCAACGAAAAGTGCAATCATAAACGGCATAAATAGCACCAGAAGCTCTGCATAGTTGTTCGGGTTCTCCATTGTCGAATATACACGACCGGGCATACCTGCATTTACTGTAACATCAACAAACTCTTTGTCAACCTCAATACCCGAAAGGCGTTGGAAAATTGCCACAACTGCAGTTATGCCGATTGCAACCGACATAATACGCAGGAAATTCTTCACCTTTTTCGAGTCGTCGAGCGAGACTACAGTTATCATCATAAACAAAAGCGATGTCGCCGCAATCAGGGCTATTCTTATCGCATCTCCCTTGTTCGGTGATGCTATAACGCCCAGAATGATTGATATTCCAAACAAAACGAGGAAGAAATCAATCTGCGACGGCTTTATCGGATCGTCCTTTTTTTTGTATATCAAAATTACAAAAAGCAAAAGTGCCGCAAAAAGTGCGTACATATTGTTCCACCAGGTGCTGTAGCAAAGGAAAATAAGCGAAAATACTACCGCCACAGTATTGGAAAAACCAAGCTTTTTGAAGGTTTTGTCACATATAAATCCGCACACCGAGCCATTGCTTAGTTTTTTAATCAGGTCTCCAAAAAACCAGAGGACCTTTGAAAAAAGCGAAAACAGGCAATCTGCTATCCGTGAAATTCCTGATGCCGACCAGGGTTTATTTAACACATTCCCCGAGTCTATGTATCTTTTTGTGATACTCTTTTTGTAAACCTCTTTTATTTTTTCGCTCAACTTCAAAAAGAGATTATATGTTGCGCCATCTTGTGCTTTTTCAGATATTCTTTTTAAAACTTTGAAGGTTTTACTTTGGAAAAACATCCGTTTTCCTCCCTTTTAAATATTAGTCAAGCTTCTTTATTCCTGAAATCTTACCGAATACCTTGGCATTTCCTGCTTTTAAGGTAATTGAGTGTCCGACACCGTATACTCCCTTTGTAAGCTTAACACCGGCACCCGTCTGTTCACCTGTTCCCGAAACTACAATTTCAACACTCTTATGATTAGGCTTTGATGACTGTACCATCTGACCGTCAGAGTTTGCTGCATAGCTTATCGAATCACCGACTGTGACTGATTTAATTTTACCGAAAAAGTCGTTATTATCAGCAGATGTAACCTCTGCCTCCTCCTTGATGTAGTCGATCACAAAATCCGGCACTTCGTCGCAGAAGAATGAGTATTCGTAATTATTGAGAGTTACAAGACCTTCTCCGCCAACCTTTACAAGCTTAGTGCCGACAAAAGCAAGTATACCAATAATTATTATAACAACCAATAAATCAATTAAATTAAACTTAAAACCCTTTTTCATTTCTCAACTCTCCTTTTTAATTATACATCCCGAAGGTATCATCCAATAGCTTGTCGAGATTGAACACATTCTCGGCAGCATATCTTGCATTTTCAGAGCACTTCTGTCTCTTTTCGTCGTCCATGATAAATTCCTTCATCGCCTCTGCCATATCATCGACTTCTCCATACTCAATCAAGGCTCCGCAGTCATTTTGCGGTGAAACTATATCTGCATTTCCGCCCCTGTTTGTCGCAACAATCGGAAGACCGTTCAAGAGTGCCTCAACCATTGCAAAGCTCAAAGCCTCAAGGCATTTTGAACTGTTGATATAAAGGTCGCTTATCGCAAGGATATCAGCAGAATCCTTTCGGAATCCGAGCTGTTTTATCTCGTTTTCCAAGCCCTTCTCCCTGATAAGCTCGCCAATCTTTTCAAACAGTACGCCGTCACCCGCAATCAGGAGTACAAACTTTCTGTCGCAAATTTCTTTTAGCCTTTTTATGCTCTCAACCAGGAAGTCGAGTCCTTTTGACTCCTCGTATCGTGCAAGGATGCTCATTACAAACGCATCCTCGTCAATGCCGAGCGATGCCTTGAATCCGCTATCCGGAGTCTTTATCTCGGCAGGGCGAACACCGTTGAAGATAACCTCAATCTTGTCCTCATAAAATCCGTTTCCGATTAAAAGCTCTTTTCCGTAGTTACAAACCGAGATAACCTTATGATTATTCTTTGTCATAATCCTGTTTGCAATACGCCAGGCAAAACCTGTGCTTATTGTAAGATGTGATGTATAGACTACCTTAACTCTCTTGTAATAGCGCTTTGCCAAAAGAGCTATGTAGTTTTCCCTCGGGTACTGTGCGTGGATTACATCAATCTCATTTTCACGACAATACTCTGCAAGCTCTTTTGCTGCCTTCTTGTCGAAAGGATTTCGCATTGTAATCTGCTTCGGGGTTATTCCGAGCTCCCTTATCTGCTCGCAAAGCGGGCCCTCGATGTTATAGACGAAGAAACACTCCGCTGTTTTTTTGTGGTACTTTTCACAGAGATTGTATACGTACTTCTCTGTGCCTGCCTTTCCTGCAAAGTTAATCAGATACAAAACCTTCATCATGCCTTTTCTTCCTCCTTACGGTTTCTTATCACTCTTGCCGGATTTCCGCCGACTATTGTATATGGCGGTACATCCTTTGTTACAACTGCGCCACCTGCAACAACGCTTCCCTTACCGATTGTGATGCCGGGTAAGATTATAGCGTTTACGCCAATCCATACATCGTCCCCGATTGTGACCTTTTTCTTTTCAGCAGTCTGCAACCTCATCGGTATCTCGGTGTCTGCAATCTCATGGTTCTGGGTTACTATATTTACACCCGGTGCCATCATAACATCGTTCCCGATAGATAACGGGCCTGTAATTCTGCAATTTAAGCCCACACCGGAGTTGTTGCCTATCTCAATCCCTTTACCCGATGCCAGAAATGCACCGTGTTCAATGTTTACATTCTTTCCGCACTTATCAAACATAAGCTTTACCGAGAGTCTTCTCCAGTATTTAGCACCAAGTGCATACGGCAGAGTCGAGCCCGGCAGGTGTCTCGCAAAGAAATAATAGAGAACATATCCTATCGCTCTTTTAATCTTTTTCATTTTTTTCCTGCTTTCTTTAGAATTTTATTCACAATATCAACCGCAACATCAACTTTTAACACTAAAAGCATTACGGCATACGATATAACCCCTGCACCGACCGGCAAAATGAGTTTTACAACTCTCTCAATCAAGCCATCGGAAGGTATTGCCGAGTTTGTAAGAGTCAGCACAAAATATGCAATAAATCCCATAACCGCCGCCGCAACTGTGCTTTTTAAGAACTTCACGAAGAATCCTTTTAAGTATCCTCCGATTTTTTTCTTCAAAAGTATCATAAGAACTGCCGAGCCGACAAGGGACGCCACCGAATACGCAAGCGGTATTCCGTATGCACCGATTACCCTAATCAGCAAAAGGCTCAGTCCTATATTTACACCCATAACTACAAACCCGTTTATAGCAGGAGTTTTTGTGTCTTTTAAGGCATAGAATGCTCTGTCTAAAATCTCCTTTGCACCGATTCCCACAATTCCGATTGAGTACATCACAACAAGCCACGATGCCCTCAGGATATCGGTTTCGGTAATCTTACCCCAGTTTGCGATGAGTCCCAAAAGAGGCTTTCTGACCGCAATAAATCCTATCGTAATCGGGATGAGCAAAAGCATAACATTCGATAAAACTGTGTTTAAGCTTTCCTTGTAGCCGTCGGTATCGCCAAGTGCCGCCTTTTCGGTAAGCTTCGGATAGAGCACCGCCGTAATTGAGTAAATGAACGCTAGTACCATATATACCACGATATTCTGAACATAGGTAAGAAGTGTTGTCATACCCTCAAAGTTCGAAATCATGGTTACATTATAGAACATATTTATCTGATATGCAGAGACACCAACCAGGACATTTAATGTCATCCGTCCTGCATTTATCATGTCCTCATTCTTCAAAGAGAAGTTGGGTTTATAACGATAGCCTGTCCCGATAAGCGGCGGTATCAAAATCAATGCCTGCATAGCAAGACCGATTAGTGTTGCAACCAAAAGTCCGCTTATTCCGAATTTATCGCCCAGAAGAAAAACATATGCAATAACAATAAGCGAGCTCGGAACACTCACAAATGCCGGCCAGCCGTATTTGCCTTTTGACTGGAGCATTCCCTGGAAGATATAATTGAGTCCGTAAAAAAGCATTACCGGCATTATTATCATAAGCGATTTCACTGCAAAGCTGTACTCTTCAGGGCCGGTAAACGCCGTAAGTTTTACGATAAATGGCGACAATGCCATTCCTGCCGCAATCAGAACCAATGTAAACGCTGACGCTATTGTTATAATGTTATTTGCAAAGTTATTTGCCCGAAGGTCATCGCCCTTGGCAAGATGCCCCGCATATATCGGTATCACAACAGTCGAGAGTGCTGTTCCGAAACAATTAAAAATCGTATTCGGTACAGTTATCGCATAGGAATAGATATTCAGGAAACTGTCAAGCCCGTAAAAGGACATATAAACCTGCGTGCTCAGGAGTGCCAAAAGCCGTGAGAATATCATAATTATCATGACATAGCTGACCGAGCCGAGCATTCTGTTACTTTTTTTCAAATCATATACCACCTTATCTGTCGGGGATGTTAAAAGCTATAGCTCAAACTGTCACCCGAGATATAAAAATCAACTGTATTTCCTTTCGGAACAACATTCTTATCCGCACCAGCATACGCCTTCAAGCCGATATAATGCAAACCGTCCTCGCAATAGGACCGGGTGTTGATGTCTTCAAATACCACAAATATATTCTTGTCCTCTATATCCTCCAAAACCGAGAGGAACATCTCTCTTTGTACCTCGGAAAATGTCGAGGGCGATTTTTTAGTTATTATTATAATATTTTTCTCTTTTCTGTCCTTGATTCCCAATAACGCCTGCATCTGCTTTGATGAGGTGATATTCCCCGATAGAGAATCAAATGTCATAACGGCAGTACCTGCCACCGTTTTTTGCGAAAAGGCGTTGACGGGTGAATAGTTCATTCCCTCAACAATCGGAGAATTCATCATGTAGAGCGAATCTGCACCCGAGAGGGTATACTCAAAATTTAGAACCCTGAGCATATCGGCGATTGTTGAGTAGCCCGAGCTCCCTGCCGAAATTCTGATATGCTCACCCTCACGTGTTTTGTTCATAAACCGATTATCTGCAAAAACATTCCCGGGAGCTTTTTCGCCATTTACCGAAGCATATGCCTTTGCCTTGCCAAAATCTGCACCAATATAGCCTGCACCACCCGACACAATACCGTTATTCAAGGAAACTCCCGATGAAATCCACTTAACAGCCTCGGGATGAGCATAGGCCTTTCTACCCTCTGCATCCCAAACGGTAACGGCAACGCCGACAGTTTTTCCGTTTTCGGTCGTGATATTTTCAGGGTATAGCTCTGCCGAATAAACCTCGTCGATAACGAAAACCTCGGCACTTGCAGACACACCGTCGGCTGAAACTGTAACCGTTCTGTTTCCTCCACCCGAAAAATACACTCTGCCACCCGAAATCTTATCGTCAGGGTTGTCGGTTTTTACCGTCACACTCTCTGGATATACGATATGTTCATTAGAATCATAGAATTTATAGTAAATATCAAGGTAATCACCTGTTAAAACCGCATCTGCACTCGGAATACAAACCGCCTTTTTAGTATCTCCCAAAAACGGAAGTCTGTTAAAAAGCCCAACCGATGTCGATACGGCACGAAGCGATGCAACACTGTTTTTCACCTCGTGATTTCCTGTAAGTCCGTTCTTTATAACCATAGTCGATGAACCGCCGCCGTCTAAATTCACAGCACGGTAGCATCCAAGCTCAATTAAGGCATCGGCAAAACCGCTTTGCGTAAATCCCTTGAAGGTCGAGCTTCTTCCCTCTGCCACAACAAGATAAAGCTTTGTTTCGTCTTTATTCACGCCGATTGCCGTTCTTTGCGCATAGCCTGCCGATGTATGAGTAAAGCTTGCCCTTTTTCCGTCGGCAACTATCAGAGAGTTTCCGCCAAGAGCCTCTTTTATATTCTCGTCATTTCCTGTTAAGGAATACTCGATTAAAACCTCATCACCAACCTCGAAATTGTCAAAGAACTGATTTATTGAGTAGTTGGTAACCAATATCGTATCATTTCCGCCAAATGCCACCTCGCCCGATGTTACAATTCTCTCGGTCAGGTAGCCATTTTTGATAAGCAAAGCTTGCATATTTTCTTCAAGCACTACCGTATCTCCCCATTTCGGGGTAAACATACTTATCGCACCCGCCGTCGGTGGCATCTTGTTTATCTGATAAAGCTCATGACTGTTCTCATTCGGGGCTGTGACCTTACCTGAAAACATAAAGTAGTCCATTATGATTTTCCCTGTATCGGTCACGGCAACCGTTGCCCATGTATCCCTTGACGGACTCGACACCATCTCGCCGTCCTGATATATCACGCCAAGTGTATTGGTTCTCGGACTTTTTACATTGAAAAAGTCACCGTTTACCGCAACTAAAGCATTATAATTCTCCGCCATTTTCTTGGTGTTCTCAAGGTATGATGCTCCCTTTTTCGCTGTCATAACCTCAAGACTTTTTGCCTCATCGCCCCAGTCGCTTTCTATTACATGGAGCATCGAAAAGGCTCCGTCATTGTAGCTTAAAATCTTTTTATAATAGAGTCCGCTTATAATCTCTTCACTGTATTCTTTTTTCCAGTTTTCAGCACTCGCAGGATAAGAAAAAACAGTTATGAAAAAAAGCGATACCAAAAGCGGATAAAAAATCTTTTTCATAATCTTTTGTCCTTTCTGTCGGATATTTATGTATAAATATTATTCCCCCAAATTCTGGGTCCTACTCCCCTTAAAAACCCAAATGCAGACCACACAAATCTACTATTATATCATACCACATATCGGGTGTTTTTTCAATAGAAAAAAAGAATTTTACAGAATCTTTAATATTCCTATTGACTAAAAATAGGTTTTGTGATAATATCAATATCAAGCAAAGTAGGATGCAATGCGTCAAGTGAGAAAAGGACGGGAAGTTGCCTTTTTTACGAAAGACTTTTGTCTGCGATATTGCCTCCGCATTCCGTTGCTGCAAATAAGATAGTTTTTATGTACCTTTTTGCAGTAATTTGCAAAAAGGAGTTTTTATTTATGAGAAAATTTTTAGGTCTGAAATCACTCACCTCACGGGAACTCTGTACCCTTGCGATGCTACTTAGCATCACATTTATTATGGGTACTTTTTTTACTGTCCGGATTGGCGAGACAATCAAAATCCCAACCAAGTTTATACCGATTGCAATATCTGCCATGCTTTTCGGACCCGTATGGGGCGGAATACTTGGCGTACTTGCAGACATTCTGGCATATTTTGTAAATCCGGTCGGAGCATTCCTTCCGCAAATCACATTTGTTGAGTTCCTCTACGGTTTTACCTACGGCATCGCACTCTATAGAATCGACCGGAACTTTAGCGGCTACTTCAGGGCAATCATCTGTGTGCTTTTGCAGATTGTACTTTTGCATTTCTTGCTTACATCGTATTTTCTCATCCCGATAATGGGTGCAGTATCATTTAATGCAGTATTGGCGGTGAGATTTATCCCTGCACTCATAAATTTGTGTCTGCAGCTTTTAGGGGTATCGTTTATAGTATTCCTATCCCCTACACTCAAAAAACTCTCGGGAGGTCTTAAATGATGGACAACAAGGAATTCACAGGCTATGCCAACAGTTTTCAGGCAATCGCAAGACTCGGGCTCGAGAGTATAAGCTCACTTATGAAGCATCTCGGAAATCCCCAGGATGACCTGAAATTTATCCATATTGCAGGAACAAACGGAAAGGGCTCAATCTCGGCATTTTTGCAGAATATCCTGACCGATTCGGGAAAAGTATGTGGAAAATATATCTCGCCGAATATGATAAGCGTATGCGAGCGTATCTCGGTCGATGGAAAAGACATTTCCGAGGCTGAAATGAATGAGTTGATGGAAACCGTAAAGACCGCTGCCGACAAGGTCAAGTCAGAGCTTGACACCTATCCTACACAGTTTGAAATCTGGACAGCGGCGGCGTTTTTATACTTCAAAAAATCGAACTGCGATATTGTCGTTCTCGAAACAGGGCTCGGCGGAAGAAAGGATGCAACAAATGTCATCGCACCGCCCGAGGTTTCGGTAATTGCACATATCGCCCTTGACCATACAGAATATCTTGGAAATACACTTGCCGAAATTGCTTTTGAAAAGGCGGGCATAATAAAAGAAAATCCTGATAAAGCAGGAATCACTGTAAGTGCGATACAGGCTCCCGAGGCAGAGGAAGTCCTGGAGAAAATCTGCCGTGAGCGCAATAACAGATTTGTGGTCGCAAAAGTACCGACATCGGTTTCATTCAGCGCAGATGGCGAAGTATTCGACTATGATGATTTAAAGGGCTTGTGTTCACACCTTCTGGGCACTCATCAGCTCGATAATGCCTCGGTTGCAATCGAGGTTGCAAAGGCACTTGAAATCCCGGAAAGATTTATAAAATCGGGCATCAAAAAAGCAAGAAACATCGGTAGGTTTGAGATTATATCAAAAAGCCCGCTTACCGTTTTTGACGGTGCACATAACCCCGACGGTATGCGTACACTTTCGGAGAGTTTAAACAGATATTTCCCCGAAAAGACTAAAACGGTAATTATGGCAACCATGGGTGACAAGGACTTTTCCGGCTCACTTTCGGAGCTTGAAAAAGTCAGCAACATAAAAGAGATTTTTACCCTGACGGTACGGGATAACCCACGTGCACTTTCAGCCGGAAGTTTTGCCGAAAAAATCACCGAATCATTTATGCCGGCAACCGCCTGCAGCGGTTTTTCGGAGGCTATAGCCAAAGCCTCTGCAGATATGATTGTAATCTGCGGCTCGCTGTATTTGTATAAGGACTATTATGATTATAAAAAAGGGACTGTGTGAACAGTCCCTTTTCACCATCCACCTCTAAAAGTCATACTATGATATAAATGGGAGGTGATTTATAATAGACAGTAATGTAGTTTTGGCGCTCCTGCTGACCGTCTTTGCAGGGCTATCCACCGGCATCGGTAGTCTTATCGCCCTTTTTGCAAAGCGTACCAACACAAAGTTTTTATCGCTTTCGCTTGGTTTTTCAGCAGGTGTGATGCTATACGTTTCAATGATAGAAATTTTTGCAAAAGCAAAGGTATATTTAGTCGATGCTAACGGCGAAACCATCGGGTACTGGCTGTGTGTCGGAGCTTTTTTCCTCGGTGTTATACTAATCGGTCTGATCGATTTTTTCATCCCGTCAACCGAGACCGACATCGGTGCAAAGGCAAACAGCGGTTCTTTGAACCGAATGGGAATTATGACCGCCCTTGCGATTGCTATACATAATTTCCCCGAAGGAATGGCGACCTTTACCTCTGCTTTGAGGGACCCTTGCCTTGGCAGTGCGATAGCAGTTGCAATCGCAATCCATAACATCCCGGAGGGTATTGCAACCTCGCTCCCGATATATTTTTCCACCGGAAAACGACTCCGGGCGTTCATGATTTCCTTTCTTTCTGGAATAACCGAACCACTCGGTGCAATCTTTGGGTACATCATTTTAAAACCATTTTTTAACGATACAGTTTTTGGAATACTCTTTTCTGCAGTTGCCGGAATAATGGTCTTTATATCATTAGAGGAGCTGATACCAATGGCTCACGAATATGAAAAAAGCAAAATCACCATCATCGGTGTGATAATCGGAATGGCTATAATGGCATTGAGTCTGTTGCTTTTTATATGAAAAATCCCCCGTGCAAACGGGGGACTTTTGGTTGTATAACAAAAAAACGGAACAAGCATAACTTGTTCCGTTTTGGAGCTGATGACGGGAATCGAACCCGTGACCTCTACACTACCAATGTAGTGCTCTACCGACTGAGCTACATCAGCACAACACTAGTATTATACTAAATAGCCCCTTATTTGTCAATATTTATTTTAAATTTTTTATACATTTGACGGAAGTTCAGTCGCAAGATCACCAAGATGACCGTTATAGCCATCTACGATTATCTCTTCCCTATCGGCATCGACAATCGTAATCGATGCATTCGGAGACCACGGGACATTCTTCGCATCCTTGATATCAACGCCGGTAAACCTGCACTTCAGAACTCTGATAGGCGTTGCGTGAGTACCGACCAACACAGTCTGTCCCTTATGTAGCGATGCAATACGCCTGAACTCGGAGAGTACCCTTTCCTGGAGTTCTTCTACACTCTCGCCACCGGTGCATCTTGCATTACCGATATCGAATCGCCAGCAACCGTATTCCCCCGGATATTTTACGCAAAGCTCATCAAAGGTCTCTGCCTCCCACTCGCCGGCAAAAATCTCTCTGAAATTACGACTTTTTATAATCTCCATATTACGGCTTTTTGCCACGGCATTTGCAGTATTGAATGCTCTTTTTAAGTCACTTGCATAAATAGCATCAATCTTTTCGTCTTTGAGATACTCAGCCGTGAGCTCTGCCTGCTTATATCCAAGTTCGGTCAGATCCCAGTCAGTATGACCCAAAAACCTCTTTTCCAGATTGCCAAGGCTCTGTCCGTGTCTTACAAGAATGATTCGTGTCGCCATTATAAATCCATTACCCCGTTATCCAAAAGTGTCTGTATAAACGCACGGATATCTTCCTTTGCATCTTCAACATCAACCTTATACTCTGCCAAAAATTTCTCAAGGAGTTCTTCCTTTTCAATTCCCTCTGACAATAAATCCCACAGAAATCTTCCGGTTTCATTTATTGTAATAATACCGTTAAAATCAACAGAATCGCTTCCAACAGGTACGATAACTGTATTTCCGGCAACTTCTCTTAACAAAAATCCTTCTCTTATCTTCATTGGTTTTCCGCCTTTCATTACTGTCGGTTTTGCTTTATCTTATATAATTGTATCACAAAATTATAATTTTTACAATACAATTCAAAAAAAAGTAGACTTTAATATAAATTTATGTTATAATAAAAATATCTGAAAAGAAAATAAATACAGGAGGATAAAATAATGAACAAATTTTCTAAAAAGCTTTTTGCCCTGACTATCGCAGTTGTGACACTCTCGGGCAATGCAGTTTTTGCTCACAACTTCACCGATATGCCTACCGACTGGACCGCACCGGCAGTTGAGCGAGCAATCGAAAACGGACTTTTGAGCGGTGTTACAAGCACAACAATCTGCCCTGACAAAAACATCACACGTGCTCAGATGGCTACAATCGTAACAAGATGTTTTAAAAACACAAGCGGTGCTGACATCTCAAGATTTACCGATGTTTCACCTGAAAAATGGTATTATGATGCTTTCTCAAAGGCTGTTGAGATGGGTGCATTCGCCGGCGACAACCTGAACCACTTAAATCCTGACAAAAACATCACTTTCCAGGAATCATTCAAGGTTATGGCTTGTCTTTTCGGTTTGATTGCAAACACAAATCCTGACTACACACCTAACGACCTTCAGTCACAGGACCTTACAGTTTTGGATAAGTTCGCAGACGGTGCATCTGTTGCAAACTGGGCAAAGCCTTATGTTGCAGCAATCGTATCAAACGGATACTGGGACGGCATCGACGGAAACCTCTATCCTAACCAGTACATAACAAGAGCACAGTTCGCAGTCTTGATGGATAACCTTGTAAAGACATACATCGACGAACCAGGTGTTTACGAAAACCTCGAAGAAGGAAACATCATGATCAGAACAAACGGTGTTTCAATCAACAAGGATGCCACAAAATCAAGCATCATTGTTGCTGAGTGTGTTACAGACGAAAATCCGGTTGAAATCAACATCCCTGATATGGACAGTCTCCTTGTTGTAAGAGGCGGTGGCGAAAAGGTAATCTTTAACGGCCATGTTAAGAAAATCGCAGTAGTTAAAGCAGGAATCAAGTTGATTTTAAATGATACCAACATCTTCGCAGTAACAGGCTATGTTGCTCCTGGCTCATCTTACGATGCAACAGGCATTAAATAATAATAACACTAAACAAAAATGCGTGCCGATTATCCTATCGGCACGCATTTTTTATCAATAATTATAGTCAACTGCAATTCTTGACTCAACTACGCTTCTAACAAACTTTCTCACCTTCTGATGTTCAGGATGTTCGTCATATTCCATCAAGTCATTCTTGTTCTCGAAATCGGTTATGAGGATAATATCATATTCTCCGCCGTTTTCGTTAAAGCCAACCGAGAGGCTCTTGATTTTATCAATTTTAGCAGGAAGTGCTTCGAGCATTTCCTTGATTTTTTCCATATTGGCGAGTTTATTTTCCTCTTTCATCTTCCATACTACAACATGCTTTAACATAACAAATCTCCTTTATTCCTCAAACAGTGCCTTTGCAAAATCTGCAGGGTTAAATTCCTGCAAATCGTCGATTCCCTCACCTACTCCGACGAATTTTACTGGAATCTGTTGTTCCTTTGAAATCGCAACCACAACTCCGCCCTTAGCTGTACCGTCGAGCTTTGTCAGGATTATACCGGTAATATCGGCAGTCTCGCCGAATAGCTTTGCCTGGGACAGTGCATTCTGACCCGTTGTTGCATCGAGTACCAAAAGCACCTCTTTTGATGCACCGGGAAGTTCCTTTTCGATTACCCTTGCAATCTTATTGAGCTCTGCCATAAGGTTCTTTTTGTTGTGGAGTCTGCCTGCAGTATCACATATCAGAATATCAGCACCTCTTGCTTTTGCCGCAGTGCATGCATCAAACACAACCGCCGCCGGGTCACTGTTCTCCTGATGCTTTATGATTTCGCATCCCGAGCGTGATGCCCACACATCAAGCTGGTCTATTGCGGCGGCACGGAAGGTATCGGCAGCCGCAAGCAAAACCTTCTTCCCCTCGGCCTTATAGTGCGAGGCAAGCTTTCCTATGCTTGTAGTCTTTCCCACTCCGTTTACGCCTATTACAAGAACTACCGACGGTGTTCCTTCCAAATGCATTGAAGTGTCATTCTCGACAAGGATTTCAGTTATAATATCTCGGAGCTCTACCTTTACATCTTCTGCTTCACTCAATCTTTTTGTTTTTACCCTGTCACGAAGCTCTCCAATGATATAGTCGGTTGTCTCAACACCCAAATCGGATAGTATGAGTGCATCCTCTAACTCTTCAAAAAACTCCTCGTCAATCTTTACAAAAACCTTGAACACCGAGTTTACCTGCTCGGCAATGGCGTTTCTCGTCTTTGAAAGACCGCCCTTTAATTTCTCGAAAAATCCCATTTCTATTCCTTTCCTTAACCAATCATTTCGTCTGTTACGTCGTCAATATGCAGGCTCAAAAGCTTTGTTACACCCTTTTCCTGCATTGTAACACCGTACATAATATTTGATGCTTCCATTGTACCACGTCTGTGAGTGATAACTATAAACTGTGTCTTTGACAGATAATTTTTAAGATATGTCGCAAATCGTGATACATTTACATCATCGAGTGCCGCATCAATCTCGTCCAGGATACAGAACGGTGTCGGTTTTACCTCGAGTATCGCAAAAAGCAAAGCTATTGCAATAAACGACTTTTCACCGCCCGAATAGAGGTTGATATTCTGCAATCCCTTACCCGGGAGCTGAACTTCAATCTCGATTCCGCTTTCCATAACATCATCGGGGTCAGAAAGATATAGTCTTCCACGTCCGCCGCCGAAAAGTTCACGGAACACATTTGAAAAGCTCTTGTTGATTTCCTCAAAGTTCTTTTTGAAGTGCTCTTCCATAAGCTCCTGAACAGATGCAATAACCTTGTTGAGGTTATCCTGTGACTTTTCAAGGTCTGCTTTTTGAGTGGACAAAAAGTCGTATCTTTCCTTTGAAGCTGCGTATTCCTCGATAGCGTCAAGGTTTACGCTTCCGAGATTCTTAATCTTTCTGTGGAGCTCGTCTGCACGCTCTGATGCTTCCTTTACATTTTCAATCTCGAGTGCATGTTCTGCCGCACTTGTGCGGGTAAGCTCATAGTTGTTCCATAGCTTATTGATGATTGCCTCTGCTTCGAGCTCAAGCTTGGTAAGCTTATTCTCAACCTTTGAAAGTTCCTGCTGGAGAAGAATCATCTTATCAGTCAAGTCCTTGTTCTCATTCTGGATGCCCTTTAAGCCCTCAACAACACCCTCTTTTTCCGCTTCAATCTTCTCAATTTCTGATTTGATGCTATCCGAGAGTTCTTTGAGTTTTGCAATCTCAACAGTCTTTTCTTCTATTCTCTTTTCAAGCTCACTGCTCATTTGTTTATATGCATCAATATCCGCCTTCTTTGACTCGATGCTTGCAAGGCTTTCTGCGATAGAATTATTGAGCGAAACCACAAGCGAGCGCAAACTCTCAATATCCTTCTCTACCGTTCTCAAATAGAGAGTCTCGTCCATAAGTTCTTTTGCCTTTTCATCCTTCCGGCGGTTGATTTCCTCGTATTCTTCCTCAAGAGAATTGCTCTTTTCGGTCAATTCCGCAATCTCGTTTTCGCACTTTCTTATATCGGCGATAAGCTTTGCAACATCCTCGCCCGATGCCGAGAGCTGTTTTTCAATCTCTGCAAGCTCGCCTGCGAGTGATTTTTCCGATTCGCCACTGTTTTTGAGTGTATTCTCAAGATGCTCGAGAGTATTTTTCAGAATCAGGCAATCGTTTTCATATTCACGCAAAAGCGGCATATACGAGGACAACTGAACCTCTGTACCCGAGAGTTCTGCCTCCTGATCTGCTATATCCTTTTTGAGTTTTGCGATGAGGTCATTTAATTCCTTAACCTCACGTTCAAGCTTCTTGATTTCGTTTCCACGTGACAAGATACCGCTTGATTTATTCACACTACCGCCGCTGATTGAGCCGCCCGGATTCAGGATATCTCCGTCCTTTGTAACAAGCTTATAGCGGTATTTTGTCTTTTTGGCAAATGCGATTGCATTGTCGATATTATCAAACACAATAACCCTGCCCAAAAGGCTCTTTATAATACCGTCATACTTTTTATCGAACTTGATAAGCTTTGATGCAACACCCTCAAAGCCCTTTTCCTTCGCAATTTCCTTTTCATCATCAAGGTCCTTGCCTGTAACAGAACTGATTGGCAAGAATGTTGCTCGTCCGCCCTTGGTGCTTCTCAGGAACTCAATCGCTGCCTTTGCATCGTCTTCCGATTCAACAACGATGTTCTGCAGTGCTCCGCCGAGTGCTGCCTCGATTGCGACAACATACTCATCACCCACATCAATGAGTCCCGAAACTGTGCCGAAAATTGTGTATTTCCTGAGTTCAGGCGCTTTCAAGACTGCTTTTACACTCTTGAAGAATCCGTCATATTCATTTTCCATATCCTCAAGCATTCTCTTTTTAGAGTGCTTTGAATTGAACGCAAGCTGGCTTTCTGCGAGCTCTTCCTTCATCTTCGCAACCGATTGTAAAAGTTCTGCTTTCTTTGCTTCCTGGGTTTCTACCCTTTCCTGCATTGCAGTCAGCTTTTCTTCGGTTTTCACAATTTCTGTGCGGGTCTTTTCTATCTCGGTTTTTGTATTATCGTTATTCTCGCCGTAGTTTCTGATTTCGGTCTCAACCGCCTCACGGCGTTCCAAAAAGCTTCTTCTCAAAGCCTCCATACCCGACATATCGGCTCTTTTTTCTGCTACATCGTTCATCTTTTCGATGATGTTTGCCTTGATAGAGTCGATTTCACGTCTGGTCTCTGTGAGCTTATCGAATATCTGCTCGTTTTCCTCCTGAACCTTAGAAAAACCGTCTAAGAGTGATTTTGATTCCTCTTCTTTTTTTACAATTTCTGCTTCTGTCTCGGTTATCCTTAACTTGGTTGATGCGATTCTTTCTTCGAGTTCTCCGATTTCGGTTTTAATTCTTTCAGAAATTGTATCGTTATTCTTTATATCGTTTTCGCAAATCGAAATATCCTTTGTCTCGGATGCAATCTGGGCCTCATTTTCCATAAGCTCGGCATTCTTTTTAGCCTGGAGTTCGTCCTTTTCCTTGCTCTGTTCATAAAGGCTGTTGCGCTTTCTCTCGATATCGCCTTCCTTGCCCTTTAACTCAAGGATTTCGTCGCTGATGCTTTCAAAAAGCTCACGGCTCTTCTTGGTTTCGTCATCGTTCTTTTCGAGATTTATAAGGCACATACTTACATCAAGGCCCTTGAACTCGTCATAGAGCTCCATATATTTTCTTGCCTTTTTCGCCTGATTCTCCAACGGTCCAAGCTGACGCTCAAGCTCTGCTGTGATGTCATTGATTCTGACAAGATTTTCCTTAACGCCTGCAAGCTTTCGCTCTGCCTCGTCCTTTCTGTGCTTATACTTTGATACTCCTGCTGCTTCCTCGAAAAAGCTTCGTCTGTCCTCGGCTTTGGTTGATAAAATCTTTGATACATTTCCCTGACCGATTATTGAATATCCGTCACGGCCAAGACCTGTATCCATAAACAGCTCCTGAACATCTCTTAAGCGGCAGTTTGCACGGTTAATCTGATAAACACTCTCGCCCGAGCGTGTGATTCGTCTTGTTACAACAACCTCGTCAAACTCGATCGGGAAAATTCTTGATGAGTTATCAAGCACAAGGCTTACCTCGGCAAAGTTTACCTGCTTTCTGCTCTCTGTTCCGGCAAAGATAACATCCTGCATATTAGAGCCACGAAGACTCTTTATGCTCATCTCGCCCATAACCCAACGTATAGCGTCAGAAATATTACTCTTTCCGCTACCGTTAGGGCCGACTACCGATGTTACGCCCTGTCCGAAATCAAGCACTGTCTTATCGGCAAAGGACTTAAACCCTTGCAATTCCAATCTCTTTAAATACAAAGCTCCCTACTCCTTATCGTTTTCTATTCTGAATTCACCTTTTTTTACGGTATCGGATGCTACAATCTTCACCGTCATTCCAAGGCTCTCATTTATCTTTTTTATATTTTCCCGTCTGTTACCGATTGCCTTCGATAAATCCACAGGATTTACAAATATTATCTTTTTGGATACTTCCACTCCCGAGAGTTTTTCCAAAAAATCCTCAAGGAAAATTCTCGACTCAACAAGCTCACGAAATGAACTGTGAAACGGGCCTGCCAAAAGCTTTCCGCCCGGCGAAATCTCGTCGGTAGTCATCAGGGCAATTCTGATTACACGGATATTTTCTGCTCTAAACCGCCTTAAAAGTTTTGCCGAAAGTTCTACCGCCGTATCAAGTTCCTGTGGCTTATACTCACCATCTGAATACATCTCGGCAAGGCGGGTATCTTTTATAACAAGTGTCGGATAAATTCTTACACAGTCGGGTCTTAATTTTATTATCTCCTCACAGGTCCTCTCAGCACCCTCGTCGGTATCGCCCGGGAGTCCTGTCATCATCTGCAGACCGAGCTCAAACCCGTATTCCTTAATAAGTGCTGATGCCTTTTTTACGTCCTCTGCTGTATGACCTCTGCCGCAAAGCTCAAGCACGCTATCATCCATACTCTGAACTCCGAGCTCAATTGCGGTTACACCGAACTCTTTTAACTCGTCTAAAATTTCTCTTGTGATATAGTCCGGTCTTGTTGAGAGTCTGATTCCCGAAACCTTGCCTGACTTTATGTATCCCGATGCAATCTCAAGATACCTTCTTCTCAAACTCTCCTCAATCCCTGTAAAGCTTCCTCCAAAAAATGCGATTTCCACCAGAGCATCCCCCGGGATAGTCAAAAGATGCTCCTCTATTGTTTTAACAGTTTCTTCTTCGTTTATCTCGCCGCCAACACCGGTAATATGCTTTTGATTACAAAAAACACAGTCAAACGGGCATCCGATATGCGGAACAAAAACGGGGATATTTATGTGCTTCATTTTGCACCACCCAACGCATCAAGTGCACGCTCAGCCGCTGCCTGTTCCGCCTCTTTTTTGGTGTTACCCGAGCCTTCTGCCAATACCGCATCGTCCGACATTGCCGACACCACAAACACCTTTTTATGGTCGGGACCCTCTTCCCTTATCAGCTTATATGTGACCTTTTTGTGATCCTTTTGCATATGCTCCTGCAGTGCCGTTTTATAGTCACGGTAAAAGTCACCTTTTACGCCGTGTTTTAGTTTTTCTGCCATAACACTCAAAATTATCTTCTCGGCGGCATCAAAACCGCTGTCAAGATAAACAGCCGCAAATACAGCCTCGAGTGCATCGGAGAGAATTGAATTTCTCTCACGGCCGCCCTGTCTGTCTTCGCCGTGTCCGAGTCTTAAGACTCTGCCAAGGTCAAGCTCCTTTGCCACATCTGCCAAAGATTCTTCGCATACGAGCGAGGCTCTGATTTTAGAAAGTTTTCCTTCATTGACATTAGACATATTCTCGAAAAGATATCTGCTCACGGTCAGTCCTAACACCGAATCACCCAAAAATTCAAGGCGTTCGTTGCATTCGCAGTTGTTTTCATTAGCGTAGGAACTGTGTGTCAATGCCTGATGCAAAAGCTCCCGATTATTAAATTGATATCCCAGACACTCCTGAAACTTTCTCATAAAATCATTCCTTTTTCCCGAAAAATCATAACCTCATAAAATACGCCAAAAACCCCGTACACAAAAACCGCAGTTTTTGTGCCAGGGTTTCTTAAAGCCAATCAGGCCTTAATCGCTATATTTTTTCAATACCAACGACGAGTTGTGACCGCCAAAACCAAGCGAGTTCGACATTGCATACTCAATCTGAACATTTCTTCCTTCATTCGGTACTATGTCGAGGTCACACTCAGGGTCAGGTGTTTCGTAGTTGATTGTTGCCGGAACATATCCGTCCTTTAGGGCATACGCACAAACAATTGCCTCAATGCCACCTGCTGCACCCAGAAGATGACCTGTCATTGACTTTGTTGAGCTAACCATAACCTTGTTTGCGTGCTCACCCAATGCTGTCTTGATAGCAGAGGTCTCAAAGCTATCGTTATACTTTGTTGATGTTCCGTGTGCATTGATATAATCAATCTTATCAGGTGTGATACCTGCCGATTTGATTGCAAGCTCCATAGCCTTTGCACCACCTTCACCGCCAGGGATAGGGCTTGTGATGTGGTATGCATCGTTTGTGATGCCATAGCCTACAACCTCACAGATGATTTCTGCGCCTCTTGCCTTTGCGTGTTCAAGTTCTTCCAGAACAACAAAGCCTGCACCCTCACCCATAACAAATCCGTCACGGTTTGCATCGAACGGACGTGACGCCTTTTTAGGATCATCATTGTTTGTAGACATAGCCTTCATACTGCAAAATCCTGCAAATGCAAGCGGAGTGATTGTTGCCTCGGCACCGCCTGCAACTATTGCATCACATTCGCCTCTTTTAATGATATGATAAGCGTTACCGATTGCATTTGTACCCGATGCACAAGCCGCAACAACATTTTCGTTTGCACCTCTTGCACCGAACTTAATAGCAATCTGTGCCGCCGCCATATTTGAAATCATCATAGGCACAAAGAACGGGCTAACTCTTCCCGGACCACGGTCTTTTAACATTCCGTGCTGATCTGCCATTGTCTCAATGCCGCCAACGCCCGAGCCTGTAATAACGCCGATTCTCCACGGATCTTCCTTTTCCATATCAAGTCCCGAATTTTTCATTGCCTCAGATGCCGCAATAACACCAAACTGTGTGTAGCGGTCCATCTTACGGGCTTCCTTTTTATCTATATATTCTGTAGCGTCGAAGTCTTTAACTTCTGCTGCAATCTGACACTTGAATTCTTCTGTATCAAATAAAGTGATTTTATCTACTCCCGAAACACCTGCTTTTATCGATGTCCAGAACTCATCGGCTGTCTTGCCGATAGGGGTGATTGCACCCACACCTGTTATAACTACTCTTTTCATATCTATATAAACTCCTGTTTTTTTAATATATGTAAACAAATGATAATTATTTTTGAAATCATCGGCTGCAGGCTTTTGACCTGCAGCCTTTATTTCTACTTGGATTAAAGATTCTTAATATAATTAACTGCATCTCCAACTGTAGAAATCTTTTCTGCTTCAGAGTCAGGGATTTCAATATCGAACTCTGTTTCAAAACCCATAATAAGCTCAACAATGTCCAATGAGTCAGCACCAAGGTCTTCAACAAATGAAGCTTCCATAGTAACCTCTGATTCATCTACTCCTAACTGATCAACGATAACCTGCTTAACCTTTTCAAATTCCATTTATTTCACCTCCCTAAAATATTTTTAAATCTTAACAACGGGGTTTTCCGTTGCCAATTTACATAACCAATCCACCGTCAACGTTTATCGTCTGACCTGTGATGTAGCCCGACATATCGGAGGCAAGGAACAATACTGCCTTTGCCACATCCTCGGTTTTACCGAATCTTGATAACGGTATTGCATCAAAATATGCTTTTTTAACATTCTCATCCAAAACATCGGTCATATGCGACTCGATGAAACCCGGCGCTACCGCATTACAACGGATATTTCTTGTAGAAAATTCTTTTGCAACAGTCTTTGTCAGACCTATAAGACCTGCCTTTGATGCAACATAGTTTGCCTGGCCCGCATTTCCCATCACCCCAACGATTGAGGCAATATTTATAATCGAGCCGCTACGCTTTTTCATCATCGGTCTTACTGCCGCCTTTATGCAGTTAAATGCGCCCTTTAAATTTATGTCCATAACTGTATCCCAGTCGTCCTCTGACATTCTTATCATAAGCCCGTCACGGGTGATGCCTGCGTTGTTGACCAGAATATCCACTCCACCAAATTCCTCTACAGTTTTCGAAACCAGATTTTCAACATCCTCTGTGTTTCTTACATCGCCTCTGACTACGATAGCTTTAACACCCAAAGCTTCAACTTCGGCCTTGGCTTCGTCTGCATAATCAGAACCCGGTATATCATTTATAACTATATCAGCCCCGGCCTCGGCAAGCTTTAGAGCAATCGCCTTTCCTATACCACGTCCGGCACCGGTTATAATCGCAACTTTTCCTTTTAACATTATATCATACCCTTTCTTTGCATTATACGAAATAGGTACTTACCCTATTATTTTATACAATATTTTGTGATTTGTAAAGAGGTTTTACACAATTTCTTGGATTGATGATAAAGTTTTTTCCAAACTTTCGCAATCCTCAACATTGAAAATGCGGACATCTTTGTCAATCTTCTTGATAAAGCCCGATAAAGCCTTGCCCGGTCCAACCTCAACAAATGTATCCACTCCGTCGGCAATCATGCGTCTTACGCTTTCTTCCCATTTTACAGAGCTTGAAACCTGTCTTTTCAAAAGGTCTTTGACTTCCGACTCATCACCGATATAATCTGCAGTAACATTTGTCACTACCGGAATGGTCATATCAGAAAGCTCAACATTTTCAAGTTCTGCTGCGAGCTTTTCTCCGGCACCTTTCAACATACTGCAGTGAAACGGTGCAGAAACTGCAAGCATCATCGCTCTTTTTGCACCCATCTCCTTTGCAATCTCGCAAGCCTTCTCAACCGCTTTAACTTCACCTGAGACTACAATCTGTCCCGGGCAGTTGAAGTTTGCAGGCTCACAAATTCCAACATCCGATGCTTTTTTTGCACACTCTGTTACGCTATCTGCATCAAGACCGAGAATAGCCGCCATAGCACCAACGCCCTCGGGCACTTCCTCCTGCATGAACTTACCACGTTTTTTGACAAGTCTTACGCCATCGGCAAACCCGATTGTACCCGATGCGATGTGTGCAGAATACTCACCAAGGCTCAAACCTGCAACCACATCAGGCTTTACGCCTTTTTCCACAAGAACTCTGTATGCCGCAACACTCATAGTTACAACCGCAGGCTGTGTGTTTTCTGTCAGCATCAGGGTTTCTTCATCGCCATTAAAAATCATATCCTCGATACTGAAGCCCAAAGCCTCAGTGCTCTCGGAAAATGTCTTTTTCGCAACCTCGAAGTTGTCGCAAAGGTCACGGCCCATTCCAATCTTCTGGGCACCCTGTCCTGAAAATACAAATGCAATCTTTCCCATACTTCTTACCTCTCTAACCTTTCTCCAAGTCTTTTTATAACTTCTTCATTGTCCATGAGCTCCGAGATTATCTCACGACAAGTCTTTATCTCGGTTACCATCGCCGCCGACTGACCTGCCATTAGCGAGCCCATCTCCACATCACCCTCGGAAAATGCACGGCGCAAGCCTCCAACACCAAGTGCTTCGATTTCCTCAAAGCTTGCTCCCTCTTTTTCAAGGCGTTCATATTCACGGGTCAGTTTATTTTTCAGGGCACGAACAGGTGCACCGCCGCTTCTTCCCGTTACAACTGCATCTCTGTCCTTTGCCTTGATAACTGCATTTTTATAGTTTTCGTGTGCTTCGCATTCTGTAGAACAAATGAACTTTGTTCCGACCTGAACACCCTCTGCACCGAGTGCAAATGCCGCAACCGTTCCTCTGCCGTCTGCAATACCGCCTGCGGCTACAACCGGGATTTCGACTGCATCGGCAATCTGCGGAACAAGTACCATCGTTGTCAGCTCACCGATATGTCCACCTGCTTCTGTACCCTCTGCAATCAGCGCATCAACTCCGCTTTTTTCAAGTCTTTTTGCCATAGCCACGCTTGCAACAACCGGTATAATCTTTACTCCGGCATTCTTTAAACCCTCTATGTATTTACCCGGATTTCCTGCACCCGTGATAACCACAGCGGGCTTTTCTTCCATAATCATCTGCATAACATCATCGGCATACGGTGACATCAGCATTACATTCACACCAAACGGTTTATCGGTCAGGGTTTTCGCCTTGTTTATTTCAGCTCTTACAACATCTGCTGGTGCTCCGCCTGCAGCAATTATGCCAAGTCCGCCGGCATTCGATACCGCAGCGGCAAGCTCTGAAGTTGCAACCCATGCCATACCGCCCTGAATTACAGGGTATTCTATTCCTAAAAGCTCACAAAGTCTTGTATTCATAGTCTTCTCCTCTCATCAAAGCTCCAAAAGTGTAGCACCCCAGGTAAGACCGCCACCAAAGCCGACAAGTATAATCTTATCACCCTTTTTCGCTCTTCCCTCGCATACTGCCTCATAAAGTGCAACCGGAATCGATGCCGAGGATGTGTTTCCGTATTTTTCGAGGTTTGTAAAAATCTTATCCTCCGAAACGCCCATTCTCTTTGCCGCACCGTCGATAATTCTGCGGTTTGCCTGATGCGGAACTATCAAATCAACATCCTCAAAGGTCAATCCTGCCTTATCGAGCACTGCAACCGCCGCCTGCTCCATTGTCTTTACCGCAAACTTCATAACCTCTGCGCCTGCCATCCAGATTGAGTTCTTGTTCTTGCTCACTCTCTTTTCGAGTTCATCGGCATCCTCACGGTATGCAAGACTTGTCAATTTGTCACCGTCAATACCTCTTGCACCGATGTCGCAGGACAAGATTCCGCACTCACTTGACGCTTCCAAAACCACCGCACCAGCCGCATCACCGAAAAGTATGCAGGTGCCTCTGTCGGCATAGTCGGTCGCTTTGCTAAGAGCATCTGCACCGATTACAAGAACCGTTTTATATGCACCGTTCTCAATAAACTGCTTCGCTATTGTAAGGCCTGTAACAAATCCCGAGCAAGCCGCATTGATATCGAATGCCGCAGAATTTACTGCACCGATATTTTTCTGTACAACGCACGAGCAAGACGGTGTAAAATAGTCAGGTGTTACCGTTGCAAGGATTATAAGTTCAACCTCTTCTGCAGTTTTACCGGCATTTTTTAATGCACATTCTGCCGCACGTGTCGCAATATCGGTTGTGAAAACATTATCCTCACAAATTCGTCTTTCCTTTACGCCCGTTCTTTGCACAATCCATTCATCACTTGTCTCAACAATGCTCTCCATATAGGCATTATCGTATATCTTCTCGGGAAGATACGCACCAACACCCGTTATTCTTGCAAACTTTTTCATTCTTCTACCTCGTTCAATTCTTTCATATTGTCAATCGCCGCTGATATCTCATCTGTCACATCCGAAAGCTCGGAGTTTACAATCAGCATCAGGGCTTTAAGTATTGCCTTTTTGTCCGATGAGCCGTGTCCCTTTACTACGAGTTTTTTGAGTCCGAGAATCGGTGCACCGCCGTATTCACGGTAGTCCATCGACTTTTTAAATCGCTTCAAGCCTCCAAAAACACAAAGAGCACCAAGCATATTTATTATGTTACCCTTAAATATCGCTTTTATGTTACGATTGATAACCGCACCCATACCCTCGATGGTTTTCAATATAACATTTCCTGTAAAGCCGTCTGTTACCATTACATCTGCAACACCTTCCATTATGTCTCTACCCTCGATGTTGCCTATGAAATTCAAATCAGCTTCCTTTAAAAGCATATGTGCATCCTTCACAAGTGCCGTACCCTTTTCCTCTTCCGCACCGTTTGCAATAAGCCCGACTCCCGGATTTTCTATACCCATAAGCTTTTTCATATAAAGGCTTCCCATAACACCAAACTGTGCAAGCACCTGCGGCTTACAGTTTGTGTTGGCGCCTGCATCAATCAGGAGCTTACCACCCTTTGCCGTCGGCAAAAGCGTCGCAAGCGCAGGTCGCATAACGCCTTTTATTCTTCCAACTATTAGAAGTCCCGATGCCAAAAGTGCACCTGTGTTCCCTGCCGAGAGCATCGCATCAGCTCTTCCCTCTGTAAGAAGCCTTGCACACACCACCATCGATGCCGTTTTCTTTTGCTTTACCGCCTTTACAGGCTCGTCGTGGTCCGATATCACATCATCACAATCGACAATTTCAAGCCTATTCTCATCATACTTTCTGCCCGAGAGCTTTTCTCTCAAAAGGCTCTCTTTTCCGCAGAGTATAATCCCGGCATCGGTATTGTTTATCACTTCAACTACCGCATCAACCACGCAATCAGGTGCGTTGTCTCCGCCCATAGCATCAACTGCAATTCTCATATTTACCTCACTTATTTCGTCTTCTTCAATGCAAGGTTGAACTTGCATCTGAAAACTTCTTCCTGATTAGAACGGATTTTTACCCATACTATATACTCGGTGTCCCTGTTTCTTATAACCTCAAACTTGGCGACAAGCTTTTCGCCTTTTTTTACTTCCTTAATATATTTAATATTGGCAACCTTTATGAGCGCTTCATTTGCATCGATAATATCAAGCGCAAGATTTTCAGCAATCCCGAACATCGCCTGACCCTTTATTACATCGGTTCCGTCATAGGTCACAACATCATCGGTACTGACAACCGATATCCCGTAGTGATAGAGCTTCATATCGAGAATATCCATCGGCATCTCATTTGTGATGTTCTTCGCCATCTTCTTGATTCGCTCACGGCATTCACCAATACCAAGTTCACCTCTGTCCACTCTGATTGTTGCAGTGCTCACTTCCAAAAGCTCGGCAAGCTCAGAATCTTTTATGAAAGGGTTTGAATTTACAATCGCCAGAAGTTTTCTGTGCCTTTCCTTTTTTATCTCGGTTCTTACCATTCCATAACACTCCTTCATATTACCACTTTATAGCACCTGGTGCTAACTTCTGTTATTATACCATATATTGTTATTGATTGCAACACTTTTTTTCAAAAAACACAAAAAATCTCTGCAGAATCTGCAGAGATTAGTCATATCAAGGCTTTGGCATGTTTAGTTTATAAAGTCATAGTCCTTTTTCATACTCATACATCTGTCCCCTGAAACAATAAGGTGGTCAATCAGCCTTACATTTACAAAATCCAGGGCTTTTCCTATTAAAACTGTACTTTTCTTGTCAGCCTCCGACGGTGCAATTAACCCATTCGGGTGATTGTGTGCCAGAATCACATAGGATGCGTTATTTTCAATCGCAATCTTTACGACCTCTCTCGGGTAGATTGCAACCGAATCCTTCGTACCCTTTGAAAGAGTGTTACAGGATATCAGTCTGCTGTCTTTATCGAGCGACATCATGCAGAAAATCTCATCGGTATGACCGTAAAACAATGGAATTATGTATTTCTGGACATTCGACGGTGTAATCTTCGCTTTTCTCGCACCGTTTATTTTCTCACGTTCATAGTATCTGAAAAGCTCGCTTTGCATCCTCAAGAGCACAGCAGCACCCTCTCCTACACCATCTACCGTCATAAGGCTTTTTACATCTGCCTCAAATACGCCTTCAAGACTTCCAAACTTGTTTAAAAGTCTGTGCGCAATATCATTTGTATTTCTTTGGGGATAGGCATAGTAGAGGAGCATCTCAAGCACCTCGTGAGGTGCAAAAGTCTCAATGCCGTTTTCGATAAACTTTTTCCTCATTCTTGCCCTGTGTCCCTTATGAGGATTCGCTGTCTCACTCATAGCCCGTATTTCTTCCCTTTCATTAGTTTTTAATAGCTCAACCGGTCAAGTGTTCCAAATTCATAGCCCTGACTTCTTACATATTCTATAATTCTCGGCAGAGCCTCGGTGTTATCCTTCGAAACTGCGTGCAGAAGAATTATTGCACCGTCGTGCAGATATGGTGTTACCTGGTTATACGCATAGTCTGCACCTTTCTGGTCTTTCGGGTCCCAGTCCTTATACGCAAAGCTCCAGAGAACTGTTTTATAACCCAGACTGTTTGTGACCGCAAGCACACGCTCGCTGTATTCACCCTCAGGCGGGCGCATATATTCCATATTTATCCCGTAGCGGTCAAAAAATACACTGTTTAAGTTTGCAAACTCGTCTGCCATTTTCTGTGCATCACCGAGCTTATGCAGGTTCGGGTGTTTGTCGGTATGGTTCCCGACAATATGTCCTTCTGCAACCATTCGGTCCACAAGCTCTGCCTCATCACGCATATATGCCCCTGTTATGAAGAATGCCGCAGGAACATTATACTGCTTCAAAGTGTCGAGTATCTGTGCGGTGTATCCATTTTCATAGCCTTCATCAAAGGTCAGGTACACCGTTTTCCCCTTTTGTGGGTCAAGGTAGAATGTATTATAGTTGGCAAACAGTTTTTTAGTCGAATCGTAAATCTCAGGCTCCTGACCCTTCTTCTTTACAAAACCCCAACCGCTTCCCTTATTGGATACAGCCGAAAAGTCAGCCGTAACGGTATGGTCCTTTTTTACCTCGGCAGGTTTTTGCGGTATTTCCTGCTCCTCCACGATTGCAGGAGGTTCTTCCTCAAACACCGGATGGGTTGAAACCGTACTCGAAACACCGTTAGATAACAAAAATCCCAGAAGTGAAAGCATAGCAACAATTTTACTCATAAGATAACCTCCCTTTTTATATTACGATTTAAAAACAAATAAAATATTTGTCGTTTTATGTTGAAAAAAGTTTTATTTTATAGTATAATTTTATTTGAGAATAATTGGGGGTGTATATATGGCTACGTCAGAAAGTATCCGTAAGCGTCAGGCTGAGCGCAGACGAAAAAAACTTCAGAAGCAACGCCGCACCGTTTTTGTTGGTGTTCTGTTACTTATAATTATAGCTGTTTTTGTTCTTTGTGTAAAGGGTAATTCAGGAAAAAGTCCGAAAAATGACGAAATTTCTGCAGAATCACTCTATTTATTGCCCGAAGCGCCAAAGAAAACTACCGACATTTTAGCATCGGTACCCGACAATAACGGCAAAAAAGTTGCATACCTCACCTTTGATGACGGCCCTACAACTTCGGTTACACCGGCACTTTTAGATATTTTGAGAAGATATGATGCAAAGGCAACCTTCTTTATGACGGGTGCTTTAATCGAGAAAAACCCGGACATTGCCTACCGCGTACACAGTGAAGGTCACACCTTGGCAAACCATTCATACCGTCATAATTACAGTTATTTATATGCTTCAGAGGAAAACTTTATACAGGAAATAAACGACACACACGAAAAGATTTGCTGGATAACCGGTAACGAAAATTATCCTAAAATCTTCCGTTTCCCGGGCGGCAGCTACAACAGCGGAAGCCATGGCGAAATGAAACAGGTATTAAAGGGTACACTCGACGAGCTCGGCTACCGATACGCTGACTGGAACTCACTCTCGGGCGATGCCGAAAGCCAGTCACCGACCGTTTCAGGGCTTGTGGAGAGAACAAAAAGTTCATCCAAAAACAAAGAAGACCTGATTATTCTTATGCACGACTCGGCAACAAAGAAAGTGAATATCGAGGCTCTCCCTCTTATTCTTGACTACCTTGTAGCCGAGGGCTACACCTTCGCAACCCTTGATATGGCACCGTAAAACAATATAAATTATTCCCTGCAAATGCTCCGGAGTTGACGGAATTTTTGCAGGGATTTTTTTCGCACATTTTGGTAAAAACTATCTCAAAACTATTGACAAGCACATCATCTTGTTGTAAAATATATGTGTATGCTTTATATTTCTTTTAACTACTAATCCGGGTGTGTTGGTATACTGGGATTATTGTATATATAAATTGACATATAAAAAATAATTTCATATTTCAGCATCCCCGTTTTTGTTGACAAATTTAATTATATGGGGGTGAACATAACAAAATGTTAACTATAATATTAGCAGTAGTTGCAGGAGTATTTTTCCTACTCAATTTTGCTTCATTTTTTATGGGTGTTACATACCGTAAAAAGGTTGCAGAAGCTGAACTCGGTTCTGCCGAAGAAAAGGCAAAGGCTATCGTAGAGCAGGCTGAAAAAGATGCGAAATCACGCAAGCGTGAGGTAATGCTCGAAGCAAAAGAGGAAAATCAGAAGCTCCGCAGCGTCTTGGACGCAGAAATAAAAGACCGTCGTCGTGAACTGTCTAATCAGGAAAGACGAATTAACCAGAAAGAAGAAACACTTGACAAGAAAACTGAACAACTTGAAAAGAAGGATCAGGCTTTGACTCAGAAGCTCGCAGAAGCAGACAAAAAGATGGCAGAGCTTGACGAAGTAAAGCAGAAGCAGATTGTTGAACTCGAAAAAATCTCGGGTATGACAAGTGAAGAAGCAAAGCAGACTCTTATTAAGGACATCGAAATCCAGGCAAGGCATGAAGCCGCTATAATGGTTAAAGAAATTGAGCAGCAGGCAAAAGAATCAGCAGAAAAGAATGCAAAGAACATCGTAGCTTCTTCAATTCAAAAGGTTGCAGCTGACCACGTTGCAGAAACAACCGTATCGGTTGTAAACCTCCCTTCTGATGAAATGAAGGGCAGAATCATCGGCCGTGAAGGCAGAAACATCAGAACAATCGAGCAATTAACAGGCGTTGACCTTATCATCGACGATACACCTGAGGCAGTTGTTTTATCAAGTTTCTCACCTATCCGCCGTGAAGTCGCAAGACTCACTTTGGAAAAGCTTATCGTTGACGGCAGAATTCAGCCGGCACGTATCGAAGAACTTGTTAACAAGTCACAAAAAGAAGTTGATGCAATCATCAAGCAGGAAGGCGAATCGGCAACATTTGAAACTAATGTACACGGCTTGCATCCTGAACTCATCAAGCTTTTAGGTAAACTCAAATACCGTACAAGCTATGGTCAGAATGTATTGAAGCACTCTATCGAGGTTTCACACTTGGCAGGCGTTATGGCAGGTGAGCTTGGTGCCGATGTTGCATTGGCAAGACGTGCAGGTTTGTTGCACGATATCGGTAAGGCCGTTGACCACGAAGTTGAAGGCTCACACATCACAATCGGTGCAGACATTGCAAGAAAGTACAAGGAAAACCAGGATGTTATCCATGCAATTATGGCTCACCACGGTGATGTTGATGCAGAAACATTGATTGCACAGCTCGTTCAGGCAGCAGATGCTATCTCGGCAGCACGTCCGGGTGCAAGACGAGAAAACCTCGAGTCTTACATCAAGCGTTTGCAGCAGCTCGAAGAAATCGCAAACGGTTTTGACGGAGTTGAAAAGACATTCGCTATCCAGGCAGGCCGTGAAATCAGAGTAATGGTTAAGCCGGAAGTCGTAAATGATGAAGGTATGCTTCTGGTTGCAAAGGATATTGCAAAGAAGATTGAATCGGAGCTTGAATATCCGGGTCAGATTAAGGTAAGCCTTATCAGAGAAACCCGTGCGGTTGATTACGCAAAATAATTATGACCAAAAAAAGCTAAGGGTTACAGTCCGTAATCCTTAGCTTTTAAAATATCACTTTAAATTTAGAAAGGCAATTTAATGAAGATTTTAGCAATCGGAGATATTGTCGGTCGCACCGGTCGGGATGCGACGATGTACTATCTTGAAAAGCACAGGGATGAATATGATTTCATCATAGCAAACGGCGAAAATGCCGCTCACGGACACGGTATGTCAAACGCCGTATACAAGGAACTCGTCGACTATGGAATCGACGGTTTCACCATGGGCAACCACACATGGGACTGCCACGATATTTCAAACATCATGAAATATAACAATAACGTTATCCGTCCGGCAAACTATGACCGTTCCTGTCCCGGCAAAGGCAGTACCATACTCGAGAAAAACGGCAAAACCATAGGTCTTATCAATCTTATCGGCAGAGTCAATATGCCAATACCATTTGACTCACCATTTAGTGCTGCCGAGCGTGAAATCGAAAAGCTAAAGGGCAAAACCGATATAATAATTGTCGATTTCCACGCCGAAACAACAAGCGAAAAAAAGGCAATGGGCTACTTTTTAGACGGCAAGGTTTCGGTTGTTTTTGGCACCCATACTCATGTACAGACCGCAGACGAAGAAATTTTCACAGGCGGCACCGGCTTCATCACCGACCTCGGCATGACCGGCCCTGTTCATTCCGTTCTCGGCATGGACAAAAAAACAATCGTAAATCGTTTTTTAAACGGGCTTCCCTCTAAATTCGAGATAGCAACCGGTGATGCCCAGTTTTGTGCCGCAAGCTTCGAAATTGACGATATTTCAGGCAAATGCACAAAAGTCGAGAGAATATTCAAAAAATAAATATAGTAAAAACGGTGTAGCATCTGCTACACCGTTTTTGTTATTCAAGCACCACATTTATATCTGTCATTTCACCGTCACGGTATACCGTCAAAATCAGGGTATCGCCCTTCTGGTGTCTTAGCTTAATCTCATTTATCATCTCAATGCTCGTTACCGCTTCACCGTCAACCTTGACAATCAGGTCGCCGACCTTTATCCCTGCCTTTTCAGCAGGAGTGCCCTCACCGACCATTGTAACCTCAACGCCGAAAGACTCATCACTTCCGCTAATTCCGATTATAAGCTCCGACTCTGCAGGCTTTCCCTTCATCTCAACAATCCCGCCGATAAGTTCTGCCATATCGTTTACAGGTGTTACAAGCCCGATTTCATCAGACGAATTCGAAATCATACCCGTTGCCATACCTATCATTTCACCCTTTGTATTGAGTACAATTCCACCGATACTTCCCGCAATAGTCGATGCATCAATCTGCATAATATTGATTCTTCCGCCGTTATTTAGCGGAATGCTGTTATTTATGCCTGCTATGTTTCCACCCACAATCGGGTTTGTGAGATTCGCGTGCAAAGTGTTTCCTATTACCCCGACCCTGTCTCCAATTTTACACTCGGACGAGTCCCCGATCGCAATCGGTATAAGACCTGTAGCATCAATTTTTAGCAGTGCAACGCCTGTCAGGTTATCCACATTCTCAACTGTCGCTACATATTCCTTACCATCCTGTAAGGATACCGTAACGTTTGAATTATCAACAATATACTGGCTTGTTATGATGTACCCATTTTCGCTGATAATCACGCCTGTACCCGAGCTTCTCGAAAAGCTCTGCCCGAAAAATCCGCCGTATCCTGCCGATGCACCCTCGATGTTTACAACCGACTTCAATGCACCCTTCCCGAGCTCCTCAAACGGATTTTCGCCCGATATACTGATACTCGCATTTGGAAGGTGAGAGTATCTCACACCGCTTGCCCTCATCGCAAAGATTCCGATTATCAGGCAAAGAATAAGTGTCAAAAAACAAATCGGAAGAGTTATTATAAGTGACCAAAGCCATCCCGGGATCTGTTTTTTTTCACGCACCTTTACCGGTTCCGGCTCTGCCGCGATAGGCTCCGTTTCATCTTCTCCCTGCTCTGTTTCTTCTTCAACAATCACAAATTCGTCCTCGCTCGCAGGCTCAGGTTCTGATGTCACTGATTCGATATTTTCTGCCTCATCGTCCAAGAGCTCTTCTTTCGTGATTTCTATAGCTTCCTGTTCATTTTCGTATATGTTATTTTCGTCCATGTCAAATACCCCTCATCATACAAAAATTGTTCCATCTCCTATTATAATACCAAATAAGACAAAGTGTGTGAACAAACTGTAAACTTTAGAGGATATTCTCGATTTTTAGCTTATAGTTTTTGGGCATATGCCTCACCTGAACATCAATTACATTACATTTTGCAAGGGCATCGTTTTTCACTCTGCCTTTAATGTATCCCTCAAGCTCCGCAATCTCCGACTCGATTTTATCAAGCTGTGTATGGTCCATTATGACTGCAAGCGTGATTTTCTCCCTGTCAACATATTCTGCCATCTCCTCGGTCAGCGCCCCTGCCTTCTCAAAATCTTCTGCATCAAGTGCTTCTACGATTTCTTCGACCGACTCACCTACCGACTTTGACACCTTTTCAATCTCTCCCACAAAAAAGAGGCTCGATGCAACCACAATCCCTGCAATTATAAGCGATATAATAAAGCTCCTCATACACCCAAATCCTCCTCGCCTTTTTTCTGCAGTATCAATCCTTTTTTATAGTCATATATAGCAAAGAAAACATCGGCTTCGGTAAGCTTACTCTTATCAAGCTCCTTTTTTAACCATTCCTTGTTTTTCCCGATTTTGGCAAGCTCTTTTTCGTTTGCCTTCCCGTCGGATAGTATAAGATGCTGCAGCTTGAACTCATCCTCTTTAATTTTTAAATCGGACAGGGTGACTCCCCTTGCCGAGCTTTTCGGGATAATGCTCAGCTTCCCGTTTGTTTCCATAACCGCACACTCAACGTCTGAAATGTCGGGGTAATTGCTGATTCGCAATTGCTCCAGAAGGTCGTTCATATTAAACCTCAACCGTTCAAGCTCGCCCTCATTGATGTGGCCGTTATATATCACAATCGACGGCTCTCCCGATAAAATTTTCCTCGCCGTTCTGTTTTTGAGACTTAGGTATGACATAAATACCTCTGCAACAATAAGCGTCAGCACAGGGATTATACCTGTAATCAGCGGAATGTCTATCGCCTGCATCGGGACTGCCGCAAGGTCTGAAATCATAATTGCAACCACAAGCTCAGACGGTTGCATCTCGCCTATCTGGCGTTTGCCCATAATCCTCAAAGATACTATGACAAGCGAATATAAAAGTATCGTACGAATAACTAATACCATTTGAAATTTCTCCCGTTTTTTTCTTATTATCCGTATCTTTTATTTAATTATTCAAAAAAACTATTTACTTTCACACTATGATGTGTTAAAATACTAATATGTGAAATTATAGAAGGTGGGGTTTTATATGAACAAAAGATTGACCGATAAAAACATAGACGAGTTGTTCGAGGCAATTTTAATGCTTGAATCTGTCGAGGAGTGCCACAGTTTCTTTGAGGACCTTTGCACAGTTTCTGAATTAAAATCAATGGGACAGCGTTTTGAGGTTGCAAAGATGCTCGATAAAAACGCAATCTACACCGACATCTGTGCAAAAACAGGTGCAAGTACTGCTACCATCAGCCGTGTAAATCGCTCGCTCAATTACGGAAGCGACGGCTACAGACTTATCCTTGAGAGGCTTGCAAAGAAATGAACAGCTACACTTCTTTTTCAGAAATTTACGACTCGCTTATGCACCCCGATATCAACTATGAGCATATTGCTGACTTTATAGAAAACCTTTTTGACAAGTTCGACAAAAGTCCCGATATGATAGTTGACCTTGCCTGCGGTACAGGAAATCTCACACTCCCGCTTGCACGCCGTGGCTATGATATGATAGGCATTGACAAGTCATTCGATATGCTGACCGTTGCACGAAAAAAGGCGAAGGACAACAAGGAAATCCTTTTTCTTAATCAGGATATGACAAAGCTTGACCTCTACGGCACTGCTGATGCTTTTTTGTGCATGATTGACGGTGCTAACTATGTTTTGAATCCTAACTCACTCTATGAAATGTTCAAAAAAATCAAGACCTGCTTTTTAAACCCCGGCGGAATTGTGATTTTTGACATCAGCTCGGAGTATAAACTAAAAAACATTATAGGAAATAACACATTCATCCACGACGATGAGGAGATATTCTATTCGTGGGAGAACAGATTTATAGAAAAGTACTCGCTTTCGGATATGTATTTAAACTTCTTCGTAAAAGACGGCAAGTCATACGAGAGATTTGTTGAAAGACATCTTCAGAAAGCATACTCGCAAAAGACAGTTAAGGAAATACTAAAAAAAGCAGGATTTAAAAAGATAACTGCTTTTGACGGATTCAGTTTTGAAAAAGCAAACTCAAAATCCGAGAGAATTGTATTTGTAGCAGAATAAAAAGATAAAAAAAACGGATGCTTATGCATCCGTTTTTATATGTCTTTTTTGTAGAGTTCAACATATTCCGTCCGGCTCATAAATTCCTTTACCTCATAAACCGCAACGCTTGTTGCCTCCGCCTCAAAAGGCTCTACCGTAAAATCAGGTCTTGCAATAACAAGATTGGCAAGCTCTACTCTTGGCTTGAAATTCTTTTTGGAGTACGAATACCCCTGCTTGTCTGCCAACGCCCTGAATTTTTCGTGAAAATTCGTTAAGGTTTCATTATTCTCTGCCCTTGTCCAGTATATATCCCCACCGTCTCGGCGTGATCTGTCAAGCGACTTGAACAGAACAGAAACTTTACCGATATTTTGTACTTCATCTATCACCGTTGATACTTCATCCACATTATCCATTACAATCACATTCATCTTAAGCTCGGACTTTTTTCTGAAAAAACCCTTTCTTGAGCATTTTTTCAAATCGGCCATCACCTTCATAAGATTTTCTGCGTCCTCGCTTCTAAAGCCTATGGATACTGATACTCTCATTAACTACGGCTCCTTACCATTTATTTTTCAAGTGTTCTTTTTAAGAATTCCTGAGTTCTTGGATTTTTAGGCGATGTAAATATTTCCTCCGGTGTACCTTCTTCGATGATTGAACCATCTGCCATTACAATTACTCTGTCTGCAACATCTCGTGCAAATCCCATCTCGTGAGTTACGACAACCATTGTCATACCCTCATCTGCAAGTCTTTTCATAACACTCAGAACCTCGCCAACCATTTCAGGGTCGAGTGCTGATGTTGGCTCATCAAAAAGCATTACTTCAGGATTCATACAAAGCGCACGGACAATCGCAACTCTCTGCTTCTGTCCGCCCGAAAGCTGTGCAGGATATGCGTCTGCTCTGTCTTTTAGACCAACTCTATCGAGACTCTCCAAAGCAACAATATCCGCATCTGCCTTGGGAAGCTTCAAAAGCTTTGTTGGTCCCAATGTTAAGTTCTTTAAGACCGTCATGTGTGGGAAAAGGTTAAACTGCTGGAACACCATACCCATTTTGCGACGGTGAATGTTTATATCAACCGACGGGTCTGTGATGTCTGTGCCTTCAAAGAAAACCTTACCGCTTGTTGCTGATTCCAAAAGATTTAATGAGCGCAAAAAGGTTGATTTACCCGAACCTGACGGTCCGATAATTACAACAACCTCGCCCTTTCTGATTTCAGCATTTACATTATCAAGTGCATGGATTGTACCGTCTTTTCCGTAAAACTTGCAAAGGTTTTCAGTTTTAATAATTACTTCATTATCTTTCATCATTTCTGAGTCTCCTTTCAAGTTTTCCGACAAGCCAGGTAAAGAACATTACCAGGGCAAGGTATATGAGTGCAACTGCAATAAGCGGCATAAACGCCGAATAGGTTGTTGCACGAATGATGTTACCGCCCATTGTAAGGTCTCTGATTGTTACATAACCTGCAACAGACGTCTCTTTTAAAAGTACTATAAACTCGTTTGCAAGTGCAGGCAACACATTCTTAAACGCCTGAGGTATAATGATATACCACATTGTTCTTACATGGTTAAAGCCAAGGCTTCTGCCCGCCTCAAACTGACCTGCATCTACAGCCATAATACCCGAACGGATGATTTCCGCAACATATGCACCCGAGTTAATACCAAACGCAATAATTGCAACAAAAAGGCTGTTTCTTGATGTTGCAAATATGATATAATACATTATCAAAAGCTGTACAACAACAGGAGTTCCACGAATAACTGTCAGATAAATTTTACAGATACTGTTAAAAAATCCCAACAAAAATTTGCCAATACCCTTTTTCATATCCTTTGCGGTCTTGTCATAGGTTGAGCGTACTACTGCCACAACAACACCAAGGACAATTCCTATGAGCAAAGAAAATAATGTTATAATCAGGGTATTTTTCAAACCTGATGTTATAAACTTCCATCTGTCCTGTTCGATGAAGTTCAGAATAAAGTCTGCTTTCAGGTCTCCCCATGCAATAAGTATGTTTGACCACACAGCATCAAACCACATTTTAATTTGTTCCATTTATTCACCCACTTTTATCATTTACGAAAAAACAGGGGCGGTGAATTTCCCGCCCCTAAAGCTTTTTTAAAAATTATTTGTTGTTTGCAGCAACATAAGCCTTTGCAGGTTCATTATCAATAATTACGCAGTCAACCTTGCCTGTAACAAGAGCCTGAACAGCTTCATTACCTGATGTGTACTTCATAACTCTTTCTGCACCAAAGTCACCTTCAGCGTAGATATCGCCTGTTGTACCCTTCTGAGTACCTACAAGATATGTAGCACCTTCAGCAAAGAGGTCATCAACTGATGTGATCTTGCTGCCTTCAGGAACGATGATTGACTGGATACCTGTTGCATAGCTTGTTGAGAAGTTGATGTTCTGAAGTCTTTCTTCAGTAACAGTCATACCTGCCATACCGATGTCTGACTTGCCTGTCTGAACTGCTGTGATGATAGCATCAAAGTCCATATCGTCGATAACAAGCTTCATACCGAGTTTATCAGCGATAGCTGCTGCCATTTCAGCATCGATACCAACTACAACTTCACCTTCATAGTATTCATATGGAGGGAACTGAGCGTTTGTTGCCATGTGGAGTTCTTCCTTGCCTTCAGCATCAGCCTGGAATACAAGGTCGTGTTCAACACCTGAGATATACTTGTCAACAATCTTCTGTGCTGTACCGTCAGCTGTCAAATCAGCCAATGCAGCATTGATCTTGTCGAGCAACTCTGTGTTTTCCTTTGCAACGCAGATAGCATAGTCTTCAACTGCATATTCTGTGTCAAGGATTGTAAGAGTAACCTTGTTTCCGCAACCTGCCAATGCCATAACTGACAATGCACAAGCCATAACTAAACCTAAAATCTTTTTCATGAAAATTTCCTTCTTTCTAAAAAATATTCTTAAATTATAATACATCCTTTTTGTTGATTTGTCAACTCTTTTTGCATAAATATTCTCTAAAAATGCTCTTTTTATCACTTTTTATGAATAAAACCAACATTTTTATTTTTTTTGAGTGTAATACTTATAATCTCGGTCGGGTTTCCGAATCTCGGAATCGGGATTGAGTTTCCCAGCCCACAGTTTACAATAGCATCAGTTTTACCGATTTTATAGTATCCGCCCGTGTATTTCGGAAAAAATAGCCGTCCCGTATCGAAGATTCCCGATTTGGGTGATAATACTCCGCCCAACTTCCCCAATCGTATATGTCCGCCGTGCATATGGCCCGAAAGAATCAAATCAAAGCCCATATCACGGAAGCTGTCAAGCTTGTTTGCTCTGTGATATAAAAGGATTCCGTATCCATCCTGTCTTTTCAGTTTTGAAAGCGATGCCTCAATCGCCGCATCCACCTTGCTCTTCTTCTTTGAACCCGAATCAGACATTCCCAAAAGATATATCTTTTCTCCGAAGCGTTCAATCTCTGCAACCTCATCCTGCAAAAACACCGAACCCAACTCCCGGCATTTTTCAAAAAACTCCTCCCTGTCGCTTCGGTACATATCATGATTTCCCGAAATCTGATAGACAGGTGCAATCTTTATAAGCTCCGACAAAAGCTCAAGGTATACCCCATACGGTTTTTTCTCATCGGTCAGGTCACCCGTCACAATAACTGCATCGAATTTTTCTCCTTCAATACACTTTAGCATATCCTTTTTGGGTGCACAGTGAAAGTCCGAAATGTGAAGTATCCTGAAACCGTCGAAAGCATCGGGAAGCTTATCGCTTTTTATTTCAAAGTGTTTCAAAACCGTTCCGATACCCAAAATATTCTTTAAAACTCTCATAAACCCTCCACGGCTTATTTATTGGTAAGCTTACTGATATTATTTATCTGTACCGAAATCGTACCGTCATCGTTATTTATGATGCTGATATTCTCATCATCTCTGTAAAACTCCGACGGGAAGAGTATCTCGATGCCCTTATCGGTTACAAGCCTTATGTTTGCATTAACACGCTTTGCAACATATGCGTTCATATCAAAGCTCTCCGGCACATGGGCATCCTTGGTTTTCTCAACAAAGTCCGCCTTTGCAGAGACGAGTCCGTCAAACACCTTTTCTGCCATATCCTCAACCTTTATTTTTTCCTCAACTACAGCTGATTCCTTTACATATTCTTTCATTCGTGCCTCGGTTTCAATCTGCTCAGCGCCGTATTCGTCCGCCACTTTTTTTGCGATACGCCTTACCGCCAGGAATGATTCCTTTACCGAAATATCATAAACACACTCTAAAAGTGCATCGGCGATGAGGTCGAACTTTTCGCCGTCGACTGTTATCTTTTTGCCCTTAAACTTTATCGAATAGTCTTCCATATCGACAAATGCCGCATGGCTGATTTTATGTGTCATTGACGGCAAAATGGCATAGTGGTTGATAATCGTATTCGATATTTTCCCGTCCTTTGTCGCAACCTGGTGCACAAAGCCCACCTTGTTGTCAAACTTCAAAACCGCTATTGTCTTTTTCTCTTTTATGATACATTCCGCAATAATAATATCGGATGACTCAATCTCCTCCGAGTTTTTGATATTCTCATAGAGCTTTTCTGCAACAAAAAGCGAGAATTTCTGAAAATCGCACTCACCCGAAATATACTGTCCGAGATGATATTTAAATCCGCTCGGAGGTGTGAACTCGCCCTTTCGCATTGCCGCATCATCGTAGATTTTCTCGATGTGGCGTGAGATGTAGGAATTGAGAGTTCCCTCACCGACATCCAGCTCCTCCTCGGAAAAGTATGCGGCACCCGCGTTACAGTCAAGTATATGTACTATTGCTTTTTTAATGTCAATTATCATTTTATATCCCTCTTGAATCCGCAAAAGTTTTTTAACATCGGTATTATATCACACTTTTTCAAAAAAAGCAAACAAGCGTCGAAGAAAAAATATTATATCTTTTTTCAGCATTCCCCTGAACTTATAAGGTTTTTTTAAAAATATCTTGAAAAAATATCAAATTTAAGGTATTATATTTATATATAAGATATTATTTTGAAAGGAATTTTCATATGAAACTCGTTTTTGTTTCTAATTATATTTCTGCTCACATTCTACCAATCTGCGAAATACTGTATAAAGAGTTGGGAGATAACTTTCGTTTTATCTCAACAGGGGAAATTTCAGATGAGCGAAAAAAACTTGGTTGGCTGCAGATTACACGTAATTATGAAACAATTATTGATTTAAAAAAAGATGATCTATCAGGAGTTTTTAAAATAATCAATGAGGCCGATGTTGTAATCTACGGAACAACACCTGATTACCTCATTGCCGACAGAATCAAAAATGGCAAGCTAACCTTTAGATACTGCGAAAGACTGTATAAGGGCCACCTGTCATTTTTGAATTGGATTAGGGCATATGTTGGAACATGCCTGCACTATGCACGTTTTAAAAAACACAATTTTTATATATTGTGTGCAAGCTCGTATACATCAAAGGATTTAAATAAGTTTTTTAACTTCAAAAACCGATGTTTAAAATGGGGATACTTCCCTGAAACATTAAAATATAATAACATCGAAGAAATCGTAAAAACAAAAAAAAGCAACTCTCTACTATGGGTTGCAAGATTCATATACTTGAAGCATCCCGAAATTCCGGTATTGATAGCTGAAAAACTAAAAAAAGATGGTTACGATTTTTCCATCAAAATGGTTGGCACAGGCGTTCTCGAAGATGAAATCAAGGCAATGATTTGTGAAAAAGGACTCAATGATGTGATAACCCTTACAGGTGCAATCCCACAGGATAAAGTCCACACATATATGGAGGATTCCGAAATCTTTCTTTTCACCTCGGATTCTAACGAGGGATGGGGTGCTGTTTTAAATGAGGCAATGAATAGTGCTTGTGCCTGCATCAGTTCTGATGCTATCGGCAGCTCAGCATTTCTAATAGATGACGGCAAAAACGGCTTTTTATATGAAGACGGAAAACTTGATGACCTTTATGAAAAAGTAAAGCACTTACTAAACAACAAGAATGTACAAACACATATAGGAATCAATGCCTACAAAACTATCACAGAAGAATGGAATGCAGAAATTGCCACAAAAAGATTCCTGAAACTCGCCGATGCGATATTATCAGGCAAAGACCCATTCATTTTTCCATCAGGTATTTGTAGCAAGAGCTAACGCAAAAACAGCAGGAGGAATTATAATGAGTAAAACTTTTTCTCTTTTCGCTTCAATACACAGAAGATTTAATTTGTTCTTGGTAAACAGAATATATGTAGGCACAAAACACTACAAAACAAAACGCAAACTCTTAAACGCCATAGGTTATTCCATTGGAAACGGAACAAAAGTTGTCGGCCCAATAGAAGTATATGGAAATCTAACCGTTGGTAAAGACTGCTGGATTGGCAAAAATCTAAAAATTAACGGGAATGGTAGCGTTACTATTGGTGACAACTGCGACATTGCACCCGAGGTCACCTTTTTGACGGGTGGTCATAAAATAGGCACTCACGAAAGACGCGCAGGAGAGGGTGAATCCTATAATATAACTGTCGGAAATGGGGTGTGGATCTGTGCACATTCAACACTTTCAAACAACATCACAATAGGCAACTCCAGCGTGATAGCCGCATGCAGTTGTGTTGTCAAAAGTGTTGCACCTAACACTCTTGTGGGTGGTGTACCCGCCAAATGCATTAAGGAGCTAGTTTAAAATGATAAGAAAACTTCTATCAAACAAAGTGGCGCAAAATGCCGGTTGGATAATTCTCGGAAAAGTTTTGCAACTGCTAATCTCTCTTGCAATTACTCTTTTAACCGCAAGATATTTAGGGCCTTCAAACTATGGCCTTATAAACTATGCAAGTGCCTACACTGCTTTTTTCTCCGCTCTTTGTACCTTGGGAATAGATTCAGTACTTGTAAAGGAATTAGCAGACAATCCTTTAGAAGAAGGTAAAGTTCTCGGAACTGCTATGCTTTTAAAGTTAGTCTCAAGTTTCTTTTCATGTGTTACAATTGTACTTATTGTTTCAGTTTTGGACAAAGGCGAAATGACAACCATTCTCGTTGTCGCCCTAAATTGTTTGAGTGTTCTTTTCAATGTTTTGGACACCTATAGGTACTGGTTTCAGTCCAAGCTTAAATCAAAAGTTACGGCAATATGTACTTTCGTCGCATATACCGCAACATCGCTTTATAAATTATTTCTTGTCATGACAGGAAAAAGTGTGGAATACTTTTCACTTGCCCTTTCAATAGACTATTTTCTCCTCGGTATATTGCTATATATATCATATAAAGCAAAGGGCGGACAAAAACTCAGTTTCTCATGGCAATACGGAAAATCAATTTTATCGAGGAGCTGGCATTTCATCCTCCCAAGCCTTATGGTTTCGATCTACGCTCAAACCGACAAGCTAATGTTAAAGCAAATGATCAGCACAACCGAGATTGGTTATTATTCGACTGCACTTTCGCTTTGTACAATGTGGTGCTTTGTTCTTTCTGCAATTATTGATTCAATGTACCCACCAATTATAGAGGCACATAAGAAAAACAAAGAAGATTTTGATCGCAAAAACAAGATTCTTTATGCAATTATATTTTATCTATGCACATTCGTTTCAATATTATTTACGATTTTTGCAGATCTTATAATTTATATACTCTACGGCAAGGCATATTTACCCGCCGCAATACCACTGAGAATAATCACCTGGTACACATCATTCTCATATTTGGGTGTGGCAAAAAATGTGTGGATAGTTTGCAATAATAAACAAAGCAAATTGATTTACATATATGCATCCGCGACAATTTCAAATGTTATTCTGAATTTGATTTTTATTCCCAACCTTGGCTCTGCAGGTGCTGCAATCGCCTCACTGGTTGCACAAATTATAACAGTTGCTATTGCACCACTTTTTATTAAGGATTTGAAGGAAAACACCTTGTTGATTTTTGATGCCATCCTCCTGAAGGGAGTTTTACCAAAAGAATTTTGGACAAAGTTTAAGAAAAAGAAATAAACAAAAAACAGACAGCAAATGCTGTCTGTTTTTTTCTTAGTTATTTATCTGTACAACCTCTATATTCGGATCAGCGTATTGGTTCTCGGGAACTATTCTTGCCCTTGTCGAAGACGGTAATACAGTTTGATTGAACGGATCAAACATAAGTGCCTTTCCGCAATAGTTTACCATAAATGAATAATCATTGCCACGCCACGAATTAAACTGCGATCTTATGGTATCAATATTTATGGTATCCGGGCAATTGTAGAAAATTCTATTTATTGGAATATACATTACTTTAGGATGTTCAGTATCCGGGATGTTCTCTGCTTTTGAATAGACTGTGCTCCATCCTATACAAATGCCGTTTTCATACATACTTCTTGCCATTGCAGAGTCATATTTAATGCTTTCGCCGAGGATTTTGTCAATTTCTCCCTTGCTTTTACCGAGAAGTGAAAAATACTGCGGATTTACTCCAAATACCGAACTTGTAGGATGCTCGTAGCTTTTGCTTGTATCAATAGAAATCACTTTATTTGTAGCATTCCAACCCACATAAAAATCCATTGCGCTCGCAATATCTCTTAACTTAAAATAGTTATTTCCTGCGATGCTATATGCACCCAGTACAATCGCAAAGCCATCCTTGTAGATATTAACATACGAAGACTTTGCAACAGGCTTTTTGAGAGCTTCCTTGGTCAACTCCTCATTTGTCGAATACTCTGTTGTCAATCTGTTATTACCTATATTATAACATAATATGAGCAGTTTTGCAAGGATTAAAAATCATTGTCTCGTACAACATGATATTTGTTAAAAATATCATTTAACTGTTCTTTTATTTTTTATCAAACACCAAAACACATTTAAAATTCATATATAAATTTAGTTCCGGTAATAAAACAATTTCATATCCAAGCATTCTAAACTTAATTCACACATCTTTTAAGTATTCTTATCAATACCTTATAATTTTCAACAGATAATATTGATGCCTCCAGGAGTTCTTCTTTATCTACATTTCCCCAATTCATGTCATATCCCATACACTTTGCCATAAGGCGAATAAATTCTCGGATAGAACGACCATTACCTTCTCTGAATGGATGTATAATGTTAAGTTCGGCCATCACATATGCTAAATTATCGAAAGCCTTTTCTTCATCAGTTTCCTTTAGCATCTTTTCCTCTTTTATTTTAGTGAATACCTTATCAAGTTCTCTATCAATTAAGTTTGGCGGATAAAACATTGTATTCGCTTTGCTTATTTTCTCTCGTCTGATCTTTCCAGCAAAAAAATAAATATCTTCAAAAATGAACTTATGTATATTCATAAGATGTGATTTCGAAAAATTACCCTTAATCGGATTTTTCAAAAGCTCCATTTGATTAATCAAAGTGATTTCTTCTTCAGCAGTTTTAAGAAGTTTGTTATCTCTAATATTTAATTTGTTCTTTAAAACATTACTATCAGGATAACAGTAGACAGATTGTATAGTTGTATAAACATCATACTTTGAAAACATAGTTACATCCTCTGCATATATTTAAGCTTCAATTCTTCAATTGCATCTGTATAGCTTACTTTTCCGCTATCAATTCTTTTAAGGATTTTAATGCTTTCCTCGCTAATGGTCATGCTCTCTACAGCAAATGTTCCTTTTAGATTTTTTAAATTACTTTCAAAATCTCTAGATGCCATATCTGTTTTGTTTCTCCAATCTGTATATTTACCTGATTTAATTCTAGCATCAGCGGGTTTCTCTGCATCTTTTGGCAAAAGCCAAGCACCTGCAATTTTTTTTGCTCCAACAATTCTTCCCTCGTTACACAAAACCGCAATTCTTCTTACAGAAATCCCCCACATTAAACTTGCTTCTTTTATTGTTAGTATATCCATTTCTCAACACCTCATATATGAACATTATATACCATAGATAGAATAATGTCAATATCTTCAATCAAATCCTTTTAAAATAATCTGTGTACAATATTTCGTAATATACCCAGATAATATAAACAACATAAAAAATGCAGACATTGCAAACATTTTAAAAATCAAATATATGACACAATCAGTCGGCAATTTCCTCTTTATACCTTCACTAGTGCATTATTTATCTCTTTTTGCTTAAAAGCCAATCCATTAGTTCTCTGTTATACGCAAGACACCACGAATTATGTCCAACGCCGTCATATCTTGTATATTTCACATCCAAATTACATTCTCTCATTTTTGCTACCATTTCATCCGACTGTGTAGGCGATACAACATCATCATCAGCTCCATGAAATGCCCATACTGGCATCTTTAACACTTCTGCATTCCAAGCCATACCGCCACCACAAATCGGTGCAATCGCAGCAAACATATCAGGTCTTGCCATTGCGGTAAACCATGTTCCGTATCCACCCATGCTAAGACCTGTCAAATATACCCTATCCTCGTCCAAATCAAATTCTATCATCAACTGCTCAATAAATTTAATTATCGATTCAACTCTTGCCGCCCAAAAAGTATCCAGAGGACATTGAGGCATTACTACCATACACTCATGGTCATTTTCACTCAAATACTTTGAAAGCCCGTGAACATCGACAGCCTTTAAGTCCTTTTTTCCTTCTCCTCTTTCTCCCGCACCGTGAAGCTGAATAACGAGTGGTAATTTATCACCCTTTGTTTTCGGCGAATACTCAACAAAAGGAAAAATCCACTTCTCCTCTCTATGTTCAATTCGTTCCATAATCTTACCTCCTGAATAACATTTAAACTTTCATCCTATAACATCATTTCCCGAAATGCAACAAACAACATCCTTTACAGCACTTTCAAAAGAATAAAATTCTTCCCCTGTTTTTAAATATTTATCCATCTTTAAAAGGGTTGTTGCTACTGCTGTTTCTTCATCACTGAGTCTTGCATCTGCAAATGGCGATTGATAATAGACCTTATTACAAAATGTAATTGTACCATTAAAATATCCATCTAAATTCCCGCTCTTATGCTGTACAATAACACTCTCACAATATTGGTTTTCGGCGTTGAAATATCTTACAGTATTATTCTCTATTTCCCCTCGTGTTCCACGAATTAAGAGTCGGTCAGCCCTGATTGGCGAAAAATATTGTTCATAGTCAAAATTATATATTGCACTTTTTCCATCACAGTCAAAAATAGCAATCTGATGTTTTGAATCTGCAATTTCTTTTTCATCAAGCTCACCTTGCCTGAAATGAGTATGCAAAACTGGATGTATCAGTTTTTTCGAATAAATACATTGGGGATTATCTACATCCATAAAAAATCTTATCAGACTCATAGCGTGATATTCATGTGCCACCGAAATTTCAATATGGTTGACCTCTCCTATAATTCCATCTTTTATTATTCCTTTAATTGCCTGATACAACGGTTTCAGATGGAATTGCTCTGCCACCTGAAGTTTATATCCCGTTTTTTCCTTTGATATGGGTGCTGCTGGTGTTTCCTGTAAAACCGCATACCCCAACCCACATAACTCAAAAGATAAATTTGATATATCTTCTTTATTGATACAATTCACAAAAAAATCACAATCAATTTTCAAAATATCATTGATAGAATCAACAATCTTTACATCATATGTTTTTTCGAACCTTTCTGCTGTTTCGGTATTTCTTATGCAAACACCCTTGACCGAAAAAATTTCCGGAATAAGCTTTGCAATTCTCAGGTAAAATTCCGAACGCCAGCCTCCGCCTATAACACAATAATTTATCATAACAGTTTAATCCTACTTCCTGTTTTATCACCACAAGCATTAAACTTGCATTATTTCATTAACTGCTTTTTTGACAAAATCAGAATTCATTTTTGCTTCTTCATATGTTTTGCCTTTTGCCAAATAGTATATTTTCACTTTGGGTTCTGTACCTGAAGGTCTTATTACAAAATCCACATTATTATTCAATTCAAAATACAGTACATCTGATTTCGGCAAAGGTGTTTCTCCAAGATAATCTGTTAGCTTTACAATCTTGAATTTGCCTATCTTTTCAGGCGTGTTATTTCTGAAAAGACTCATTATATCTTTGATTTTTTTGGCACCTTCTATGCCCTCGAAAGTTATACTTTCAAGTTCTTCATAATAGCCTCCGAATTTTTCAAAAAGACTTTGCATAACTTCATAGAGTGTCATATTTTTTTGAGCATAGAATGCTGCCATTTCCGCAGTCAACATACTTGCCACAACCGCATCCTTGTCTCTTGCATATGTGCCCTTTAAATATCCGTAGCTTTCTTCAAAGCCAAACATATATGTATAATCGTTTGTCTTTTCAAACTCATATATTTTTTCTCCGATAAATTTAAACCCGGTCAGAGTTCTGAATAGCTTTGCACCATAATTACTACAAACAGCATCTGCCATTTTAGTAGATACTATTGTCGTTACCACAGCAGGATTTTGAGGCAAATTCTTTGACGATAAAATATAGTCAAGTAGCATTATACCCACTTGATTGCCTGTCATTGTAACATATTCGCCTTTTTTATTTTTTACCACAATTCCCATTCTGTCACAATCAGGATCGGTTCCGATTATCAAATCTACATTATTTTCCTTTGCAAGCGAAATCGCTATATCAAAGCATTCCTTGTTTTCAGGATTCGGAGATTCTACAGTCGAAAAATCGCCATCCGGTAACTCCTGTTCTTTTACAATCAGGACATTTTTGAATCCGCTTTTATCAAGAATCCTTCTTACAAGCTTATTTCCACTTCCGTGCAAAGGTGTATATATAAGTTTGAAATTTTTCTTATCCACATCAGGATTTACTGCTTGAGCATATACATTTTCAATGTAAGCATCGTCAACCTCTTTGCCTATAATTTCAATCAAGCTATCGTCTGAATCTATATCAACATTAAAAACATCAATGTTATTGATTTTTTCAAGAATGCTGTTAGCTACATGAGGAGGCACTTGTCCGCCATCGCTCCAATAAACTTTATACCCGTTATATTTTGCAGGATTATGAGAAGCCGTTATCACAATCCCGGCAGTAGCGGCTAAATGTCTTATGGCAAAGGAAAGTTCCGGTGTCGGTCTCAGTTCGTCAAATAAATATGTTTTAATGCCACATCCACTCAAGACCTTGGCTGCCTTCTTTGCAAACACTTCGGAAAAATTTCTGCTATCATATGCAATTACAACACTTTGAGTTGTTATATCATCACTGTTTTCAATTATATAATCTGCCAGTCCCTTTGTCGCACGGGCAACGATATATTCATTCATTCGGTTTATGCCCGCACCAAGAACACCTCGCAAGCCACCTGTGCCAAATTCCAAATGTCTGTAAAATCTATCTTTTATTTCATTATCAGATAATTTTTCAAGTTCTGCTCGGGTAGCCTCATCTGCTTTTTTTAGCCACTCTGCATATTCTTTTTTATAATCAATCATATACCTTCTCCTATCAGTTATTGTTCTCGGCATAAATGCTCATATTATATGATATCTTCTCATCAGGCTTTATGTATGTAAATCCATACTGTTCTCTCTTGTCAATGTTCGGGCAATTACTTATCCAGGACTGCGGCTCAATACATACATATTTTCCCTCAGAACCCGTGTTGAAAATCATCAGATACTTATATTTTTTATCCAACGAATAATTTATGTTAATATTATCTTCTGCCCGTATAGTAATAAGATGATTGTCTCCCAACTCAAAGAGTGCCGACAATTCCTTTTTTGTATTATATCCCTCAGGACTTGTCAACTTTTTTATCCACTCGGTATCATCACGGTACTCACCTGTAGGTAAATATTTCTCATTTCTGAAAAACTCTTTTTCTACGCATGCCTGCACATTAAAGCCATCAGTTCCAAAGCATTTAAAGGTGGTATGAAAACCCAGTCCTACAGGCATATTCGCATCTGACTTATTATGAATAGTAATTGTTTGCAATAACTTTTCGTCCGAAAGAATATACTCTACCTCTATAGAAAAAGCATGCGGAAATGTCAGGTATGGATGTTCATTTGTTGCATTAAAATGCAGTTTGATTCTTGTTCTGCTCTTTTCTGAAACAACAAATGCTGTTTCGTGCATTGTACCATGCACGAAACAGCCTGTTTTCGGTTCATTTACTGGAAAAATATATGTTCTCTTTTCAAATTCAAACTCCGCATCCGATATCCTGTTTGGTGGAAACAACACCGGCATACCATAGAGATATGGGTTTTGTGTTTCAAAATCCGACAACTTCTCGGGCGAGCGTAAAATATCAATCCCAAGTTCCTTATCAAATAACTTTATGATATTTGCTCCCCTTGCCGGATAAATTTCTGCTATGAGTCTTTCATTTTCAAGCTTATAAATCAAAATAGCAAATCACCTCTGAAAATCTCAAAAAATCAGCCAATCACAGATTTTTTAATCTGGTCAAAAGCATAAATCGGGAATTCATACTTTTGAATAGCCTTAGCCATATCAATAAACTTTTCTGCCTCATTGAATTTGCCAAGACCAAGCAAAGCATACGCTTTCAATGTATATCCGCTCAAAAGATTATTCTTTACAATATCGTCTTCAAACGGTAGCGGCGATGGTGAACCAACACCATAATATGTTCTTCTGTCGCAATTTGAAATGAAGTTTTCAGCTGTATCAAGCATTTCTTCCAATACCTTTCTTGCCTCTGCAAACTTATTCAATTTTCTGAGTGCCAATGCCCTGAACAATGAAAGTTCAGAAACTGCCGCTTTATACACGGCTGCTTCTTCGTAGCACTCGTTTGCATCCTTGCCCTGAATTTCCAAAAGCTGTCCAAGGTAATAGAAAATATGCGCTTCCTGATTGAAAAATGTCTTTGCTTCACCGTATGATTTCGGCATATTTATACCGTTTTTATAGATCTCCTCTGCCTTTTTATACTCACCCATCGCAGTAAGCTCGTTTCCATAAAGAACGTGCATCCATGCATGCTGTTTGGTAAGTTTTCCTTCTCCGCCTTCATAAATATGGAAACGACGATTTTTAGCCATTTCTATTGCTTCTGCATACTCGCCCACAAGACATTTCAATGTGATCTTATCAAGATAACAGTCGTCACGCTTCATCATCAAATCATTGTACTTTTCGTACATTTCCAAACGCTTGCTTGGCGAATAATCCATATTCTTGAGAAGCTGCTGATATTCCATAATAAGCCTCGGTTCTGTCGGCAAGTACAAAAGTGCTTTTTCCATACAGGTTTTTGCACCAAGAAAATCCTGTTTCTTATCAAAATATGCAAGAGCAAGATTTCTGTATGCCTTTGCATATTCAGGATTTATGCTGATAGCATTTTCCCAAAGTGCGATTGCATTGTCATAACCAAATCGGTCATAGTAGAGGCATCCAAGATAATAATTTGCTTTAGCAGCATCCTTGCAAAGCTCAATAGCTTTTTCTAAAACTGCAATATCATCAATTCTTGACGGGAAGCAGTATTCTTCATCCATTGCTTCCGCAAATTTAATCGCTTTAATTGCACTATCGTTATCTCCAAGCATGGCATAGCAATATGCTTTATAATAATCATAAAGAGGATAAGCTTTCTTTGATATTTCAAGTGCGGAAATTGCATCCTTATAGAATCCGGCATTTACGTATGCAGCAGCGACATCAATAAAGTTTTCAGGCTTTGAATCAAACATTTCACAGATTTCTGCCTTATTGTCTGTGTGGTTTGAAAGTTCCACTCTTGCAAGCATATTGAGCTTATCAATTTCTATAACCTGATTTGCGATTTCCAATGATTTTTCATTCTCGCCAAGTGTTCTGTAAATCGCAGATTTTAGGTTCATTGCTCTTGTATGGCCATTATTTAAAGATATCGATTCATCAAGGTTTCGAAGTGCATCGGCATATCTTTCCTTTATTGAGTCAATTTCTGCAAGTGCAAAAAGTGCAGCACTTCTGTAGCTATAATCCCACGCAGCACGATAAAGTGTATCGTAAGCATCATCAAGGCTACCCATATACTTGAGTGCCATACCCTTTAAGTAGAACGCCTCAACATCAGCAGGATGCTGATTTCTGGATGTCAGTCTTTCTATCGCTGCATCACAGTAATCTATACACTCCGAAAACTGTCCATTCTTGAGTGAATACCTTGCCATTGCAGTATTGCAACGAATATCACCGCTATCCCTCTTTAACCCTTCTTTGAAGTAATCACAAGCGTTGTAATTGTGTTGTTTATACTGTTCAAGATGCAAACCGTTTATGTATAGCTCTTCTACAGTTTCGATTTCGCATGGTCTCAAAACCGGCATTCTTGGTTCAATCGGTTGTTTCTGACCTCTTACATATGTTTCATACGAAATAAGAACCTTGTTGTTCTCTGCAACAAGTGCAACAGTAATATCTTCGATATTCATTCCATTCATCGGAATTTCCTTAAGATACGACTTATCCGGTGTAAAATCACCCTTTTCTTCATATACAATATTACCCTTGTTCTTCACAACAACTGTTGCACTGTTAAATGTACCGGTAACATTGAAGCCAAAGAAAAGATTTTCACCACGTACTTCAACATTTACAGCCGCATCAATACTTGCATTTTTTACATCACCAATATCACGAATCGGATACCAATACTGTTCAAATTCTTTTGTTTCATAAGGTGCAATCCATGTAAAGTCAGGCTGATTATCAGTAAATACACCTGTCATAAGCTCGATGTACGGACCATTTTCATCGGTAAGATTTGAACACCACATATCACCGAAATCACCCATACCCCAATGCCACATCTTTTTACCCGGAGAAATGTGATGATTTGCAACAGTTGCAATACCTTTTTGCTTTCCGCCATCATAACCTGCAACAAAGTCCATATCCGACTGTCCTTGTGATACAAGGAATGATGAAGGAACTTTAATTGCTTCATACATTGATATATCTGTGCCATCACCAAAATCAAAAGGACGTGCAGAATGATTGATGCCCTTTGCAATCGGCCAACTCATAATACATCTTCTGTCGTGGTCATTTACCCACTCTACATCGGGCGGGAAAATTGTACGGTATGTTTCATTAACAGGAACGGCAAGGTTTGCCCACCACATAAAAATCTGCTTCTGTTCTGTACGGTTATATACCTTGATTTTTGCCTTGATGTATGATCGACCAGGATCAACAGTTATACCTGCCATTCCTTTCATTCTGTAGAAAGGATCGACTTCGCCTGTCCATACAGTTTTTCCACCATCCTTATTTTCCTCAATGTATGCTTCAAGAGGCATATATGTTGTAGGACGATGGTGCTGAGGCCAGTTAAACTCAATACCGCCTGAAATCCATGGACCTGCAAGACCAACTAAAGCAGGCTTTACAACTTCGTTATAGTAGATAAAGTCATAATTCCCCACCTTATCAAGACCTCTTAAAATCTTACCACCAAGTTCAGGTGCAACTTGTGTATGAATATACTCATTTTCAAGTGTGATAATATCGTATTCAACATCTTTTTTGTCATCACTGATGCTATCAGAAAACGGCAACGGATACAATCTTCCACTTGCACCCTGATATGGCTTGTGTTCAAAAAACATCGGCAACTTTATTGCCTCTGCCGGAACATATGTAGGTATAATTTGTTTCTTTCTATTTGCTTTTACGCTCATTTTTCTTCTCCATCCCGTCTTAAATTTTAATTATTATATCATTACGAATCATATATATAAATGGACAAAATTTATTTATTAAAGCACTTTTTATAGACTGAATTATATATCACTTTTAGTCCTTAAAGGTTATTTTTACGATAACCGAAGTATATACTCCATGTTCACTTTCTATACTGATACCACAGTCTTCTCCATAGAACAATTTAATTCTTTCATTTACATTATTTAGTCCGAAACCCGAACCCGCTTTTAAAAGTAACGTATCAATTTTATCTTCAGGAATACCAATGCCGTTATCATTGATTACAAAAATTATATATTTGTCTTCGTTATACCCGACAATGTTAATCGTATTGCAATCTTCCGATGTTTTGTCCTTGAATCCATGCTTTACAGCATTTTCAATTATTGGCTGCATAATCATTTTCAAAATACTGCAATCCAAAATATTATCCGGGACATCCCAAAGAAACTCTATATTTTTATCAAATCTCAGATTTTGGAGGTTTATGTACAGTTCAACATGTCTTAGTTCTTCACGCACGGTCATTAAGTCTTTTCCGTGGTTTAATGTAAGCTTATAGTATTCAGACATCCATTTGGCAACTTCTGAAATCTCAGTCTGGTTATTTATAATCGCCAGGCTGTTTACAATCTCCAGAGTATTATACAGAAAATGCGGATTGATTTGTTCTCTTAAAATCTTCAATTCCAGTCTTTTAGTGTTCTCTGCATTTCTTTTTTGTTCTTCAAGTATTTCCTCAAACTCAAAGAGCAGATTGTTGTATCCTTCTATGCTTCGGTCAACATCATCACGCACTTCGTCTATCGGAATAGGCTCAAATTTTCTATCCTTTATTTTCCCCATGTGTTTTATCAAAAGTATCATTTTTTTCGTAATGCTGTTTATAATAGCTTTTGATGCAAGTATACCAAGTAAAAGCAATATAAGTGATATGCTTATCGTAATCAAAACAATGGTGTAATACATTCTCATCATATCATTCATTGAAATCTTACTTACCAAAGACAAATCGGAATGTGAAACATCTACTCGGAATGTTTTATAATTTTTTAAAGTTGACTTTTCGTCAGTTTGAGAAACAACTTCTCCTTGGGAGTTTTCTAAATATAATACACTGTTTTGAGATAATTTACTGTTTTCCAATAAGTCTTGAATAAATTCTTCAGAAACAGATATGTGCATAACCCCTATTATTTCCTGATAATTTGTTGAAGATTTTATCACCTGAATATGATGAAAAGATTCGTTTTTGGTCATTTCATCATCAAAGTATGAATTATCAAGAAAGATCGAATTTACTCCTTCAACATTGAGCTTGTCCATCCATTTGGATGACATAACCTCTTCCCATGTATACGATTCTCGGCTCTCGGTATCATATACATAACCACTTCGCATATAAATCTTTATGTTTTCAATATTATAAGCTTCTTGTATCTCGCTGAGTCTTAATGCCATATACCTGTATTCATTATATCCTGATAATATTTCTCTATCACTACCATCCATAAAATCGTTCTCGGACTTTATCAGGTTAATAATTCGTGCATCTCTTGTCACTTCGTCCAATGCTTTTTTGTTATCCGAAACAACTCTATCAAGGATTATTTGTGTCTGTGCTATGTTTTGATTTGCCAAAAAAGAAGTCTGCTTTACAAAATACATATGCACACACAGAAATACCGCAATGACATTTATAATAATCATGGCAGCAACTAACGATATTTGAAGCATCAATAATTTATTATTCCAAGAGATTTTTTTTTGAAATTCAATAAACTTTTTCATTTACCTACATTCTTTCTACATTTTTTCTATATTCTTTTGTAGTCATACCAGTTTGTTTCTTAAATATTCTGTAAAAATAGTTACCGTCTTCATATCCTACCAACCGTCCGATTTCATCAGCATTATACTTACCGGATCGTATATACTCTTTAGCCTTTTCTATTCTGAATTCGGTCAAATATGAATTAATTGTAATTCCGCATACTTTTTTGAAGTGCGTACTTAAATAGCTGACATTCAAATGAACATACTCAGCAATATCCTTGATAGACAAATCCGTTCTTTTATAATTCTCCATGATATATTTTTTTGCTAAGGTTACAACATTATCTGCAACTCTTTTTTCATTACAAAAATCCACTATCAGTTTTTCAAAACTTTCTATTACGCCATCGAACAAAAACATTGAATTTACATCAATGAAAATAGCTTCCTTTAACAAAATATTATTTCTTTCTGAATACAAATTGATTTGATAAGCCATCGCTTCAATCAATTTGACCGCTGTTTGTTTGCTTATATTGTCCTTCTGCTTGATTTTGCATGCAACCTCCCTGACATACGCAATAAGAGGTTCTTCCTTTTGTTTTTCCAAAAGTTCAAAAAACTTATTTGTTATTTCGTAAATATTAACATCCTCAGAATCAATATTCGCCTTTACAGAAGAATATATGTTATATCCCTCAAAGAATCCTCTGTTAAGTCCGGATATGGCCGACTTATAGGAGGCGGATATTTCTCGCCAATCTTTTTTTCTTTCACCAATACCTACAATAATTTTATTATTTAAATCAAGCTTTTCTAAAACATGTGCAATACAGTTCTTAAGTAAATCAGTGGTCAAGCGTTCCTGTCCGCCTGCAACCATTACAAACTCTTTTCGGGTTTGAAATTCAAATTTTATTCCCATATCATGTAGTTCGGTTGCAAGTGTGCTCATCAGTTTACTTCTTGTAACTACATCTAAAATGACTTCACCTGAAAAACAGACAACCGAATAATAAAGACAACCTTTTAAGTGACTTTTTTTGTATAAAGCCTTAACTTCATCATTTTTTTCTTCGAGCAGAAGGTCAATCATGTGTTCAGTTTCTGCAATATTTGTATACAAATCTATTTTACTTGCCTTATTTTCTCTGTCAATCAATAATTCCTCAATAATGTCAAGTATCTGATTTTTATCAATCGGCTTTTCAATATACCCAAGCACCTTCATATTTATTGCTGCTTTTAAATATTCTTTTTCGTCATACGCACTAACATATATAATCCTGCACTCCGGATAAATATCTAAAATTTTTCTACTCAATTCTATGCCGTTCATATTTCCAAGACAAATATCCGAAATCAACAAATCTATTTGATTTTTTTGTGCCGTTTTCAAGGCACGCTCAGCACTATTGGATGTTAAAATATGACACTTGTCCCCAAACCCGTTATTTATAATATATCCCAATGATTTCCTTATAGAAACTTCATCGTCAACTATCAGTATATTCACAACCGTAGTCTCCCTTCGTAAAAGTTCGTTACCATAAAAATACAGTCTTTACCATTCACATTATCAAAAAATTTCTTTTATTATACAGCCAATATTATGCACTCTCAGCCCACTATAATATGCATACTGTAAAGCAAGTTAAGCCATGGATATAATCCATGGCTTACCAACAAACTATTATATTTGTTTTATGCATGCATCTATAAGCTCTGACAAACTACCTTTAGCCATGCAGATGTAATTATCACATGCACCATAATAAACAGTAATTTCATCCTTCTCTTCATCTGCAAGAGCTCCACAAGCAAAAACAGTATTATCACAGTTGCCATGTCTTTCATAATCTTCTTCCGGCGCAAGAATATAGCTATTTGTTTTTCCTATAATCTTCCAAGGTTCCTCAAGATCCAACAAAATAGCGCCAAGATAGTATGTTCTTCCACCTGATGGGGTAAATACACCATGCATAATATCAAGCCATCCTTTACTCGTCTTTATTGGAGGAGTCGGTCCAATTTTAGACACATTCCAGAAGCGATATCCCGGTTCTAAAACAGGCTTGAATTCTCCCCAATGCACCAAATCTTCACTTGCAGAAATCCATATATCGCAAGAATCGTATCCGCCACCCGGTCTGTCAAGCTTATAGTATTTGCCATTTATCTTTTCAGGGAAAAGTGATGCGCCTCTGTTTTTGGGTGCTGTTATAATATCAATTGGCTCATAGCTTTCAAAATCCTTGGTCTTACCAAGCATTCCGACAGGTGACTGATATCCCTTTACCATAACTGGAGTTATGATATAATATGTATCATCAATTTTTGTGATACGATTATCTATAAAGTGATGATATAATTCTGCTCCATATAAATCTTTAGGTGCATAAATAAAGTCTTTATCACTGAGAGTAAAATTCACTCCGTCCTTACTTCTTGCAATTCTTGTCTGTCCAACATCTCTTCCATAGCCCTGAGTTGCTGCATGTTCTACAACAGACACAAGCATAATATATTCATCGCCATATTTGACAACCGATGGATTATAAAGCTGTGCTATACCCGGATAATCCTTTACATGCAATATCGGATTTTTCTCATATCTTTTTAAAATTCTTGTTGCATCCTTCATGTTATTCACCTTTTCAGTCTATTTTAGTAATTCTTACATCATCAAAATATATATCTTTTTTCACATCGCCTGTATACAATGCTCCGTCTCGTCCGACTATTAACAGAGAAGCTTGTGCAATGCTATTGATATCTGATTCAGTAACAGTAAATTCCTGTGTGATTTCTGTCCAGCTTGAACCAGCATAATGAAAAGCTGTAGACTTTGAAGTTGCTCCGGCATTAAGATATCCAAGATAGATACCAATTCCAACACCATTGTTACCTCTGAATCTTCCGGTCATCCTGTAAGTTCCCGGTCCATTTGCCACAAGTCTCTCTGTTATATCTATCTGTGCACCATATAAAGCTCCGTTTCTGTTATATATTCTTCCCGCATATGTTCCGCTGTATGGATTTGATGTAGAAACCTCAACATCTGCACCATTCTTGCCTGTCCAGCCGAAATCATTGCTCGAAATAGTATAGTCTTCTATAAGTTCACCATCAGGAATGTACACTTCTTTTTCAGGATAGTCAGGAATACCATCAATCTCGGTTGACACGCCCGCTAATGCAGAAAAAGAGCTGATTCCATTCAGGCAATTGATTTGAGCAACCGGATACCAGCCGCTATCAAATCTGCCTACATTGCAAATTTTGTAATCAGGAGTCAGATTAGCCTTATCTAAAAACAATCCTATTGCTAATCTATATTCTCCATCTGTTAAATTCCACATATTGAAGCCATCGCTACACATTGTAACATTGTTTGGTGAAAAACTGCCGGCATTTGTATTATCAAGCCATGTTCTGAAAAGCTCATTTCCTTCATTATCAAGAACCGCCAATGCGATATTGCAATTCTTATAGAGATAGGACACTCCGGAATTTTCCCAAGTTGTTACCACATCACAAGAAGCACCGTTATTAATATCTGTAGAGATTTTAATATCTTTCAGTGCAAATTTATACCCCATTCTGTCCGAAATGTCTTTTATAAGATTTTCATTATCAGCAACAAACAAATCGGAATCATTATTATACTGCCCCAAATCCATATAATTTGCAGCTGAAAGTTCAAAACCTTTTACATAACTTCTTTCATTCCATATACGATCAGCATTGGATGAAGATATATTAGCCGCATTATTCTTTAATGTTTCATAATTTGTTGCAAATTCAAGTGCTATCGGTGCTTTATGTTTAGCATCCAATGTGAGTCCTGCCATAGCAGCATTATTTGCTATACCATCGTTTCTCAATCCGACACCTCTTGATACAGCATATTTTGCAATCAAACCTGTATCGGCAGCTTTATTAACATTCAGCATCAAATTAGTCTCTTCAAAAGCATTAACATAAATATCAATATGCTTTTTCCTGTCGGCTATGGACAAACCTGTAGAATTCAGATTTCCAACATGGAATTCACCATAGTTTCCATAAGAGCGAATATCAATAAATTCAACAGAATCATTACCATCATATCTTTCTGCAAGGGCATTCACAAAATTTGTTACCTTTTGAAGGAATACCTGATCATTCCATACCGGAGTATATTGAATAACTCCGTTTGCCAATGTGGTTTGTGTATATAGTGCACCTGCATCAAACACCCACTTTGGTGTTATATACTGAGTATAACTTGCAGTATTTGCATTTATAACACCAAACGCAAAGCCCTTTCCCTTTGCCTTCCAATATGCGATTGCATCATCGATTGGCTGCCAGTTATAAACGCCTTCGGCCGGCTCAATTTCTGCCCAACTAAATCTTGCATAACCTGCTGATGTATATTTTAATACATCTTCAGATTGAGTTCCTGATATTGAATATCTCAAAAATCCTTTACCAGGATTGGTATAAATCTGTTCATTGGACTCTGCAAGGGTAAATGTTACTTTCCTTGCTTCCCGCAAAGAAAAAACCTCTCTTGACGGAACAAGCGTGTCAATCGATTCCCACGCATAAATTTCCAATTCAGCATTCTTAGGATATGCCACATCAAAATCCAAAGGAATTGGTTGCTCAAATTTAATACTTCCATTGTATAGAATTTTAACAAAGTTGAGTCTGCCGTCAACCTTTACTGCGGCAATAACAGTTGTATCAAGAACACTTGCACCCATACCTACTATGTCAAATGATATGTTTACATCTTTTTCATACATTCCCGACATATTTTCATCAGTCAATGCAATCTTTTCGCCTTCACCAACAGAATATTGAAGGTTTTCAAAATACACCTTGCATTTTTTATCATAAATTGATTTTGGAGTGGTTGTCAGCTTTATAACATTGTAAGCATTTATCGAAATACTGTACTCATCACATGAGCGTCCCTCCGGCATATGGAAAACAAAGGTGTAATCCAGATCACCATCTGCAGCAATTTTAGGTTGTGCAAAATATACCGGAATCGCAGGATTTTTTGTGTCAAACATCGCTAAGCTTGCTTCCCTTCCTGCCACCTCATCCAATCCTGTAATACGCAATACCATGTCTGAGGTATCATCAAAATATTCTGCCTGTTCAACCGTTGCTTGTGCTGCAAAACAAACAGTCGAGATTACAGATGATAACATCAAACCGATAGTCAAGAAAAATATTTTCTTTATATTCATAACTTCTCCTTTTAGTCAGATACCTTTGTCATATATACATCATCAAAGTATATATCCTTGGTAATATTATTGTCCCCGTCATTCGGATCACCCATAATAAGTGTGTATGCAGAATAAAGTGAATCATACTGCTGTTGAGTAATTTCAGACTCAAATGTTACATAAGTCCATTCTTCACCGATTTTAAACACCTCGGTAATATCAATCGCATTGTTCAGCTTGAACGAGTAAATTGTAATACCCATTTCACCGTCCCCCGGTGCAGTTCTGAACCAACCCTCAAACTTGTATTTACCCGGTCCGTTTTCCTCAAGTGTATCATAAATATCAATCATTCCGCCATACCATGTGCCTGCTCTGTTTTTTAGAACGCCACAAAGGTTTCCACTATGAGGATTCTCGCTTGTTCTTGCAAAAACGGCACCGTTTCTTCCCTGCCACTTGGTTCTGTTTGTTTCAATTCCGTTATCTGCAAAAAGACCATTCTGAACATTCTCTATATCCCCGATAACCTCTATTGAAACATTATCAATATAAGCGCTGTGTGAATCATCCTGATAAGAGATAAATGTTATTTTTGTAGGAATATCAGAACCGTTCAGGGCATTATAGTCATAGCCGAACTTAAATGAATATTCTCTCCATTGTCCGTTACCCTTCGGGACAATTCCGCTATATAATACAATATCATCGCCATCCGATATAATGTACTGCACCGATGCAGAGTCACAGATTGCAAAATCTATTTTATATTCTTTACCGGCAAGTGTAGCAAATGTCTGGTAAGCAGCAGCTCCCTTTCTGTGATTATTGACTTTAAGCGCAGTCTTTCCTGAAAATGCCTTTTCATCAGAATATTCAAAATCAAAAGAGTTAAATGACCATGCATTAGTGTGTTCTTCAAAATCACCGTCACTTATAAGGCTATTATTTTTATCAGCCAGTGCAAGGTCGTATTTTACAGTATTGATTATATACCCACCCGTTTTTGCATCAACTTTATAAACAAAATCCTTGATTTTTCTAAATACATCCATCTCGATGTATGTAACACCGTTTGAATTCACATAACTGCTTCCTATTGAATTTTGCGAATCATTTAAATACACTCCACCATTTCTGATGTATAATGTATTTCCTTCAAAATCAACAAAAGCACCTGTTTCTTTACTCCAGCCAACCTTTGCACCGATTCCCTCAAAACAGCTTCTGAGCGGCAAATACGCTTTGGAGTTTCTCATTTCTTTTGCATAGGTCCTTCCGTTTACATATACAAACGGGTCTTCTACATTAAAATGTGTTCCGCTTTTCTTAACATTTGCTATCTGGTACCAATTTGTATCGCCAAGTCCATAATTTCCGAATTTATATTCAGGCTCTGCCTCGGTTTTGTCCCAGAACAGACCAAAAGCAAGCTTATATTTACCATCCAAAACATTTTCAAATGTTACACTATCGCTGCATTTTGAAACCTTATTTGCTTCAAAACTGTTTGCATCAATATCATCAAGCCACATTCTGCTTACCTCATTATTGTTTTCATCCAATAACGATACCGCAGCGTATGCTGATTCAAACAATTTTGTTACGCCCTTGTTCTCAATTTCGCAATCAATGCTTACCTTCTCGCCCAATTCAAATTCAGCATCTACGCCAAATTTATGTATAACAAAATGGTATCCCATTGCATTTGTCATCTTTGTGACAAGTTTCTTATTATCTTTGTAGAACAGTTCACTATCGTCATTATATTGACCTAAATCCATATAACTTGGTAATGCTCTGTTGAATGCCGCAATGTATGCCGCCTCACTCCACGAACGATTTCCACCTGCTTTATTACCTTTTAAGTTTGAATATGGCAGTGCGAATTCGAAAATAGCAGTATTTTTATTGATGACAGGCTTTAGCAAAACACCATTGGTAGAATCCTGCATAATACCGTCATAACGCAAGCCAACGCCTCTCTCTACTGCATAATTAGTAATATCCTTATGTGTAGACTTGTTCGCTGTCGGATAAATCAACTTGGTCTTTTTGAAATTGTTTGCATAAGCATCTATATGTTTTTTTTCGCCCTCAAAATCAAGAGCCTTTGTACCTGAGCTCTCCAGTCTCAAAAGATGAGTTTCTCCGTAGTTACCGTATGAACGGATATCAATAAAAGCAACTCTGCTATCCCCGTCATATCTGTCTGCCAAAGCTTTTGCAAGGTTTGAAACCTTCTCTAAATATACTTCATCGTCCCAGACCGGTATATACTGACCACTTGCAGCGGTCATTCCGTCAGCCGAATCACTACTGGTCATTCTTGTATACTTTGCACCTGCATCAAATACCCATTTAGGTGTTACAAATTCTTCTGTTGTTGCTGTATTTGCACTCATAATACCGAACCCGAATTTTTTACCGACAGAATCCCATGATTCAAGTGCTGAATCAATTAAAATCCAGTTGTACTCTCCCTCATTCGGTTCAATCTCGTACCACGAATAACGGGCATATCCTGTTGATACCAGATTCAGAACCTCATCCGAAAGTCCTGATGATAATGCCGAATATCTCACCCAGCCTTTACCAGGATTTCCGCTGATAATCTCTTCATTTTCTGTCAAAGAAACCTGAATCCTATCGGCACTATTCGCATAGGCAGAAAAATTAGTAGCACACATTGTTAAAACAAAACTCAGTATCAATGCTATTTTTCTTCTCATATCAATCTCCATTCCGCTGTTGGTGGTGTCAAAAACAACTTACCAACCGCATATTTTATTTAAAAATTATTTAGAAATTCCTTCGAGTATTCCGTACAATATCTTTGCTGCCTCTGCTCTTGTACAATATGCCTTTGGTGCAAAGTTTCCATCATTTTTTCCGTTTATTATTCCAAGCTTCACCATCTGTGCAACAGCTTGCTTTGCATAATCTGATATTGAATCCTTGTCCTTAAAATTCAGCTCATCTGCTGACACGTCAGATTCGATATTCAATGCTCTGAAGCAAAGCACGGCTGCGTCTTCTCTTGTCAGTGCCTCGCCAATGCCAAAGCTTCCGTCACTTTTTCCGTATGTAATTCCAAGTGCTTTAGCTGTTGCAATATATCCTGTATACCATCTGCCCTTTTCAACATCGGTAAAGGAGTCTTCCCCGTCCGGAGTATTTCCTGTTGCTATAACAAGCATTTTGATAAGTTCTTCTCTCTTTAGTGTTGCACCGGGATTGAACACCCCGTCACCGGTTCCGTTTACAATCTTTTTCTCATACAAATACTCAACAGCCTCGTATGCCCAGTGCTCTTTTGATACATCACTGAATGTTGTAACATCATTTACAACATCATCCGCCGGTGCCTCATCCTCAGAATCCGAGAAATTCTCTGGTGCTTTTTCCTCGGTAGGAATTGCAGGTTTTCCAACTACAGGCACACCGCCACCGCCGACTGATGGCTTTGAAGTCGATGGTTCTTCCTCGGGTTCTTCCTCCGGTTCTCCCTCCGACTCTTCCCCTTTTAGTTCTCTACATCTTTCTTCAAAAGCTGAAATTGTATCAAACGGTCTTTCTTCGCCTATATCCTTCCATACCGATGTCGGGATATCTTCAAGTGTAAAGTAGTCTCCGTTTGTTGATACTATCTCCTGCACCTGATTCCAGAATTCCGCACTGTTTATTGCTGTTATCAAAGTCTTTTCGCTCAATGCACTGAGAATTTTATTAAAGGACTCAAAACCACCCGCAGTTATACTTGCAAGGATTGTTTCTTCCATACCATTATCCTTTAACTCTTTATATTCGTTATAATATGAAAGTTGCTCGATACCAAATACATCTTTAAATGTTTTAAAAATAATATCTCTTGCTCCGTTATAATCGCTATCTGCAAGCTTATTTATAAGCTCTGTTGCATAAGCCTTACGGATTTCTGTCTGAAGCTCCTTAATATCTGCGACATTATCGTCATTGTTAACAAGAAGTGTAAGGATATCAGTTGTCAGTACATCAACCTTTACGCCTTCTGTAATTTCCCAGTTATCTATTCCCAAAATGTCAGCTTTGCTTTTAATGCACACCAAAAGCTCACTTACATTCTTATTTTCTATGTATGTGTTTATATCATCCAATACTGAATTTATATCAAAAATTTCAAACTCAGCTTCAACTTCACAGTTTGTGATATCGTCGTATATTCTATAGCCATACCAACCCGGTACAATATTATTATCCTCCAAATCGACAACAATGTCAAACAAACCATTTTCTTTTACTGTTATATCTGATTCAAATTGTATATCCGAATCCCAATCTGTAATCTCTGTAAGCTTTCCGCTTTTAATCTTTATCCTTAAGTCTTTGTCGTCACTTTCGTACTTATAAATACCCGAAAATGAGATTTTATTATTATCTCTGTCGTATACCGGCAAATCAGCTGTAAGCCACTCGCCCTTAACCAAATCGCTTCTTTCGATAGCCTGCTTTCCTATTCTGCTCTGAATGTAATAATTTTCCGGTTTCTGCTTTAATTTAATTTTAAATTTATACACATAATCGCCATTTGAATCGGTCTTAAAATCAGCCATATATATCAGGGAACTATCATCCGGAGTATCATTGCTCTGTTCCTTCATTATAATATTCACGGTCTTATTAGCATTTTCACTGCCTGCACTTCCCGATATATAAACGAATCCAATATCTTCAAAATATTCACAAACAGGTGCTGCATACGCATGAGTGAATGCTAAAAGCCCCATTGAAATAATAGTTGCCAAACATAACTTTTTCATAATTAACCTCCGTATGAATGATGTTTAGGTGCCTGCCTGATAAAAAAGACAGGCACCTAACAAACATTATTCCTTTATAAGTAATAAATCATCAATGTAAACAGTCTCGCCGTTGTGCTTACCTATGTCAATGAAGAAAATCATAGGTGCTGAAGTTAAATCACCCCAGGTAAGATTTGCTTTAACCTCATATTTTTGCCATTCGCTTGCAACCATAACGTCCTTATACGGAACATTATTCTGGTCGTTAATCTTTGCAGGATATACCGACATTGTTACAGCTCCTGAATTCGTTTTTGCCCAGAAGCTCAATATGTACTGACCGTCACCCTCGTTTAAGAGTATGTCTTTGACATTAGCCTGTATACCGGATGCTTTGCCTGCAACACCTGAAAAAGCCATCGCACCCTCACCGCTATAGACTATATCCTTCTCAGGTGAGAGAGTTGTATCAATATATCTTGCCGTCCACGGATCCACACCTTCTTCAAAATCAGAATTAGGGATAAGTGACACGATTTTTACAACCTCGCCGGCTGAATTTGCATCAAAGTTAAATGCATTTTTATAACGTTCGTTCAGAGCAAATTTCAAAGCCTCATCATCATAATTCCATTCCACTTCAGCAGTAACAAGTTTCTGAACTGCAAATAGTGGGAAATATGTTGTACCATTTATGATAACGGCTTTTTGCGGCATTGTAATCTCTTCGTTATTTATTATCAAAACATCCGAATTGACCTTGATGCTTGCCACAGTATTTTCTCTGATCATCTCGACACTGTTTTTCTTAGCGTTCCAATGAACATCGTAAAAGAAATGCTCCATTACTTCCCTCAGAGGCAACATAACCGTATCATTTACCATAAAAGGTCGGTTTGCCAAATCGACTTTCACATCATCAATCAGCAAATTAAACTCTGCTGATGCGATAGAAGTCATAAGGCTCATCGCAACCAATATTAAACTAATAATTTTTTTCATATAAAAGCCTCCAAGAATAATTTAATAATTATCCCAATGGTACAATAGTAATGTCATCAACATAATATGTTGTGTTAGCATTATTACCATCACCAGCAGGATATAAGAACAAGTCATTTACTGTTGCACCTACAGCATAGTTGCTAGGAATGTTAATTGTATATTCTGCCCATTCTGTCCCAATTGTTGCAGATGTACCGATTATGTTGTTTCCTGTTGTAGTAAGGTATAACGACAACTTCGGATACTGATTTGTACCTTCTGTTTTAGCCCAGAATTTAAGCTGTGCACCACTTGAAAGAGTGCTTATTGAACCCAAAGCTTTTCTCGCAGCCATAGAGTTTATGATACCTGTTGAAGTACCTATAAATTTAGCTGAATACATACCACTGTGTGCATCTGTTGAAAGCTCTACAGGTACAGTATTTCTTCTTCCCCAGCCTTCTGCTATATAAGCAGAATCCTTTGCACGGATTTCAAATCCACCGTTGAATACATCAACACCGTCAAACAATTCGTTACTGTCACAGTACGGCATAATGTTTGAATATCCATCCCACAAGTAATTCTTAATATATGCACCTGCTGCAAGATTGGCCGGAATATCAATTTCAGTTGTTACTTCCTTATATTCCCCATAGTTTCCTGTTGTTGTGAATGGCTTTGAATCTACATCAAGCATTTCATTTTCACTGCTGTACAAAACACTGATAACTCTTCCGCTAACAGCACTATTAGAATTCTGCCATACTTTTGACGGAATCTTATAAGTACCGACTGCAAGAGTAGATAAATCGTCAGAAATCATCTCAATCTTGAAGTCATCAATATCAATCTGAACAGCCTTATCAGTATAGAAAACAAACAACTGAGTAGGATTCTTAACAGGTAAACAGTAGTTATATTCAAGCCATGCGTTAGTCGCCTTGATATATGGCTTAATAAATGAATTAGATCTGTCTTTATCATGATAGATAAACATTTCTCCTGTTGCTACATTAGATCTCATCTTAAAAGAAAGACGATAATATTTGCCAACATTTGCATCGCCAAAAGTATAAGTTTTTTGAATGGATGGTGAACCCGAAGCGTTAACATTCATATAACCAACTACGCCATCAGGACCTGCTTCGTTTTTCCATGTTGGCTGATTACCTCTTTTTGCCCAACCTTCCAAATCAGCATCAAAGTCTTCATCAGTGATTATCTGGGTTACAACATTAGGATAACTTTCCAGATAGGCGTCTCCCGGCTCAGCCGCAAAAACGTTTGCTCCTGCTGACAACATACAAAGTGTCAGCACTGCACTTAATAATTTTTTCATTTTTCTTTCCTCCTAAATTTAATTTTTTTGAGATTTACCAGTTTGTTTTGGCTTCCTCTCACGTTTGAACGGAATTATAATTTTGGGGTACTTTGGTAGAAAATTATATTTCACACTGCCGCCTCGGCAGTGCTTCAAAATTCTGCGACAGGTAATACGCAGATTTTTTACAAATTTTTATTTAACCGTTATAGGGGTTTTCATTGAGCAGGAAGTCCAGCAGCTCATCAACATTACAGGTTGCAACACCGATATTTTTATCGGCTGCTCCGTAATATACATAAAGAGTACCATCAACAATGCAGTTTCCTGTCGGGAAAACGCAGCCGCCGCCCTTTGAATATATCCCTATTTTTTCAAATTCGTATTCCGGCTCCAGAATCGGTGCTTTTGTTCTTGCGATAATTTTTTCGGGGTTTTCCAGATCAAGAAGCATCGCACCAACCTTGTATGTTTTATTTGCATCAACGGCATGATAAAGCAAAAGCCAACCTTTTTCGGTTCTAAGAGGCGGGGTACTGCCTCCAAGCTTTGTTTCCCACTCGTATTCGTCCTTTGCGAACAGCTTGCTCTCGCCGTCCCACTCAAGCAAATCATCCGAATAGGTTATCCACATTGCCGGCTCAACACAGCCATACTTTTCGCCAATCCATTCCTTTGGTCTGTGGAGCATCGCAAACTTGCCGTTAATCTTTTCCGGGAACAAGATAACATCTCTGTCATCGAGTCGTGAATCGGTAATTCTTCCCAATCTCTTGAAGTTACGGAAATCCTTTGTCATTGCCAGTGCACTGCATGCTATATTATTTTTAAGCATCAATGGTGCTTCGGGAGCAACTGGATACCTTTTTTCAAAAGGCTGGTCAGGAAGCCAATACTGTCCCGGCGGGAATGGTCTGTATGCGTAAGTAATATAATACTCATCATGGAATTTAACAATTCTCGGGTCTTCGATGCAACCTTCGTCATAGCCGGTATCTTTTGGTGACATAACAGGCTCATCGGAAACTCTTGTAAAGTTAAAGCCATCTGTACTTGTAGCCAAACCGAAATGTATTATATAATCCTTATCATTTCCTGCCGCACGGTAAAGCATATAAAATGTACCATCCTCGTACCACACTCCCGGATTACATACACTCAGGTTTTCCCAATAATTATCGTTGGGAGACAAAATCGGCTTATCACTGTATTTTTTTAATTTCATTATTTTGTTTCTCCGGCACGATTATTCAAATACTCTTTTGCCTGACGTGAAACTTCTTCAAATACCTGATCAATTCCGGCAGCTGTTAATTTTTCACGCATTTCCTTGAGTCCTGCTTCAGGATCTATTGTGCCCCAGTAAAGAGGTCTTAAATACTGCTCGGTTACACTTGAAATAGCTGTAATCTGATTCTGAACACTGGTAGAATCAAATGCAAATCCGTTATATGGATTCCACTTTGTATTCTTCATAATCTCTGCTTCGTAAGTATCGTATTCTTTCCATTCTCTCACAAAACTCTTCATAAATTCATTGTTTCTCCAACCGTAGTTTCCGGCACCGTCTGCAGTGAAACCATTGTTATCTGCTGTTACGCCTTCAGGAAGCTCGAGGTTTCCGTCTGCATTTATAACATAGTTCTTGCCTTCAATACCGTATGTAGTCAGATTGAAATATCTTTCATCAGTATTCAACAATTCAAGCAACATAAGTGCTCTGTCAGGATTTTTAGATGAGTTACTAACAGCAACACCTGCACCGTTTGAAGAAAGTAATGTAGGATAGTTCTTTGAATATTCAATAGGTGCCCATTCAATCTTCCATTCAGGATGATTAACGTTGACTGTAGCATACAAGTCCGCAAAATTCTTCATATTGCTTACAGTAGCAGCACTTGTTCCGTTTATAAATGCATCCTTTGATGAAAGCTTGTTCATTATAACGTCTTTTGACCAATAACCTTTTTCATATCCTTCTCTCATTTTTTTCAAGAACTCAAGATATTCAGGTCTGTCATATTCAATAAATAATTCATCATAATTATCTGTTGAATAATCCCAAAGTGCAACACTTGCTGCAGGTGACCAACCAAAGTTAGAAATACTGTCTGCAACAGATGCATTAAACGGCATAATTGTTTCGTTTTGCTTTACAGCGTCGAGGTATGCAAAGAATGTATCAAGAGAATCTACCTTAGGGAGATTATACTTTTCTCTCAAATCACCTCTTACTACATAACCGTTTGGATTGACTTCAAGGAAGTTTGCAGGAACTGCGTATACTTTTCCATCATATGTAACCTTTTCGAGGTTTTCCTTTGACAACGCTTCGTAAGTTTTTGGTGCGTATTTCGGCAAAAGTTCTGTAATATCTTTAAAACCTTTGTTCTGTGCATAGCCCTGGAAACCCATATATCCTACTGTGTAAATAAGGTCAAACGGTTCACCTGATGACAACAACATCGGATATTTCTGTGACCATTCACCCCAGGCCATCCATCTGACTTCAAGCTCAGCATTTATGTCTTCCTTGAGCATTGTATTAACCTGAGTTAATACCTCATCGTAGTCTTCCGGTTCATCACCAATCAAATACATTACAAGTTTTACAAATTCGTCTGTCGAACCATCAACAGATACAGGTTTGTTTGTTGTGCCACAAGCGGACAACATCAATACCATTGCCAAAAGCAATGAGATTGCGCTTAAAATTCTTTTTTTCATAATCAACCTACTCCTTAACTTATTTTTTATATTTTTATAATTAACCTTTCACCGAACCAACAGTTATTCCCTTTACAAAGAATCTCTGTATGAAAGGATAGAAGAGAACTACAGGACCGATTGACAGAACTGTCATCGCAAGTTTGACAGTTTCTTTAGGCGTTTCGGTCATATCTCCGGCACCTGCCGAAGCCATAGATGCTGCAAACTCTGCATTCGACGTCATTCTATATAGCAGATATTGCAGAGGATATAATTCCTGTTTGTCGATATACAACATGGCATTTGCCCAGTTATTCCAGTATGCTAAAGCAATAAAAAGTCCAATAGTCGCAATTGATGGCCCCATCAACGGAAGATAGATTTTCGTAAAAATCTTAAAGTTGTTAGCACCGTCAATTTTCGCTGATTCATACAAAGCATCAGGTATTGATTTACAGAAGTTCCTCATAATCAGAATGTTGAAAACCTGTAATGCACCGGGAATTATCAACACCCAGATGGTATTCTTCATATGCAGGTATCTTGCAACCAAAATATAATATGGTATCAATCCGCCCGAAAACAGTGTTGTGAAGTAGAAGAAAAACGAGAGTTTATTTGCATGTTTGTAGTCCTTTCTACTTAACACAAAAGCAGTCATTGCCGTTACAAAAACACCAAGTGCAGTACCGCATGCTGTTATAAATATCGTCACCCCATATGCATTCAAAATACTTCCCGGCTTTTTCAATAGTGCCTGATATGCAGCAAGTGAGTATTCATTCGGAAAAAGAGAATACCCATTTCTGTATATTTCACCTTCAGCAGTAAACGAACCCACAACAAGCAACAAAAACGGATACAAACACATAACTGAAAACAATATGACAATTATGTATCCAATTACATTAAGAGCTATGACATCTTTTTGGGATGATTTGATTTTATTTATTTTCATAGTCGTGCCTCCTTAGAACAATGCATAGTCTTTTTCGTACATCTTAACAGCTTTGTTAACCAGGACTATGATAACGAAGCATAGTACAGACTGCAGGAAGCCGACCGCTGATGACATACCAATGTTCGGGCTGCTCAACAATGCACGGAAAATATATGTATCAATAATATCGGTAGACTCATAAAGCATTCCATTATTACCGATTAATTGATAGAACATGTCGAAATTGCCTCTTAATAATCTTCCTACAGACAACAATGACATAGTAATAACTGTTGGTGTCAAAAGCGGCAAAGTGATATATTTGATTCTTTGCCATACATTTGCACCATCAATTTCTGCTGCTTCATATATCAGGGTATCCATACCAGTTATTGTGGCAAGATATATAATACTTCCATAACCGGCACCCTTCCATAGATTAGCAAAAACCAGAATATATTTCCACGCACCAACATTTGAATAAAACTGTACGGGATCCTGACCAAACTTCATCAAAAATCTATTTATGACACCTGTTTCAAAGTTCAAAAAGCTGTATGCAAAAACCGCAACAACAACCCACGAGATAAAGTTAGGCAAAATCATAACCGACTGACAAACTTTTTTTAGTTTTCTTCCACCGATTTCCGAAAGGAAAATAGCCAGTACAACTTCAAATGCGATACCCGTTACCAGGAAAACAACATTATATACGATTGTATTCTTCGTAAGTAACCATACCTTGCCGGATTCAAATAAAAACTTAAAATTATCAAATCCGCACCAAGGGCTGAAAAGCACGCCATCTGTATAGTTATAGTTTTTAAAAGCTATAATCAATCCAATCAAGGGCAGATAAGCAAATATGATGAAGTATATGACAGCCGGAGCAATCATCAGATGCAAATCTAAATTTGCAAATTTCTTTCCAGCACGTTTTTTTGTGGCAATATCTTTTTTCGTTTTCATTCTTCCGCCTCCCAGTTAATTTTTATATATAAACACAGAACGCAATACCTGATAATTCAAAACACAAATGACTCTGTCCGACTTTGTGTAGTGCTTATAGTCGTTAATATCCTTTACTGTTCCGATCGATATAGGATTTTTGCTTTCTTTTGTGTCATAAATTACCACAGCAGTTGAGCCGACAGAAACCTTTTTTGCTCCGGATGCAGATGCACTGTCAGGTGAAATCTGAACTATACCACTCTGCTTATTATGTGCATACCCGTCTAAAACCTTTATCTGGTCGCCAAAGCCAACCGTGCCGTATGATGAGACTACTTTTTTCGATTTATAATCATATATCTTTGCGACGTCTTCGACAATTCCGTTAGGAGCTTGCCCTATAGCAATAATATCGCCTTCATTGATACCATTTTTCTCGGCAAAACCTTCCGGTGCATTATATTCCAATGCTGCCGCTCCACGATAGCCTGTAATCTTATCATAGGCTTCGTCTTTGTCCTCATCATAAACCGTCTTTACAGATTCAACCATAAATGCATTTAAGGTATCTACACCTCGTTTTCTCTTTACAACAATTGCATCCGCAATCAGCGATTCCTTATCTGTAACATATGAAATCACATTATAATATCCGTCATTAGCAAACCATGAAGAATTCTTAAGAGAATACATTTCTACATCATTAAGCTTATCAGGATTTGTTGTTCTTCCCGTGTCGGGTATAACAAACACCTTTGTCGCACTATTGATGTTAATCTCACCCATAAACTGATTTCCTCTATACTTTATATTGGAGTTAGTTACATCTTTTCTTAAACCCAACTCTTTATCCGGTGTATCATCAGTATCAATATGCGTTATTTCCTTTTGAGAGTTAGTCTTATAGCGAATCAACTGCGGTGTCAACAATTTGCTTTCTACTTTATTTTCTCCCTGCTTGTTTTTCCCGTCACTATAGCATAAATCACTATCTATCTTTATCTTTTCAGCGGTCTGGAATATTTTCACAGCACCACCATCTTCTTCTGAAAAGATTCTGAACATATATGCGCCATCGTGGAGCGTGTCTGTAAATGCTGTTTTCATAAGATAACCATAACTCCAGACATTTTCCTGGAAGTTAACACCGGCAATCTTTCCGAACATATCAAGATAGAAGGTTCCTGATGCACCAAGTGAAAGCTTATCTTTATCTTTGTTAGGGTAATAATATGAAATCTTATATTCCTTGCCACCAATATTTAAAAGTGTGATTCCGTCACCGGTATAAACACTCTCGACATCTCCTGTTACCTTTTCGTTTGTAATTATAATCTCTATATACTTTCCGCTCGGACTTTTACAAACATTGATTACAGACCATTCAACCAAAGAAGTAAGTTTGCCTTCAGTTCCGTCCGCTTTTAACACAATAATTTTATCTTCATCATAATTATCAAAATCTATTGAACCGCCAGAATATTTAAATGCAATCGAGTTTTGCGATTTGGAATATTCCTCTACCACTCTCGATTCATACGATGATATAATTACAGTATCGTATTTACTGTCAGAATCGTGATCGAGTAATAAAACCTCACCCTCTTCAGGCACCATCAACTTTTTATCATATACAATCGCTTCGTGATTATATATGATATCCGCTCCGGATGATATCTTCGCTATTTGTCTTTTTCTTCCCTCGTAATATGTATAGCTCAGATTATCATAGTTTAATTCTTCAGCACTTAATTTCAATTCTTCAGTGTATCTTTTAAAGTCAATCGAAACAAGGGTTTCGGTATCTTTATCATAATACGCTCTTACCTTATATCCCAAAAGGTCTTCTGCATTTGTTTGTCCGACATAATATGTAACTTCATCAATATTTACACGCCCCGCAGACAGCTTCCCGCCAAAATTCAGATTTGTGATACTGTTTGCAGTAACGACTCCGGAAACCTCAACCAGGTTGAACTTGTTTTTCAATAAATTACTGCCTTCCAAAATCGAATATGAATACGAAGTGCCATCAAATGTCTTTCCCATCGAATCAATGAAAAGCGAGTTATATAACATCAATGTGAGTTGTTTGACCTGCAATCTTTCGTCTTTTGAAAAAGAAACATTTTTTAAAAGACCAATGTCATGAGCCTGAGACAAATAGCCCTCATAAGTCCTGTTGGTTACGATAATATCATATCCCAAAACCTGCACTAAAGCCTTTGCAGCTTCTTTATATGTGATATACTGACCGGGTCTAAAATATCCATCTGCCGGAATGTCAAGCACGCCCATACTCATCAGTGTCAAAATTTCTTTAGCTGCAAAATCATCAGGATTAACATCCAATAATCCGGCATTGAAATCCGTACTGACATTTTTCTCCAATCTCAAAAGTCTTGTAACGATAATCGCAAAAACATCTTTTTTCACAAAGCCGTCAGCGGCAGAATAAGCGTCAACGCCATCATACACCCCCAAATCAGATAAGAGGTTCTCCGCATATCCGTATGCTTGCTCATCAACAATATCGCTTGTTTCTTTGGCGTACGATATTGCCAGAACATTCAAACTCATACATAAAACCAAAAATAAGGACAATGTTTTTTTCATCTATTATGTCTCCTTTTCCAACTTAACTATGTGTATATAATCATACATTTAAATTATAACATTCTATATTAAACTTAAAAATACACATTTTTTAGTAAAATAAGCATTTTTTTTGTTTTTAAATAAGTACATATCGGAACAAAATTTGATTTGAGCGCATTGAATCAATGAGACTCTTTATTAGTTTTTCTCAGCGGCCATTTTTACAAAACACAAGTCACTTTAAGGATATTGGGATTGTCCAACATCTTGTTTAAATACAAAAATTACACAAAAAAATTCCGACCTGTTGCTGTTTCTAACACAGATTTCTCCGTGTCTGAACGGTAAAACAGCAACAAGGCCGGATATATCAGATAAAAGTTTTGGCTTTCATTATCGGGAATTATCAAGACAGAGATGGTATCTTGTAAAAAACGAATAATGGAGGTAAGAAAAGCCATAACTTATAATCTGCAAGATAGTTTTAATGATTATATTTGGTTTATAAATCTGTCAAAAGCATCCGCTCCTGATTCATCATGCTTATAAACACCTGCATGTTCAAGAACTGTAACAAAGGTCTTGCCTATTTCCTGTCTTAATATTTCATTGACATTTTCTCGGTTTAGTTCAGGATGAGCACCTCTGACTTTATCTGCCCATTCTTTATGTACCTTTGTCTTTTCGTTCTTACTCAAATCCTCACCGTTTACAAGGGCTCCCGCCACTGCATCCATTTCTTCAACAAGTCTTGATGGCAAAACTGCTAAGCTCATAACTTCAATAAGAACGATATTTTCCTTTTTTATATTATGAAGTTCTTTGTGCGGATGATATACTCCCAAAGGATGTTCATCGGTTGTGATGTTATTTCTTAACACCAAATCCATTATATATTTACCATCAACCATACTTGCAATAGGTGTAATTGTATTATGCGGTTCACCATCCGTTTGAGCAAAGATAAACGCACTTTCATCGGAATAGTTTCTCCAGCTGTTGAGAATTCTATCGGACAATTCAATAATCTTATCTTTATCAGAACTCTTTAATCTGATGACCGACATTGGCCACTTCAAGCGGCTGACTTCGACATTCTCAAACCCATTTATATCATAAAACATTTCACTTTTAGCTCTGTGCATTGCAAAAATATGATTACCACCCTGAAAATGTTCATGTGTCAGAATTGATCCACCTACAATCGGCAAATCAGCATTTGAGCCGATAATGTAGTGCGGAAACTGTCCGATAAAATCAAGCAATTTTGCAAAAACTGACTTATCAATCACCATCGGAGTATGCTTTGCATTCAAGAGAATACAATGCTCATTGTAATAAACATACGGAGAATATTGGAATCCCCATTCTTCACCGCATATCTTGATCGGGATAATTCTATGGTTCTGTCTTGCAGGATGATCAACCCTTCCGCCATAACCCTCGTTTTCAATGCAAAGTTGGCATTTTGGATATGATACCTGCTTTTGCAACTTTGCGGCTGCAATTGCTTTGGGATCCTTTTCCGGTTTTGAACAGTTAATCGTTATTTCAATTTCTCCATACTCGGAGTCAACAGTCCATTTTACATCCTTTTTGATTCTGTCTCTTCTGATATAGTTGGTATTACATGAGAGTTCATAGAAATAGTCTGTCGCCTCTTCAGGGCTTGTTTTATACTTTTCAATAAATCTCGTTATTACCGTTGACGGATATGGCGTTAATATATCCATAATTTCTGTATCAAAAATATCTCTGTATACGATACTGTCTTCAATTATGCCTTTTTCTACCGCAAAATCGGTTATGTCCTTTAATATTTCACTCAATTCGCTAATTGACTCACACTTTTCATTTGTTTCCTCATAAGAATCAATTCCAAGACGTGTCAGAATTTTGTTGCGGGCATATATTGCATCGCTTTCTTCTATAAGTCCTGTAATCAAGCCATATGATACCAATTTGTCAATGCTCTTATTTATCATTTCAATACCTTCTTTTTAATTTTGTACCTTTTATTTTTCAGCATTCACATATTTATTCAAAACCGGGATAACAGAAAACCCCGTTATAAAATTTGTAATTGGCGGAAAAACAAAAACCTCTAAGAATAGAATTACAATCAAAGCCAACAAACTTTTCGGATGCATGATAGCAGTAAATGGTATAATTATATACAACAAAACATTTAAGCCAAGAATCAGCAGATTCATCGGTGCTTTCCCAAGTGCTATCAGACAAGAGTTTTTTAATATATGTTTTAGCGGTAAATCAAATGTAATCATCATTGGGTAAATGTATATATGCATCATCACATATATAACAGAAACCACTATGAGTATGTACTGAAAAACAATCTTCCCCGTTTCACCATAAAATCTGATAGCAACAGAAAATACATACAACACAATCAAGTCAATAACCCACAATATGATGCTTTGTTTAAAATTCGATTTAAACCTTTCAAAATAATCACTCATCATGTTACAATGATGCTCATTTGCATATTCACGGATAATATAAGCAAAACCAGCAGTTGCGGGCCCTATCCCGACAAACATCATAAAAATGAATGAAAAAGCAAATCTCAGTAAAATATCATATTTGAGGAAGTTCATATCTGGCGAGCTCAACACTGCCTTATCAATTATGGGTGATGTTATCACACCGCAAACAACCATTGTTACCGCAAAAAAAGGCAATGCTGAAATTAAATACAATAAATTCAGTTTAAATAAATCCCATAACTTTCTTGGATAAATATCCAGAAAAATCTGCCATCGTGGTTGATTGGGATCTCTTTTATTTACGCCCTTTCCGGGCTTTGAATAATTATAAAAAAACATTTGTTTCCCTTTCTGTAAATTCAAATTCCCGATTTGCACCTGTTCTAATACATAACCTTTATTTGATAAAGAACGAGAATTCAAACTTTCCTTTTCCAAGCCAATATTTTTCCAACAATTGTGGGCCACAGCTGTTCGACCCGATACCTGAAACCTTATAGTCTATCCTTACATTTGTCTTGTTATTTTTGACAAGCTCGTTGATATGCATAGCACTTGTCAGAACATCAGATGTGTACTTGGAAACATTGAACTCAAATTCAGTGTCACCGATAAACTCCAATCCGCAGTCCATCTTGAGCATTTTGGTTCTTGTATGGTTTCCATGTTCCTGAGGCATTATGTAGTTCACATACTCGATTTCCGCACTACTGCTAAATTTTCCGATTTTTGTATGACGGCACATATCGCAATAATTTTCCATCTCACCCATACCGTAGTATGTGAAGCTGTCATTTTCTTTGTTAAGCGTAAATTCAAATCCAAGTCGTGGCAGGAACGGGCAATTTATCAGTTCATTTATTTCACCGTTAACTACAACCTGCACCCCATTTTCAAAGAATCTGTACCTGATTGTGTGATACAAAAACGGGATTCTCGAAACACCTGCAAGGTTTCCTTTAACTATAATTTCATTGTCGCAAAAATTGCAAGAATAAACCTTACTGAACAAGCGGTTTATGTTTATTCCGCTCATATTATCCTGAAACAGCCCCCAGTTGTTTTTAATCTTTCTATCATTATCGGTAGGTGCTCTCCATGAGGTTAAACGAACAGGCTCTGCAAGCATTTCCTCACCATTTTTTACCATAGATACAATATTTCCGGTTATTTTGGATATTGTATACTCTGTATACTTGGTTTTTGCATATATATTCTTCGCATCATCCGACAAGTTGATTGCCGCTTCGCCCATATCAGGGTCTATTCTAACACTTTTAATTTCGTGTTGTACAAAACCACGCTCAAACCCATCATCGAGCTGATACACATTAAGATATATGCCCATTTTGCAGGCATCATTAAACTCAAACGGCAAGTCCACTTCCGCTGTCTGATGCGGTTCGATACCAAAAGTTTTAATACAACTTTCTACAACTTCTCCATCAACAACCTTTTCAAACTTGAATTCGTACTTATCAAGATTAGTAAAGTCATAATAATTAGTCAGATACAATTTACCGTTTTTGTATTCACTGGCAAAATACTGATACGAATATTTTGTATTATATGAACCCGCTTTAAACTGTCTGTCATAAAAAACCAAACCGTCACAACAGAAGTTACCATCGTGTGTCAATTCTCCAAAATCACCGCCATACATAGGAATAGAATCCTTTATAACGGTATGGTCAGCCCATTCCCAGATACATCCGCCAATGAATTTAGGATATTGATACATCAATTCCACATAATCATAAACATCTCCCGGGCCATTCCCCATAGCGTGAGAATATTCACAAAGAAAAACCGGTTGTTTTAGTTCATCGTTTTTAATATACTTTTCTTCCAGTTCCTCAACACCTGTATACATAAGCGAAACAACATCAGGGACTCCGTGATACCCTTGTCTTGATGCGTCCTCACAGTGAATGAGTCTTTCAGAATCTCTGCTTCTGAGCCAGTCAACCATTTTTCTGTGATTTATTCCGTGTCCGCTTTCGTTACCGGTTGACCACATAATAATACATGCATGATTTTTGTCTCTTTCATACATTCTTACAGCACGCTCAACATATGAGTCTTCCCATTCCGGCATACTATGAATCCACTCATCAGGACATTCTTTATCATCCCATCTGTAGCCGGTATTTCTGCTGACAAATCCGTGAGTTTCCAGATCGGTTTCGTCTATGACATAAAATCCCATTTCATCGCACATATTCAAAAACTCAGGTGTTGGCGGGTAATGCGACATTCTGACTGTGTTTATGTTTAGTTCCTTCATCTTAAGAAGGTCATTTTTTAATTCCTCTTCGGTCATGACATAACCGTGATATGCGTTGGTGTCATGATGATTTACTCCCTTTAGTTTAACACTCACACCATTCACCAATAGCTCAAACTTATCGGAAATTCCGATTTCTCGCATTCCAACTTTGATTGGAATATATTCACTTTTACCCTTAACCACAACTGTATATAAATACGGATTTTCCGCATTCCAGAGAATAGGATTTGTAAGGTCTGCAATTTCTCCTTCAGCATCATAAATTTCATACTCCGGGCATGAAACCGATATAGTTTTGCAGTCTGCCGTAACCTTTACATCCTTGAAATGATTTTCTTCCCTTGACAAAAGATAAACATCACGGAAAATTCCGCTAAATCTGAAAAAGTCCTGATCCTCAAGATAGCTTCCCAAGCACCACTTGAACACTTTTGCAGTCAGTTCATTTTCTCCGACTTTGACATACTTCGATATTTCAAACTCTGCCTGCAAATGCGAACCTTGCGAATATCCGACATATTCACCGTTTACATATAAGAAAACACAGGATGAGACACCCTCAAAAACAATATATGTCTTTCTTCCATTCCAGTCGCTGTCAATCTGAAAGCTCTTATTATACACACCGCATGGGTTCATATCCGGAACATACGGCGGATCAACAGGGAACGGATAGTTTACATTTGTGTATCCGATTTTATCATAGCCGTGCAGTTGCCAGCAGGACGGGACAGGAATTTTGTCCCACTCTTCAATTTTTTCAGTGATATCAAACTCTGATTCAAAATACTTAAAATTCCATTCACCGTTTAAAAGACGATAGAACTTTGATTCTTCTTTTTTTCCACGAAGTGCCTTTTCCAAAGAATCATAAGGTATGTAGTACGCCCTTTGAGGCTCTCTGTTTTCGCTTATTTTATCAAGTCTTTCGTATTCTCTCATAGCATTTCCTCATTCCTATATTTTACAAAGTTTTAGTATAACAGTTGAATACGGTGCAATTTTGTCTACATCACCTTTAACTACCGACTTAATCATATATCCTCATTTATGTATATACCGAAGCCTCTGTTTATTCCATGCAGATTTTATAGTTCTCACCATAAATTCCACCGAATACACCATTTTCAACAAGCTCCGTATTATCTTCGTGCGCTATTATATATTTGTTTGTATGAGTAATAAGCTTGTCTTCAGAGATAAAATCAAGGTCTGTGTTGGTATCCTTTAAAAGCCCTACTACACAGCCGAAACCATCTTTTGATGCCTGAATCGGGCAGTAATGAAGGGTTGTTGCATACATTTCGATAGCTTCACCCTTTAATACCTTAAAGGCCTTTACTTTATCGGAATTGTATCTGTTACCCTCTTCAACATCACGAACATCGCCCACAAGCAAAATTATATCAGCTACAGCAATATTAACTTCTGAGCATTTATGCCATTCTAAAGCATTCAAAGTATCGTTATATCCCCAGCAATATCCAAGCTGTGTCGGCATTCCGCCAAAGATTTCATTTTTTATATCTTTCATAATCGGAAGCTGTTCAAATTCTTCCTTGGAAGGCACATACATTGAGCCAGCCTCCGGCAATTCCACCTTTTCAGCTTCTTCTATAATTTCTTTTGTATCAAGATTAAGGACATTACCAAACGGTAAAAATTCCTTGTCTGTAACTCTGTATATTTTCATATAAATCCACCCTTTCAATTATACATATCCAACATCCATTTTCACATCATCGCTTACGGTATTATCATATCCGTAATATACTTCATATATTGCCTCTGCAATATCCTTCCTTGCATCTCCCCAAGCTGAATTTGATAATAAAATAATATCAAAATCCACTTCCGGCAGTTGAACGTGCATTGTTCTGAACCCTTCCCAACCACCGTTATGGGTGATACGCTTCATATTGTGCCAGTTACTTATGGTACAACCAAAGCCCATAGAATTGATTGGCGACGGGGTTAAAATTTCTTCCCAAGACTTTGAAGATAAAAGAAGCTTGTGTTTTATTGCCTTATTAAGACAATATACATCATCAACTGTAGATACAACATCTGCTCCGCCCATAACCCATTCTGTAACTCTGTCGGCAGGTACTATATCATCTTCCTTTTTAGTGTAGCCTTTAACCCTCTTTTCCAAAGTCAAAGCTTTGTTGTCAACAAAGGTATCATACATACCCAAAGGCTCAAAGACCTCTGTTTTCATATACTCGCCGTAGCTCATACCCGAAACACATTCAATGATCAATGCACAAATAATAAAGTTAATATTTGCATACTGCCCTTTTGTTCCAGGCTCAAACATCATATCATATTCCGAAAGCAACAATAGTTGCTCTTTAAGTTGCTCCGATGTTTCACCAATATATTTTTGGCGAAAATCCGTGTTCTGGTCAAAGTCGGGAATACCGCTTGTATGATTCAATAAATATCTTATTGTTACTGCTTTATCAAAGCCTTTTGCCTCAGACAAATAAACGCCCGGATGTTTATCAATATCAACGAGATTTTTATCTTTTAATTTCATCAGACCTATTGTGCAAAACGGCTTTGAAAGAGAATACAATGTAAACATAGAATCCTTTGAGAATTCTGTTTTGTTTTCTATGTCAGCATACCCCATAAATTTTTCATAGATAACTTCATCTTTTGAGGTAATCCTTAATATGCCTGAATTTTTATTAGTTTTATAATAGGCATCTAAAAAAGCTGTCCATTTTATCGCAAAAGTTCCGCATCACATTGCTCCTTTATTCCAATTCTTCTTTTCGTACCTTTATCATTTTATTGGAGTTCAAACATCCTTCAGAATTGTTTGAATGATAATATGCAACAAGAAAATAATCTCCACCGTCAAAAATCGCAGCATAGCAGTATCCGTTTGTATCGTCATCCTCAAGGCAGAAAATCTCATCAAACTTATTCCCGTCATCCTCTGAAACAGCACAGATATAAGGTGTTCTGCCCCACGTTCTGCTATCTGCAAGCTCACGGGTTGTGTAAGATGGGATTGGATTAAAAATCGCTACAACCTTATCACCGCAAACCTTTTTCATACCCATAGGCGATAATGGTGATGTAAAGAATTTCATAGGATGTGGAGTTGTCCAGGTTTTGCCGTTATCGTAGGATATACATTCATACTGAAATCCCATATCAGTTCTCGACCATGCAACAATTTCTCCCGAATCCCTTTGATAAAGTCCGCTTTCCTGAAGTCCTGAACCGCTTTCTTTTTCAGGTATTTCAATATCTCCTGCGAGTTTATACCATGTATATCCATCATCATCCGATGCGAAAATATTGAGTTTTGCAACCATACCGATATTGAATTTCCCAGGAGTAGGTGGATTTTCATTAAACGGATGACAGTTTGCAGGAATCAGTATTCTGCCGCTTTTGAGTTTAATAACTCTGTCGTTATTTGTAACAAAATACTTATCTTCGTTTATACATCTTAAAGGCTTAGACCAGGTTTTTCCGTTATCAGAGGAGCGTACCATATACACGACACAGGAGCAAGTTTCGTTTTCTTTTTTTAGGTAAAATGTACCTATATCCCCATTATCAAAGCGAAGAAGGGATGCACACATTACATTTGTGGAATCATGCTTCACTATTAGCTTTTCGTCCTGCCAGGTTTCACCCTCATCGTAAGAGTATATAACATAGATATCTGCAGGACAATGGTCATTCCAGTCATTGCCTTCGTATTTAGAATAAGCATACATAATTGTTTGCTCATCAATTCTCAAAAAAGAGCCTTCTCCGTTTCTTGGATTTCCGTCTTTTGCTTCTAAAAACAAGACCTGCTTTCCGATTTTTTTCATAATTAATCCTCCGAAACTAATCTTACCTTTGCAACTACCGTTACGAGTTCCTTGCTCTTGTCAAAATCAACTATAATATTGTGAGCATCCTCCGGGAATACAATTATAAAGTCGCCATCAGACATTTTAATCATGTTACCCTTCCCTTTCAGGAATTCATATTCTTTTTCTTCGTCATATTCCTCAACTACATCAAGTTTTTCAGCATCGGAATATCCGAAGGTTTCACTTCCTGAGAGTATGTAGTGTATATCAATAAATTTTCTGTGCGTCTCATAAATATCCGAAGTCGAATTTCTTACTACGGGTGGGTTTACCCAAGCATTTCCCTCGCTTATAACATATTTTCCGTCTTCTTTTTTAACAGTTTTCAAATACTCAAACACAGCCTCAAAATGCTTATGTAGCGGATAATATTTTCCGCAATTTTTGATATTTCCTGTAACCATTTTTATTACTCCCTTTTATATCATAAAAAAACCGCAGGAAAGAAATGCAGTCAAAAGCTGAATCAGTTGTCTTTTGTTTAATTTCTCTCTGTAAATAATAAAATCAATTATGGCAATCACTACAATCGGGACACAAAATTCCACCGGTGCCTGGAATATGAGCGGAACCATTCCCGAACAGGTAAGTGATAACTTATCAGAGGTAAATGCCAAAATCGCATAACCTATAATTATAAGAATGCTTTTTGGCGACATAGTGCTTTTTATTTCCTTTTTAAAAGCATCCGGATTCCTAAAAACAGGTAGAACAAGTGCAACCAACATCAGTAAAACCGAAATTGTCATATACATAGTAACAAATCCGTTACCGGCAATACCCATCCGATTCACCATATTATAAATTATAAGTGCCGAGCCCTGTGTGAAAAATACCGTAATACACGCAAGCTTGAACTTAAAAGCATTTTTATTTTTTGTACCTGTTTTTTCAGACACAAAATTAAGCGCAAGGGTTATGCCAGCAAATAAAAATCCCAATACTTTATAAACAGTCAGAACATTATCTTCGGGCAAAACAAGAATACCATAAACTGTGGGCAGAACCAGCTTTCCCAGCATCGCACAAGTAATAATAATTGAAATATTCCCCCACGCCGTACCAACCAGACAAAGTATTGCGGTCACTAAAGACGAAATTGCAAATATAAATGCAAAGCTAATACCAGTTGCGGTAAGTGGAATTGCGTCAGAAACCGCCAATCCTCCTAATACCGCAAAAATATTGAAAAGCAGCATAAAAAGTGCTGTCGGTATAATTCCGGTACCATTTTTTACCTGATAGATTTTTCTCAGCTCACCCATTACGCCAACTTCTGATGAAGCTATAATAATAAGCATTAAAGCCGCAAGTTTCATCCGAGCATTTCCTCCGTACAGCCAAAGCTTTCAAGACGTTTAATCAATTCTTTAACCTTTTCATCTGTTGGCATAATTGAAGGTGCAACAGTGTAGCCTGCATCAATTCCCATAACAGAAAGGATAGACTTCCACACAGACAGGTTATTGCCAACAATTGTATCAATAAAGCGGTTCAGCTTATGCTGATGTGCCTGCGCTTCCTTGATATTACCACTCATAAAGTTGTCGTAAATAGCACAAGCAGTTTTCGGCATAAGATTATATGTAGTACCGATAGCACCGTCTGCACCCATAATAAGACCTGCAAGCATACACTCATCAGGACCGTTTAAAACATTGATATTTCCGCCATTTACAAGCTTCATCTTCTCAAAGATGTAATAGTTAGGAATTGTAAGTTTAATACCTGCTACATTTTCAATTTTCATTATTTCTTCTGCAAACCAGATAGGATCACATGTCAGAACAGGTGTAACATAAGCTATTACCGGACTTTTTGAATTCTTCGCAAGATACTTATAATATTCAATAATTTCTTCAGGCTTATAGTATGCTGTAAGCGATGGAGGCAATGATGAAATTGCATCTACACCAACACTGTTTGCGTGTTCCAAGAGTGCTGTTGTATCGTCAAGATGTCCTGCACCGATATGTGCAATTATAGAAGCATCTCCCGCATTTTCCTTAACAGCCTCTAACATCTGCATTCTTGTTTTGTTAGGTAATACTGTACATTCCCCTGTATTGCCGCCAACATAAAAGCCTTTTATACCATTTTTAAGGTTGTAGGCAATCAGCTTTTCAATACTTGGTTTTATAACATTCATTTCCTTGTCATAAACCGAGAAGGTTGCACTGTAAACACCTTCAAACAACACATTATTCTTTTCCATTTTTATCACCTTTCTTTTTGTAATTATACATCTTTGATACTTCATTCAAGTTCAAAAGTCTTACCAAGCATCTTATACTTGACACCCGCCATTTGGTTATACGCAAGTTTTTCAACGCTATAGCCTTCTGTGATTTTTGAAATGGCATCCAGATTCTTTGGGGTGTCGGTTATACCGGGTATAAGCGGAACTCTGAATATGA